>PAHO01000015.1 GCA_002705085.1 Phycisphaerae bacterium | reverse complement strand
CTGATGGATTCATTCATCAGCTGCTTCTCGTCGCCGTCGAGCTCGATCTCAATGACTTTCTCCATGCCACCTGCACCCAAGACACACGGCACACCGACGAAGCCGCCGCCGACACCATATTGGTCATCGCACCATGCGGCACACGGCAAGATGCGCTTCTTGTCTTTCACGATGGCTTCAACCATCTGGATGGATCCGCTGGCTGGGGCGTAGTACGCACTCGTGCCCATCAGTTTCACAATTTCACCGCCACCGACCTTGGCCCGTTCCACACAGGCGTTGATGGTTTCTTCGGGGAGCAGTTGGGTCACGGGAATGCCGTGCACGCTGGTGTAGCGGGGCAAAGGAACCATGTCGTCGCCGTGACCACCAAGCAACAGAGCCTGGATGTCTTCAACCGAACATCCCAGTTCCATCGCGATGAAGCAGCGGAAGCGGGCGACGTCCAAACAACCAGCTTGGCCAAGGATGCGATTGGTCGGGAAGCCAGAAGCTTTCCAAGCGGTATAGACCATGGCGTCAAGAGGATTCGAAACCACAATCATCACGCAATTCGGCGAGTGCTTGGCAACCTGTTCGGCCACCGTGCGCACGATTTGCACGTTGGTGGCAATCAAGTCATCGCGACTCATCCCCGGCTTGCGAGGCATACCCGCAGTGACCACCACCACGTCCGAATCGGCCGTGTCGGCGTAATCGGCCGTGCCAACAATATTGGCATCAAAGCGTTCGATGGGAGCGCACTCGAGCAGGTCGAGCATCTTGCCTTTGACCATGCCCTCGGCTTGAGGGATGTCCAAAACGGTGATGTCACCCAATTCTTTGCTTGCCGCCCACATGGCGCAAGACGCACCAACGTTGCCACCACCAATGATCGAAATTTTGCTTCGAGCCATGCTTCGAACTCCTTGTTTGAGGGGACAATCATACGCCGAAGGGCGGGCCTTCGTACACTCGATGCATGCCTGATTCAGGACTGCTTCTGGTGCTCTCTGGCCCATCCGGGGTCGGGAAGACCTCTTTGGCACGAGAGGTCTTGGCGCAGGTGGACGGGCTCTTCTCCGTCAGCGTGACCACACGGCCCCAGTCCCCACAAGAAACCCAAGGCGTGGATTATCACTTTGTCGATGACGAGACCTTCTTCACGATGGTCCAGTCCAACGAACTGCTGGAGCACGCTGAAGTCTTTGGGCGGCATCGCTATGGCACCCCCCGGGCGCCGGTCGAAGCTGAAATTGCTGCCGGTCGGGTGGTCATCCTTGACATCGATGTTCAAGGGGCCCAGCAAATTCGAACAAGCTTGCCTCAAGCCCTCATGCTCTTCATTGAGCCGCCAGATGAAGGAGATCTGGAGGCGCGTTTGCGCAGGCGAGGACGAGATGAAGAAGACGCCATCACCCGACGATTGGCTGAAGCACGCAAGGAACGAAACTTCGCCCACGAAAGTGGGATCTACGACGGGTTTGTGGTCAATGCGAATCTCGAAGCCGCCGCCTCCGAAATCTTGCGGCATATTCACGACCATCGGGGATAAGGTGGAGGAAGGCAACCACGTCGTTGTTCCAAGGAGTACCAGATGTTTCGCCTCACGTTCTGCTTGTTGATTGCTCTCTCGCTTCCCGCTTGTGACCAAGGCGGGCCTGCGGAACCCATCCAGACACCGACCGCACCGGGCGCTGTTCCTACTGAGAACAATGATCCCAGCACCACCAAGACCGAAGCCCCCCCTTCCACTGAAGAATCTGATCCCGGACGATTGGTGTTTGAAGAAACCACCGCGGATTTCGGCCGACTGACCGAGAACGAAGAGCGCACCCGCCGACTGTCCTTCCGGAACGCGGGTGGCACGACACTGCGAATCATCGATCTCAAAGGCACCTGTGGCTGCACGATCCCCCAGATGCCCAAGCGGGTTTGGGCACCTGGTGAAGAAGGCGAATTGACGGTGACGTTTGATCCCAGTGGAGAAGGCGAACAACTCAAGTACGTCAACATCGTGACCGATCAGCCGGAGCCCCACAATTTCCTTCGGCTGACCGTCAAAGCCAACGTGGTGGGATTGGTTCGGGCGGTTCCAAAAATTCTGACCCCCAACGTTGACCCCAAGGCGACGCGTACCTCCACGGGCTTCATCCAACTCGGCGACGCGTGGAGCGGCTCATTCAAAGTGTTCACCGCAGCCCCGAGCCTGAAGATCGTGGATGTGACAGCCTCGAACCCAGTGGTCGAGTTGGATTGGCGCGAACTAACCGGCAAAGACCGACCCGATGAAGCCGACGAGGGCGAAGGCTGTTGGGAAATCAGATGCACGGTGCCCGCCGCCGACCAGTGGGGATCATTCTTCAGCTGGATCCGGCCTCGACTCGAAGGTCAAACCGAACCCGGTGGCGAAGTGCTGACCCACACCGGAGGCTTCCGGATCCAAGCCAAAGTCTGGGGCGCCGTCGAAGCCGTGGATTGGACCATCACCAAACGGCCCGAGGACACCTTCCGATTTGGGGCCCAACCCGGGCAAGGATTTGAGCGTGAGATGCTGTTGCGAAGTCGAGGTGGGCCTTTTGAATTGCAATCGGCCACCGTGAACTTCCCCCAAATGCCGGGCAGCACCGTCATGATTGAGCCTTCGCCCGAAGCAACCCCGGGATGGCTTCTTCGTCTGTATTGCCCTGGTGGCGCTGTCCCCGGGGAATACCAAGGGGAAGTCGTCGTTCGCACCACCTTGTCGCCGCCCGAAGACCGTCTGGTCTTGCCGATTGTCGGACGAGTGCGGTCTCCGGCCGATATTGGCCGCTAATCCAATCCAAGCAACGTTGCCCTTGCATCCGGCTCGGGGTATCCTCGTTCTTCCTGGCCGTGTACCCAAGTGGCTTAAGGGGACGGATTGCAAATCCGTTATCCGCGGGTTCGAATCCCGCCGCGGCCTTTCCGCCCCTGTGCGTTGCACGGGGGCGGTTTTCGTTGCCCCCCTCTGGTCCCATACACTGCAAACGTGCTGCTGCTGATCGCACTTCTTCACCTGACTCCCCCTCCCTCCGGGGTTCCGGAACGTCCTGTCCGATTCAACGAAGGCGCACGCGTGCTCTCATTGAACATACGGCTGGAAAGGCATCCAGAAGGCACCCGGCTGGTGCCCTCATCCCCAAGTCCCACGTTGCCCGATTGGTTTCAAGCGGCACCCTGCCGGGCGCTCGAGCGATTGGAAGATGCCAGTCAACGCGAACCCCACCAAGAATGGAATATCGCGGCTGAAGTCTTGATGGACCAAGGAAAACCTGTGTTGCTCTTGACCCGGGACGCTCTGCGGTCAATGTCACAAGATCCAGAACCAACCAGCCAAGAAAACCCCGAAGAGTCAACCAGCCGCTCCGAACAAAGTGAAGCAGATGAGATCGCGGCCCGTCTCCGCGCTGCCGCCGGACCAATGCTGCGGGCGGGCACCACCACGACGGCCCCCTTGCCAGACGATGTCAGTCGCGCGGCACGGGTGGTTGATCGTCAGGGGCGCCTGGTTTTGTGTGACAACGGACTTCCCCGATTTGTGCCTGAAGGGGCAGGACAGGTTGGGGTGGTGTACCCCATTCTTCCGTGTCGCATCCGCACAGCATTGTCCCGGGTGGTGGGCCGCCAAGGTGAAGGGGTTCGGATACGTATCACTGGACGCATCCACCGGTATCGAGAAACCGATTGGCTTCGTCCAGAACGATTCCAATTGGTCCGGACTGGCCGCTGAACAACAAGTGGTTGAGGTTCAATCCTCGGTGAGAACCGTCACAGCAATGATGCTCTGGCGTTCTTGAGGTTCGTCACCAGGACCAACGTCGCAGGTTCCAATCTCGCGAACCGCTTCGATACCGGTGGTCACACAACCAAATGCGGTGTACTGATGGTCCAAGTGCTGGCAATGGTTCCGTCCAAGACACACAAAGAATTGGCTGCCCGCGCTGTTGGGATCTTGGCTTCGGGCCATCGAAAGCACGCCTTCATGGTGCTCTTTTTCATTGAACTCTGCATCAACCGTCCAACCTGGCCCGCCAGTTCCGGGCATTCCGCTGGCCCCTTCACGAGTGTTTGGGCAACCCCCTTGGATCACGAAGTCCTGAATCACACGGTGAAAAGCAAGCCCGTCGTAAAAACCGTCTTTGGCCAACTTCATGAAATTCTCACAATGTTTGGGGGCAACATCGTTCCAGAGTTCAACTTCAAAGCTGCCGGCGCTGGTCTCAATTTTGGCGGTGGGGTAGGTCATGGAAACTCCTCGAGGATGACATAGAGAGGGGAACTGTAGCCCACCTCATCAACGAGGGAATCGGTCGGCCGGAGAAGCCACTGGGTCGACCACTTCTGGGGCTTGGCGGATCATGCGGGGTGGGGCAGGAACCAAACGCATACCAAGGATGCGAGGAGGCCGAACCGGAGATCCCGTTTCCGGATCGGCAAGCTCAACATTCGCGATCGAGCGGATCGCGCCCGCACCGGAGAGCGTCTCACCAAACGAGGTGTACGACCCATCCAATCGAGCGGTGCCCTCTCTCGACAAACACAGGAAAAATTGGCTGCCCGCACTGTCTGGATCGTTGTCCCGAGCCATCGAAATCACGCCGAAATCATGGGGAAGGGTGCTGCGCTCCATGGGGAGCCACGTTCCCGGCCCGCCATTTCCGGTGGCCGACGGATCGCCAGCCTGAATCACAAAGGGATCTCCGGATCCGGTGTAAGGCACGATGCGGTGAAAAACCACGTCACGGTAGTAGCCGTTCCGAGCCAAGGTCGAGAAATGTTCCGCGGTGTGGGGCGCAGCATCCCATCGCATCTGCACCTTGATCTCGCCGTAGTCGGTCCGGATCACCACCAACTGGTCTGGAATCAACCGCAAGCCCGTTCGCAGTGGAAGCAGCTCTCGAATCGCAGCGGCCTCTTCGAGTTGTCGTTCATACTCGGCTTGCATTCGATCCACCAACTCATCCCACGCCCGCTGCACCGAAGGCTCGGCGTCTGGCGGTGGCCGGTCGGGAAACACCGGTGGCTCGACCGGGACGTCAAGTTCATCCCGCCAACCCACCACCCGCGCGTAAGAACGTCCCTCCGGGGTGGATGCCGTCTCCATGATGGGCACTTGGCGGGACAACAGCGGAACCGCGACCAATGGTGAACCCACCGGTTCAGAGCCTGAGAACACCTGGAGCCAAGCGGACCGCTCCAGCGCCCAGACCTCTGGCATCAATTCCCCAAGGTCAAAAGAAGCTCCCGGCAGAACACACGCGGCCAGTCGCTCCCCTTTCGCATCGAGCAGCAACAACTGTGCGTTTTGGACCCCAGCCAACTCGGCTCCCAGATCGATGGGGATCGATCGACCAATTGGCTGATCCGTCCATTGGGGAACCAAAGGACACTCGGTCATCAACATCAATACTGCAGGGATCCAAAAAACCATAATCGCATCCTACGCACCCCGATAGCATGCACCTCCCATGCAAATCGTCTCGACCCGAACTGTGGTGGGTATGGAAATTCACCTTGAATTGTCCACCCAGAGCAAAAACTTCACCGCGGCCCCTTGTCTGGCCCATCCGGATCGATGGGACGCCCCCGCCAACACGTTGGTGGACCCCGTCACCATGGCTTTGCCCGGGACCCTTCCGGTCCTCAACCGAGAGGCCGTTGAACTCTCCATGATGGTGGGCATTGCCCTGGGATCAGATATCCCAGATTTCTGCAAATGGGACCGGAAAAATTACTTCTACCCAGACCTGCCCAAGGGATATCAAATCAGCCAATACGACCTGCCCCTTTGTGTGGGCGGCTCGATTGAAATCGAAACCGAGACCGGTCCGAGGACGATCCGAATTCGCCGGGCCCACTTGGAAGAAGACACGGGCAAACTGGGGCACGAGCTGCCGGGCGGTGGCAAAGCTGAAGGATCTCTGCTTGACCTCAACCGGGCCGGAACCCCGCTCCTTGAAATTGTGTCCGAACCTGATCTGCAGAGCGCTGAAGAAGCGGTGACCTTTGCCAGGGAACTCCATGCCCTGTGCGTCTTTTTGGGGGTCACTGGCGGCGTCATGCAAAAAGGCCACATGCGTTTCGAGCCCAACGTCAACGTCGTCATGACTCTTGAAGACGGAAGTGAAGTTGCCACCCCGATCGCCGAAGTCAAAAACCTGAACTCCTTCCGAGCCATCAAAGGCGCGATCGAATACGAATCAAAGCGCCAAGTCGAGCAGTGGAAGAAAGATGGCGTGGAAATGGGGCCCGGCCGCAAAGCTACTTTCGGATGGGACCCCGAAAAAATGCGAACCATCTTGCAACGTTCCAAAGAAGACGCCCACGATTACCGGTATTTCCCGGAACCAGATCTGGTCCCCCTGAGAGTTGATGAGGCCTGGCGAGACCAAGTGCGCTCTCGGTTGCCCGAACTGCCCCAAGCACGCCGCCAGCGCTACACCGGCACCTACGACTTGCCGGAGAAAGACGCCAAAGCACTGGTGGCCGACCCAAACTTCTGCTTCTTCTACGAGGATGCCATCAAAAATGCATCACCCGAAGCGGCCCACGCCACGGCCAAGTTGCTGCTGAACACCGCGGCCAAGATGGCCAACGAACAACAAACCACCGTTCCCGAGTTGGGAGCAACTCCGGAACAAGTTGCCGCACTGGTAGCGTTGCGCGCCTCGGGCGACATCGGATCAAACGCAGTAGAAACAATCTTTGGCTTGCTTTGCCAGGAAGACGCCCAACCATCAACGATCGCCGAACGCGAAGGGCTCATTCAAGTGAGGGATGAAGGCGCCATGGACTCTTGGGTGGCCGCGGCCATTGCCGCCCATCCAAAAGCGGCCGAAGACTTTGCCGCGGGCAAGGATGCGGCGGTGGGCCGTCTGATGGGCGAAGTCATGAAGCAATCTGGTGGGCAAGCGGATGCGTCTGCGGTCCGAGAAAAACTCATGGCAACCCTGCGGGCCTAACAGCACAAACCCCACATTCCGCACCACCCAACGGTGCGCTGAAGCATTCTCAACTCGAACTGGATTTTGACGCTCTCGCGGTCACGCTCTTGTTGCCTCTTCATTGGAGGCAGAACAAGAAAGCGAGAGAGTCATCATGCGGCTGCACCGTTGGCGATCGGGCCTTTTTGGCACCGCGCTGTCTATTTTGTCCACGCTCTTTGTGACCACATCGTTGCCCAGCAGCGTTTGGGCCGATTTCAACAACGATCCAGATGATGGCGGTCCGCCTCCGCCTCCTCCGCCACCGCCACCGCCACCGCCACCCAGTGAACCACCGCCGCCGCCCGTTGAACCACGTGTTGGCTTCCACAGCATTGATCTGGCGACAGGGAATTTGGTCCATCTTGATGAAACCACACCTGGAGAAGCCACGGTCACGGTGGTCGGCCCCACAGAAGTTGATTGGTCCTCACCCCGGCTGGCCGGCGGGGTGGCCGTTCTGTTTGCCATCGACCGCGTGGACGGCTGGGAGGTGCTTCGTCGGCTGGATCCCGGCACGGGTCAGGTGATGAGTGAAACGCTGCTGCAGACTGTCGGCGGCGAAACACCGGCGCACACCGGCGGCTTTGCCACCTCGCCCCAAGGACTGCGGGTGGCGTGGCGGTCCGAAGGTGACCGGTTCGATCAACTCTCCGAACTCGCCCCAAATGGACACATTGGCCGCACCATTGACCTCAATGTCATCGCCAACCAGCCGGACGCGCGGGTGCTGGTCCACGACGACACCCGGCTGATTGGTGCCTCAAGTATTCCGCAAGTGCACCTTTCCTTCTGGGAAGCCTCGGTGGCACCAGGCCGCTGGGATCTCATCGATGCTTGGGATGGACTTTGGAGCATTGACGGCATCCAAGATCTGGCCATGGGTGAGTCCTCCGTCTGGGGCCTGGATCCCGACCGACTTCGGATTGCCAAGTTCCATCAAGATTTTGTCAGCCTGCATGCCATTCGGCACCTGCCTTTGTCCACCGATCTCCGTGGCCTGGCCTGGGTTCATGATGCTGAAGAAGGCTGCTCCGAAGATCTCGACGGCGATGGCATCGTGGGATTCCAAGACCTCATCCTGCTGCTTGGGGTCTTCGACAGCATTGACCCAGAGGTCGATCTGGATGGTGATGGCACGGTCGGAATGGGCGACACGCTTCGCATTCTTTCCCGCTGGGGTTCTTGTGGGGAGTAACACCGAATCACAAGCCTGAAAGACAACGCGGAGCCCATCAGCTCCGCGTTGTGTCTCTCAAAATCTTGTGTCAAAGAATTTCAGCAAGGGCCCCAATTTGCAAGAGTGGCCACCAAGTCACCAAAGTCGACTGTGCCGTTGCCGTCAACATCTTTGTCGGGATCACTGCTGCCCCAAGATCCGAGCAACGCCAAGATGTCATCGAAAGTCACCGCTTGATCACCGTTGATGTCTCCCGGACATGGGGGATTCTCATCGCCAACGATCAAGTAGGCGACCATCCCAAAGCCACAGTGATTGGCCACCGTGCAGTGGTACTCCACCGTTTGACCCGCAAGCGATTCTTCAACCACATACTCAAACGCCGGGTTGGTTCTGTTCAGAAGGCCAAAGAACATGCCGTCTACGGAACAGTCGGCCCCAGAGGCCACGTTGTGGTTCCCGTTGGTCCATTCCCATCGAACCGTATCGCCAACCTCCACCACCACTTCAGGTGGCGAGTAGTCCAGGCCGTTTTGGGTGACAATGACGGTGTCACCCAAGACGGGGGCCGCCAAAGACAACGCACACAGAAGAGAAATGGTTTTCATGTGGAGAACTCCGAAGTTGGGTCCTTCCAGATTAGACGCGTCAGAGTTGCAGAGAAAAAGAAATCTCTCAAGACGCCGCGACGGCCAACCCCAACGCCATGGCCATGGCATGGCCCAACCCAGCTGGCGAGTCAGAAACCTCGAGTCCGGCCTCACGGAGGGCGGAAATCTTGGCATCAGCAGTGTCATCGGCTCCACCGATGATGGCCCCAGCGTGCCCCATGCGCTTGCCTTTGGGGGCGGTACGGCCCGCGATAAATCCAACCACTGGCTTGGTCATGTGCTGAGCGGCCCAACGGCCGGCATCCACTTCGTCCGTGCCGCCAATCTCCCCGATCATGACCACACCATCGGTTTCTGGGTCGGCTTCAAAGCGTTCCAAACAATCGATGAAGTTCATGCCTTTGACGGGGTCGCCACCAATACCAACGCACGTTGATTGACCAATCCCACGATCGGAGCACTGCCAAACTGCTTCATAGGTCAATGTTCCAGATCGAGACACAATCCCCACCGCTTTGCCGCTCGTGGCATCCGCACGATGGGTATGGATGTATCCGGGCATGATGCCGATCTTGCAACCGCCTTCAAATGTGGCTTCTGGCCCCTCACCGGCCACACGCTTGCCGGGCGTGATCACCCCTGGGCAGTTGGGGCCAATCAAGACCACACCAGGATGATCTCGGTCAAGAATCTCTCGCGTACGAACCATGTCCGCGACCGGAATGCCTTCGGTGATGGCACAAATCACTTCCACACCAGCGGTGGCGGCCTCCAGAATCCCATCCGCGGCAAAAGCCGGTGGAACGAACAACATGGAAGCGGTGGCCCCAGTCTCTGCGACCGCATCCGCGACGGTGTCGAAAATGGGAAGCCCATTGGCATCCTGCTGACCGCCTTTCCCAGGGGTCACTCCACCAACCATCTGGGTCCCGTAGTCGAGACACCCTTTCGTGTGGAAGGCACCCGCTGAGCCGGTGATGCCTTGACAGAGAACTTTGGTCGAACCGTCGATGAGGATTGACATAGGGGAACCATGATACCCCCCCAGCCGTTCTCTACCCCGTTACGCTGGAGCCATGGCCAAAAAAGCTGCCGAAACAAAGCCAGAGGCTCTGCAAGGGCAAGAACCGGTGGTGGTCCTGAAAGGGCCAGAACGGCTCCTCCAGCGGCTGGGGATCCAGACCATGGAAAACGAGCTTCTCAAGCAGCATGGGCCAGACGGAGTGGCCGTGGAACGGCACCGAGGCGAGCACATCAAACTGGCCGACGTCTTGGATGCCATGCGCACGCCTAGCCTGCTCGCACCTCACACTTTGGTGATCATTGAGGGCGCGGAACATTTGATCAAAGAAGAGGACGATGACGGGGACCCCATCACGCCGCGAGGGAAAAAAGCACGTACACCACGCCAAGTCTTGGAAGACGGCTTGGCCTCACCATTCCCCAACGCGACGCTGATTCTGCAAGCAAACGACTGGCGTCCTGGTCGCATCGACCGAGTGATCCTTGACCAGGGTGGCGCCATGGTGGATTGCAAGCCGCCGAGTGAGAACGAGATTCCTGGCTGGATCGATCGGCTTGCGGCAGACCACAACCGAAGCATCGCGGCGGCTGCCAAACAATTGCTTCTGGACCGAGTGGGGCCAGAATTGAGCCAGCTGGATGCAGCGATGCGCAAACTGGCGGGAGCAAGCGACGAGCGTATCGATGTGAAGTTGGTTGACCAATTGGTAGCCAAATCCAGCAGCGATGAAGTGTGGGCATTGCAAGAAGCGGTGCTTTCCGGCAATCCACAACGCACCGCCCAAGTCCTGCACGAAGTGCTGGACATTGGTCGCAAATCAACCGTTCCAGCATTCTGGTGTCTTATCGACCTTGCCCGGAAGTTGGCCACGCTTTCCATCAATGCCGAACGCGGCGTCGACCCTTGGTCCCTGAGCCGGCCTCTCAAACTCTGGGGTCCGGCCCAAGGTCCCACGTTGAACATCGGCGCTCGAATCAATCCCGATGTGGCGGCTCGACTCCACCGGGAGGCCTTGGACGCCCAGCTTGCGCCGCGCCAAGGGCGTGGCCATGAACGACGAGCCCTCGAAACATTGGCCATTCGGCTCACTTTGGCCTGCGCGGGGTAGACTGCGGGTGGATCCTGAGGATCGGGATCGTCAATGCCAAGGAAGGTGCCATGACTCGACATTGGATGCTGCTGCTTACCGCACTGTTGCCCGCTTGCGACATGACCGACCGAGTGGCCTCGGTCGCCAATCACGATCTGACCACCGACATTGAGGCATCGCAACCATCTTCGCCCAGAATCAAGATGGATCCTGCACTCCGAGAAGAACTCCTGAGAGCGCAGACGCCGAAGCTGGCCTCCTCGACCACGGTCGATCCCGCCGGGTCAGCAACAACCAGGACGCTGGGCGGTCCCGCGACCCCAAAGCCCTCCCCGATTGATCCCATGCAGAGGCTGCTGGCTGGAATCCCGGCGGAAACCACGCCCACTTCCACCCCGCAGACCCCACGTGAAATCATGGCAACGGTTGCCCGAAATCTGATTGAAGATCCCATGTCGCGTCCGGATCCCAATCTCTTGGCGGGTTTACAACCTCGAGACCGTGAGTGGATTGAATTGTTGGCCCGATTCCTGCGTGAGATGGACCCCAATGATGCAGAAGCCACCGCCCGGGCGGCACGGGTGCTGGCGGACCGACTGGATGAACAGTCGGCCTTACGCATTCCAACCTTGGTGGCTTGCGGAAGCGTGGCTGATTTTGGCCG
>PAHO01000014.1 GCA_002705085.1 Phycisphaerae bacterium | reverse complement strand
TTCAGGCGCGGTTTCAAAGTCGACCAATCGACCAAGGGCGGTGATGGCCAAGCTTCCGGCCGCGAAAAGTGCAAATGATGATCGCATGGATTCTTCCTTAGAAATCAGGGGCAGGTGCCGAAGGCCGACAAGACCAAAAGGAGGTCTTCAAAGTCCACGGTGCCAGAGTCATTGAGGTCGGTATTGCAGCCATCACAGGCGCCCCACGAAGAGAGCAAGGACAGCAGGTCGGGGAAGTCGACGGAGCCCGAATTGTCGAAGTCCGCCGGACATGGAGGTGAGTCTTCGCAAAGTTCCGCCCGGATGAAGACAGAGTCGATGCCAGCTTCGACGATGGAACTGTTGCCAGTGTCTTGGGCGGTGAATCGAACTCGGAGGGTGGCGGTATTTTCGACATAATCGCCGACACGAAGCACTGTGTTGACCCAGCCGCCGTCTGCTTCGGGGTTGCTGGAGTCAATTTCCTCCGCCACGGTCCAAGTCGCACCATTGTCAGAGGAAAGTTCAACGACGAAGGTGTCATCACCAGCCACTGGTCCAAAGATGCAGTCATACCAGCGGGTGTAGTGCAAACGAGATTCGAGTGAACTCGCATCCATTGGTGGAGAAGTCAAGATGGTTTGGCCACCGTCGACATCGATATTGCAGGCCGAGTCATCGGTTAAGAACGCAGTCTGTGAGCCGTCAGCAGTGGCATTGGGATTGCCGTACGTGCACCCATTCACCGTGCTGCTTCGAAGCCACATGCCGGCGGAAGCATCTCCGGAGACGGTCCAGCCCTGATCAGATTCGAAGTCGTCGTTGAATGGGATTTGGACTTCGGTCAGTCCCTTTGCGGCGTACTGGTAATCGAGTTCCGGAGAGGTGTCTCCGCCTCCTGGCCAGTAGACGCGATCGCCATCGCTTGTGTCGATGGAGAAGAAATACGTCACCTCTTCGAAGCACTCGATATCGGAGAAGACGATGCTGTGTCGATTTTCAGGTGATTCCACCATGTCAAACACTTCGACGGTGTTGTCGGAGCGGGTGACATGCATTTTGCCACTGTTTGGTGCAGGGGTGATCTCGAGTGGAGTCACATCCATGACCAGTTCGGTGCCCACAGTGGGTGAAAGTGCATCAGGGGTTCCGGACGGGAAGTTGATGGCAACGGTTGAATTGCCGGGCACTTGAGTGTCTACAAACAATGATGGGAAGTCGCCGGGTTTGAACATGTCCAAGGTGACGGTGCCGGCCTCAGGTTGGGCGGTCGTGATGACCGTAATGTTCTGCATGTTGCCCCAACGCACGGCGTTCGCCATTTCATTGGCGGCGAATGGCTCCGAACTCCAGACCATCTCACCTCCACCCGTGGTCATCGTCCAGGCTGCGTTCGAGAATTGTTCTCCAGAGTGCCACTCTGGGGCTTTGTGGGTGCTGGAAGTCAGTGGGTTGCCATCACTCCATGGCAGGCGGATGGCGCCGATGGATCGGTCCACATTCAAGTTGAAGATGGCGTACTCGTAGCGATAGGTGCCGTCACCTTCGTCAAAGACGCGAGAGCCAAACCAGATCGTGCCTTCGCCAGGGATTTCAATTTCATGAAGGTCCACTTCAGGATCCAAGTCATCCCAAGATGCGATGGCGGGGAGTTCTTGAATGGTGGGGCCAGCGAAACTGGAGATGGCGCCCGAAGCCGCCATGTTCAGTTGGCGGTGGGATGAGTTGTTGGAGGCGTCCCCGGTGTCATCAGGCGAATCGTCGGGGCAGATGTACTGGCCTTCCATGAAGTACACCGCGCCGGGGTTCTGTGAAGGGATCACGTCTGCTGATGGGACGCGGCAACGCCGAGCGGTTGATCCGGAGTAGGACGGATCGGCCGGGGGATAAGGGAAGAACCCAGTGGTGGCGTTCACCTGGTACTTGGGCCCCAAGCCGCCTTGGGAGCCGTTGCGGCCGGCGGTGTAGGGGTCTGAGCAATCGATGCCGAGTGTCGTACCGTCGGTGCTTTGGCATGGCCCGCAGTCAGAGAGCGACAGAGCGAAGAAGCCATGCTTCAGCCAGCCCATGCCCAATTGCTCAAAGCGTCCATCCTTCCATCGGTACATGTTTTGCCCAATGACGGGGTGGAGGTTGGTGCTGGACTGCCAAAGCAAAGGCACGTCACCTTGGTTGCACGACGTGGTGCCCAAGGCATAAGCGTGGTAGCCGGCCGCGGGTCCGTAGTTGGCGTACGACTGCAAGTCCCAAACAATCACATCTGGGTTGCCGCCGCCGAGTGGGTTCGCCACAAGGTCACCGCTCAGACCATGATCTGGGTGGGGTGCAGTGTTGAAATCTGTAAACCATCCTGCGGAAGCGATTGCAGCTGAACAAGCGGCAAAAGTGGCGACGATACGGCTATTCACGGTCTTCCTCCAAAGGACGATTCTGATGACTCTTCGAACCTGCAGCTCTTAGAGATTCTTAGATGTACCAGACTAGGACCAGACTGGGTGTTCGCCACGCAGAAACGGTCAATCTCAACCACCAAGTCCGGATATCCTGTGCGATTCACCTTTGAGGAGGCCCACCGTGTCGGAATACCGTTCTATTCGAGATTTTGATCCCTCTGGTTCCCGTGTTTTGGTCCGAGTTGACTTCAATGTTCCGTTGGACGAAAGCGGTCAAGTGGCGGATGATCGTCGCATTCAGGGGGCTTTGCCAACAATTCACGCCATTCTCGACGGCGGTGGCAGCGCCATCCTGATGAGTCACCTCGGACGCCCTTCAGGAGAGGGCCATGAGCCTGCGCTCAGCATGGCGCCAGTCGCGGAGCGCCTTTCCGAACTGCTGAACCGTCCGGTGTTGATTCCGGGGCCGTTGCCCACTTCACCAGAAGCGGTTGCGGCCGCTGCGGATTTGAATCCAGGAAAGGTCTTGCTTCTGGAAAATCTCCGCTTTGAAAAAGGGGAGAAGAAAGGCGATCCGGAGTTTGCCAGCATCCTGGCCGGGATGGCCGATGCATATTGCACCGATGCATTTGGCACCGCGCACCGAGCGGACGCATCCATGGTTGCGGTTCCCGAGGCCATGGGTTCACGTCCCAAACTCTTGGGGTGCTTGATGGCCAAAGAAGTGGAATACCTCGGGCTTCGGCTTGCAGATGCCAAGGAAGCGGGGGGTTTCGTGGCCATCTTGGGAGGGGCGAAGGTCTCCGACAAGATCCCCGCGATTCGGAATTTGGCGGGCAAAGTCGACACCATGCTGGTGGGCGGGGCGATGGCGTACACCCTGCTTGCGGCTCGAGGTGGCAACATCGGTGCGAGCCGCTGCGAAGAGGACATTCTGGAGGCATGCCGTGACATGCTCGCTGAAGCTGAGTCGGCTGGTACGAAGGTGCTCTTGCCCACCGATCATGTGGTCGCCGCTGAATTCGACAAGGATGCTGAGGCCTCGATCGTGGCTGGTGATATCCCGGAGGGCCTGATGGGGCTTGATATTGGTCCTGAGACCTGCCAAACCTTCGCTGATGTGTTGGCCGCAGCCCAGACCATCGTGTGGAATGGCCCCATGGGCGTCTTTGAGTGGGAGGCATTCCGTACCGGAACGGCGGCGGTGGGCGAGGCCGTGGCCCGTGCCTCTGAAGGGGCAGCGGTGGGCATCGTGGGTGGGGGAGACACCGCGGCGGCAGCCGAGTTGCTGGGGGTGGCGGATCGGGTGAGCCACGTTTCCACCGGGGGCGGGGCCAGTTTGGCCATGTTGGAAGGATCCCCAATGCCCGGACTTGCCGCAGTCGCAGAAAAATAAGCCACAGAATGCTTTACAGTATGTGTCCCATTGGAGGCCTCCACCCATGACCCGGTTCATGCTCACACTCTTGCTGTTCACCAGCCCTGTTCTCGCCCAATCCAATGAAGTGAAGCCAGGAACGGCCCAGCCTCAGATGCAAACTTCAGCGTGGATACGACCAGCCATTGAAGGTGAGGAGCGTGACGACGACACATTTCGGATCGAAGCCGAGCAACCTCTCTTGGTGTATTTCTTTGGAGTGAAGAGTGACTCTTGCTCATCCTGCGGGTTGTGGATGCAAGAGATCAGCCGAATTCACGACATCTGGTCCAGCCGAGGACTGCAGGTGGTGGGGATCTCCAAAGAAGGCACGGCTGATTTGGAACGCTTCCTTGGTGAGTATGCCGGGATCACCACCTTCCCAGTGGCCTCTGATTCAGGAGAGAACACCTTCCGGAACTGGCTGGACAACTCCCCCCGAAAGGACCGTTTGCCCACCGTCTTCTTGGTGGATGCGAAGGGCATCATCCAGTGGATTGGCGCTCCTGGTGAAGAACTGGATGGTCTTCTCGAGGATTTTGTGAAGGGTCGTTACCACCACGAACTGACCCCTTATGGCGAAAAGCTGAAGAAGTCGGCCAAGGAGGCTCGCAAGTACAACGACTGGCAAGACGCCGAGTCGTATTACATGCAGATGCTTCGCGATGGTGAGGGTGTCCTCAACCAGGCCGCGGTTGAAATCTTCCGTTTGTATGCCATCGATCGGGGGGAAACGGACCGAGCGTATGGCTGGATCGAAGAAGTGATCTCCGAGTATGGAGATGATTATTGGCTGATGGCGGATTTGGCCCGAGAAATCGCCGCCGGTCGAGACATGCCCGAAAGCGCTCGCCGGTTGGATGTTGCTGAGCGATTGACCAAAATGGCCAGCCAAGAACTTTCTGATTCTGATCCGGAACGACCGGCCTTGGAAGCGGCGATTGCCTTTGCTGGTGGACAGGTCCGAGATGCTGTCAACTTGCAGCGGCGTGCGGTCCGAGTTGCGCCTCCCGTCCTGAAGCAAAAATATCGTTTGGACCTCGAGCGGTATTTGAGCCAACTCAAGGACAAGTGAGCGATCGTGACTGTGGCTCCAGCAGCGCATCCTTTTCGTTCTCTGACCGACGCACCGCGATCGTCATTGGTTGCCGCCTCCATGCTGGGGGCCGATTTTTCACGACTTGGTGAAGAAGCGATTGACGTCATGCAAGCCGGGTGTGACTTGTTGCATTTGGATGTCATGGATGGCCACTTCGTCCCCAATTTGACCATGGGGCCAGATCTCGTTGCAGGATTGCGGCGGACTTGCCCCGACGTTTGTTTGGATGCGCACCTGATGGTCCAGCATCCCCAAGCATTCATCGAACCCTTTGTGCAAGCCGGGGCGGATCATTTGACCATCCACGTGGAAGCGGATCACCCCCAGAGTGATCCTCGGGCGACCGCTGAGTTGATTCGACAGGCTGGCGCAACCGCGGGGCTGGCGATCAATCCCGGGACATCTCTTGAAGACATCCTGCCCTACGTTGCCGATTTCGAATTGTTGTTGGTGATGAGCGTGCAACCTGGTTTTGCCGGTCAATCGTTCCGTCCTGAGGTATTGGCCAAAACCGAAGCGCTTTCCGCTGCAGCCCCAGCTGGGGTTCGTGTTCAAATGGACGGCGGCGTCGCCCCGGCCAACGCTGAAGCTTGTCGTCGGGCGGGCTGTGATGTTCTGGTTGCCGCCAGCGCTATTTTTAAAGCCGAAGATCGACGTTCCGCCATTCAAGCGATTCGTGGCCCAGCGATTGAGGAAGCGTCATGAGCGCCAAGCCTCCACAAACTTGGGCAGAGATCTCTGAAGCCGCCAAACGTGCTGTTCCCGATGGCACCTGGATCCATTGCCCGGCCTGCAACGCCAGCATTTTTCATCGGGCATTGGCCGCAAACCTCTGGGTTTGTCCCGAATGCGGTCATCATTTTCGTCTGGATGCGGTTCGTCGGATTGAAACCTTGGTTGATCCCGAATCTTTTGAGCCCATGGACGAGGATTTGCTGGCGGTTGATCCGCTCTCATTCGTCGACCTGAAGGCTTATCCCGATCGAGTCAAGCAAGCTCGTGCCAAGACCGGGCAACGTGATGCCGTCCGGACCGGTCACGCTTACATCCACGGTCGTCGGGTGGTGTTGGCGGCCATGGATTTCTCGTTCCTGGGTGGCTCGATGGGCTCGGTGGTTGGTGAAAAAATTGCTCGGGCGTGCGAGGCCGCGGAAGCTGGTGATCTTCCGCTCATCATTGTGAGTGCCTCCGGAGGAGCTCGCATGATGGAATCTGGCTTCAGCTTGATGCAAATGGCCAAGACATCCGCGGTGTTGGCTCGATTCCATGAAATGGGTGGTTTGTACATTTCCCTGCTGGCCGACCCCACGACGGGTGGCGTCACGGCCTCGTTTGCCATGTTGGGTGATGTGATTTTGGCCGAGCCCGGGGCGCTGATCGGCTTTGCGGGTCCTCGAGTCATTGAGCAGACGATTCGCCAGAAGTTGCCCGAAGGCTTTCAACGGTCTGAATTTCTGCAGGACTGCGGTTTTGTCGATCGCGTGGTGGCACGCGGAGATCTGAGAGCAGAGATCAGCGCCATCATTGATTACACCGGCAAGTAAGGTGCCCTTTGTGGCGGCCCCCCTTGTTCCATCACCAAATGTTCCGCAGTTGGCTGACCAAAGGCTTCATCCTTGGCTCTTGGTCTTTGTTTACACGGCAGGCACGGTGCTTGGGTATGGCTTTGATCTGGGAGTGGTCCCTGCCGCTTTGGGATTGGCGGCTGGACTTCGGCTCGCCATGCATCCTTTGCGAATGTTCCGGCACAACCTAGGACTCTTTGTCGCATTGAGCATCGGGTGGAGTTTGGCGGAACGGTGGCTTGGTGCGTATTCAACACTCGCCCAATTAGGGATGGGGGTGTACACCGCTTTTTGGCCGACGTTGCTGGTGTTGCTCACCGGTCGGCGCCCAGGCGCGCTCTGCCGGTTTGTCATTTTCGGGGCGGCTTTGGACGCACTGCGAGGCACGTGGGTTTTTGGTGGGTACGGCTTTGATCCCTGGTCCCGCTTGCTGTTGGCCAATGAAGGATTGGCCCAGTGGTTGTCGGTCTTTGGCCCTTGGGTAGGCTCGGCTTTGGTGCTTGCGTTCTTTGCGTTGCCTTGGCGCTGGTCCGTGGGTGGTGTGCTCTCATGCATGCTGCTGGGAAGCATGCTGCGTCCTCATCCGGTTGAAAGCGGTTTGGAACTTCGCTTGGTTCAGACCAATTTGCCTCAAGACCTTCGAGCAGGCTGGGCAACCGAACGCTGGATTCCTGATGTCACCGAATTTCTTACGGCGAGTGCTTCGGGTCCATCGGTGGATCTCGTGGTCTGGCCTGAGACCATGCTGCCAGGCTTCGGATTTGAATCTGAATCTGATGTTCTGGATCAGTTGCGGCGGCCTTGGGCGGAACCTGCTGGAATGGTGAAGGCTTGGGCCAAAGAGTTTGAAACCCCCATGTTGGTCGGCACCAACATCCGGGACGGTTTGGTCATCGATGAAACGGGTTTGAACTGGGATCGACAGGTCAATGCATCGGTTCTTGTTCACCCTGACGGCACCACCGAGCGCGCGGAGAAGATCGGACTGACACCCTTTGGCGAGTTCATCCCCTTGGTGAGTACCGTGCCAGAGTTGCGTGAACTTCTGCTGAAGTTTGCCCCTGAAGGCAGTCCAATTGGAGCGGGTTTGGCGCGAGGCGAGACTCCCGGTCGATTTGAGCTGGGAGGGATTCGTCTGGCCACCCCGATTTGTTACGAGAGCACGCTGCCCGGTTTGATGCGGTCTTTCGCTTTCGATCATGGTGAACGGCTGGCCGACCTCTTCATCGTTTCAAGCAATGATGGTTGGTTTGGAGGGGTCGATGCTGCCCGAGCTCGATTCCGAGACATGTGTCGAATGCGGGCCATCGAAAACCGGACACCCGTGGCCCGTGTCGCCAACACAGGGTGGACGGGTTTGATTGATGCTTCGGGCCGAATGCACACGTGGTTGCCCGTTCGGCGTTCCGGACACATCACGGTGAAGGCTTTGGTGGGCGAGGGTGTCCCGTGGGCGGTCCGAGGTGCGTTGATTTGGGATTGGGGCTTGGTTGTGGCTGTGATTGGCGTGGGAGTTTGGAGCCTTAGACACCGTCGGCATGCAGCTGGGTGACTATGCTTGGGTCGTGAACAAAGCCCCTTCATTGTGGATGTTGATGGGACTGATGAGTGGATGTGTCACCCTGTCTGATGATCCTGAAGCCAGTCAGTCTTGGCGAATGGCGGGGGGGAGCCCCGGCGCTGATGCCAGAATGCCAGGAGGGGCAATGCGTTCATCGGTCTCCACAGGCACAGTGGTGGAGCCTGCCGTCTCGTCAACGCCTGCAGTTGAGCCAGTATCGCCCTCGGGTGGGGCCTCAAATCATGGAATGCCCTCTGGCCTCGCCCCCAATCCGATCGAACCGCCGACTTCGGTGGTGGTCGGCAGTCCAAACCCCATCCAAGCCGAAGGTCCATTGGCCCAAGCCAGAACCATCCTGCTGGAAGCCGCTCGCGACGCGGCTCCGGCGATGAGAGCCCACGCCGTTGAAGCTGCAGAATTCGATGCAACGCTGGCCAACCGTGTCCTCCCCATTGCCCTTCGCGACGCCAATCGTGGAGTTCGTTTCATCGCGGTTGTGGTGGTTGCTCGCCGGGGGGATGGAGCGTATTTGCCGGTATTGGAGCGGCTTCGAGTCGACCCAGCTTTGTCGGTCAGAGCTGCGGCCGTTGCGGCCTTGTCGCATCTGGGGCGAAAAGTGGATCGCACTCCATTGGCGGAGGCGGCATTTTCCGAAACGCCAGAGCACCGAGCCAATGCCGCGATGCTCATCGGCGCTTTCGGCACACAAGATGATGTGCGGTTGCTTCGAGAAGCGTCTTCCAGTCCTTTCGCGGTCGGGACGCCTGAAGCTCAACGCAGAATTGTGGAGTTTGGTTTGGCGGTGGCGGCGGCTGAACTTGGGGACCCCGATGCACTTGAATCCGTCCGGGCTGGCGTCTTTGCACCCGAAGAGCAGGGTGAACTGGCCTTGCTGGCGTGCGAAGCACTCGGTCGTCTTGGAGACCAAACGTACGCTGGTGTTCTCGAAGAGAGGGCCCTGCGGGCTGCATCAGATGAAATTCCGCTGGAGATCGGGTTGGCTGCGGCCGGGGCCGTGGCCCAACTGCGTCCGGGAAGGGCCCCAGTGGCGTGGGTGATCGAGTCGGCTTCTCATGATCAACCTTTGATCCGGCAGCAGTCAGCAGCGATTCTTGGGCTCACGGCAGGCTCCGAAGCGGAGACCAAGCTCTTGGGCATGCTCCAAGACCCCGATCCGCTGGTTCGAGCGTCCGCCGCGGTGTCGGTTTTGCGCCGAGGGCGATAAATCGCCCGTGCCCCCCTCTTTGGACGCGAAACAGCGATCTGGTTTGTGCCCCAACGGGACGGATCCTCTATACTTTCTGCTTCGCGGCGGAGGATCGCGATCTGGAGACTGAACCTTGCACGTCCTTTCCAAACTCTTTGTTGCCCTGGTGGCACTCTTGACCGCGGCCTTGGTGCCGATGGTTGTGACCTATGCCTACAACGAGGATTCCTACAAAGCCAAATGGCAGGAATCTCGTGCGGAAATTGCCGCTCTGCAGGGTCGACTCGATGCTCAATCTGGTGAGTTTGATGCAGTCAAGACGGGGCTTTCGACCCGGGCTGCTGAACTCGAAGCATCGCTTCGTGCTGCCCGCAGTAATGCTGCCGATTCGAAGGCCACGGTGGAACGTTTGCGTGATGACCTTTCCCAAGCCAATGGCTTGAAGGTCCAGCAAGCCAACGACCTTTCCACCCTCGCCTCTGCGGTCTCGGCCAATCAGGATTTGACCGAATCGCTGATCGACGAACTTGCTGGCATTCGCCAGGAAGCACTCGCCGCCGAACGACGACGGGTTGAACTCGACGAGACGTACCGCGATACCGCAGCTCAGTTGGAAGTGGCCATTGCTGCTCGCCGTGCGTTGCAAGAAGAATTGCAGCGGATGAAGGACGATCAAGCTTCATCCATGGACATCATCGGTCGGTACATCGCTCGCTTTGGCGAGTTGGACACGATGGCTTCGGCCGGGGTGCTTGATGCTGGAATCGAGCCTGATCGCAACTTGGACGCAACCATTGTTCAGGTCCGTCGAGGCGGCGAGCGAAGCTACGCCGAAATCAATGCCGGAAGCCGTGATGGTGTGAAGGTTGGCTGGATCGCAACCGTTGGGCGGGGTGGTGACTACGTCGCCCGAATCCGCATCACTGCGGTCGACATCAACCGGGCCACTGGTGTTCTCGAGATGGAATCGGAAGCGGCACGAGGCTTGGTCTCTGTTGGTGACCGGGTCCTCATCCGGACCAACAACTGAGGCAATTCCTGATGGCTACTTCCTCAAACGCTCGTCCTGATGTCTTCACTGGCCTTCTGTTCGCCAGTGTGGCCATCCTCCTCGTTGGCACCGCCTTGATGGCTCTCCGCAATATGGAGCACGCCGATGAGCAGTTTGTTTCGGGGGGCAATGGCTCTGCGTCAGCTGGCCCGTTCGACTTGGTTCGTAAGCCCTAGTGACCCCTCACCTCGGCTGAACCCCCAATGACACCCCATTATCCCCCGTGCCTGCACGGGGGATTTTTTGTTGGAATAGCATTCCATCGAATATTGCAGGTTTTTCGTAAGATATTCCGTTGATCCTTCTGTGGATGGAAGGTCCCTCGACGGTCTTGAAGGAGATGCACATGTTCGATCGTCTGCTGACATGGTTCGGAATCGACATGGGGATCGATCTTGGCACCTCAAATACATTGGTGTCTGTTCGTGGCGAAGGCATCGTTCTGAACGAACCTTCGGTGGTTGCCGTCCACAAAAACACAAGCAAAGTGCTCGACAATGGCAACGCGGTGGGCTGGAGGGCCAAAGAGATGATCGGGAAGACTCCTGGTTCAATCTCGGCCGTCCGACCTCTTCGCGATGGGGTGATCAGTGATTTTGAAATTACGGAAGCCATGCTTTCGTACTTCATTCGCAAGGTCAACAGCAGCCGCATCATGGGCCCCCGGGTGGTCATCGCGGTCCCGAGTGGCATCACGGCGGTTGAGAAAAACGCCGTGATTGATTCGGCCGAAAGAGCTGGTGCGAGACGCGTCTATTTGGTGCCTGAGCCGATGGCTGCTGCATTGGGCGCGGGGTTGCCGGTGGAGGAAGCCCGAGGCTCCATGGTGGTGGATATTGGTGGCGGGACCACCGAGATCGCCATCATCTCCTTGGGTGATATTGCCACCAGTGACTCGGTCCGTGTGGCCGGAGATGACATGGACGAGGCGATCATGTCGCACATGCGAAACACATACAACTTGACCATCGGTGAGCAATCGGCCGAACGCATCAAGTTGGAAATCGGGACCGCCACCACGGCGGCCGTTGGTTCGCTTCCGTCGCCCACTATTGAAGTTCGAGGCCGAGACAACGTTTCCGGTATGCCGCGAGCGGTGTCCGTGACCGCGGAAGAGATCTGCCAGGCATTGGAAGAACCAGTGCATCAAATCACCGTGGCTGTGAAGAGGACTCTGGAGCGTTGTGAACCAGAGTTGGCCGCCGATTTGATCGAGTCCGGCATGGTGTTGGCCGGCGGTGGGGGGCTGCTGCGGGGCTTGGATGCTGTCTTGGAAGAGGCGACCGGACTCAAAGTCACCTTGGCCGAAGACCCATCGACCTGCGTTGCCCGGGGCACTGCGGAATACCTTGAGAACTTGGAGGAGTTCAAGGATTCCATGGATGGATCGGGCGGGGCATAAATCGGAGCCCTGCCGTGTCCTCTTCGATGGAAATGGGACGCCCGCCCTGGCTTGGTTTGTTGGTCCTGTTGGCTCTCGCACTGGCTCCTGCAGGTTTTCGTTTTGAATTGACTGGGGAGTTGGCTCGGGTGGTTCATCTCCCCTTGGTGCCATTCCAGTGGGCGGGAGTGCAACTGGCGAGCGTCTTGCGAAGCGGGGAATCCACTGCCCCCGAGCAGGACGAACAGCAATGGCAAGAAGCACTGCTGGAAGCACGCCGCGATCGCGATATCGCGTTGGCCCAGGCCCAGCACTTGCAAATCACGCTCGATGCACTTCGCGATCGAATGCGTCGATCCGGAGAGACGAATCTGGAATTGTCCGGTGAAGCGCGCCGGGTTCGTGCAGATGTCCTTGGCCAGACCAATGGCTTTGTTCAAGCCCAATTGGAGCGTCGGTGCACACCGAAGCAACTCCAAGAAAGTGCGGCCGTTTTGGATGGGAGCCTTGTGGGTTGGGTGACCCCGGTGGGTGCCGGAGTTGAGACCAATGTGGTCAACCTGTTGCCGATCACGGCCACCAATGCTCCCAAACTCTTGGGGGTGGTTCGACTTGAATCAGGGCAAGAACGGACGGTCAAACTGACCCCGCGAGACGGAGACCTGGTGGGGTACCTCGAGATTGATCTTGCCCCTTATGCAGGAGAACCCGTTCGATTGCTGCCTTCGCCAGGTATTCCTGATGTCGCGGTCGGTTTGGCTTTGGGAAGGTTGCATTCAGCGTCGCCAGCACCTGGAGATGGTGTGCGACTGCGAGAGATTCGCGTGAAGCCGTCGGATCTCCCCAAAGTTCGGGCTGAACTTCTGGTCCCTCTCAGTTCCGGGGATGCGTCATGAACCGTATGGGGCTGGTGGCCGCTTTGGTTTTGGGGGCGATGTTGCATGCAATGTTGGCCCCAATCCTGACCCTGAATTTTTCCTGGGGGACCATCCAGCCTCGACTGGTGGTTCTCCCCTTGGTGGCCATGATGTTGTACAGCCCCCGGGGGGTGGTCATGGCCTCCGCGGTGGTCATTGGTCTGTTGATCGATCTCCAAGAATTGATTCCTCAAGGCATGGGACGTCTTGGTCCTCTGTTGGGTCCGTGGTCATGCGGCGGTCTGGTCGCCGCAACGCTCCTGGTTGGCTTGAGAGGGACTTTGGTTCGCAAGCATCCGGTGGTTGTGGGCTTGGTGGCCTTTTTGTGGGTTGGGATCGCGGGGACAATCTCAACCACCCTTCGGTTGATGCATGATTTTTATGAATCCAGTTCTGGCTTGGATTGGACCAGGACCGAGGCCACGAGTTTGTTGTGGGTGGTTGGGACTGAGGCCCTTTGGACGGGATTGCTTGCCGCGGCGTTGACCCCACTGATGTCGCCTTTTGCCCGCCTCGCTGGGGTGCCAACCGGCCCTTCGCGTCGAATTGGTCCACTCTGAGTTCTTCTGCAAAAAACTCTGCGGCATCGACTGTGGGGGGGGGGGATTGTGGACCGATGAGAGACCATGTCCTCACCACCGACAATTCATGTGATTGACGATGGCTCGCACCGCATGGGCAGTTTGACCGCCCATCGTCCGTTGTGGGCCAGCCATGGGGCTGGTGGTTCGATCTTGTCTTGGTTCGAACATTGTCTGGATCGTCCTACTCAAGGCGTTGCGGTCTCCGGCCAAGAGGATGCCTTCGTGCCTTCTCCGTCAATCTCTCCAGCCAGTTTGATGGTCTCGGCCCGTTGGATAGATCCAGAGCCTGATGCGCTGCCGGGATTTGGTGAGCATGTGGTTTCTGAAGATGGGGTGCTGTTGGCGGTTCACGCTGGTGAAGAAGTCCTTCAAGCTTGGCGTGATGGTGACATGGACCGGGTTCAAGATTCGACTTCATCGACGGTTGTTCCCGCGCAGACTTTGGATGCTCCTTGGGACCTCTTGTCGTTGTTGGGGCGTACGTTGGGCCGTCGTATGGCGAATTTGGCGTCGACGGTTACCCCTTCTGGTGTTCAGGTCCTCGGCGACGCGCCAGTGCATATCGAGGAAGGCGCGAAGGTTGATCCGGGCGCTGTGTTGGACGCAGAGTTGGGGGGGATTTGGATTGAGGCTGGTGCACGCATTCGCCCCGGTGCGGTGCTGGTTGGTCCAGTGCATGTCGGCCCAGACAGCATCATCCGAGAGCATGCCGTTGTACGAGCATCAGATGTTGGCCCCACCTGTCGGGTTGGGGGGGAGACCAACAATTCGATCTTGCAGGGCTGGTGCAACCG
Source organism: Phycisphaerae bacterium (assembly GCA_002705085.1). GTDB lineage: Bacteria > Planctomycetota > Phycisphaerae > Phycisphaerales > SM1A02 > UBA8653. The sequence continues at coordinate 95,450 of PAHO01000014.1, read as the reverse complement.
GGCCCACGACGGGCATTTGGGAGACAGCGTATTGGGGGCGTGGTCCAATCTTGGTGCAGGAACCACGGTCAGCAATCTGTTGAATTCTTACGAGGAAATCTCGATACGTATGACTCCCGGGGGATCACGATGTCGAACTGGACGGCTCTTTGTCGGGGCATTCATTGGTGATTTTGTGCGCACGGCCATTGGCACCAAGATCTCAACTGGTGCGGTGATTGGGACCGGTGCGATGTTGGCCGAGGAGTCCACCATCACTGGTGCGGTTCCTTCTTTTGCTTGGTGGACGCCTTCAGGCCGCCGAACATGGCGATTTGACAAATTCGTGACTTCATTGGAGTCCATGATGTCGCGGAGGGACCAGGTCCCCTCACCCCAGTTGCTCCAGCGATTGCGTGACGCATTCACCAATCTGGACACGCCATAAAAAATCCCCTGCCTTTCGGCAGGGGATTGAGGTGATTTCAGATGCGTCGCCAGAGCGACGAATTGGATCACTCTGGGCAAGGACCGTAGTTGGACAAGATCTGAACGAGATCTTGGAAGTCGGTCGCACCGTTGCCATCAAGGTCAGTCAGACATGGTGGCGGGGGTGGGGTGCCTGCACCAGCAAAGGCGGAGTAATCGTTGAAGCCGCTGTCACAGGCATAGCCTTCAAAGATACCAGCGCCACCGGCACCGCCGACAGACACGAACATGCCGTAGGTGTCGGCAGCCAAGTCACCAGAGGCGACAGCCGAGCCACAGGTTTCACCAGCGGAGTCACCAGCGAACAGAACTGCTGCACTGGCACACTGGGCTTCTGGGGTGATGATGAAAGCAACACATGGGGCGTTGCACTCAACGGTCCAGTCCAAGATGCCACCAGCGTGAGCGTATCCGTACCAGTCGGTGTCACGGGTGCCACCAAAGGCCCAGACGGTGCCACAAACCACTTCGCCATCGGCGATTGGAACGTATGGGACACCCTGGTTACAACCACCGTTGGAGTCATTGGCTCCGGTGTCGTCGCAAGGCTCATCATTATTGGTGCTGCCTGGGGGGCATTCGAATGGATCGCAAGGCTCTGGTGGCACGAAGCCATCAACCGTCAGCGTGTAAGCGCCAAACTCGCCCGCGTATCCATCGACCGCGAGGTAGTAGGTCGCGCCGGCCACGAGGTTGGCATCGAGTTGGGACTTAAAGCCGTCGTCACCGCAAGCATCGTCGTTGCACGCAAAAACGTTGAATGCAGAGTCGAGGACGTAAGTCTTGCAGTCGTAGAGGCTGTCACACAGGGTGATGGTGATCTCACCCAAGTCGCCACTCATTGCGTAGAAGACGTCGGGTGAGGTGGAGCCGGAATACGGGCAAGTCGCATCAAACTCGTCTGAGTTGTCAGTGGTGTCACCGGTGTCCGTGTAAGGCAAGCTGGTGATGGTGACCGAACCGTCAGGGAATTCAGACCCTTCGCCGTACGCAGCGCCTTGCAGGCAGACTGATGCCAGTCCTGCAACAGCCGCGAAGCCGAGGGCATTATTGGTGATCCGCAGATCATTCATAGAAGTTCTCCTCATGAGAATATTTGGATTCATACGGCCGACCATGTGCCGCTTTGCTCCAAAACTACCGCATTTGGGGGCTGAGAAAAGCCAATTTTGGGTGGATTTTCCCCTCCAAGTGGGGAAATCTCGCTTTACGGCGAGGAATCAAAGTCGGAGGGGATCATGGGGGCTTCTCGGACCATCCGACTGTACGGTTTGTACGAATTGCGTCAGCGGCGGAGTTGATTTTGGGACCCGGAGGATTGCCCACCTTCCACTCTGGGGCATGGTTCTCTCGAGGAGCCCACCATGAAGCCCAGAAAAGACAACGCTGATCGAATCCGACCCTTCCTTGACTCCATCGAGCGGTCCATTGAAGCCGCAAGGCGGAAGCGAACCCAAGTTGAGGACTCAGAGACCCAAGCCTCAGGACGAACTGGGGCCAGTGGTCGACGTCTTGCCCGACCCTTACAACCTTCGCCGGACCCACTTCGCCCGACCGAGAACTGATCTTCTTCAGGGCAGCCTCTTCAGGAGATCTTCCAGCGCGACCTTGAGTTGGGTGTCGGTTTGTGTGGATTCATCTTCGGGGGTCTGGGGAATCACGAGGTCCGGGATGGCACCGTTCAGTTCCATGTCGCGTGGGTTCTGATCGGCCACATACCAGCCTCGGAAGGGCATCCGTACGGTCGTGCCGTCTTCCAATGAGAACGAACCAGTTGAGATGACTGAACCGTGCGTGGGCATACCCACCAAAGTGCCGCGCCCCACGGTTTTGAACGCATGACTCATGATTTCCGCGTTCGAGTAGCTCTTTTCATTGCACAACAAATTGATGGGCATGGTGGTTCGCTGGATGAACAACCGATCCTGGGGGTAGTGCCCAGTCTCAGCTGGATCCGCACCCCGAGGTGTGGTCCAAGCGTGCACTGGGGCCATGATGGAAGCCAGTACCCGGTCTGTGGTCCACCCGCCACCATTGTTTCGGACATCCAGCAGCAACGCATCTTTCCCGGCACAGGCGGCGTAGAGGTCGCGTTCAAACACCTCGAGCGAGGGCTGATTCATGCCTTGGATGTGGATGTAGCCCACGCGGCCGTCGGTTGCCTGTTCGACAAATTCGGCCGTGGCTCTTCGCCATGCTTCATAACGCAACTGTCGTTCCTCTCGCCATGAAATTGGTGTCAGCAGTGATGTGATTTCTGCTTCTCCACGAAGAACGGTCACGGCGACTTCATTGCCAACGGTGCCCTGCAGCAATTGACGCAGCGTGGTGCCCTCGACGGCGGAAAAATTCACCATGACCAGTTGATCGCCAGGTTCCAAGGGTGGTGTGGCGGTGGCCGCCGGACCAAACGGGACAATTTCTGCGAGTTCAATCCCACTTGGAGTTTGCTTGGTGTCAACGCCCAAGCGTCCCGGGGTTCGCCCGGCCCCCGAAGGCACGTCAGAAGGCGACCGGACCCGCATGTGGGAGCCGTTCACTTCTCCAATCAACCGATTGGCCACCCAGTCGAATGCCTCATTGGTGCGGCACCCCGAAGCCAATTCGGCATAACGCGGCACCAGGTTGCTCCAGTCGCAGCCACCCATGTTCGGGTCGTAATAGGTTTCACCAAGGTCCCGACCGATGGCCAAGATTTTTCGTTGGTTCCGCACGGCGTGATTCACGAGCTTTCGCGCGCTCACTCCAAGTTTGGTGCTGTCTTTGCCGTCGGTCTTCGAGATGACGGCGGTGCCATTGTCCACCCTCAAGAGGCTTTTGCCGTCGGTTGAAAACCCTTGCACGGATCCATTGCCGATCTTGGTGCGGTTTTCACCTTTCCAGTCAATACGGTGCAGGCCCGAATGGCTTCCTGAACCTCGAAAGACGATGGCCTCACCACCGGGGGTGATCCAAGGGCTGGTTTCATCACCATCGAGGGTGGTCAGCCTTCGCAAACGCAACCACGCGTCGTTGAGGGACCATGACCACACATTGGGGGTTGCCTCTTGGGGGTCTTGATCCGCCGCCGCTTTCTTGGCCTTCTCGTGGTAGGCCTCTTGATCGGCTTCGAGCAGCCGGTCGTATTCAGCATCCAGCGCCACCACCATGATGTCGTACGCCTCGGCCTTGCGTTCGCTGGTGAAGACCAACAACCGTCCATCCGCACTGAAGCGAGGATGCTCGTCGTTGTCTGGGTGGCGCGTCAAGTTGATCGGGGCCTGCGAACCATCCAATCGCATCAAAAAGATGTCGGAATTGAAATCAAGGTCGTGTTGGGCATAGGCCATCCATTCACCGTCGGGTGACAAATCAAAGTCGATCCAGCCGTCCCAGTGCTCAAACAGCAACCGGGTTTCCATCGATTCAAAATCCAAGTACTCCATCTTTCCTCGGGTGGATCGAAACACCAGGCCTTTGCCTCCGGGGATCGCCTGAGGGTTCCGGTCTTCGGTGTCTCGAACCAAGACATCAGAGATTTCAAACCCCAGCGCCTCGGACCAGTTGCTGGTAGAGGCTTCGGATTCCGTTTGCTCTTCAGATTGTGAAGCGTCATCTTCGGAATCACTCTGGTCGGAATGGTCTTCGGAAGTATCAGCGATGGCGGTTTCTTCTGGCTGGAGATCAGAGCGTTCGAAAGTCACCGTGGCCGCGTGAATGGAGCGGGTTCCGGTGAGATCAGAGACAAACCACAGTGTGTTGCCGTCGGTGCTCCACACCGGATCTTCTTCTCGACCCTCGGAGCCAAAGACCAAACGGGCCGGGCGGTTGCCTTCGGCGTCCCGCACGTACAAATCATTCCCCGCGATCAGGGCCACCGTCTTGCCATCTGGGGACAGTGCGGCCTGGGTGGTTTTCCCAGAAAGACTTTCGACGGTGTCCTTCATGGCGTCACTTGGTGCGGTGATCGTCAGCGCGGAGATTGTTGTCGATTCACCGTCGAAGTCGATTCGGTGCAGTTGATCCCAGCGGTGGACGACCGCGATTTTTCCGTTCGCGGCCAATGACCAGTCGTTGATGTCCATTTCGGTAAATGATGTGATCTGGGTGGCCATGCCGCCGGTTTTGGGTTGGCGCCAGAGATTGACCGTCCGGTCGGCGGCATCGGACAAATACAGCACGTTGCCTTGCCCGTCGCTGGCCGGCCATCCATCGTTGCCAGACCAATTGGTGAGTTGGTCGAAGGTTCCATCAGCGCTCAGACTCCAGACATCAGCGCACTCCGCGCTTCGAAAATGACGGCGGGCCCACCCGTCGTAATACCCGCCACGCACAAAGAACATTTGCCCGTCTTCGCCAGGGACCGGGGTCGCGCCGAAGGCGTCATGCAATCGCACGGGGTCGCCGCCTTGGCGGGGGATCATGTACGGCCGCTCAGAGCGGTACACGTCGAGTTCAAGGTAGGCAGAGAACCAGATTTGTTCTTCGGCGACGGCGCTGAGCGTCACCGGACGATCCAGCGTGGTGAGTTGCCGGACACCCGTTCCGTCTGCCGCCATGCACCACAGGTTTCGAACGCCATCGCGATCGGATTCAAAAACAATCTCGGCCCCGTCGGGGCTCCAAGCACTGCGGGTCTCGTTGGCTGAGTGGGCGGTCAACCGTTGGGCGTGTCCACCGGAAGAGGACACCGACCAGAGGTCACCCCGCCAACTGAAGCAGATGCGGTCTCCGTTGGGGCTCAGGCTGGGGAAGCGTGGGAGATCAACGGTGGTTTGGGTCAGGGTTGTGGCCAGCAGTGCGCAGAACATGTCTACCTCCTTGGAGTGAAGAGGTTAGGCATTTCTAGAGAAGCGGGTCGGTGGAAGGCCGCCGGGGGGTCAGTTGCGAGCGCCGCTGTCCTTGACGTGCTTCAGGCCGCGACGGCGATCACGCAAACGACGTGACTTGCCAACGCGGTCACGCAGGTAGTAGAGCTTGGCCCGACGAGCATCGCCGTGGCGGACAATCTCAATCTTGGCGACCTTGGGGGAGTGCAAGGGGAAAATTCGTTCCACACCCTCATTGGCCACGATGCGTCGCACGGTGATCATGCGATTGATCCCACGGCCCTTCATGCCGATCAGGACGCCTTGGAAGACCTGGGTTCGCTCCTTGCCACCTTCGATGATGCGTTGGTGCACATCAATGGTGTCGCCGACCGAAAGGTTGGGGAGGTCGTCTTCCGACTTGAGCTGGTGGGCGACGACGGATTCGAGGATCTCAGTTTGGTTGAATTTCATACCAAGCAACTCCACGTTGGGAAATCCCAACGAGTACTCCCAGAACCGAAAAGGTTCCGGTCAAAGGCGACTTGAGTGGCGGCTCCGCTGGTATCCCATGACACCAGACCCGGCCCCCTCAGGGGTCACCTGTTGTCGGAAAGGTCGGGACGCCGCTGTTGCGTGCGTTCTTCCCTTTGCCGAAGCCGCCATTGTGCGATCTTGTGGTGATCGCCCGACAGCAGCACTTCCGGGACCTCGCGTCCTTCCCAGACACGGGGTCTCGTGTAGTGGGGACAGTCGAGCAATCGACGCTCGTCTGCCTCCGAAACCGGCGAGAAGGAGTCCTCCTGCGCCGAATCCGAGTGACCCAGCACGCCCGGCTGCAACCGAGCGATGCCGTCCACAAGGACCAGGGCTCCGAGCTCTCCACCGGAGAGCACGAAATCCCCAAGGCTGATTTCTTCCAGTTCGAGGTGTTCGACGACGCGTTCGTCAATGCCCTCGTAGTGGCCAGCAATCAGCAAGAGCCGCGATTCGTTCGCCAACTCTTCGAGCAGCCGTTGATCCAACGGTCTGCCCTGGGGGGAAAGCACGATTCTTCGTGCTTTCCGTTCGTCCAACTTCTCCACGGCGCACACAGCATCGTGGATGGGTTGGCACATCAGCACCATCCCGGGGCCGCCGCCGAAAGGTCGGTCGTCCACCTTGCGGTGTCCGCCGGGCTCGGCCCAATCGCGAAGGTCATGAATGGCGTATTCCGCCGCGTTGGCCTTCGCCGCTCGACCTGGAATGCTGGTCTCAAGGACCGGGGGAAACATTTCCGGAAAGAGCGTCAGGATGTCAAACCGAATCGGCGTGTCCGACCCGGCGTTGTCGTTCATTCGACTCAAGCCTCGAGCTTGCGCCCGGGGGTGGGGTCGATGTCCATTTTCCGGAAGAGGTCACGGACAGTTTGAGACGGTTGGGCGCCCACGGACAACCAGTACGCCACGCGATCCGCCTTGGCGGAGTATTGCTGGCCTTCTTTGGCTTGTGGGTTGTACCAGCCAATGTCTTCGAGGCTGCGGCCATCAGGTGGGCAGCGGCGATCCATGGCACAGATTCGGTAGAACGGGGCGTGGGTGCGACCCATACGCTTCAGACGCAAGACGACCATAGGTCATCTCCTTAAAAAGGCGACCGCTCGCTGACCAGAACTCCGCGGTCCTGCCTCAACGGTCTCCGGGGATCGGTCTGTGGTTCACAGAGGGACGTGCCGGGAGACTTCGCCGTCGCGATTGGCGAATCGAAAATTGTAGAGCCGCACGAGCGGACAAGCAACCTTTCAGTCCAAGAATGGGCCCCAGAGGCCCCCAGACAAGTCACACATGAACCAGGCCACCCCAAAGGAGAAGCTCTGCAGGTACCCGAAGGCTCCAGAGATGAACAAGAGCATAAAGGCGATCAGGGAGATGTTTTGACCACCGGGCGACTCGAAGAGCTGCCGCACTTCGCGGACGAGAGAGACCAAAATCCGGCCCCCGTCGAAAGGTGGAATGGGCAGCAAGTTGAACAAACCCAACAAAATGTTGAGTCCGACTCCGAGTTCCAGCAGCCGACCCATCTCTACCGAATAGTGCTCGGCAACGGGCCAAATCAGGGCGGCCACAATGGCAATGAGAAAATTCATGGCTGGCCCCGCCAAGGCCACCAGTGCGTCACCAACCCGTCCCATGCGAAAGTTCTGCGGATTCACGGGCATGGCCCCCCACGCGATGCCAACCAGAGCAAGGGCAATCAGGGACATGGGCCCCATGTGCACCAGGGGTGACGCGGTCATGTGTCCGAGGGCCCGCGGGGTGGGGTCGCCTTGCCAGAGCGCGGCCCAGCCGTGGGCCAACTCGTGCAAGGTGATGGAAGCGATGATCCAAAAGAGCCACCCGACGATGACGCCGTACTCTCCGTTCTGTGCCAATGCATGCATCCACATGCAATGGATTCTACCGAAGCAATCGCCCCTAGACTCTTCCCTATGACCAGCGTCACCGATCCCATCGTTGGAATCGATTTGGGCACCACCCATTCTTTGGTGGCATTTTGTGGTGAAGATGGGCCGAGGATCCTGGGCAACGACGAGCTGGTGCCCAGTGTGGTCCGGTTGGGGGAGGATGGGTCAGTGGGCGAGTCGGCCCGAGCGAAGGCTGTGCTGTTCCCGGAGCGAACCATCCATTCATCGAAGCGGTTGCTCGGACGCACCTTTGTTGAGGTCGAAGCCGAGGCCAATCGCTTCGGCTTCCCAATCATCGCTGGTTCTCAAGGGGCAGCGGCGATTCAAGGCCCCGATGGCAAGGTGGTCGCCCCCGAGGAAATTGCCGCCAAGGTTCTGGGGGTTCTTCGGGAGCGGGCTGAAGCCGATCTGGGGGTTCCGGTGGCGCGGGCCGTGGTTACCGTCCCGGCATGGTTTGATGATGCCCAGCGTCAATCGGTGCGGGATGCCGGACGCTTGGCTGGGTTGGACATCGTCCGATTGGTCAACGAGCCCACCGCGGCGGCATTGGCCTACGGGCTGGGCCAGAATTCGGGGACGGTCCTGGTGTTCGACTTGGGTGGCGGCACGTTCGACGCCTCGGTTCTGCAACTGGTGGGCTCCGATGCGGAGCGGTTCTTCAGGGTGCTGTCCACCAAAGGCGATACGCAACTTGGTGGCGATGATCTCGATGCCGTCGTGATGGATCATGTCACGGCTTTGATCGGTGAACGCTTTGGCCCGGTCACGTTCCCCCCGGCCGCGCGGCAGGCGTTGCGATTGTTTGCTGAGTCAGCCCGCATTCGATTGTCTCAAGAAGATTCGGCCACCATCGAGTTGGATCTGGGGGAGGGGCGGGTCTTCCAAGAGACATTGACGCGTGACTGGTTCGAGACCCGTGCGGCCCCAGTGGTCCAACGTGCTGTGGCTTGCGCCCAAGAGGCGGTTCGCGATGCGGGAATCGAACCCGCCGGTATCGATCGTGTGATCATGGTCGGGGGGACCACTCGGACACCGTTGGTTCGCCACTTGGTGTCAGAGGCGTTCCAGACCGAGCCGTACGTGGCGCTTGATCCAGATCGGGTGGTGGCTCTGGGAGCGTCGGTGCAAGCCGCGATTTTGGCGGGCACCAATCCGGGACTTTTGTTGCTGGATGTGATTCCTTTGTCATTGGGGATCGAAACCCGCGGTGGCGGGGTCGCCAAGCTGATCATGCGCAACAGTTCGGTACCAGCGCAAGCCACCGAAATGTTCTCCACCAGCGAAGATGGTCAGATCAACATTGCCTTGCGGGTGCTGCAGGGTGAACGTGAGATGGCCCAAGACTGTCGACTGCTTGCCGATTTCGAGCTCACCGGACTTCCGCCAATGCCCGCAGGGATCCCGCAGGTTGAAGTGGAATTCTTGGTGGATGCGGATGGCATTTTGTCGGTGCGGGCGGTCGAACGACGCAGTGGTAAACGGGCCAGTGTGCAAGTGGCGGCGCGACACGGCCTGTCTCGGGCCGAGGTTGATCGTCTTGAACAAGAGAGTTTGACCTTTGCCAAGTCAGACATGCATTTGCACCGTGTTGCTGATTTGGTGGTGCAAGCAGGTTTGGATGCGAAATGGACCCGTGAGGCCATGGACCGGGTGACTGATCTCGATCCCGCGTACCGCGAAGAACTGGAACGTCACCTTTCCGCGATCGCGGGGTTCGTCGAACAAGGCCAAGCTGACCCTCATCATGTGGATGCCCATGCTTTTTCCGAGGCCCGAGATCGTTTGGACCGCACCGCGATGCGTTTGCAAGAATTGGCCATCGCCGCGAGTTTGCGTGATGAATCAGCGGGCGATTGATCGCCGGGCCTGCTGCACAACGATCTGCCGCACGTCACGTCTGCCGAATTGGTCCACCAACACCAAACGATGGCTGCCAGGTTCGAGGCGTACATGTTCGCCGTCGAGTTCAAAGCGCTTGCCATTCAAGAACCAGTGCAACCCTTCGCCTTCGCCAAGCACCGGCTGGTGGTAGGCGCTTTGGCATTCCATCACGAGGTCTCGTGCCGGCGTGATAATTCGAGGACCATCTTGGGCCAACAGTTCTTGATCGAATGAGTAAGGTCGGCTGACTTGAAGTGGGCTCGGATCTGGCGGTGGCGTGACCGAAGGGACGAGCCGGCTGAATGCGTCGGCCAACAGAGGCCCGGCGGCTTCACGTCCGACAAAAGCCGGGTCACCTGCGCCATCAAAATGACCCACCCAAAACCCAATGGCATATTTTCCATTGTGGCCCAGAGCCCATGCGTCGCGGTGGCCCGAACTTGTTCCTGACTTCCACATGAACCAAGGTCGGTCTCGAGGCGGAAGTTCGTCCATTCCCGCCGGGGCATGAGCCCAGGACGCAAGATCATGGTTGAGATGTGCGCAGGTTTCTGGCGAGAACACTTTGTTGGGGTGAAGTTTGGGGTCGTCTTGGAACATGCGGACAGGTGCGTGCTCTCCCGAGCGAGCCAGCGTGGCGTAGGCATTGGTCAACTCGAGAAGCGAGACCTCCAATCCTCCAACGGCCAAAGCCAGTCCGCCTCGTTCGGTCGCATTTTCAGGCAAGGACAAGCCCAGTTTTCTTAGAGTTGCCACGTTCTTGGACACGCCAGTGGCTTCGGTCAGCAAAATTGCTGGCACGTTCAGGGAGCGCCGCAATGCCTCCCGAGCGGACACCAAGCCGTCAAAAGTTCGGTGGTAGTTGTTGGGCGTCCAGCCTTCGCGATCGATTGCCCGGTCAGGAATGTCACTCTCCGGACTGAAGCGTCCGGACTCATATGCCGTGCCATACAAAAAAGGTTTGAGCGCGGATCCCGGCGAGCGGAGGGCGGTGGCTCCGTTGACCCAGCCATCTTGGGGATCGGTTCGATTGGGCGAGCCCACCATCGCGATGAGGCTGTTCGTGGAGGTGTCAATGATCACGGCTGCGGCATCGGTTCCTGCGGGCAAGCGAAGGAGATGCTCTTGGATGAGAGCTTTGGTCTCATGCTGCAACACCGGATCAATCGTGGTGGTGCCGCCTCTTGGGCGCCGCTTTGCGGCCAAAAAACCGACGGCATCAGGAATGGAGCGACGTTCGGGGTGGTGAAACAGGTGAATGGGTTGCCGGATCGCTTCCGCATGGGCTTCTTGATCAATCCAACCTTCAGTCAGCATTCGATCCAGCACATGGTTCCGTCGCTTTTGAGCGGCATCTGGATTGCGGTCAGGACGAAGCCGTTCGGGTGACTGGGGGAGGCCAGCCAGCAGTGCGGCCTCCGCAAGGTGAAGATCTTCGGGTTCCACACCAAACCAGTGCAAACTCGCAGCCCGGATGCCTCGTAGGTTGCTTCCGAAGGGAGCAATGTTGAGCCAGAGTTCCAACACTTCATCTTTTTGGTGTTCGCGTTCGTATTTGAGGGCCCGTATGGCTTCAATCCACTTGGTACGGAGGGTTCTCGGAGCGGGGTCGAGCATTTTGCACACTTGCATGGTCAGGGTGCTTGCGCCAGAGACCACTTGTGCATGTCGGATATTTTGAAAAACGGCGCGGGTGGTGGCGATGGGATCAACCCCCAGATGCGTCAAGAACCGTTCGTCTTCCACCGCCATGACGGCGGCTGGTACATGTGGCCCCATGGTTTCCAGCGGAATGGGCTCTCGCCATTGGTCGTCTGCGCCCACTTGGCGCAGGAGGGCTTGGCCATGGCGATCTTCAATTCGTAAACTCATCGCGGTGCGCGATCCATCGTCCAACACCGGTGGCACAAGCCACCAGCTGATGATCAAAGCGAGACAGGCCAAAGTGGCGGCACCTCCGAACAGCGTCGCCAACCGCCGAAACCATCGGTTTATTCCACGATGACGCACTTGGCCTCCTGCCCGCGGCTACGCAGTTCCGGTGCATACATGCTGGCCGCTTCGATGGCGGGGTGCACAAACTCGCCGGCGGTGACGGCTCGCAATGCGTAGCGGAATGTTCGTTTGGAGCGGTAGGCGGTCGCAAACATCAGCACCCGGTCATCCAAGAATTCAACCCGCTCAGCTTGTGCGCCAACGGGCTTCTCAGATTGAGCACTTGTGGCCAACCGTGGATGTTCCACTTCCATGCCGCCGGGCAAAATATCGGTGACCGCGACATATGGGATTCGGGTGCTTTCGTTCTTGGCCTCCAGAGTGATCTGGACGTAGATCAAATCCCCCACTCGGATGGGTCCTTCCGGGAGGGGTTCCCCATCGGGGGTGGTCCAGCTTCGGGTCACACGGAGACCATGGTGGTGTTCTTCTTGAATAACTCCGGGTTTGGGTCTGCCCTCTGCTCGGACGCGAATGGTGGCATGGCCTGTGCCTTGCAAGTTCACGTTGACTTGATTGCTTTGATTTTCTCGCGTAAATCGGCAAGGAGTCTCATCGGTGAAAGTGATTTGCTCTTCCCCGGTGGTGATCACTCCGGTGAAATCGCTGGCGGATTGCGCTCCCATCCATTTGATCAGAGCACTCGTGGCGGCAACGGTGTCGAGGGTGGTTCCCCACCAGCCCTTGGTTCGGGCTGACCGAACAGCTTGCAAGATCAAGAGGCCGCGTGGATCCGAGGGGCGTAGATCAACCATGTGTTCCAACAGCATGGACAACGCGAGGGTCTTGGTTTCAATCCATGTGCCGACGTTTGCTGAATGCGGCTGGGCCACCATGGATTCGATATCCATTTCTTCGAGGAGTTGATGGGCCAGTTCAAGTTGGCCCAAATTCTTGAGGGCGGCGAGCAAGTGCATTTTTCCAGTGGTTGACAATTTGTCCTTCCACTCGAAGAGCAGCACATTGGCTCCTTCCGCCGGAATTTCCCACATGGAGGCAGCGTGGGCCAGCAATGCCCGCATGTTGGCATCGGGTTGTCTTCGTCCCAACACTTCGGTTCGAAGCCATGCCACCAATTTTTCTTTCATGGATTCAGGAAGGGGATACCCCAAGGCTTCGGCTTGGGCCAAGATCAACGCCGCACGTCCGGTGCCATAGACGTGCTCGTTTTTACTGCCGGGCCAGTATGCGAACGCACCAGAAGTGGTCTGCATCCGGTGCATACGGTTGATGCCGGCTCGCACCAGTCGATCCACACCAACATCCTGCTCTCGTTCTTCGGCCGCCGCCAACTGCGGCAGCAGCAGTGTGGTTCCCAGCACCGATGACGTTTGTTCAATACAGCCATAGGGATATTGCAGCATTCGTTCTAAAGATGATCGAAGTGACAAAGTCGGGGGGCCGCCAGCCTCCACCTGAACCCGCAAGTCGTCGGCATAGAACGTTTCGTCAAGTACCACGGTGGCCGGTTCGTCTGCCGACACTTGGATCACTTGATCCACAACGTGCAGACCGGTTGCGGGGCGTACGGTGGTGGTCCAGTCGGTGGTCGATCCCAACTCGCCGCTTTCCACAACAAGGGTCCCTCGCTGCACCCCGGTGGTGTTGGCTACCACGGGCAGTGTTCGCCGCACGGTCTCTCCGGGATTGACCGTGACCACGCCCGAGCGCACTGCTGGATCCAAGCCCGTGCCGCCCGCAAGGGTCCAACTGATGTCTTGGGACTCGTCGGTTCGGTTGTGGATGCGCAAAGGGACGCGGAATTCATCGCCCGGTGCCACGGCCCGCGGCCAGGTGGAATCAATTCCAACGGGTGCGACCACGGGGATTGATTGCTCCATTGCACCGTACACGTCGTCATGGACCACGACGGCTCGGAACCGCAACGCGCCGTTCAGCCGAGGCATGGTGAACGACAAATTCGACTGTCCATCTTCGCCAAGCGTGACCATCTCTCGCCACAACACGATGGATTTTCGGTCGAAAGGCAGTGGGCTTCTTCTTCGGCCCGAACTTCCTTCCAGATCAGACCCGATGCGGAGGGTTTGCTCGCCACGATCATGATCCGGGAGCAACTCGTCATACAGGTCAGCGGTTCGAACGCCGAGTCGACGTGGGGCATGGAAGAAGCGTGCAGGGTCTGGGACCACGCTTCCGGTCAGCCGGACAATGCCCTCGTCGATGGCCCAGACGTGCAGCTTGGTGCCAGAAGGGGCGTCCGGGCAGTCGATTTGCACCATCACTTCCTGTTCGGGTTCGATGTCATCTGGAAGGGTGAAAGTCGGTTCCAGAGGTGGGTTGGTTCGGACCGGGACTCGAACATGGCCCTTGGCCCGGCGTGGCGTCCAACTGTTGGCACTTTGATCAAGGGGTCGAATCAATGCCGCGAGCAGGTGGATGCTGCCGCGGGCGTTTGCGGGCACGGGAACGTTCACGGTGGTTTCTGTCCCCGACATGGCCACGCTGGTTGTCCAGTCAACCTTGTCAGACTCCAACGTCAGGACGAGTTGTCCTGGCGAAGGTGTTTTGATGACCACGGGGATGGTTTCACCGGCCCCCACGGTTTCTTTCGTCGGGAGAAGTTCAACCAATAGAGGATTGGGGGTCTGGGTTTGTCCATCCTGTGCGGTGATGTACACGTTGTGCGCAACCTTCTGGCCCTCGCTTTCAATCAGAACCCGCCATTCGCCAGATTCCAGGAATGAAACAGAAAAGGTGCCCGCTGATCTCGCCAGCGTCGGATCGCTGGCATTGTTCTCTACCACCACGGCGGCGGCTTGAGCATCTTCATACCGAGTGGTTCGGACCCAGCGCCAGTTGTCGCGGATCAATCGGCGGACCCAGTCACGCTGGACACGCTGAAGCGTGATGCTGGGTTCGGTGGTGGGCCGGTCTTCATCCATGGCGTCCAGGGCCACCCAATCAAATTCGATTGGGGTATCGAAGGAGCCGGTGGATGTGCTCCTGCGAAGACCAAGTTGCTTCCCAATCGGATCGAACATCGTGTTGAGGTTGTCGCTGACGGTCCGGCCACCGATCTGGGTTGCGCTGACGGTCAGTTGGATCTTTCCGTATCCCAGGCTTGGATCCAGGTTCAAGCTCGGGAAAGCGTTTCCGTTGGCATCCGAGACGGTTGGCTTTGACTGCAGTTTTTGACTTGTTCGTTCGTCATCGACCAAACCAAAGCGGTGGTCGGGGAATCGACTGGAGGTGTAACTTCGGGGGCGAAACTGTCCACGGGCTCGGATGGGCAGATCTGCGGCCACGCCGCCAAAAAGCGTGGAGACTTTGACCGCAACATCCAACGTGTTTTCTTGCACCAGCGGGGGGACAGTGGTTTCCAGTTTCAGACGCACTGGCTCGAAGGCTTCTACAAACGGAGCCGCATTCCCGATTGGTCTTGTCAGTCCAGGAATTCGGACTTCGTGCTTTTCTTGTCCAGTGGGATCCAAGGCATCCGTGCTCAATTCAATTTGGAAGATGCCCTGATCGCTGAAGCCAGAGACGGGAGTGGTGCTCAGCAGTCTCCCGTCCGCGCCATAGCGCAGCAATTCCAAAGGCATGCTCGGGGGGATAGCGCCTTCTCGATCTCGAACCACCCCAGTCAGGTGCATTGGTTCACCCGGTCGGTACATCGATCTCTCGGGGTACAAGAAGCACTCGTATCCTTCCACAAAAGACCGTTCACCAGCGATTGGATCTGGCGCTGACCAAGCTGCGGCGCTCAGTCTCATGAATTGAAGGTCTTCTTCCTTCTCTGCGATCAAGACAAAGCCAGGGCCGTCAGGATGGTCTGGCATTTTGGGGAGCCGAACCCAACCTGACTCATCGGTGAAGGCTTCCCCCAGTACTTGGTTCTTGGAGGAACGCAGTTCGACCCGAACCAGTGGCATGGGCTCAGCGCTGGAGATGGAGTGGATCAACACCGCATGGTGGTCCCGCTCGGCTTTGTAGAGCATGCCCAGATCGGTGATGCTGATCATGGCCGATGTGCGGTGCCAAGAGTGCCGATCGTTGTCGGCCAAGGCAATGCGGTGAATCCCAATGGGTTCTTCCAAGTGTTCCCGAAGTGGAAGCACGTGGTCCAACACTTCGTTGCGAGGACCATCACACTGCAGAATGCCTTCCTTCAAGGTGCGGCTGGTGGAATCCCACTTCCGGTACCAAGAACCGTTGAGAAACGGAACCACGTTGTTTGGGTAGAGCCGCTGCACTTCCCACCGGAGTTGTTGGATATTCACCGTGCGAACATCCACTTCCAGACGGCCTTTGGGGGAGAGGATGCCCCCACCATGAACGATCGAGAGTTCGGGAGACCATTCGGGCATGGTGGCCACCCGAGTTGGCGACTCACCCAAGACTCGATCCCATTGGTCCACCAGCGTTTCGGGGATCTTGACCTCATATTCTCGGCCGGCTTCAAATGCCCCGCGAAGAACAATACGGCCATCCTCGATGCGTTTGCTGGTCAAATCAACTGCAGGTTCAACTTGCAACAAGTCGAGTGGCTGGCCGGGTTTTAGCGTTCCGCTAAATCGAACAACCATGCGCATTCCTTCGGTGAGTTTGCCTCGGAAGGAAGCGTCAAGGCACTGCAGGCCGGCGGGGATGTCGACCGTTGACGCATAGGATTGTTTGGCGGGGACGGGACCCAAGGTTCCCAGATATCCCGATTCAATTTCGACTCTCAACTTTCCAGCGTCGGGAAGGGGGACCGTAAGCAAATGGTTTTGTTGCGGCTCGGTCACGTCCAGGCTGACGGGGAGCGTTGTGTTGTCAAAGAGTGACGTCACTTTGATTCGATCCTTCAACTCAGCGGTTGGAATTGGCTGGTTGAAGCGGATTTCCAAATGCACATCCTCACTGGTCATGTGATCCAGATGCACACTCCAGACGTTGGGAGAGGTGGATTGGAATCCAATCTCAGTCGGGACGGTGATGGCTCTCCCGTCTTCACTGGTGGTTTTGATCAACTTGGCGGTCCAGCCGTGGGCTGGCGGAAGCGGATCGGCCAATTGAAAACGCACTTGGTTCGGAGTGGTGGCCGTCCAGGCACCCTCAAGTGGTGGGAAAAACTCGAACAAGGGTTCCAATGGGAGCGGGACTCTGTCGAGACTCGCTTCTGGATACACCGCTTCGGAAAAACTGAAGTACAGCACATCTCGCCCTGGGGAAACCGAGCGGGAAAAGCTTTGGGTCAACTCAATGTCAGGTGGGGGAGGGACTTCAGCTTGCAGACCTTGTTCGGCAAGCCACAAACTGGTCGGCCTGGTGAAGATGTACCAGCAAAAAATGTTCAAGACCGCAAACAATGCGATCAAACCCCGGGTTTGGCGTCGGTCCATGCGTCCCTCCTTGGACGGATTCGGATGCTCCGCATCCGATACGGGTTGTACATGATGGATCGACGCTTTGGGTCGGGTTCCCCAAAGTTTGTGCGGAGAACCTTTCTTCGCCGGAAAGAGGAAATGGGCCGGGTGGGATTCGAACCCACGTCTAACCGATTATGAGTCGGCTGCTCTAGGCCGCTGAGCTACCAGCCCTCTGGGAAGTTACACCGGAGGCAGAGTATGACCCGGTCCGGCTGATTCGGGAACCCGCCCGGGGGATGGAATCAAGCCATCCCGACCGCAGACAATCAAATCCGCAATCTCGACCGCTTCCGCAAACGAGGCTTGGGCCATTTCCCGATCTGGACAAGGCAGGATTTGTCCAGCCAACAAGTGGGCCTCGCTGGCAACCGCATCTCCAGCGATCAAAATGGTTCGTCCCTCATGGGGCAGCAGCAGACCGCAGCACCCTGGCGTGACGCCAATGGACGGGAAGAGGTCAATGCTGGGGGTGGGCCCCTCTTCGGTGGGAACGATGCGCTCCAAAGCCGTGAGGTGTCGTGCCAAAGATTCCGCATGGTCGTGATCGCCATGCTCCACCGCGGCATCACGCTCCGATTCAGCACGCTCGCGGGCGGCCTCCAATTCTGGGGGGAACGCCAACCAAGTTGCGGATGGAAATGCCTCAAGGCCTCGAGCGTGGTCGGCATCAACGGAGGTGAGAAACACCTTTTGCACGGTGTCTGGTGATTGGCCTGTTCGTTCGTGAAGTCGAGAGGCCATGGCCGCAGGCGGCAGCCCGGGGTTGACCAAAGTATGGCTGTCGTCTTGAAGGATCGAACTGCACGTGGCATGTCCGGTCCTCACCGCATGTTGCTCGTTCCACAACAAGTTGGCCGAGAGTGAACCCAGCGAGACCAGTTGCACAGGTGGGGGGGTCATGATTCTTCCATCCGCTGTTGCAGCTCGGTCTGCTTGGTTGCCAAACAATCCAGGACCACTTCAGGCACAAAAGCACGCAGTCGATCCAATGCACCTCCCAGCCCGACAACTTCACGAATCAAACGGCTGCTGGTGAAGGCATGTTCTGGGGCCGCAACCATAAGCACTGTTTCCAAGTCGGCCACGGTTCGGTTGGCGATCGCCAGTCGGCATTCACTTTCCACGTCCGACATCGTTCGAAATCCACGGATCAGGGCGACCGCTTGGTGCTTCTTGGCGAAGTCCACCGTCAATCCTTCGTACGCCTCTACCACGACGTCAAAGCCATCAGGTCGGAGGGCGTTCATCAACTCCACGCGTTCCTCAGCAGTGAAAAGAGAATCTTTTTCCGGGTTGCGACCAATGCCAACCACCACGCGATCAAAGAGGCCGGTGGCTCGTTGGAGGACATCAAGATGTCCTTTGGTCGGCGGGTCAAAAGAGCCCGGATACACCGCCGTTCGGGGAAATGTGTCCATTTTGGGTTCCATATTCAGGGTGAGAAAAGTGAAGAAAAACCTTGAAACCGCCAAGTTTCACTTGTCGAAAGGTCATTGAAAGACATGTTAGATCGTTCTCGGAAGTCTGATATGGCCCCGATCGAACACCATCTTTGCCCCCCCTGGATCGGCCCCGCTCGCTTTGCGACGGGGCCGTCTTTTTTCCCTCGCCATCGGGGCGGTTGAAGTGAGAATGGTTCTCGGACGTTCCGGAGTGACCTCTGTCTCGTGGATTCAAGATGCGGGATTGTCAGCAAACCCGTCGAGGAGGAGTTTGAAGTTGTCTG
This sequence comes from Phycisphaerae bacterium, assembly GCA_002705085.1. Lineage (GTDB taxonomy): Bacteria > Planctomycetota > Phycisphaerae > Phycisphaerales > SM1A02 > UBA8653. Next base: position 76,778 of record PAHO01000014.1, on the reverse strand, counting down.
AAAAGACGAAGTTGCCTTCCGGCAAGTCCTCAGGTGCGCGATCGCCATCGAGATGACTGAAGAAGAGGTCCACTTTTCCTGCGAGCTGAAATTCACGTTCATCGCCCCGGCGGATCTCCACCTTCCCCTTGGTGCTCGCCCCCGCATCGGCCATGCGTTCGAGGGTGGCGGAGTACCGAATTTGATCTCCGGGGTACGCGTCGATGCTGAATTCAGCCCGGGCGATCTTGGCCAAAATCACCCGGCGCTCAAAATTGGAGATGGCGCCCACCAAGATCCCGGCGGTCTGGGCCATGCCCTCGATCATCAGCGAGGAGGGCATGCAGGGCGCGTCAGAAAAGTGCTCATGCAAATGGTCTTCGCTGAGGGAAACCACTTTGATGGCGTCAAGACGCTCGCCCGGATCGTGCCGGAGAATTCGGTCGATCCAGTTCCAACGCATGTTCGAATCAGCCTGCGGCAGCGAGCTTGCGCTCGACAAAATTCACAATGGAATCGACCGTCACGATGCCGGCCAGTTTGGAGACCTTTTTGGTCTCGATGACTGGGGACAAATCAACGTGGGGCAACTTTTCTTGCAGCATGGCCATGCCTGCTTCGGTGATGTCGTCCCCTTGGACCCATTCTTCGTTGTCGGTGAGGTTCTCGGGGAAGAGTTCACCCTGGGCCACTTTGAAGCCAAAGGTTTGTTCAAGCTTGAACACAATGTCCAAGAAGTCAATCGACTCGGCATCAAGGTCGGCCGTCAGGCTCGCGGCAGGCACGATGTCTTCCGGATCCGCGCCCAGCGCGTCTTCCAAGACTTCAACCACTTTTTCCATGATGTCATCGCGGGTCATTGTTCGACTCCTGTGTTCAGCGTATTCGGACCAGATTGTGCTGGTCGTAAGGGACGCATGATAAATCGTCCGGAGACGGCCGTCTGCCCGTCGTCTCGAAGGCCTTCAGCTTTGCACTCAATGCCCTCTGGGCCTCGTTTTTTCACGGTGATGGAGGTCCGGAGCACCATGCCTGGCTGGACCAATGCCCCGTAGCGGACCGCTTTGGCTTCACCGAGGACCCAGTGCCCCCCAGATTCTTGCTCCAGAAGGCGTCGTGCGGTCTGCACGAGGGCCTCCACCATGAGCACCCCAGGCATGATGGGGAAGCTTGGGAAGTGGTCGGCCAAGTAATCCTCGTCGGGTCGAAGCCTCCGGGATCCCTGGGCCGAATCCGGACCATCCGAGGTCCAGGCATCCAAGAATGAAAAAGCCATGCCAAACAGGGTACCGAGCCTGCCGGTTTGGTGGCACGCTCGCCCTTTGCTGGATATCCTTCTTACCCCGAACCCATGGAGGAAGGCATGCCCGCAAACGGCACCATCATTCAGGTCATTGGATCGACCTTTGACGCACAATTTCCCGAAGATCAACTCCCGGCCATCTACAACGCCGTGAAGTGTTCCGTCACCGTGGCGGGCGAGACTTCCACCCTGGTGGGTGAAGTGGCCCGACACCTTGGTGGTGGGCAAGTTCGCTGTGTGGCCCTCGCATCCACCGACGGCCTGCGTCGGGGTGACGGTTGCGAAGACACCGGCGCGCCATTGTCCGTGCCAGTGGGTGAGGAAGTTCTTGGCCGCGTGTTCAACTTGTTGGGTGAGCCCATCGACCTTGCCGGTCCGGTTGGTTCCACCAAGAGTTCTCCGATTCACCGCGAGCCACCCAAGTTTGACCAGCTCAACCCCAAGACCGAAATCCTTGAGACCGGTATCAAAGTGATTGACCTGCTCTGCCCGTTTGTGCGGGGGGGCAAGATTGGTCTCTTTGGCGGTGCCGGTGTGGGCAAGACCGTGGTGATTCAAGAAATGATCGCCCGGGTGGCCCGTGGCTTTGGTGGTTACTCCGTGTTCTGCGGTGTGGGCGAACGAACCCGTGAAGGCAACGACCTTTGGCGGGAAATGGCTGAGGCGGAATACACCGACGAGAATGGACAGACCGTCCGAGTGCTCGACAAGGTGGCCATGGTCTTCGGTCAGATGAACGAGCCTCCAGGTGCCCGTCTCCGCGTGGCGTTGTCCGGTTTGACCATGGCGGAGGAATTCCGTGATGCTTCCGGTAAAGAAACCCTGATCTTTGTCGACAACGTTTTCCGCTTCACGCAAGCGGGATCTGAAGTGTCCGCCCTTTTGGGCCGGATGCCTTCAGCGGTGGGGTACCAGCCCACCCTGTCCACCGAAATGGGTGAACTGCAAGAACGCATCACTTCGACCAGCACCGGTGCGATCACTTCGGTGCAGGCCATCTACGTTCCTGCGGACGACTTGACGGACCCCGCACCTGCGACCGCGTTTGGTCACTTGGATGCGTTCGTGGTTCTCGAACGACGGATCGCTGAAAAAGGCATCTACCCTGCGGTGGACCCGATTTCCTCGACCTCCCGGATTCTCGAGCCCGCCATCCTTGGCGAGCGTCACTACGCTTGTGCCCGCCGGGTGCAGAACATTCTGCAGCGGTACCGCGACCTCCAAGACATCATTGCCATCCTTGGTGTGGACGAGCTTGCGGAAGAGGACAAGTTGATTGTGGCTCGGGCCCGGAAGATTGAACGCTTCTTGTCCCAGCCCTTCTACGTGGCCGAGCAGTTCACCGGCTTCCCCGGCATCACCACCCCCTTGGCCGAGACGATCGACTCCTTCGAGCGTCTGTGCAACGGCGAAGCCGATGACTTGCCAGAATCGGCGTTCATGTACGTCGGCAACCTGGATGAAGCCCGAGCCAAGGCGGAGCAAATGGCCGCCGCCGCTGCCGGCTGATTTTCAGAACTTTGTTTCTTCAACCGCGTCGCCCGTCGACGCGGTTTTTTTTCGCTTCCTTCGCTCCAAAAGACCCCGGTGGCGTACAGATGGCCTAGCCTTCACCTTCACTGAACTTCAGGAGCAACCATGCCCAAGCCCATCGCCATCGCCGCTTTTCTGACCGCCTCTGCCATTGCCGTAGCCCCCATGATGCAAGACCACTCTGGACACCGAAACTGGGCTTCCATGCCCGAAGACCCTGCCGCCGTTGAATCCAACTTGCGGAGCAAGCCCACATTGATCGCGGCCATTCAAGCCGCTGAGAAAGCAACCGGAGGCATTGCCCATTCCGCGAAGTGGACGTTGCACGATGGGCACGATCATTTGGACGTGGTGGTGTACGCCGAGGGCCGCCGGATGGTGGTTCCAGTGAACCCCATGACGTGCGAACCATTCACGCCAATGGCTTCGTCACGGTGGCCAGGAAACGAGGCGACCGGTGAGATTCAAGATGCGGCCAACGGTGTGAAATTCATCATGGGCAACCCAGGTGAGGGCGAACGTCCCACTGCCGAAACCACGGTTTCATTCCACGCAACCTTGTATCTCAATGATGGCACCAAGGTGTTCGATACCCGTGAGCGTGGCGCTGCTCCTGAGTTCCCACTCCGTTCGGTTTCGTCCTCTTTCGTGCCCGGGGTGCAAACCGCTCTGGAGCGTATGCCGGTGGGATCAACGATGAAGTGCTTTATCCCACCATCGGAAGCCTTTGGTCCTCAAGGTGCACCGTCCATCAACGTTCCGGCCAATGCCTTGATCGTGTGTGACCTCGAGCGTTTGGAACGGCCCGATTACGAAATGGTTCCTGACGTCTTGCCTGGTATGGACCTCGGCGGGGTTGAGAAAAACATCACCGAGTCGGGCCTTGTCTATTACGACATGGTCGAAGGGGACGGCCCCATGCCCAGCGGACCCACCGCCCGGGTGAAAGTGCACTACACCGGATATTTGGTCAATGGCGACAAGTTCGATTCCTCAGTCGACCGCGGCACGCCCGCCGAGTTCGGTTTGGGGCAAGTCATCAAAGGGTGGACCGAAGGGGTTGGCTCCATGAAGGTGGGTGGCCAACGCAAACTCGTGATCCCCTACGGCATGGCTTACGGTGAAAATGGCCGTCCCGGAAGCATTCCGGCCCGTGCCACTTTGATCTTTGACGTCGAACTCCTTGAGGTGGTCGACGAGTGAGCCAACCCCGCCGCCGCTGGTGGTTGTGGTGTTCGATCGTTTTGGCCTTGTTTTCAGGGTGGCTGTTGCTGCGGACACCACCCGGTTGGTACCAGCCCGGACGGCATGCGACCGGGGCTGGTGAAGGCTTCGAGCAGTTCGTCGTCGACCAATTGACCACCCTGCGCGATCAGAATCAGCGTTGGGAACTGACACTCGACGTGTCTTCCTGCAATGCTTTCTTGGCCCAACGGCTGCGACCCTGGTTGCAACGGGAGTCAGAAGACGATCTTGGCATGCTGAATGCATTGGGAACGCCGCAAATTCGAGTGCACGCTCAGGGGGACGCCTCACCGCCAGTGCTGACGTTGGGGTTCTCTGGCTGGAGCTGGTTGGAAATGAAGTGGCAAGGGCCCCAAGGGTCTGATCCATGTACCGAGCTGGAGTTGGTGCAATCCCGGGTGGGGGGACTGTTGCCGGTTCCTGCGTCTTCTTGGAGTGAACTTCCAAGCAAGATCACTTTTCCCCAACGCATCCCCTTGCAGGACGACCGAACGGTGGTGGTGGACGCGGTTCGGTTTGAAGAGACCGGACTGGTCTTGATGTGCCGAACGCGGTTGGCAGGCTCCGAATAGCATCAGACCATGGACCGACTTTGGATTGTTGACGGCCACGCGGCTTTCTTCCGGGCGTATCACGCGATCCGTGGAGGCATGACCAGCCCAGTGACCGGGGAGCCGACCCATTTGGTGTATGGCTTCACCGGGACTTTGCTCAACATGATTCGTACGCACCAACCCACCAAGTTGGTGGTGGTGATTGATGCGGCGGGGGATACCGAAACCTTCCGCACCAAGTTGTATCCCGAATACAAAGCCAACCGAGACGAAGCTCCGGAAGACTTTGGTCCTCAGGTGGAACGGTGTTTGGAACTCTTGCGTCTCATGCGTATCCCGGTGTTCGGTCTTGAAGGGGTGGAGGCGGACGACACCATCGCCTCGATCATCACCCAGTGCGCTTCGGACCATGCCGACTTGGCCATCCGCATTGCCAGCCGCGACAAGGATCTCACCCAGTTGTGTTCGCCGCAGGTGGACATGTTTGATGCGATGAAGGACGCGTTGGTGACCCCGTCGGATGTGTTCAAGACCGAAGGGGTGGAGCCTCACATGGTGGGAGACATCTTGGCCTTGATGGGTGACACCGCCGACAACATTCCGGGGGTGCCGGGGATTGGGCCCAAGACGGCCGCCAAACTCATCATCGAGCACGGTGATCTGGATGGGTTGTACGAAGCGCTGCCCGGTCTCAAAGGCAAAAAGATGCAAGCCATCGGTGAGCACCGGGAAACCACTGCTTTGGCTCGACAGCTGGTGGACCTCAAGCGGGATTTGGACACGGGTTTTGCTCTCGATGATGCCGACTTTGATCCTGGCCAGATTGACCTTGAAGGGCTCGATGGCCTGTGCCGCCAACTTGGGTTCAACACGTACCCCCGTTCCTTCCGTGAGTTGGCCGGTGCGGAAGCATCCACACCTGAGAATGCAGTCACCGAAGCTGCTCCCGTTTCACGCAAACGCTCGGCCGCCCCTGACCCCATCGACGGTGGGTTGTTCGGGTCCGCGGACACCGAAGCAGCAACCACAGCGCCGAGAGCATCTCTGGGGAACTATCGCTGCTTGTGCACTGCCGAGGAGGTCAAGGCGTACGCCCAAGAACTGCTGGAGGCGGAGCGGTTTGCCTTTGACACCGAAACCACAAGTTTGCGGGCCCGGGAGGCTGAACTCGTGGGGTTGTCGTTCAGCACCAAGGCAGGGGAGGCGGTGTACATCCCGGTGGACTCGCCTGATGCATCGCACCATCTCGTATTGCCCGAAGTCTTGGCGATCTTGCAACCTGTCTTTGCCAAAGAAGGCATTCGCAAAGTGGCCCACAACCTCAAGTACGACCTTCAGATCTTGCGTGGTGCCGGCTTCGACGTGGTCGGACCTTTTGGCGACACCATGATTTCCTCGTACCTCTTGGATTCCACCCGAAGCAGTCATGGTCTTGATGCTTTGTCGCTGGGCCTCTTGGGCATGGAGATGACGCCGATCTCGGCGTTGATTGGCAAAGGCAAATCCCAGATCGGCTTTGCCGAAGTGCCTTTGGACACGGCTGCCGATTACGCCGCCGAAGATGCCGATGCCACCTTGCGTTTGGATGATCTGTTGCAGCCCAAGTTGATTTCGGAAAATCTTGATCGCCTTGCTCAAGAGGTTGAGTTGCCCTTGGTGGAAGTGCTGGCCGAGATGGAATGGAACGGCATCGGGGTCGATCTCCAAGAACTCGCACGGCAACAAGTCCGTCTGCAGGACCGGATTGACGAAATCGCCACCGAAGTGGCCGCGCATGCGCCGCATCCCTTCAATCCAGATTCACCCAAACAACTTTCGGCTGCTTTGTTCAATGCGGTGGACGCGGATCCTCCCGGGTTGGGCTTGAAGCCCATCAAGAAGGGCAAGAGCGGGACCCCAAGCACGGATTTGGAAGTGCTGGAAAAGCTTCGTGACGCCCCTGAAGTCGACACGCCTATTCCGGCGTTGGTGATCGAGTACCGACAACTGACCAAGTTGGTGGGGACGTACTTGGCTTCGCTGCCGGAGCACGTGTGTGAAGCCACGGGTCGGATTCACGCATCCTTCCATCAAGCCGTTGCTTCCACCGGTCGGTTGTCCAGCAGTGATCCCAACCTGCAGAACATTCCCATTCGTACCGACGTCGGTCGGGAAATCCGCCGGGCGTTTGTGGCCGACGAAGGCAACCTCTTGGTGACGGCGGACTATTCGCAAATCGAGCTTCGCATTCTGGCCCATCTTTCGGGTGACCCTGCGTTGCGTGAGGCTTTCGAGTTGGGAGCCGACATCCACACTGCGGTGGCCTCGCAGACGTTTGATGTGGCCCCGGACGCGGTGGACGACACCCAGCGTTCGACGGCGAAGATGATCAACTTTGGCATCGTCTACGGCATCACCGCCTTTGGTCTTTCCCGGCGGTTGAACCACGCCATCTCGCCCGGTGAAGCGCAGCAGGTGATTGACGACTACAAGGCTCGGTTTGTTGGGATTGACCAGTTCCTTGCCGCGTGCGTGCAGGAGGCCAGAGACACGGGGTACGTGCGAACCATATTGGGCCGGCGGCGACCGATTGAAGGCATTGATCAGCGGAACCCCATGCTGCGTCAACGGGCCGAGCGGTACGCCATCAACACCGTGGTGCAGGGCTCTGCCGCCGACCTCATCAAGGTGGCGATGGTGGACGTACACCGTCGCTTGCCGGAAGCCTTCCCCGAAGCGCGTTTGCTGTTGCAGATCCACGACGAATTGGTCTTGGAGTGTCCCAGCGGTCAGGCGGAGGCTTTGCGTGATTTCGTGGTGCAGGCCATGGCGGGGGCCATGCCCGATTTGGAGGTTCCGATCACGGCGGGTTCATCAATTGGTGCCACCTGGATTGAGGCCAAATAGGGGTTCTTGGCCCCAGAACCGCCATCTCGACTTGACACCACGGCGCTTCACGTTAGGATTTCCGTCCTGCCCTGTGTCTCAGGGCGACAACTTGGGGCGGTAGCTCAATTGGTTAGAGCTCCGGACTGTCTATCCGGAGGTTGCGAGTTCGAATCTCGTCCGCCTCGCTTTTGGAAGCCCTCTTGTATCAGGAGGGCTTTTTTCTTGGGGTGCTCTTGGAAGGAATCTGAGGAAAGCGCACGATTTGGCGCACGTTTTTGGGGGTGGCTGAAGACGCTGAAACAGGCTCTCCGGTCAAGGTCTCGGGATGGGGCCAAGCAACTCTCCGTCGTCCTCGCTGAAGCGTGTCCGATGGCTCGCTGGATGGTGGGAACGGACAAGCCACAGCAGCGACAAGATTGATTTTGGTTTGGTTTTCATGGGTTGTTCTATATCGCACCGTATTCCTGGTTCGGTAGAGGCATACTTGGTGTAGGTGTCAAAAAAAGAACTAAGAGTCTCATCTCAACCACTCGTGGACGCGCTTTTGATTAATTCAACAAAGACGGGGCTATACATTTCATATCTTTCCTCCCGACATGTGAAAGTGAATATTACGAAGCCATTTTTTGCAGGGGCAATGGCTTGGGTTATGGAGTTTGTTGCTCCCGTGAGCATGTCGGGAGAGCTGAATGTGTACATTCTTGGAAGCGATCCGTCCTTTAATCGAACATTCATTGCTTGATATCTTGTTGAAGACGAGAGTATTTCTTGCTCGAAGACCGAAGGATCTTCAGTTAATAATGATGCAAGTAACAGTTCTGTTTGTGCGCAGTAGATCTGTAAGTCCAAGTTTGAGCTTTCATACACCACATTGACGTTTGCTGTGAAATCAGATGCAGGGTACAGGGGAACACATATCTTGTACTTCATGAATGAGTCTTGCATGGTCCATCCAGCAGGAACTTCATAACTAAAAAGTTGATCCGGCGGCTCATATCTATTTTGCGACTCACTGCAAGAGATGGCAGTTGCCAGGGCAAGTCCGACCAGAATTTTTACAATGAACTTTGAAACATGTTTCATACGAGACCTTTTGCAGATATTGATTAGTTGTAATTTCAACTTCTTAGACGAAATCTTATTGCATTTTAAAACGTACTAGTTCTCAAATCCCCATGATCTCCGGACTGTCTATCCGGAGGTTGCGAGTTCGAATCTCGTCCGCGTCGCTTTTGGAAGCCTTCCTGCATTGGGAAGGCTTTTTTCTTGGGGTGGGTTGGGGCGGAATCTGAGAGAAGCGCACGATCTGGCGCACGGTTTTGGTCACTTAGGGACACACACCCCAGTTGCTGATCACATTGACGAGATCGTCAAAACCAATGATGCCATCGCCTGACAAATCAGCAGCACAAGAAGTGGGCGCCGGCTCTCGGCACCCAATAGTGAGTCTGCAATATTGGTCATGCAAAGTCATTCAACATCGGAGTTTGTGCATGTCCCATGACTCGCATGCCACGATGTCCACATCCGACACTTCGGAATATATATTTCCCGCATGACTGAAGACGGAACCGAATCTGATGGTGACATGACACCAGAACCGGTGCCACTGACTCCAGTAGATGTGGGCTGTTTTATTGTTCTCATACCGGTTCTGCTCATCATTGGACCACTCATGATCTATGTAACGCTTTATGCAGACTGGTCTGAATATGCACGGATATATCAAGGCACACGTAGAAGTCCCACAGGATTCATCAGTGAAATTGTGTTCGTGCTAATTGGCGCGTTTCTTTCCGTCTCAGGAATCCAGTTACTTGCTGGATTCATTTCTGAGTTAGCGAATCATTTCAGATCTAAAGAAAAGGACGACGACGATGACAGAAGAGAATCAAAAGAAGAGCAATAACAAGATTAGATTCGGTCAGTTTGCGATGGCAGGCGGGAGTCTGTTTCTTTGGTCATCCATCACATCAAATATGGATGTTGAGCCAATCAGTTCATCCGGAATGTCAAACTCAGCAATGTTTAATGCAGCCGGTGTGGTTTGTTGGATTCTTGCCGGATGCTTTCTTGTCGCTTCTCTATTGGAGAAGAAGTAGTTGAGTGTGTAATGCACGCAAAGATGAACTCCTGACCACAGGGTAAAAGGGGTCGGGGTTCGTGAGAAGTGATTTAGGAATCGGTAAGCAACTGCATCAGGGCATTCACTTTTTGATCATCCAGCGTGTCTATGACTTGGTGCAGAGCGGCTCTGGCTGGCGAAAGCGCACGATTTGGCGCACGGTCGGCAGAAGACACGCCAGCACAGTCGCCGTTTGGAGCGTCTAAGGGCAGATTTTCATCGAAATTTTGGTCTTCCCCTCCGGACCGTCTATCCGGAGGTTGCGAGTTCGAATCTCGTCCGCCTCGCTTTTGGAAGCCTTCCTGTCTCAGGAGGGCTTTTTTCTTGGGCTTACTTGGCAGAAAATCGTTGTTCGATCTCGGTGATTTCATCAACCTGGGCGTCGCTCAGCGTTTCTTTGAACTTGGAGAGTGACTTCTTTTGACTGACTTCCACGCTGTGGAACTTGCCCAATGTTGTGAATTCATCATTGGTAAAGACGCGAGTGAATTCAGCAAGTTGATCTTCCACCAGTTGTTCGTAGTTGATGAACCGAAGATCAATCTCTCGTTTGATCAGCAGCTTCGCCCGGTTGCGGTGGCCGATCACCCGCAGTGCGCACAGTTTGTGAAGAGGCAGGTTGGCCAAGTCCTCTGCCTCGAAGATCCCTAGGAATTGATTTGGTATTGGGATGTGATCTCCGAGGATCTTGCGATTGATGTTCTTTTTGGCGTATTGATACCAATTGAGTACCCCGTCATGGTTCATCATGGACGCCACGATTTGATGGATTGGCCGGTCAGGGTAAAGGAACACCGGTCTATGGAACAACTTCGTGATCTCATGTGCGAAGAAGAGATTTGGATGATGTTGATCCACAAAGACCGCTTCACTCGATGCGCTCTGGAGTACTGACTTGTAGTACTCGATGGCGGACTTCGGATAGCTCCGATGGTGTATTGCTGCTTTCGCGATGGAACGCAGGTGTCTGCCTTTTTCCTTACCCAGGAGAGGATCAAATGTATTCGTGAATCCTCTGATGCTCCGGCATGTGAAGTGCGTGCCAGAACGCCCGGTGCCAACAATGAAAATTGCCTGTTGCATGGAGGCCTCTAATTTAATTGAGGGATTGTCGATGGTCCTCAAGATCACCGGTCAAAGTCGTTGATCGGCCAGCACTATGGTCTTCCTGATTCGGAATGTCGCCTTCATATGGGGTGTGGCCATTCTTGTTCATTCTCTCGGCCTGTGGCTTGCCGCCCCGAGCAAGATCCCATCGGGGGGCGGTTTGGTCGCTTCGCTCGGAAACGAACACGGCCTCGCGAATGCGAGGCCGTGGACGAATCAGATTCTGATTACGACTTAGGCTGCAGAGCCACGCTTGAACACGCTAATGACAAGCAGCAGAGCAATGAAGCCAATCAGTCCATTTGAACCGAACTGGTTCAGCAAGGCGATCAGGTTGTCAGTGACGCCAGCGAAGAACGAAATGTTGTCGGCTCCAAAGATGACACCGGCGAGAACGCCGAGACCAACAAAGAGCACCAAAACTTCCATCAGCTCCTTAGCGAAGCCCTTGATTACGTCGAATCCCTTCATGGATCGAACTCCTACTTCCTTGTACAACGGAGGCCCTCACAAACGGGGCACTTTCTGTATCGGCCAACGGTTATTTTTTCGTGAAAGTCGCGTTTAGGGGCCAGAAACGACGCTTTTTGGCGGATTCTGCTCCGGTTCAGCCCCCATGATCTCTCGATTTGGGGGCTTCAACCAGATGTGGGCCCGAATCGGCCGGTGGTCGGATTGGATTCGTGGCCCCACTTCGATGGGGCCGGCGCCCCACCCTGGGCCAACCAGAATGTGATCAATCCTGATCCCAATCCACGCCGGTAGTGGCAGCCCTTTGAGTTGGCTGGGCCAAGTTGGTGTCGAAAGGGGGCCGAGCGTATTCAGCCCAGATGTCTTCAGCAGCCCTCTCCAGCCTTCTCCAAACGGAGTTTCGTTGAGGTCGCCCAGCACAAGAATTGGCCAATCGGAAGTCATGGCTGAATCCGAGATGTGATCCAGTTCAGCTTGCCGTTGATGGAGCCAACCTGGTACGGGCGGACAAGGGTGGGTGATTTCGACCTGAAAGGTTCCCGTGGGGCCGTCAACCACCGCCGTCAAGTGATCGAGTCTGGCGTTGGGGGTCCGGTCGATTTCGATCGAACGAATGGGGAACATGCTGAACAACGCAATGCCATTGGCCGAAAGGTCATCGGGTTCTGCATGCACCGAGTGCCACCGCTGCCAAGAACCAATGTGTTCGACCTGACTTGAAGAACACTCCACAACCCCAAGAAGATCCAAAGGTTGATCACCAAACCAATCTTGCAGCACCGTTGGTGTTCCAAGAACGGGGGCGGGGTTGATCCCCAAGTTGGCAAATCCTGCGGATATGACCTGTTCTTCGGATGGAGGGGCGAAAGCTGGGGCAGTCGGCGGGAGGGCCTTTGCCCATGACCAGATGCCCAAGAGCCCGACCAATCCGAGCATCCCTGAGGTTCTCCAGTGCCGGCCAGCCAGATTCCAAACCAGAAAAACCACCACCACAGTCGTGGCATGAGGCAAAAAAGGACTGCACCACGGTTCAAACAAAGACCAGGGGTGGCTGCCGGCCACCGCCACCGCCGGTCCACAGGAGACAAGCCGCCGGATCCACGCTTTGGTTCTGGACGGTTGTTTGGCCAAAGTTGACTCGGTAGAACCCCGTTGGTCGATCATCGTTCATACCATCGGACGTCTATTCTTATTTCTACACCAACCAAGGAGAGCCACCATGCCATACATCAAGCCTGAAGATCGAGTTCGTATCGATGCTGGTGGAACCCCCACCACCGCTGGGGAGCTGAATTACGCGATCACCCGCCTTTGCGATACGTATCTGATCGAAAACAAAGCCGGAGGCTACGCCGCCATCAATGACGTGATCGGAGTGTTGGAATGCTGCAAACTCGAGATGTACCAAGTGCAGGCGGTGCCTTACGAAGAAGTCAAAATGAAAGAGAACGGTGAGGCCATGACGTGGCGTGCCGATCGTTCACACGAAGGCGCTTGATCTCCCATGATTTCAGTTCTTCGCCGATTCTCCACGGTTGAGGGCATCTCCACTCTGGTGCTCTTTTTGGTCGCCATGCCACTGAAATATAAATTTGGTTACCCCATGGCAGTGACTTACGTTGGGTGGGTGCATGGCGTGCTCTTTGCGGGTCTGTGGCTGATGTTCTTGCTGGCTGTTGTCATGCGAAAATTGCCCGTCCGCCTCGCTGTGCGGGGCATGATCGCGGCGATTGTGCCTTTCGGACCATTCTTGCTCGAGGCGGACGGCTTACGAAGGTTTCATGCCCAATGCCCGAACGCTTCATGAAGTGCTGAGGTCTCCAAGCATCCTTGCATCCATCGTTAGATGTACAGGCCCTTTGGGAGAAGGCTTTGTTCCCCGATGGTTGATCCAGACTCGATCAGTGTGGTGCCGAATTCGGGTTCACGGTTCTGGTCCTGCTGTTCGGCCGGTGGGGCGCCTTGTCAGCAGGCCATCTTTTTGTTGGCGTGAAGAAAGGATTCCATCATTTCAAACCTGCGTTGCACGTACATCAGACATGCGGAAGCCGCATCTGGGCCAAACGACCGCGTTCGGCCGCTGACCACGAGTGGCCGTGCGGCCGCGGCACGGTTGGGGATTCAGATTCGGTCCCTCGGAGTTGCTCCAGATCTCATTTTGAGTTCTGATGCGGTCCGGGCTCATGCCACGGCTGAGCTTTTGGGCCTTGGGCCCGTGTCGTCCATGTCTGGGTTGTATCTCGCCTCCTCCGAGCAACTTCACCGTGTGACCCAGACCTTGCCTCGGGTCAAGCATGTCCTCATGGTTGCTCACAATCCCGGGCTTTCGGAACTGTTGTGGAAGCATGCTCCCCAGAGCGGCCCTTTGTCTCCCGCCTCAGGGTTTCAATTGACCTGGGCCGTCGAAGATTGGTTGCTTGCGGGAGTAGAAGCCCCGTGTGCCGTGCATCAATTTTCCGATTCTGGAGGATCAACATTCTGATCTTCCATGAGTTGGCGGGCGCCCGCATTGATGTGTCGCATGGTCCGGAGCAACATGGCCATCCTTTCCGGAAGTGCGGAGAGCGACAAGTATTCGCTTCGATCTCGAGCTTCTCGCAGCAGGGGGTGGGCCAAGAGATCCACAATGGCGTCCAGGGGTGCTTCTTCGCGATCGAGCAACTTTTCCAAGTCATCGGCCATCGACATGGTGCCTACCCCGGGTCCCTGGAGTGCAATGCGGATCAAATCTCGGGCCTCGGGCCGATCATGTTCATTGGCTTCTGAATCAACCAGGGGTCGAAGTCGTCCCAAGCGATAGAGTCGATCCTCCGTCGCTTCATTGAGTTCTTCGATCTCAACCCGGCACAGCCCCTGAAGAAGAATGTTGTATCTCCCGTCGGGCAATCGTTCGTGATCCACAATTTGTCCGATGCACCCCACGGGAAGCAACGGAGATGGTTCATCTGGTTGCTCTGCTTCGGCATCGGGATGGGTGGTGGCCGTCACCAACTGTCCTACTCGGTCCAGAGCGTCGTCCAACATTTGCCGATATCTCGGCTCAAAAATGTGAAGAGGGACCACACTGTGAGGGAACATCACCGTTTGACGAAGCGGGAAGATCGGAAACTCCCTACGGAAATCGCATTGGATCGATGTTTCCACACGAACATAGTAGCGCCGCGGGGGACTGAAAAGGATTTAGGATGGATCCAATGGTCGAATTTGACGCTTTGATGGCCAATCCATATCCCGTTGCAATCCCCTTGATGCTCTTGGGATTCGCCATGTTGGGGTTTGCATTGCGTGAAGGCTTCAGCCGACCTCGTCATGCGGGGGTGGGGTGTCTTGGTTTGGCTTGCGGGGTGTGGCTTGCGGCCAGTTTGGTTGAAACCCCTGCTGAGCGAGCGATTCCTGTGGTTGAAGGTTTGGTGGCAGAGGTTTGCCAAGGCCAAATCGAGGCGGCCCGTGCCCGATTGCACCCCGACGCAGGGTGGGCCGTTGGGGATGAGCAATCACCTCGTCAAGATTTCGCCACATTGGATCGTCAAATCGCTCGGGCTGCTCGATACCGATTTTCCTCTTGGACGATTTTGAGGATCGAGGGGGCCACGCTTCGTTCAGATCGAGTGCATGTGGAATTGAAGGTTCGGGTAGTGGACGAAGGTCGACCCATAGCAACCACTTGGCGAATCGAATTGCGCGAGGAATCGAATGGCTGGCAAGTCACCGATGTGCTCTGGCGCACCCTCTTGGGTCAGAAGCCACCGTCACGCATGCCTTGAAGGTCGTAACGGATGGTGCGGATGCCTGACACCACATCCACGTGCGTTGCTTCCGCGGGCACCACCCGTTCAATGCTCTGGCCCTCTCGGAGACGTTGACGTTCTTCCCGCTTGAGTTTGGTGTCTTGGTTCCACCAAGTGAGTTGGGTGTCGAGTGGCTGAGAAGCCATCATGACCAAGCGTGCATCCGAGACCAACTCGACTTTCAATCCGGGGAACGCCACTTCCACTTCGAGGGTGGCGGTAATGGTGCCCCCCGTTGATTCTTGAATCTCCAAGTCGACGGGATGCCGCCCGTGTTTGACGAAAGATCCGGGCCATTCGACGTTGACGGGAAGATTGACTTCCTGTCCAGGGAGCAATTCCAGCGAGGTTTTGCTCAGTCGGAGTCGCAGTGGCCCCGATCGATTGGCTTGGAGTTTTCCTTTCCAAATCACATCTCTGGGGTTGGGGATGTGGAGATTCGCGCTGACTTCTTGGTTTCGGGTCAGTTGGACCGGTCGGGCAAAGTCAAGTTGTCGAAGCACCAGCACTTCAGGTTCTCGCAAGGGCCCGACGATGAGGTTGCGAACTCCCGATTCGATGTTCCCCGAAGCCAACCCCGTGGCTTCCACATGTCCATCAGCGTTTCTGCGATGGCTTGCTTCGGTCACTGGGAGCACAAAGGAGAATTCAGGTCGGTCGACCCAGATATACAACGCCCCATCTTGCCGGAACAGCTGCCTGACGCCAGAGCCAGGGAGTTGTCCTTCGGCTTGCACGGTGGCCCTCGACAGTTTGCTCAAGGTGTGCCATCGGGCCGCATCAGGTCCAGAGTCCGCTCCGTTGGGGGCCAAAACGACATTTCGAAGGTTGGTGAAAAGGTGCAAGCCTGCTCTTCGGAACTCATCGTCACTTAAAGATTCAGGCGCAAAGCCCAATGACGGTTCCAACTCAAGGTTGGCCACCAGAGTCGATCGGTCCACAATTTGGGTGGGGTCCCGTTCAATGACCACTCGTTTGGCTGAAGTCATGGGTCGGCTGACCGGAGAGCCAACCGGTGGAGTCGTTGAGAATCGATGCAAGTCGCCAAAAAAGGCGGGGGGGGCGAAGAACGCAATGCGAGTGTTGACCAAAGGCTCGGATGGCACGATGCACACATTCTGAGCCGCTTCCAACTCCCCTTGTTGGACGTGCAATTGGTATCGACCAAGTCCTTCGAAGGTCCGGACAATCTGCAGCCGGGGCAGCACGTCGGTGAGGGTTTCTTCCATCATCTCCCCACTGGGCAACACTTCAGTGACCACCACCGGTTCGCCTTCGGGATCGATTCCTTCCAATGTCAACACAAGTTCTTGGTTGGGGGCCACCACGGCAGAGTGATCCTTCACGATGCGAAGCTCACGACGGGGCCAAACTTGAACCGACCTCAGATCGAGTCGAAGTCTTGGGTTGGGCACCGGGGTCCGTGGTGTCACTTCTTCTCCCAAATGTTGACGCAGGATTTTGCACCACAGCGATGGAGGCGTGGCCCCTTCCGGAATCGGCAAGTTGATCTCATGGTCGCCGTCTTCGGTCACGAGGTGTGTGACTTGGGTCTCTCCCCGAAGGGCGACCAGCATGATCTGGTCTCCACCGAGGTTGGTGACTTGCGCTTGGATGCGCAGGGTGGCTGGGCCTGGTGTGGCCCCTTGGGGGCCGTCGAGTCGAAAGGCCACCGCCCCAGAGTTGGCTTGCACGCGTAAGAGGCGGGTTCCGTTTGCGTCCTCGCTGGTGATGTAAGCCGGCCAATCCGCTCTCACGGTGGGATCCGTCAAAGCAGTCTCAAAGCAGCGATTTTCCGCCAAGTCGAAGGCATGGCCATCAACGAGGCCCACAAGGATGCAAAAAAGGAGGGTCACGTTCTTCTATCGGCTGTTTGGGCCCCAGAATCACGACGTCACGGTGGGGGATGTCGTGAATGACTACACTTTTTGGGTGATGGTTCAATCTTCCGCCGCTACCGCCTCATCTCCCGATTCTGGTTCCACCACCGACCAGCGACTGATTTGGATCAACGGGACGTTGATTCCTCAGTCAGAAGCCAAGGTGAGTGTCTTTGATCATGGCTTCCTCTACGGCGACGGGGTCTTTGAGGGCATCCGGATTTACAACGGAAGGATCTTCAAACTCCGCTCCCATCTGGTTCGTTTGATGGAGTCGGCCGAGCGCATCCACCTGGATCCAAAGTTGAGCATCGATGAGATCGAGGATCTCACTCGCCAGACCGTGGCCGCCAACAATCTTCAGGATGGCTACATCCGTCTGATTTTGTCCCGAGGCGAAGGGACGTTGGGTCTCAATCCGTTCAGTTGCCCCGAGCCAGGGGTGATTTGCATCGCCGACAGCATCCGCTTGTATCCCGAGGAGATGTACCGCGATGGGATGAAAGTCATCGTGGCCGAGCGGCCTCGCATCCCCGTTGAATGCTTGGACCCGTCCGTGAAGAGTCTGAATTACCTCAACAACATCCTCGCCAAATGTGAAGCCCTGCGCCAAGGTCTGTACGAGGCCATCATGCTGAATACGAGAGGCGAGGTGGCTGAAGGAACGGGGGACAACATCTTTGTGGTCAAAGACGGTGTCATTTCCACGCCGGCTCCAGACGCAGGCTTTTTGTTGGGCATCACTCGACAGTTCGTGATCGACACGGTTGCCCCAGCCTGCAACGTGTCGGTGCTGGAGCGAACCCTTCGCCTTGAAGACCTCTACGACGCGGACGAGATCTTCCTGACCGGGACCGCGGCCGAAGTGATCGGTGCCTCCAAGATCGGTGACCGAGTCATTGGCAATGGGAAGGTGGGGCCAATCACCCAGAAATTCACCAAGACTTTCCGGGAAATGGTGGCTCAGAACGCTCCAGAAGATTAAGCCGTCAACCGGCTTGAAAAATCTTCCGATTGGTGC
Source organism: Phycisphaerae bacterium (assembly GCA_002705085.1). Taxonomy (GTDB): domain Bacteria; phylum Planctomycetota; class Phycisphaerae; order Phycisphaerales; family SM1A02; genus UBA8653. Next base: position 58,904 of record PAHO01000014.1, on the reverse strand, counting down.
CTTCGGCTCCGATGATCGCTCTGGTTTTTGCGCCACATTTCGGGCATCGACCTTCGTAGGCCGTGTTGGATGGGTTGCGAGTCAACCGGCCGTAGGTGTTGCAACAGCGATAGACCACCATGAGAAATTTTTTGGGCGCAGCCATCAGGCTTTGTATCGGTTGGTCGGGAACTGTTGGTTCAATCAGCCCAAGAGGAAAGCATTCAGTTCGTCGAGGAGCGACTTCGCTTCGGCTTCTTGCTCAGCCAAGGCCTGTTGAATGACATCTTGCTCCTCGGGCTTCACCAAGTGCAGGTTGGCTTTGGTGTTCCAGCCTGCCGATGGAACGCCCGCGGCGGCCAGAGCGCCCGCGATGCCAAGATCAGACCCAAGCCGAGGGTTCGTTTTTGGCGCCAAGCGCACGCACTCTCGGAGAAGTGTGAGGGATAGCGTTGCCAGGGCAGCGGGAATAGCCATGATGTCCTCGGTGGCCGATTGCAATTCGGGATCGTCGGTTGCCCGGTCTTTTTGCAATTCGCTCCAGCGGCGGTAAGCATCAGCGTCCCGCACGGCCAGTTCGAGAGCTTCACCTCGGACCTGCTGCAAGAACGTGATGGTTTCTGGTTGTTCTGGTTTGGTCCACGCCACCACCATCTCCGCTTGGGCTGCTGCCAAGGCCACAGTCACCCCCGCCGATGCGCCACCACCGGGAGCGGGGGAGCGTTCTGCCAATGCCTCAAGAAAATGGTTCAGACTCTCGTGTCGGAAGTCGCTCATTGTCGGAGTTCCGCGCCAAATTGGTTTGCGCAGGCCTCGACCACTTGGGTGACCGGGGCATCCACTTCTTCATGCGTCAGGGTCCGATCCTCCGCTCGGAATCGAAGGCGAAGGGTCAAACTTTTGCGTCCAGCTGTGACTTGTTTCCCGCGGAAGACACCCACGTATTCGACCGAATCAAAGGCGGGCAGTTCGAGGTTCTTGATGAGCGATGAGATGGCGTGCCACTGAACATCATCAGACAAGACCAATGAAAGGTCGCGTTCAATCGCGGGGAAGGCGGGAGGTGGTGTCACCGAGATTTCTGGTGGCCAATGAGAAAGAAGAGGTTCCAAGAAGAGCTCACAAGCCGCCCATTCTCCTTCAAGACCATGGGCGTCCACAATCTCCGGTGCCAACAACCCCAGGTGGCCAATGGGAAGGCCTTGCCACTGGAGATCTGCTCCGGGCGCGGACCAAATGCGTTCGGCGGGGGCCGCGGTTGGCGTTTCACCAGTGAGCATGTTCACGATCCGATCGATGCAGCCGCGGATGGGTTGCAAAGAAGTTTCATCCTGACATGGCATCAAGAGGGCCGTCGCGGTTCTCTCTTCGTGTCCTCCCTCATGTTCATGGAAGACCGCCGCGACTTCAAACAGCGCGGCTCTCCGACCAGAAGCATCAAGATTCCTTCCGGCGATGGTGGTCAAGGTGTCGATCAGCGAGGGGCGAAGGATGGGCGTTCCGCCGGCCCGCTCGTCATCCACCCGAAGACCGCGGTGCCCTTGATCCAAGAATCGCTTGGCTGCCGCTTCTGAGACCAAGGTGTGTGAGACGGTTTCGTACGCGCCGAAGCCGACCAGCATGTCGCGGACCATGCGGCGAGCAATTTCCGTGGACTGCGCGGGTCTGATTCTGATGGTCGCGGCATCTTCAATCGGAAGTGATTCCAAACCATGAATGCGGGCCACTTCTTCAATCAAGTCAATTTCACGGTTCAGGTCCGCTCGACCAATGGGGGCGGTACAAGAAACGGTGTCGCCTTCATGAACAGGTTGCAAGCCGAGGGCGTCTAGGATTTCGACCACTCTTTGTGCGGGGATGTCAATGCCAAGGATGGTCTTGAGTCGGGCGAACCGCAAAGTCATTTTCGGCGCCGGAGCAATGGTGCCAACCATGGTCGGCGGCGCTGCTTCTCCACCGGCAACCGAAAGAATCAACTGAAGCAGGCGTTCGGCGGCGATGGGGACCTGTCGATCGGGCACTTGGCGTTCAAATCGGTAGGAAGAGTCGCTCGCGATGCCATGCCGCCGACTGGATCTTCGGACGGCACTCGGGGTAAAGGTTGCGGTCTCCAGCAAAAGATCTGTGGTGTTTTCATCCACGCTTGAGGCTGCGCCACCTTTGACTCCCGCCAGAGCCACCGGCTGCGCTCCATCAGCGATGACGAGATCTTCGGTCGACAGTTCGATTTCTTTGGCCTCTGCGCCAAGGGGAAGCATCTTTTCCCCGCTCTGGGCATACCTGATCTCGATTCGTCCGCCTTGCAGTTTGTCCAAATCAAAAGCATGAACGGGGTGTCCAAGTTCGTGAAGGACATAGTTGGTGGCATCAACGATGTTGTTGCGTGGAACATCTCCGCGAGCTTCCAAATGAGCAGCAAGCCAATCTGGAGACGGTCCCACCTTGACACCACGAACGATGCGAGCGTGGTAAATCAAACAATCTTCGGGGGCCTGGTTCTCCACCACCACACCAGCCTCTGACGAACCGACGGGATCAGCTGGTTCAAGTTGGGTTGGATCTTTGAGCTGCCGGTCGGTTAAAGCAACCACTTCTCGAGCGAGGCCCAAGTGGGCGTTGCAATCGCCACGGTTGGAGGTGGTCTCCACGTCCAACCGGATGTCTTCTCCCATTCGGGTGCTCACGGGTTCAGTGTGTTCGACCGGGAAGCCCGCCCGCGTCAGGAGGTCTGCAGCCTCCTCACACTCCACTGGGCGGTCCAAGAGGGCATTGATCCATCGGAGAGAGGCGTCCATAGATTGTCGAGAGTATCCGGGAGGGGGCCTTTCGGCCAAACCCGTACAATCGAGGCGTGTCTGCTCGATGCTGCATTTTGTTGATCGGGGTCCTTTTGGCGAGTTGTCGATCCTCGGTGGTTTCTCCCGGCTTGGCCTGCGTGATCACCATTCCCCAAGATCCAATCACCCTTCGGTATGGCTTTGATGGCTTTGGCCGGGTTGGTCAGACCACCGATCCGGGGCCCATTCCTTGTGTTCGGCGGCTTTCGAAACAAGATCAGTTGTCTCTGGAAGCTCAGATTGCAACGCTTGGGCTGGGAGCGCCCCCCGAGAGTGTGGTTTTGGCCACGCCGTGCCCTACGGGCATGGTTCAGGTGGATTTGGCGGCCAACGGCCGTCGTTGGTCCCATCGACTGCCTCAGAGCCAAGCTGCAGAACTCTTGCAGTTTTGCGAGCGATGCACTGGACAGGGCGGGGGAGCTGAATTGCCCAATGCTCGGTATGCCTGGGAGGGTGACCCTTGGGCCATTTGGCGACAGGGACGCCCCTCAGATTGAGTTGAACTCCTTCCGAATGTGGAACGTAGCAACCCTATGACGGGCTTCGCGCTTCACCTGCCTGCCTTTGGCAGCACCCTCGGTTTGACCGATAGCATGGCACATCCCGTGTCCATTGATCTTCAAACCGAATCTGATGAACGTTTGGTGAAACACCACGTTGATGGTCAAGCTGGCGCAATCGATGAATTGATCCGTCGGTATCGGGATGAACTCTTCGGTTACTTGGTGCGATTTACGGGTTCCCGAGCATTGGCCGAAGATGTTTTTCAGGAGACCTTCCTCCAGATCCACCTGTCTGCAGCCAGCTTTGATGTTGACCGGCGGTTGAAGCCTTGGCTGTACACCATTGCCACCAACAAAGCTCGGGATGCTCGGCGTTGGTTGCGTCGCCGGCCCAGCGTTTCTTTGGACACGCCAGTTGGTGGATCAGATGATGCAGTCGCCATGGTTGATTTGATGCCGGCCAATGGCAATGATCCCCAAGGCCCACTGCAAGGCGCGGAACAAACAAACCGGGTTCGGGCGGTGGTCGATCGACTGGGTGATGCCCAGCGAGAAATCTTGTTACTGACCTATTTTCAGCGGATGTCCTACGCCCAAGTGGCGGATATTCTGAACATCCCCGTGGGCACCGTAAAAAGTCGCCTGCACGGTGCGGTCCGAGCCTTTGGAGAGCTTTGGGGGGAGGAGCCAGAGCAATGAGTGAAACGCCGCGGAAACCCTCTGACGACGAGCGTGATTTGTTCTCTCTACCTGAGGACTGTCAGGACGTCCCTGGTCTGGATGAACTGGTGAATTCGGGATGGCAACCTGAATCCGATGAGGCCGAGCAGTTGATGGCTCGACTTGATCCGCTCGAAGCCCTTCGTGCCACTCCGCCCGCCGAGGATGTTTTGGTGCACGCCACGCTGGCTCGTATCAAAAGCACACCAAGAGCCGCGGCGTCCAAAGGCACTTCGCCAGCATTTTCGCCAGCAGTTGATGGTGCTGGTAGCGGCGGGTTCCAATTCCGATTGCCAGATCTTTTTGGAGTGGCTGCGAGTTTGCTCTTGGCCACTTCAATCGTATTGGCCCTCGGTCGGGGGGCCAAGTTGCACAGTCGAGACGAATTGTGTGGTGCCAACATCCGCGCGCTCGGTACGGCGGTCGAGTCGTTTGCCAGTGATCATCGTCGAGAAGTTCCCGCGTCGAATTGGGACGTGGTGCCTTCCCTTGCCACCGTGCGTCAGTTTGTCGATGACGGCTACTGCCCACACCAAAGGGTGAATTGTCCCTGCTGCCGAGGAGAGAAGTCGGGCATCTCGTTCTATTCCGTGCAGGTGGGACCGGGCCGGATCCGGGTGGATCGCTTCGATCCACAACGGCCCATCGTGGGTGATCCCAATCCTCTCCAAGTTGCCAGCATGCTGGGGGTCCCCGCCCCGGGTCCTATGAGTGGTGCCCTTTCGCATTCTGGTCGATGCTCCCATTTGTTGTTGGCCGATCTCTCGGTCCGTTCCGCCCGCCGGCCGGTCTGGATCAACAAGGGGCGGGTGGATGCCGTTTGGGTGCCTCGGGGCCACACCAGCTTGCCGAAATTCGCATTGATTGATCCTCAGGACGTTTTTCTGGCCCGTTGAGCATCCTTCGGCCTTCGGTTCTGCCGTTGCGTCCAGCCTTGGGTGTTGGTAGGATTGTCCTTTCCCCAATATTCGGGGGAGAACTTCAGGAATTTGCCAATGCACGGTCGTAAACCCAACAAAGGCCTTCTCAAGCGCATCCGATTCACCGGCACCGGCCGCGTGAAATTCCATCGTGCGTTCACCCGCAAGCAGCGAAGCCACAAGTCTGGGAAGTTGCTTCGCAGCTACCGAGTCCCGGCTTATTTCAAGAGCTGTGAAATGCGCCGGGTGGGCCGAATGCTGTTCCGCTCGGTCCGTGCCGGTGCCGCAAACGTCTGATTGTTCTTTCGGCTTTTGGCCGAATACGTTCCGCTTCGGGTTCCGATCGCCCTGCCTGAAGCCTTTTGCTCCTCTGGGTGATCGTCGATCGGGTCAAGTGTTCACGCGTTGAACCCCCGTCCTTCAGAAGGAATGTTCGACATGCCACGTGCTGCCAAAGGTGCCGCTCGCACCAAAGCCCGAAAACGAATTCTCCGTGCCGCCCGCGGTTACTGGGGAACCAGAAGCCGTCACAAGCAACAAGCCAAGATCACATTGACCCGTGCTGGTGCGTACGCCTGGCGTGACCGCCGGCAACGTCGCCGCAACATGCGACGGTTGTGGATCACCCGTATTACGGCAGCCTGCCGGATGCGAGGAACGCGTTACAGCCGATTTATGAATGGCCTTATGCACGCTGGCATTTTGCTCAACCGCAAGATGCTCAGTGAGATCGCCATCCATGACCCCGCCACCTTCGATCTGTTGGTGGAAAAATCAGAGGCCGCAACCACGGCCCCTGCGGCAAACGCCTGATTTTCTGGTGACATTTGATTCATCTTGAAGTTCCCGGACCGTTGGTTCCGGGAACTTTTTTATGACATCTCAACGGCATGCCCCAGAGCTTGCGAAAGCCAGATGACTGCCGAGGCTCAATTTATTGTTCAGGACTTTTCGCTGAGGAGTTCGGCTTGTCGCTCTTGGCTTGCCCAAGCAATCGTTCCATGCCTTCTTTGACCGCACGCTGGGACGGGGAAAGTTTGGCGGCTTGTTCTTCGGCGTGGTAACTCGATCGAACCAGCGGCCCTGATTCGACCACCGAGAAGCCGAGGTTCAGTCCGCGTTCTCGGTACTGGTCAAATGCCTCAGGAGTGACCCAGCGGTCAATTGGCAAATGGTTTCGGGTGGGTTGCAGGTATTGACCAATGGTCAAAATATGGATGTCGGCCGCGTCACGAAGGTCCTGCATCAACTCAAAGACTTCTTCGTCCCGTTCGCCAATGCCAACCATGATCCCGGTTTTGGTGACCAGTCCTGATTCCTGGATGTGCTGTAGCACATCGATCGATCTGTCATAGCGGGCCTGCGGACGTACGGCGGGATGCATGCGGCGGACCGTTTCCATGTTGTGGCTCAAGATCTCGGGTTTTGCAGCGATGATGGTGTCGAGTTCATCATGGTGCCCTTGGTGGTCACCAATGAGGCATTCGACACTCGTATTGGGGCACGCTTCATGCACTCGTTCGATCGTTTCGGCCCATATTTCGGCCCCGCCGTCGGGCAAATCATCCCGATCGACACAGGTGATGACCACATGGCCCAGCCCCATCAGAGCGATGGACTCGGCGACCCGGCGGGGTTCATCTTTGTCGACTTCGGCGGGGCGGCCGGTTTTCACATTGCAGAATCCGCAGGCACGAGTGCAGGTATCACCCAGAATCATGATGGTTGCGGTCCCGCGATTCCAGCATTCCCCCATGTTTGGGCAGGCGGCTTCTTTGCAGACCGTATGCAGGCCGTGGGTATCCACGATTTCACGAAGACGCTCGTACCCTGGCCCCCCAGGCACTCGGGCTCGAAGCCAGTCTGGCTTTCGGCCTAAATGCAGTTGTTGGGGCTCGTTGTTGTTGAGCACCATGCCGCTCAGAGGGACCTGGACGCCTCGTCGATCTTTGGCGGTATCTCCGCCAAGGGGTCTGGGGTGACGGGCCAATGTTCGATCTTGGGCGGATTCGCTCACAGCAGGGACATCTTACCCCCACAAATCTTGGTGAAGCGGGTGCTGGCCGCCCGATAATGGTCTGTGTTTTTCCGACTTACGACGAAATCAGCGATTTGGATGGGATTGGCCCTGTCTCTTGCAGCTGGCTGCCAGACCGATTCGTTTGTCGATCCGACGGTGACTGGGCGATGGGAGCATCAGCCCACAACTCTGCCCATCCTGAGGAGGATCAATGCCATCGAGGTCGGGGAGCAGATCGTCGGCGAGACGCCCACTCGAGAAGATCTCCTCGAAAATGATTTCAGCGCCTACCGCATCGTTCCCGGTGATGTGATCACGGTCACCGCCTTTGATGTCTATCAGCCTGGCCAGCCGGTCACCGTTGATCGTGTGGTTGATCAGTCTGGCTTTGTTCAACTCCCCGAAATTGGGTTGGTCAAGGTTGAAGGGTTGCTTCCCGAGGAATTGAGCCCATCGATTCGATCAGCTTACGGTCGACTGATGGGCGCGCCACAGGTCGATGCCGCTTTGGTGCAGCGCACTGGCTTCCGATTCACCATCAACGGGTTCATCTCGCAGCCCAATGTGTATCCACTGTTGCGGTCTGATCTTCGTCTTCTCGAAGCCCTGAGCCAAGCGGGGGGGATTCTGGACACCGCGCAATATGCAGTCGTACGCCGTCGCGTTCGATTGGAGGGGCCACTTGAGACTCCAGAGATTGATGACAGTCAGTCTCCCTTGGATTTGGATGGTCTGTTGGATCGACTCGAGGGAAGTTCAGGGGCATCGATTGGGGCAAGCGAAGATACGTTTATTGATGTCGATGCATTGATGGACGGTGGCCTTCCTGAAGTTCAAGAACCAGAAGGCCTCCCCGAATCTCCTTGGCTATGGGATGTGGCTTCCGGGACATGGCAAAAGCGGGGAGGGGCAGACGATTGGTCTGAAATGGGCGAGGGCGATGCCCCCGTGTTCATTGATCGAGTCCTTCGCATTCCCTTGCAACAGCTCCGTCGAGGGGACAGCAATCTGGACATCGTGATCCGCCCGGGAGACTCCATCTTGGTTGAGCGGGTTGGCGATGGCAACGTCTACATTGACGGCGAGATCGCCCGGCCTGGTCCGTACGGTATTCCGGTCAATGAGCCCTATTTCACCCTCTCTCGTGCCATTACTTCGGCGGGAGGACTTGGACCCTTAGCTGAACCCGACAAAGTCGACTTGCGTCGCATCGTTGGTCAAGATCGGGAAGCCATTATTCGCCTCGACCTCGCGGGCATTCGAAATGGGACAGAGCCTGATGTGGTGCTCCGTCCCAGCGATCAGATCATTGTGGGGACAGGTTTTTGGAATCGTCCAATGTTCATCCTTCGTGAGGGTTTTCGAACAAATTACGGCTTCAGTCTCCGATTGGATCGGAACTTCGGGAATGACGTTTTTGGCGCACCACCCTTTGCTGGTCCTCGATAAATGTCTCTTGCTTCCGCATTCGGGCTGGATTTGAGGGAAACCCTTGCCGATTCATGAGCGTACGCTCCTAAATGGCGGTCTCCTGATCCATGAAAGCCACTTCTGACCAACCCAAACCCTCCTCCCCATTGGTTGGGGATGCTGTGGTGGTTGGTTTGCTGCTCGTTTCATTTGTGGCGTATTACTGGGATTTTCTTTTCCGCCAGTTCCAGTGGGCCTTCCAGGAGACAGATGACTGGGGGCACACCTTGGTTGCTCCTCTGATCGCAGGGTGGTTCCTGAGGCGGGCATGGCCACAGATTGAGTCTGCGGGTGCTCGTATTTGCTGGTGGGGGCTGTTGCCTTTGGCCTTTGGGTTGATGTGGTACGCGATGTGTGTTTTTGGTCCCTCAGTATTACACCATCACAATCTTCGTGGCTTCGGAGTGGTGTGCAGCTTGGGTGGATTGGGGATGTTGTTGTTGGGCCCAAGGGCCATTCGACATCTGATTTTTCCAATGCTGTTTTTGCTCGTCTTTGGCCAAACCATTTCCGAACGATTGATGTCCTACGTCACTCACCCCATGCAAGCAATCACAGCATTTGGGGCCCACTTGTTGTTGGTGTTGGCCACCCTTGATGCTGAGCTTGAAGGCAACGTGATTCGCATCTACGTAATGAACGATGACATGTCATCCACGGTTATCCCTTTGAACGTGGCAGAGGCTTGCAGTGGGATGCGCATGTTGATGGCGTTCTTGGCCATTGGGACCACCATGGCTTTTGCTTCCTTTCGGCGATGGTGGCAAAGAATCTTCTTAATTGCCTCTGCCTTCCCAGTTGCCTTGGTTGTCAACATCGTCCGCGTGTTGGTACTTGGATTGTTGAGTCTCATCGATCCAGACCTAGGCACTGGCGAAGTGCACACGATGGTTGGTGTCTTCCTCTTGGTGCCGGCATGGATGCTTTTCCTTGGTGTGTCTGAGATACTGAAGCGTCTGGTGATTGAACAATCTGAGGATGATTTTGTTCCGGGGGGCGTTTCATGAATCTTCGATTCACTTTGCATCCCTCGCAACGTCGGGCCATGCTGGTCGTGGTGGTGCTTATTGGACTTTCTCGGGTGGGAATGGGCTTCGCCATGGATGCGTTGAACATCCACCTCAAAAAGGAGCCTGTCCCGCTTCAGCGTGGTTTGGCCGATGTGCCCCGAAGTCTTGGCTCATGGGAAGCCGTTGGTGATGACCAAAGGTTGTCCGCAGAATTCATTGAGGAACTCGGTACCGATCAGTTTCTCACCCGATCGTACGAACATGCGGATGGCCGGTTTTTACAACTTCATTTGGCGTATTACACCGGGATGATTGATGCGGTTCCGCATGTCCCCGACCGTTGCCTGGTGGCAACTGGGGGCTTTGATCTGGAGCAACTTCCTGAAAATTTGCCCTTAGGGATCCAACAATCAGGCTGGAAGAAAATTGATGATCTTTGGTTTGAAGTTGGTATCGAAGATCCGTTGACGGGTCGTGTTGCAGAAGTCTTCGTGCCGACCAGTGATTTGGCTTTGCGGACGAGCAGTTTTGTGCGATCGGACCAGCCGGGCACCGTGCTTTGGGGGGGGTACTTTTTTGTGGCCAATGGCAAGTTCGCCGCCACCCCAGAGTCCGTCAAAAGACTTGCTTTTGATCCCTCGCAAAAGATGGCCTATTACTGCAAGGTCCAATTGGTAACCCAACTCAAGCGTCGCCAAGATCGTTCAGATTTTGTTGATGCAAGTCGAGAATTCCTCGAACTTCTTTTGCCTCATTTGATGCGGAGTTTGCCAGATTGGCGATCACTTTCCGCTGACTTGGAGTCTTCCTAATGCGACAGAATTCTTCCCCAAGCCGAATTGGCGCGCTCAATGTCAAATTACTGTTGGTGCTCTCAATATTGGGCATGGCTCTGGTTGGCGGCCTTGGCGGCGCGTATTACTTCTTGGTTCTACGCAGCGCCTCTTCGATTTATGCGAAAGCTGTTGAGTTTGAGCAGGCTGACAATTACCGGGAGGCACGGCGAAATTATGGGCGAGCCTTGGGCAAGGAGCCTCGGGATCTGAAATACCTGACCTCTCTCAAGCGGGTCATTCTGTTGACTTCCCCAAACTCCACGGTGGAAGCAAATGACTTTTACAACGCTTGGATTGGTTCGCTGAAATGGGGGGCCGAAAACCATCCCGACCTCCCCGAGCGATCAAGGATTCTTGTGCGTGCCGTCTATGCCGATGCAATGGATGTCCGTTCGGCGTCTTTGATGGAGATGGTGGAAGATACGGCGGATGCTGCTGGTGTTCGCAGTTTGGAAAATGAGGCCTTTTCGGATCGATGGATTGCGGCCAGCCGTTTGAATCGAATCCGCTGGGCCGAGTTGCGCGACCGTGATCGCGAAGAGGCCTTCGATCTTTTGCAGCGGCGCTTGGATGACAACCCTGAGGTCATTGATTTCGGTATCGCCTTGCGCGGTTACACCATTCGCCTGGAAGATGCCGTGTTGGACAATGATCGAAGCTTCATCCTTGAGTATGCACAAACCCTGCGGAGGTTGTTCGATCAGAGTTCAAGGATTGACCTGCCACCTCCGGGATCTGAGGGCTCTCTATTGGGGCAGGCAAGAGCCTTGGTGGGCGACGAGTTCGTGCGACCCCTCCCAGAAGATTCGGTGGGTCATGCCCGGGCATTGTGGATTGTCAGTCGACTTGAAGCTGCCCATGCGTTGAACAACAAGCGGGTGCTTGAAATTGTCCCCGAGGTGGCAGTGGAAGATGGCCCACTTCGTGACATTGCGCTTAAAGAATTGTCGCGAATGGTTGAGATTTTTGATGTCACGGGTTGCTTCACTGCCTTGGAAAAACTTAGTGAGCCAGATCTTTTTTCCCGGTATGCATCTGCTTTAGCAGAACTTCAGAAGACGGCCTACTCCGATTATGTCGTGGAGCACCGTCGGGTTCAGTTACTGAGCCAAAGTGCGGATGAAGAGGATCGGGCGCTTGCCCTCAAGTTGTCTGAAGCGTTTGGCCAGAGACCTCGGCCTCAGGTTGGCCTCTACGCGGGCAGCTTCGATGACCTTAGGTTGTCCATGTACGGCATTCGTACAGGGTTGACTATGGATCAGCTGGTGCGTGGCCAACTCGAACGTGAAAGTGCCATCGCCGCCATTGATGAGATCTATGAGGAAGCGCTTGCTTTAGTCCCTAACCCCGAGAACAACCTTGTCTTGCTTGAAATTCAAGCGAAGCGAGCGTATGCCGAGGGCGGCGAGCGGAGTCTTCGGACGGCCGCCAAGTTGCTGGATGATGTTCTGCAGAGAAAGAGTCTCGCTGGGGCTCCAACCGATATTCGACTGCTGTTGTATTCAGTTCAAGTGAACCGAGAACTGGACCAGTTGGGCTTGGCACTTACTCAGCTGGACGAAGCATTGGAATCTGTTCCCAACGAGCCAACGTTGCTGCGAAACAAATTGCAGATTTTGGTGCTGAGTCGGGAGTGGGAGCAAGTGATTTTGCTGGGGCAGGCCATGTTGGATGCGGGCATCGACTCCGAGGGGTCATCGCAAGCCATTGAAATGGCTCAAAACGCACTGGCGGGCCGAAGTACAAGTTCACCACTGGCAATCGAGGTCCAGGCATTGCTGAAACGGTATGACGCCGGTGAACGTGAGGATGCACTTCGCGAGATGAAAGCAATTTACGATCGGGAGCCCCAAGAGCTTGGCGTAACCGTTTCGTATGTGCGCATGCTGATTGCCGAGGATCAGAAATCCCTCGCCCTCGAAATTCTTGATGACTTTGAGCCTTCCAATCCGAAAGCTGAGGTTGCCATACGCGAACTTCAGGTCGCGACCAGCGTTTCTGACCCGATTGAAGCCATCGTCTTGTTCCATTCGGATGACCGCGGGATTGATCCTGGGACCACCGCGGTGGCCATTTTGCGGGATCTCGCAACACTCAAAGCAACGGCTGCCCGAATTGGTGATTTGGAACTGGTTGCCCGCATTGAAGATGAGATCAATCAGCGTGAAGTTGAGGCGGACCAGCAATACTCCCAAGCTCCGGATTGGGTGGAATACGTTTTTACCCGGGCTTTGCGTGCCCAAGACTGGCCTGCCGCGGGCGAAGCAGCACGAATCGCCGAGAGTTTGGATATGGATCAGGCATCCGGTCGTACATATCGGGGCAGATTGGCGGTGGCGAAGGGCGAATGGTCCGTCGCTCGAGACGCCTTCTTGGCTGCCTCCGAAGATCTCCCAAAAGACGGTCGTTTGTTGGCGCAATTGGCTCAGACAGAGGCTCAACTTGGTGATTACGTGAATGCTGAAAGACACTACGTCGAGGCTTGGGAAATTCAGCCCAACAGCATCACCATCGCGCAAGGATATGGGGCATTGTTGGTTCAGTTGGGCAAGAGTCAACAGGCGAAAGAGGTCTACCAGTCAGCTTCACGAATGTCGCCAGCAAATATGGCATTGAGAGAAGCTTGGCTGAACCTTGCTCTGGAAAGTGGTGGTCTTGTTGAAGTCTTGCAAGCGCGATCATCTCGCTATGCCTCGGCTCCGGAGGATATTCGCAACGTTGTTGAGTTGGCCCTCTTGCTTGGCGTCTCCGAGCCCACCGTAGAAAGTATTCGACTCCTGAGTCCAGACTTTTCTTACGACCAAAATCGATTCAGCCAACTCCCGGCGGATCGCCAGGCCTCGTTGATCGAGTCCAACCGTCAGGCTTGGTGGGAACAGTCTGATGCACTGCTTGAGGAGGCTCTTCAGTCGGTTGACTCTGAATTTAACCCTCTCTTGATCACGGCTTACCGTGCCGAAATCTTCAGGCAGCAGGGACGTCCGCAGTCGGCGGTCGCGGCTTTGCGGGAGAGGGTGGAATTGGCCGAAGATGATGATTCATCCTTATTGGCCAACCTCATGTTGGCCCAGTTGTACGCTGACCTTGGTCAAGCCACTGCGGCAGTCGAAGTGCTGGATGGTGTGGATACGATTTCATCCGCGTTTGCGGCCGCTTCGATCTGCATGAGCCAAAATCAATTCTCGGATGCTGCAGATCAGTATGAGTCGTTGATCACCAAATTGCCGGACGAAGGAGAAGTTCAGTTCGTTAGCGTCTTCCGTCCCGACCCTTCTGGTCCTGGATTGACGGCGACAGACATTCCCCGGCATGCTTTCTTTGAGCAGTACAGTGAATGTCTCGCGCGGTCGGGTCGTGCTTCTGAAGCGCAAACGATCTTTGATCAACTCCCGGCGCCTGAGGACGATCGAGACACGGCGGCCCGGGCGTTGATCCAATCCATGATTTATGTGGCGTATGCCTCGGAGAAGTTCACCAGCAATGAGGATGGATCTGTCGAGGAGAGATCTGCCCTTCAAGAGTTGTCCACTGCCAAACAGTTTTTGCCGCGCGATATTGGTCCGCGTCTTCTTGAGGCTTCGATCTACACCGAACGATTCCGTCGAACCGGTGATAAGGAGGCTTATGATTCTGCGTCAAGGGCTTTAACAGAAGCCGAAGCTCTCGCGCCACAAGCGCCGGCCGTTGCCGAAGGGAGGTTCACCCTCTTGAACGCGGGAGGTGATGTCCTAGAAGGCATCCGAACGCTGGCGGCTCAACTCGAGGAAGATCCCACAAACAGCAAACTGCGTTTGCGCATTCTTCGCGAGTATCTAACGCTTGGAGATCGAGTGTCCGCGGCCGCGATTGCCGGTGATGGCGGGCGAGCTTTGCCCCCGGGCAAGATCAGTGCACAGTGGTACGCCCGTGCCGGGGAACTCTTGATGGGTATTCAAGGTGAGGAAATCACTGCTCGGGACTATTTCCGGACCGCTTTTGATCAGGATCCAAGAGACGTGACGTTTGCCCGACGCATGGCGGCAGAAGTTTCCGTGCCCAATCCCGACTGGAGGTTGGTGGTGCAGCAGACGGCCAAGGAGAAAGCGTGGGTTCAAGACAATCCCGACCTGTTGTCGTTGCGGGCTACCGCGTTGTTGAACATCGGGCGTGAGCAGGAGTCTCGTTCGGTGTTGCGTGAATGTTTTTCTGCGTACCAGCGTCAAATTGCCAACGGGGCGCCCCAACTCATCCTTTCTCGATTCCCCGTTCAGCTCATTGCGTACTTTGGCGATGATCGACTTGATGATGTCAAGCGATTCGCGGAAGAGGCCAACGGCGGAGTTGTTTCTTGGCCGCTGTTGAACGGCATTGCGAGGGTGAAACTGAACCTCAAGGATTACTCGGGGGCGGTTGCCGATGCGAAGAAAAGCGCTGTGATGGCCACCGAAGCCGACGAAGATGAAGCGGCTGAAGTCTGGCTCGTGGCGGGCAACATCGCGATTGCTGCTGATCTTCCGAATGAAGCGATTTCCGCATGGGAGAAGAGTCTCTCTTTGGATCCTGAGCAGCCACTTACCACCAACAACATTGCCTATGTCCTCTCCGACAAGCTTGGTGAGCATGAGCGGGCCCTTCCATTGGCCCAGGCCGCGGTTGCGGCAAACCCGGTGAATCCTCAGATCTTGGACACCCTGGGAACCGTCCAGTTGGCGCTGGGGGATGCGGAATCAGCCATCAAGTCTCTCGCCCAATCGGTGCGTCGGGGGGGTGGGGCCGGAACTCAAGCTCGTTATGCCCTTGCCTTAGCTCGATCCGGTGACCTAGATCGGGCACGATTGGCATTGTCAGATGCCAAGGCGCGTGATGACGCTCAAGGAGATGATTTTGAGGCGCTGGTCGAGGAAGTGGAGTCAATTTTGGCCCCGTAATGCGAGTCCATTGCCCCATTGGGCCGATAGGAGACAAGTATGCAATCGACAGAACAAAGGTCTGAGGAACTGCTTGCCGCACCTTCTTCGGGAGAAGCGGGCGTTTCTGTCGATCCGATTCGCATCCTCAGGAAGCATTTGCTTCTGCTGGTCTTCTCAGGACTTCTTGGTGTAGGCGTCGGTGGCGTTTCCTATGTCGCTCTGTCGATCTTCTTCCCCGCATACCGTTCCGAAGCCTTGTTTGAAATTCGTTCCGGCCTTCAGGACGCTACCGAAATTGGTGCGGCCAAAGAGTTGGATGACGATGATATCGAACGACGAGCAAACACCGAATTGTCGAGATTGATGGATCGTGAAGTGCTCAAAGCGGCTGTTCGCACTCGTGCGGTTCAAAGATCAGAGTGGTTTACCAGCCAGTACGTTGATGAGGACGGGCCTCGGATCGAAGAGGCCGTTGATGAACTCGAAGAGGATTTGGTCCGATCCCCGGTCCCAAAGACGGCACTATTCCGGATCAGCTTTGCTACCGCAACCCGTGAAGATGCGCAGGCCATCGTGGCCGCTCTTTCGGATGCTTATCTCGAAAGCACCCAGAGTTTAGAAGAGAGCCGAGCGAAATCAATTGACCGGCTTTTTAGCACGGAGTTTGCTGACACGAAGCGCGAGATTGATGACATCAGTGGTGAATTGGAAAACTTCATTACCGCCAATGGGGTCTCCTCGTTGGAGGACCCGCGTTACAGCCCGGAGCTGATTGCTGCCCAGCAGTTGACGGATCGGATCTACACCAATCGTCAAGCCGCGGAAAGTTTGCAAACCCAAGTGGCCCAGTCACAGCAGAAGTTGGATGGCACTTTGTCCTATGACGAAGATGATATTCGGACGGCCGAAGTCGACCCATCGGTATCGATTCATGTTCAGACGGTGGAATCGGCAAAAAGGGATTTGAGCTTTTTGCGGTTGCAGTACTTGGACCCATACAGCCCCATCATTCAGAGGGCTGAGCAGAGACTCGACTCCGCGGAAGCGGCGTTGAATGAGCGTCGTGAAGAGATTGTGCTTCGAAACTTGCGGGCTGATATTCGTCAATCGATGCGGATACTTGAGCAGACGCAAGCGGCCACCCAGTCTTTGCAAGATGAATATGCCGAGAAGGTTCAATCACTGCAATCTCAGGCTGCGGACCTCAGCCGAATTGAGAACATTAAAAATCGACGGGATTACCTCGAGCGCAAACGCGATGGTGAAGATCAACTTGTTCGCGATTTGAAGCTGTTTCGGTCACGCGACGACGCTCGGCTGGTCTCACTCGCGCGAACCGCGACGCTTCCTCGAGAAAAGGCGTTCCCAAAGCCTGAGTTGGTGATTCCCGCTGGCTTCCTTCTGGTCACCGGACTGGTGGCGGCAATCGTGTTCTTGCGTGAATTTACTGATCAGAGAATCAACGGTGTTAAGGATCTTTCCTTGGTTCCTGGGTTGCGCACGCTTGGAGTCGTTCCTCATCTTGAGGAAGATCCCGATGGCTGCACTGTTTTTGAGTCGGCGGTATTGGAATTTGGCCAGAGTGTGGTCGCGGAGTCTCTGCGGCAGACTTGGACCCAATTGGCTCGTAAATGTGCTCCTACCGAACGCCGAGTGGTCGTCTTCTTCCCGTGTTCTCCCGACACCGGATGCACCGGAACTGTTTTGAACATCGCGGCCTCGGCCGCCGCGGCGGGGCGGAAGGTTTTGGTGGTTGATGGAGACTTCCGTCGCCCCGGCCTAGCGCAGCAACTTGGTCTGGCTGATGGCGTGAGTGGTTTGGGTGATGTGCTGGGGGGAGCCGGCGACCTTTCGAGTGTTGCCATCCGAACTGAAGCGGGCTTCGATTTGGTGGGCGCGGGTACCGAGAGCTCGAGGGTGGTCGATCGGCTTGGTTCTCCCATGATGGAGGAGCTGCTCAGCCATGCTCGTGAACAGTGGGATTTGGTTCTGTTTGACGCACCGCCTGCCTTGGCGGCGGGTGACGCTGTAACTATCGCATCCAAAGCTGATGGCGCGGTTTTGGTGGTACGTGCCGGACATGATGACCGAGGTCTTCTGATTCGCCTCGCCAACGCGGTCAAGCAAGCTGGCACCGACGTCTTCGGCGTGATTCTCAACCAAGCCCGCACCGAGTCCGGTGGATACTTCAAGAAGAATTTCCGCATCATGCGGGACTATTCAGAGGTGGCTTGAGCAACGTGTCCCGAGTCCTTGTCACCGGAGGTGCTGGATTCATTGGATCCCATCTCGTCGAGCACCTGTTGGACCAAGGTCATTCGATCCTTGTTGTTGACGATCTCTCCACAGGTCTGCAGCATCAAGTCCCTGACCATCCTGACGTAGAACTGGTTCCAGCCACGGTCGATCAGTGGCTGGCCAATGAACCAGTTGAGTCCTTTCATGAGGCGTATCACCTCGCTGCCTCAGTTGGCGTGCGAAAAGTTGTCGAAGACCCATTCGGAACCATCATCAACAATGTGGTTGAGACCGCTGGTTTGCTTCGGTTCTTGGCGAAGTCTTCAACCCCGACCGTTCTGGCCAGCACCAGCGAGGTGTATGGAGTGGGACAGGGACGGCCTTTCCGTGAAACCGATGATTCGGTCTACGGACCAACCACCGTCGCGCGTTGGTCCTATGCACACAGTAAAGCGGTTGATGAGCACTTGGCCTTTGCTCTTGAACAACAGTTGCCCTCGGTTGTGATCCGATTCTTCAATACCGTTGGCCCGAGGCAACGTGGCGAGTGGGGCATGGTCCTGCCGAGATTTGTGCGAGCGGCCTTGGACGGATCCACGATTGAAGTTCACGGTGATGGACGCCAAAAACGATGCTTTGCCGATGTTCGAGACGTGGTTGGTGCTCTTCCCCAGCTCCTCCGCACGGTTGAGGCCCGTGGGATGCCGGTGAATCTTGGCCACGATCAACCAATCTCTATTTTGGAGTTGGCTGAATTGGTCCGTGACGTCCTTGAATCAAAGTCATCGATCAAAGTCACGCCATACGACGAGGTATGGGGTCATGGCTTTCAAGATCTTCAGGAGCGAATTCCGGATCTCACTCGAGTCCGTACATTGGCTTCCTTGCCACCCACACGTCCCCTCGCTGAGACGATCCGGGATCTCGCTGAAGCCATTCGCACGGAGGCCAGATTGTGAATCAAGTTGAACCTACGATCGAAGATCAGGGCATTGCCGGCACCGTTGACCCAGTCGACATCATTGAATTGTTGAATGCGTTTGCCCCATCCTTTTTTGTGGCCTTCATCATGACCCTTTTGGTCACGCCGTTGGTTCGCAAGCTCGCCATTGCTTTGGGGGTGGTCGACCAGCCCGGTGGCCGAAAAATTCATAATGAGCCCATTGCCTATTTGGGGGGCCTCGCGGTGTTCATCGGCATCATGGCAGGTGTTCTTTCCGCGGCATTCGTTGAGGCACCCCTTGACCAGTACCGTCCAGTTCCCATTTCGGTGGTCTTTGGCTTGATTGTGATTTTCATTACCGGGGTCGGTGATGACATGTTTGGTTGGGATCCGAGACTCAAAATTGCCGGTCAGATGATGGCTGCCGCAGCATTAGCAGTTGAGAATGTTGGTGTTCAGGTGGCTGCAGGTGTATTGAGTCCTTTGCTGGGTGCCGGCGATACCCAACTGTTCTTTTTCCCAGGGGTGGACTGGGTTTTAAGTTCCCACGTGTACAACATCATTGGTACGGGTCTGGTCGCGGTCATGGTACTTGGGGGTTGCAATGCCGCCAATTTGATCGATGGCCTGGATGGTTTGCTGTCTGGGGTCACCGGGATCGCTCTGGTGGGCTTGACCTTGATCGGCATGATGTTGCTCCCCGAAGTGGGTGGTGACTCCGTGGAAGCACCGCAGTCTCTGGCGGTCGCCAGGATTGTCCTTGCTGTCGTTGGACTTGGCGCGATCCTTGGTTTCCTGCCTCACAATTTCAATCCCGCGAACATCTTCCTTGGCGACGCGGGCAGTTTGATGTTGGGCTATCTGGTGGTTTCCATCATTCTCATGCTGGGCGACCGTGGGCAAACCCATGTGGTCTTGGCGGGACTGATGGTGTTCACGGTGCCGATCTTGGACACATTCATGGCGATCGTTCGTAGGAGGTTGTCCGGGAAACGTATGAGCGACCCGGACTCTGACCACATCCATCACCAGTTGAAGCGGGCACTGGGCGGCGTCAAGCCCGCGGTCTTCACGCTGTACGCCATCGCTGCTTTTTTCGCCACCTTGGGTGTGATGTTGGCCTGGCTTGATGTTTCGACCGAGCTGCGGGGTCGAGTTGTCTACGCCGGGGCACTGGTGGTCTTCTGCTCGATTGTGACTTATGCCATCAAAGTGGCCCGACGTCGCGCTTTTTCCCAACCGGTTGACTGATGCCAAATATCCTTTTTGTGTGTTTGGGAAACATCTGTCGCTCTCCGGCGGCGGAGGCTTACTTTCGCCATCACGTTCGGGAACGTGGCCTGGACCATTCCTTTCGTATTGATTCTGCGGGCACCGGAGGCTGGCATGCTGGCGAGCCGGCTGATGCCCGAATGAGATCGGCCTCTCAGGCCCGTGGTATTCAAATCAATTCACAAGCCAGACAGATTGCCCCATCCGATGCCAACGCCGACTTGATCGTGGTGATGGATCAAGACAATCTGCGGGACGTGACTGAGTTGTCCTGGGTCGACGCCGATCGTGTCCGATGTTTGTTGGAATTTCATCCCGAGACTTCAAGGACCGAAGTTCCTGACCCCTATTACGACGGGGGAGAGGCTTTTGATTTGGTTTTGGATTTGGTTGACGCTGCGACCTTGGCCTTGCTTGATTATTTGGAATCGAGTGGGCTGGATTGAATCAACTCCGCCAATTTTGTGCACGCCTCATCATCCGCCGCGTTATACACCGACGCCCTAAGGCCGCCAACCGACCGGTGTCCTTTGAGGCCTGAAAATCCAAGTTGATCGGCCCGGTCGAGAAACTCCAATTCAGCTTCCGGCGATGGTCCGTGCCATGTGATGTTCATGTGGCTTCGGCATTCGGTTGAAGCATGAGCTTGCCAGTACCCCTTGGTTGACTCGATGGCTTTGTACAGCAGTTCTGCACGCTGTTGGGCTCGCCGTGCCATGCTTTGCACCCCGCCCTGCTCTTGAATCCATTCCAGCATTCGACGCAGCACCACAATGCCAAACGTCGGAGGCGTGTTCAGTCGTGAACCAGCCGAAGCGTGCTCTTGGTAGTTGAATGGGCTTGGTCCGTTGCTTTGAGAAAGAAGGTCATCCTTGATGATGGCCAGGACCGTGCCGGCGACGCCTAAATTTTTCTGACAGCCGGCGTACACCATGTCAAGTGTGTCCCAATCCAACACTCGGCTGCCAATTTCACTGCTCATGTCACAGATGTGGGGGACTCCTTCAGGTGCCCGAGGAAGTTCCTTCCACTGCGTTCCCATCACAGTGTTGTTGGCGCAGGTGTGAAGGAAGGACGCATTCGCAGGGATCTGCAGATCTTTAGGCTTTGGCAAGGTGCGGAATTGCGATTGGGAGCCGTCGAAAACAATGTTGATGGGGCCAAACTGTTCTGCAACTCGGATGGCCTTGGTGGTCCACACTCCAGTGTTGGTCTGTGCAGATGGGGTCTGTCCCGAAAAGTTCATGGGGATCAAGCCAAACTGCTGGGTGGCTCCGCCTTGCAGGAACAGCACTGAATAATCAGATGGGACGTTCAATACGCTTCGGGCCAGTGTCTCGGTTTGGGCGATCACTCGGTCAAAAGCCTTGCCCCGGTGGGAGTGCTCAAGGCAGCCGATACCCGAGCCATCCAGTTCCAACACATCCTCCGCCACCAGGGACCGAACACGGTCGGGGAGGCGAGAGGGGCCAGCGGAGTAGTTTCCTGCGGATCGTTCCATCTGTGATGCCATCATCGGCATGATCGGGGGTGGATTCTTCCCCACAAAGCGAAACTTCCGATTCAGTTGGCCTCTGGGCTTGCCGATGGGGCTTTTGGAGGTTTCCCATGGCCGACTTGAATTACCGACCTGCTGCAGAAATCGAATTTACCCAGCCAGAGCGATCTGCTCCGAGGGGCGATTCGCTCCAATTTGAGCAAAGACGGGAGTCCCGGCATCACGCTCTGGGGAGTGCAACCGCATTTTTGCTTGATCCTGAGCATTTTGGGGTGACCCATGCCCTGACCCTGGCGGACCGTTCTGATCATGGCCTCGGGGCTTTCTCGTCCCAGCCTCTCCCGCTTGGTGCCACCGTGACCTTGGGCTTTTCTGGGTTTGACATGTTCGCTCGCCGGGGCCGAGTGGTGCGGTGTGAGCAAATTGGTGACCAGCAATATCGCTTGGGATTTGAACTCGACGCGGCTCTGTCAGCCGCATAAACGAACGAATTGGGTGGGGTTGGTCGGCTTAAGCAGCCTGCACCAGCTCTACTCAGGATCAGCCAGAAGTGGAACCCCGCTTCGGCCGATCAGCAAGGTGCATGGGAAGGAGCGCACGCCCGCGGATTCCTGAGGCTGACCGCAGTGGTCGCTGAATTCGCGGGCGGCGCGTCTCCACAAGGAACGCACCATTGTCCACTCATCGCCGAGGCATCACTGAATCCGCCGTGGCCCTCTTTTTGGCCGTCGGGGGATCTTTGTTTACGGTTGGGATCGTTGCTCTCCCTGATCACGCCGGTGCGCCCCCTCTTCACGCGGAACTGCATCACAAGCTTGGTCCTATTGAACGGGTGTGGCAAGAATCCGATGGTGATTTGTTGTTGAAGCCCCTAGGGCTCCCCGAAATCTGGTCACTCGAATGTGATACCGACTTTGGCACCCTGGATCTGGTGAAGTGCGACCGAACCGCTGAACGCATTCGAATTCAAACGGACGTTCGGGCGTTTTCTACCCGGTTGATTCGGGGCGGTCTCGCTGAGTTCCAAACCAATGGTTCGCCTTGGCGAATCCACTCGGAGAATCAACCATGATGGTTCGGATGCGACGTCATTTCCAAAATTGGCGGCATGCGCCTCATGCCGGTACGGCTTTGGTCTTGGGATTGTTGTTGTGGGCCCGACTTATGGTTGCGACGGACACGCCAAAGATTGCGATTGCTGATCCCGACGCCGAGGTGCCGGTCGCTCCAGCCACTCGTTGATGGCCACCAGCATTTCGTCGGTGTGCTCGGCGAGTCGGAATGCTTCTTTCAGCGGCTTGACATGCCCAAGGCTCCGTGCGTACCGAGAGATTCGGCTGCGCAGAACATGGAGCGAACGACGTTCTTCGCAGTGTTCCCGGCACAACTCCACGTGGCGGCGGATGACTCTCAGCATGCCATGGTGGTCCAGTTCGCCTGGGTCTTCACCATGTTCCAAGAGTTGGTGGATCCTTGACAACAGCCAGGGCTGGCGGGTGGCTGCCCGGGCCAGCATGACACCATCGCACCCGGTGGTCCGCATCATGTGTTCGGCATCTTTCGGAGAATTGATGTCGCCATTTCCCAGCACGGGGATGTTCCGAACCGCTTCTACCACCTGACCGATGCCTTCCAATCGAACCTGACCGCGAAATTTCATTTCGGTGGTACGGCCATGGATGGCGATGGCGGCGATGCCCACCGATTCCAGCATCTGGGCCAATCTGGGGCCAGTGAGTTGATCATCGTCCCAGCCCAAACGCAATTTGGCCGTGACCGGAACTCGACCCCGTACGACGGCCAGAATCCGTTCGACCAGCCGCACGGTGCGTTCGGGGTCGCACAGCAACAAGGAACCACCATTTTTTTTGCACACTTTGTCGACGGGGCAGCCCATGTTGATGTCCAGAACATCGATGCCTCGGCCGACTGCCCAATCGGCCGCTTCGGGCAAAGGATCGGTGTCGTTGCCGTACAGCTGCATGCCTACGGGGCTGTCTGCGTCATTGGTCTCGGCCAGTCGAAGGGCGGTGGGATGACCCGCAAGGACGGAGCGACAGTTCAGCAGGTCGGTTGTGGCCAAGCCGCACCCGCCGCACTCGCGGACCAGACGTCGGAAGGGAAGATCTGTGAAACCTGCCATTGGGGCGAGAAACACCCGGGTGGGAGGGCGAAAGGAGCCAATCTGCAGTGGGGGGCGTCCGGCGGCAATTCCAGCCATGCTGCCATCCTACGAGGCCGCCCGGGGCGGCTCCAGTCTGCCGGATTGGCACGTTTTGTCACCATTCTTCGGTTCCCGGCGGTCTTTTGGCCGCAAAAGGGCCTTCAGAGTCTGGCATGAGGGTTGCACTTGAACCTTTGGACCTCAAGGAGACCCCTCGAATGTCAAAGATCATTGGTATCGACCTCGGAACAACCAACTCTGTGGTGTCGGTCATGGAAGGTGACCAGCCCAAAGTCATCATCAACGCAAGTGGCAACCGTACGACCCCATCGGTGGTTGGATTCACTGAAAAAGGCGAGCGACTGATTGGTCAAGCCGCACGGCACCAACAAGTCACCAACCCCAAGCACACCGTCTACTCCATCAAACGCTTTATGGGCCGGCGAGCGGAAGAGGTCACCGGGGAAGAGAAGCAGGTGCCCTACGAGGTGAAAGGGTCTGCCGCCGAATTCGTCAGCGTGCATGTTCGGGACAAGGATTACACCCCCCAGGAAGTCAGTGCGATGGTCTTGGGGGAGCTCAAGAAGACCGCCGAGGATTATCTGGGTGAAAAAGTAGACCGAGCGGTGATCACGGTCCCGGCCTATTTCAATGACTCCCAGCGGCAGGCCACCAAAGATGCCGGGGAGATTGCTGGTCTGAAGGTGGAGCGAATCATCAACGAGCCCACCGCGGCGGCCTTGGCCTACGGGCTGGATAAAAAGACGAACGCTCGCATCGCGGTCTTTGACTTGGGTGGTGGCACGTTTGATGTCTCCATTCTTGATGTTGGCGACGGCGTGTTCGAGGTGTTGGCCTCCAACGGTGATGGACACTTGGGCGGTGATGATTTTGATCAAGTGCTGATTGACCACATCGCTGACGAGTTCAAGAAAGAGTCATCCATTGACCTCCGCCAGGACCCCATGGCCCTGCAGCGATTGAAAGAAGCTGCGGAAAAGGCGAAGCATGAACTTTCCACGATGTCGGAAACCTCGGTGAACTTGCCCTTTATCACTGCGACTCCCGATCGTGGCCCATTGCACCTTCAGCAGTCCATCAGTCGATCCAAGTTTGAACAGTTGGCGGCGAGCTTGTTTGAACGGCTTGCTGGCCCCTGCCGTCAAGCACTGGCCGATGCCAAGCTCGACGGCTCGAGCGTGGACGAAGTGGTCATGGTGGGGGGCTCCACTCGGATTCCTCAAGTCCAAGAGGTGGCCAAGGAAGTGTTTGGCAAAGCCGAACTCGACAAGTCCATCAACCCCGATGAGGTGGTGGCCATTGGTGCCGCTATTCAGGGCGGTGTCTTGGGCGGGGATGTGAAAGACGTGCTCCTACTTGATGTCACCCCGCTTTCCTTGGGGGTTGAGACCAAGGGTGGCATCACCACCAAACTCATTGAGCGGAACACCACCATTCCGACCTCTCGCAAAGAAACGTTCACTACGGCCGCCGACAACCAACCGTCGGTCACCATTCATATTTTGCAGGGTGAGCGGGAATTCGCGGCCGACAACCGTTCGCTGGGTCGGTTTGATTTGGGCGGGATCCCGCCGGCTCCTATGGGCACGCCTCAGATTGAGGTTGAATTCAACATCGACGCCAACGGCATCTTGCAGGTAACCGCGACCGAAAAGACCACCGGCAAGAGCGCGGACATTCGAATCGACAATTCAGGCGGACTTTCTGAGGAAGAGATCGAGCGGATGAAGACCGAAGCGGAAGCCAATGCTTCGACCGACAAAGAGCGCCGTGAGTTGGTGGACGTCAAGAATCGGGCCGAACAAATGGTGTTCCAGACCAAGCAAGCCCTTGAAGAGCACGGCGAGAAAGTCGGCGAAGAGGTGAAAGCCAAGATTGAGGCCGCGGTGGCCGAGGTTGAGGGATGCTTGTCTGGTGACGACAAGCCTGCCATCGAAGAGGCCATGAAGAAGCTTGAGTCAGAGTCCATGGAACTCGGAAAAGCTGCCTATGAAGCAGCCAAGACGGCTGAAGCCAAGCCAGAGAGCGAGGCATCTCCTGACTCCGACGGTGACGACGATGTCATCGACGCGGAGTATGAGGTCAAGGACGGGAAGTAAACCCCAGCCTTCTGCACAGCCCCACAAGCGCCTCCCATTTGGGGGGCGTTTTTTGTGGCGTCTTGCTCTTCTGGCCACAAAACCCGACAATAGAACATTCCATGAGCAAGCCCAAAACGGCGATTGAACCCATCCGAAGCGAGAACTACCCCGAGTGGTACCAGCAGGTTGTGAAGGCCGCTGATTTGGCCGAGTCATCGCCGGTGCGGGGCTGCATGGTGATCAAGCCGTGGGGGTATGCCATCTGGGAAAACATCCAGCGTGATTTAGATCGGCGCTTCAAAGAAACCGGTCATCGCAACGCGTATTTCCCGCTGTTCATTCCCAAGAGCTTCCTCGAAAAAGAGGCAGAGCACGTGGACGGCTTTGCCAAAGAGTGTGCGGTGGTCACCCACCACCGTTTGGAAGATGACGGCGAGGGCGGCCTGAAGCCGGCGGGCGAGCTGGATGAACCTCTGATCGTCCGTCCGACCAGTGAGACCATCATTGGGGCCATGTTCAGCAAGTGGGTCGAGAGCTATCGCGATCTGCCCTTGTTGATCAACCAGTGGGCGAACGTGGTGCGTTGGGAGTTGCGTACGCGACTGTTTTTGCGAACCGCGGAATTTCTCTGGCAAGAAGGTCACACCGTGCATGCGACCGAAGAGGAAGCACGCGAAGAGACCATGAAAATGCTCGAGGTGTACGCCCGCTTCGCGGAGGACGTCATGGCGATGCCGGTGATGACCGGACACAAAAGTGCAGGTGAACGGTTCCCTGGCGCGGTCGACACGGTCTGCATTGAGGCCATGATGCAAGATCGGAAGGCATTGCAGGCCGGAACCAGCCACTTCTTAGGGCAGACGTTCTCCAAGGCCCAAGACATCATGTTCATTGATGAGCAAGGCGAACGACGGCATGCCTGGACCACCAGCTGGGGCGTCTCGACTCGCTTGGTGGGCGGGTTGATCATGACGCACGCGGACGATGACGGTTTGGTGCTTCCCCCGGCGTTGGCTCCCGCCCATGTGGTGCTGCTCCCCATCACCATGAAAGCCAAAGATCCGAAAGCGGTATTGGCCCACTGCCAGAAGATTGCTGAAGAGCTCCGTCAGCGCACGTTCATGGGACGGGCCATCGAAGTCGAAATTGATGATCGTGACATCCGGGGTGGTGACAAAGTGTGGGGGTGGATCAAAAAGGGAATCCCCGTCCGGGTTGAAGTGGGGGAGCGGGACATGGAGGCGGGTACGGTTTTTGTCGGCCGACGCGATCGTGGTCACAAAGACAAAGCGTCTTTGCCGCGTGATGAATTCATTGCCGGACTGCCGGAGATGCTTTCTGATATCCAATCCGGTCTTTTGGCCAAAGCCAAAGCATTCCGTGATGAGCACACCAAAGTGATTGACGACGAAGAAAGCTTCCGGGCCTTCTTCACCCCACCCCCGCACAAGGAGGGGACGCCAACGCCAATCCATGGCGGCTTTGCCCTGACCCACTGGAATGGATCAGAGGAAGTTGAGCAGCGCATCAACGATGAGTTGGGGGTCACGATCCGTTGTATTCCGTTGGAAGATTTGGCGGATGGACCGGGGACTTGCCCATTCAGCGGTGAGCCCAGCCCGCAGCGGGTGGTGTGGTCCAAGAGTTATTGATTCGATGGCTGCTGTTCGTTGGCTCAGTTCACCGATGCCAAGGCTCTTTCAGCCCTTTCTTTGATCTTGTTCCAGCGTCGTTCAGCAATATCGTTGGGATCAAACACCGACTGCACAAAGCCCACCGCATGAGCTCCAGCTTTCAGGAATGAAGCCGCATTGTTCTCGTGGACACCGTGGGTGGGAACCAAGTTGAGAAAAGGCATGGGGCCACGAATGGCTTTGACCCAGGCGGCTCCAATGCCGGGCATTGGGAATATTTTTTGAAGGGGCGCGCCCGCTTGATGAGCGGCATACGCTTCGGTTGGGGTCGCGATACCGGGCATCCAAGCCACATCTCGTTCGGCTGCGACTTCACCAACTGCGGTTCCCAGGACTGGGGACACCAGGCAAGAGGCCCCGGCATCAATCGCGGCGTGGGCATCTTCCGGCGTCAACACAGTTCCCACACTCACCAGCAATCCATCCCGTTTGGCAAATGTCCGGACCAAGTCGAGCGCGCTAGGGATGGTCAGGGTGAATTCCACCACTTGAAAACCGGCATCGACGGCTGCTTCCATCGCGGGAGCCGCGAGATTTCCATGGGGGGTGCGCAAGATGGCGCTTGCTCGGGCGGCCGCAAAAGCGGCGACGAACGAATCTCGATTCACGCGATGGTCTCAGGGCCGGGGTTGGGGGCTTGGGTTGCGGCTCCATAGGTTGCTTGAATTTGTGCAACGTTGGGACGCAGCGTCAGCCGAGCGCCGGGGGCGAGTCGTCCCGCCACCAAGGGATCGATGGGTTGGCTTGGTGCAATCCGGGCCGCGGGTGTGTCAACAGAACTGGGCTCTTCCAAGCGCAGTGGGGCGGTTCGGGTCGCCGAAGGCTGCGGCGGAAGAATCGAAGGCAGTCCGTTGATTGAACTCACACGCGTATGGTACGAGCCAGAGGTGGGGCACGGGAAGTCTCTGGTTCTCGGACCTCAGTGACCTCATGCATCTGGAGATCTTTGACGCTGGATGAGAGCTTCCAGCCGTCTTTCGAGTTCCGGAAACAGCGTCTCTAGATCTTTGGCGGTGGGCTGGAGGAGATGCGCACAAGCTGCTTCTGCTTCCAAGAGCATGATTCGCTTTTCACCAAACGATCTTTGTCGCTCGCTGGCAATCGCTTCGAGCAGGCGTGGAGAAGGGGCCTGACCCGTGCGAAGGTGCTGCAAGATTTCCACGACGGGGGGCGGCGCTTCAACTTCACGGTGGGGGCCGAGCGTGGATTTCATCCACGGTGCTGGTTGGTAGTACGCAACCCCTTGGACGGTCGGGGCTGAAGAGGGGGCGGAACGGAGCAGGGCTAAGCCCAGACCAATGGCCAAAAGCCAGCCGGCGGCAGTGGCCATTTGCCATGGCCAAGTTTGACGTGCGAGTGGTGCGGTGGTCTGATCCAAAACGGATTGGGTGAGTTCTTCGGTCCATTCTGGCTCGGGTTGATCGCGCAGGTGAGCTTCGGCGGCGAGCAGATGGTCGATGGCGGCTTGGCATTTTGGGCAAGCGGCCAGATGTCGTTCCACGAGTCCTGCTTCTTCTGCTGGCAGTCGTCCGTCCAGGAAGGCGTCTTGGTGTGATTCAAACGTCGCGCAGTCCATCATCATGGGGTGCTTCTCCGGGGAAAGGGAATTGGACTTCCTTCCGAGGCGGTCTCGGTTTGAGCGAGTTCATGAAGCAATGCTTTTCGTGCTCGAGCCAGCCGACTCATCACGGTGCCCAGTGGGATATCCAGTGCCGCGGCAATGGCTTCATAGGGCAGTTGGTCCCGGGCCCTCAAGAGCAGCACCGCCCGCTTTTCTGGATCCAAGCGGGCCATGGCATCTTCGATACGTCTCGCTTGCTCTTGGGCATCAGCAACGGGGGGGGATTCTGGTGCCGAAGGGTTCAGGGTTTCACTGGGCTTGGCTTGTCGTTTGCGCAGCCGATCGATTGATGCTCGCACCACGGTGGTGCGAAGCCAAGAGGCGATGGCGGCCTGTGCTTCAGGAGGTTGTCGCCAGAGTTTCACAAAGCTCTCCTGAACGATGTCTTCAGCAATGTGGGTGTCCCGGACCACACCTCGGGCCAACGCCAAGAGTCGTGGGCCTTGCTCCTGCATGATGCGGCGGAGTGTGGATTCTGAAAGTGGCCTTCGGGCAACATGATCACCATGCTGGAAAGACGGTTTCAGGGGATCTGGTATTCCCTCACGCAAGACGTTCTTGTCCAAATGGAATATGGCAGTGGACCCAGCGGGATCCGGCCGTAACCTCGATCTGGACATCTCGGACGGCGGGGAAGAAGACCGTATCACCCTTCTTCCAAGACATCGATTCGCATTGCATTTCACCTTCGAGGAGCAGCCAAATTTCGGGCCGGTCGGAAGGGGGGCATCGCAGGATGCGCTGGTCAGACGTTCGGAGGGTCCGAAGGACAAATGCCGGAGTGTGGGCCACGATACTGATGTCCAGCCCGTCGGCATTGGCTGGGGTTGTCTGGGGGGCAGCGGCTCGCCCCGGGGACATGCAGGCCAAGGCTTGGTCAAGATGCATCTCACGACCCTCACGTCCCCAGTCCCAGATGCGGTAGGTCGTGTCGCTTGGGGTTTGGAATTCGGCGACCATGATGCCTCCACCCAAAGCGTGACAGGTCCCACTGGGCAGCACATGACAAGTCCCTGGGACTGCGGGAACCGCATGCAAGAGTGGTTCGAGGTCTTGCCCGCGTTGGGCGGCGGCATGCAGTTCGGCTGGGGTCACTCCCTCCGCCAAGCCGGTGTACAGGGTGCTGTCTGGCTCCGCGTCAAGGATCAGCCAAGCTTCGTCCTTTTTGTAGGCCCCTGGATGGTTGGCGGCGAATTCGGCGGTGGGATGCACCTGAACGGAAAGATTTCGTTGGGCATCAAGAAGTTTCACCAGCAAAGGGAAACCACCATGGGGACTTCGAGGCAGATCACCCATCAGCATTTGGGGATGTTGATCCATGGCGTCCCGGAAGGTTTGACCTGCCAGAGGACCGTCACGAATGATGCTGCGACCGTCATGGATGTCTTCAGGCAGGTCGGCGAGTTCCCAAGACTCTCCCCAAAGCCTTGGGTCCGATTCGGGCAGTGATTTTCCCCACCCCAACAGCTTCTGCCCACCCCAGACTCGGGGCTTGAGCAAGGGATGGCATCGGAAGGGAAGCAAGCTCATGGTGCTGTTTTAAATGGTGAAGCCAGTGATTTGCGCGTCAAAGACAATATTGCCGCGGACCAGTCCTTGGCAGTGGCACACAAAGCGTCTCTTGTGGGCAGGCTTGAGTCGGGAGCCAAGCAGCAGGAGTTGATCGCCAGGCTCGACCGAGCCTCGGAAGGATGCTTCATCGATACGCACCAAGCCCATGAATCGATCGGGCCCATGGCACAGCGTGTCCAAGATGGAAGCCAGTTGGGCACCAGCTTCAAGTTGGAGCACTCCTGGCATAACAGGGCGGCCTGGGATGTGACCATCGCACCAGAACTCGTCATCTCGGACCTCTTTGACGCCAGCAATCAGCAGTGGCGTCTGGGCAAAGACAATGCGATCAACTTGGCGGATGGGCCCCCGGTGGGGAATGAGGGCATCAATGGCCTTGGCGTCATGCAGGCAGGCATTGGGATCGATGCGATCGAGCGGTAAGACAGGTTCAAGTGCCATATGGGGGGTACGGTACCGAAAGCAAGAAGGCCGCCCATGGGGCGGCCTTCCAAACGTTTGTTTGCCTTCCGAAAGAAGGTTGATCAAAGATCAGTTGTCTTCGGAACGAATTTCAAGCATCTGGGCCCGAATCTCTTGGGCTGCAGCCTTGATTTCCTGCATGACCTTGCGGACGCGGGTGCCAGCGGCTTTGTTGCCACCCTTGGCCTTGTTGATGTCTTCATCAACCGATTCCACAAGACGTCGAAGATTGTCGTAGGACTCCATAGTGGTTCTCCTTTTGAGGGCCGTCAGGGCCCATTCCATGCGACATTGTGCCGCATCGCCGAAGGGTTTGCCGGGAAGAAACGGTCTTTTTGGCCCACTACAGGCTTTTTTTCGTTATATGGCGAGATCCGCAGCGCTCTTGTCGATATATGACGCATATCGATCCCGAATCGGGGCCAAATACTGGACAATAAAGCGGTCGACTTGCTCCGGAGCCCTCCCGATGTGCTGCTCAGGATCCAATGCTTCCTCCATGCTGACGCCGGCAAAGGCCGGTTCAGTGCGAAGACGATCCAACAGATCGTTGGTGGCAGCGCCTTCGCGGAGCTCAGCCTGGACCGCACGGCTGTGGGCTCGGATGGTTTCATGGGTGGTTTGCCGATCCGCCCCATGACGAACGGCGGCCATCAACAACGCTTCGGTGGCCAGGAAGGGCATCTCACGCATGAGGTTGGTGCGGCATACGGCAGGGTTGGCGATCAGCCCTTGGGCCACGTTGCGGAGAATGCCCAGGGTGGCATCGGTGGCCAAGAAAGCTTCTGCCAAGGTGAGTCGTCGATTGGCGGAATCGTCAAGTGTGCGTTCGAGCCATTGGGTGGCGGCGGTCTGGTACGTGTTTGGCACCAAATTCATCACAAATCGGGCCAGGCCACAAGCTCTTTCGCAACGCATGGGATTGCGTTTGTAGGGCATGGCCGACGACCCAATTTGTTTCTTGGCCACCGGCTCCTCAATTTCGGCTCGACCCGCGAGCAGGCGGACATCGGTGGCCCACTTGTGGCTGGCGGAAGCGACGATGCCCAGTGCCCCAAGGACTTTGGCGTCCACCAAGCGGGGGTACGTTTGGCCGGTCACGGGGTGCAACTGATCAGCGCTGAACCCCATGCGTTCTGCCACCAACCCTTCAAGTTGGTCCACCTTGTCGTGGTCACCGTCGAACAATGCCAAGAACGAGGCCTGGGTCCCAGTGGTCCCTTTGACCCCACGAAGTCGAATCCCGTCACGTTGGCGTTCCACTTCTTCGAGGGCCAAGCACAAGTCCCAGCACCACACACTGGCCCGCTTGCCCACCGTGGTGGGTTGGGCGGTTTGGAAATGGGTCGATCCCAAGGTGGGCACCGCGCGGTGGGTTTGCGCGAACGTGCCCAAGGCGTCAATGACCGCAGCCAGCGCCCCTGCGATCTGATCCAAGCCATCCCTGAGCATGATGGCCTCGGCGTTGCAATTTAAATACTGGCTGGTGGCACCAAGGTGCAGGATCGGCCGAGCCGTGGGGGCCACATCGCCCCACGCATGCACGTGGGCCATGACATCGTGCCGCAATTCCGCCTCATAGGCCGCGGCCTTCTCAAAATCGATGTCATCGAGGGTGGCTTTCAGTTCCTCAAGTTGCTCGGAGGTGATTGGGAGGCCAAGTTCGTGCTCTGATTCGGCCAAGGCCAGCCACAATCGACGCCACAGTCCGATGCGGTTTCGATCAGAAAAGAGGGTTCGCATTTCCACTGAGGCGTAGCGGCTTGCCAGTGGACTCTGCCATTCGTCTTGGGGGAGTACCATCGTTGTGCTGATGGTACGCCAGCGCCCATCCGGACCGCGACTCAACCGACTTCAGTCGAAGCTCTGGGAGTGCGCGCTGGCTCTTGACCCTCGGCACGCAGAGGCTCGGTTGGATGGGGGGCTCCGCGCTGCCCTTTCGGCTTCTGAAGCCGAAGAATCGGCCGCGGCGTTCGCCGCACTGGTGGATTCTCTCCCGGGTGCTTCTCCAGATGCGGCCTTGCCGGTCCACCGTTTGGCCCCTCGAGAACGTGCCGCATTGGTCCTCTGTGATCTGGGTGATTTGGAAGACACTGTGATCGCCGGGGCGCTGAACACCACCTTGCAGGACGTCCGTGCGTTGCGTTGGCGAGCCCGCCTGGGCTTGCTTGGTGAGGATGACCCGGGGGTAGGTCGTGGACAACTCGGTCAGTTGTTGGGTTGGGTGGAATCTCGTCTCGAAGAAGCCGACCGAGTCCGTCTTTCGCGTGATCTCGACGCTGATGCTGAGCTTCGCGACCTGGTGGACGGCATGCGGGCCGATCGGGCCGCCCTTCAGCATCGTGGTGAAATCCCTGAACCACCCCGATTTGACCCCAGTGGCATGGCGGCACGTCCGGTCCTTCTGGGCCCTCCCGGTTTGCCCGAACCCCGTCGGCAAATGGCAAAGCCAGTGCGGCAGGTTGTGATTGGTGGCTGTTTGCTGTTGTTGGTGGTGTCGATGGTCTGGTTTGTGGCGCCGCGACCCGGATCCTCTTGGTTTGAACGGTCGGCAACGGCTTCGGCCCAAGCACCTGAAGGTTGGCCGCCCCCCGGATTGCAGGCGTACCCCCGTCCGCAGCGTCCGGCTTCGGTGCAACCACGACCCGAGCGTTCTCCGCGCGAGGGCGAAGCCGTGGCGGCATTTTTCTGTCGCGTGCCGGCAGATTTGATGGCTGAGAGCATGCTGGAGCCCATCGCTCCCCAAGATGCATTGGCGTCTTTTGGGATCACCCACTTGCTGCAGGTTGATGCCGAGGATGCGCCGGAAGCCATGGCATCACTGGTCGACCGGGCGGGGGGGGCTTTTCAAGTGTTGCGGTTGCCACCCATGGCTGCAGATGGTCGGGTCGTGGGGGAAGCGGCCGTGCTTGATTTTGTCGCGGCCCAGCGCTTGGTTCAACAATGGGCCGAACAAGCACGCCGTTCCGCAGTGGCCAAAGTGCCTTTGCAACTTCGCTAATCCTGAAATTCGCACAGAATTTTTCGTACGGTGTGGAGCACGTCCCCGGTGGGAATGCGTTCCATGGCGAAGACATTCGGCTGGTCATCTGCAATCAATGATCCCGGGGCAAAAGGCTGGGCACGTACGGCATGTTCGTGTTGGGTGGGCGGGGCCCATCGAGCATCGGTCGGACCAAAGAGGGTGACGCAAGGGGTTCCGAACAATGTGGCAAGGTGTCGGGGGCCGGTGTCGTTGCCCACCACCACGGCAGCACGTTGAATGGCGGCCAGTGCGGGCTGAAGATTGGATTCGCAGATCACTCTCGACTGGGGAATGTGTTCGGAGATCGCATGGAGGAGAGTTTTTTCGGTTGGAGCGCCCAAGAGCACGATGGCATGACCGATCTCCTGGAGTTTCTTTCCCAACTCAACGAAGCGTGATTCGGGCCATCTTTTTTTGCTTCGGCTGGCCCCGGGCACCAACACGATGTCCGAGCGTTGGATGGTGCGTGCTGGAGGAATCACCTCTTGGGGGGGCGGGGGGCGCACTCCGACCGCAACTTCGATCAGGTCGGCGTAGTGCTCCGAGGTGGGCCGGGGGCGGCTGGTGCCTCGCGGTACGGGGTGGGTCAACAACCACCCACGCCCTTCGCTTCTGGTCCCGATCCGAATGTTTCCTAGCCCTCGGGCGATCCAAGCGCTGCGAAAGCTGCCGGCGAACAGGATGACGGCGTCCGGGTTGATGCTTCGCAAGACCTGACGGCGTTGAGCATTGTTTGGGGCACATTCATGGTGTTCCAAGCGTGAGGCATTGAGGAGATCCAGCACCTCTCCGAAAGGAGGACGGGTGAGCACATGGAAGGTGGTCTCGGGTCTGGCCAGAAGAAGGCTCTGCAGACTTGGAAGAGCCAAGGCCACATCCCCAAGCCAGTTTGGAGACAAGATCGCAACCTGCGGAATCGATTGGGGAAGCACACCAGCCATTTCTGATCGACAGACTACGACGCAAAGGGATCGGCTTGCGACAAGTGCCCGAAGATTGCACGTTCTGCTTTCATGACTTTGGACGTGAACCGCACCCGCGGTAGACTGTCGCCCCGAATTCGAAAGGCGGTTTTCCGTGTCCGGAGCTCTTGCGATTGTTGTTGGTGGTGGTCCTGCCCCTGGTATCAATGGTGTCATTGCCGCGGCGGTGATTCGTGCCCGCTTGGCGGGGACCGAGGTCTACGGGATCCGTGATGGTTTCTCTCGGGTGATGAAGGGTGATCTTGATGCCTTGGAGCCTATGGACATCGCCGATGTCAGCCGTCTTCACTTCCGTGGCGGTTCCGTCCTAGGGACCAGTCGGGCCAACCCCACCAAGGACCCCGAAGACTTGCAGCGTGTTGTTGACACCCTGAAGGCAAAGGGTATTGACAAACTCATCACCATCGGTGGAGATGACACCTCGTTCAGTGCAGTGAATGTGCAACAAACAGCGGGTGGAAGTATCCGCGTGGCCCACGTTCCAAAAACCATTGACAACGACCTTGATCTCCCCCCCGAAATTTGCACTTTTGGCTACCAAACGGCCCGCCACCACGGTGTCGAAATCATTCAAAGTTTGATGACCGATGCCCGCACCACCGGTCGTTGGTACATCGCCATTGCGATGGGCCGAAGTGCAGGTCACTTGGCGCTGGGTATCGGTAAGGCCGCTGGGGCCACCTTGACATTGGTTCCGGAAGAGTTCGATCAGCGTCCTTTCCGCTTGGACCAGTTGGTGGACACCATCGTGGGATCCGTGCTCAAGCGACTCGCCGAAGGACGCAACGACGGCGTGGCCGTGGTTGCTGAGGGTGTGGTCTTGGACCTCGATGAGCGCGACTTGCACGGTTTGGGCAAAGTGGAACGTGATGATCACGGCCACATGCGGATCGCGGAGATCAACGTGGGCGAAGGCTTGCGAAGTGCCGTTCGTGAACGTCTG
Organism: Phycisphaerae bacterium; assembly: GCA_002705085.1. Taxonomy (GTDB): domain Bacteria; phylum Planctomycetota; class Phycisphaerae; order Phycisphaerales; family SM1A02; genus UBA8653. The sequence continues at coordinate 23,203 of PAHO01000014.1, read as the reverse complement.
GCCGAACTTGGGCATGACATCACCTTTGTGTCCAAGGACATCGGATACGAGTTGCGCTGCATCGATCCCATCCCATTCGATGCGGAATACACCCGAGACCTTGGGTACGCCGCGGCGAAGTACCTCCTTGACGGTGGCGGTGGGGCACTGGTCACGATGCAAGGTGGTCGGTTTGTTCCTCTTGCCCTTTTGGACATGTTGGATGCGAACACCGGCCGCATGCGGGTGCGGCGTGTGGATGTGGATTCCACGACCTATGCCATCGCCCGTCGGTACATGATCCGTCTTCGCAAAGACGATTTTGCGTCGGACGACACCATCAAGCAGTACGCCGACTTGGCTGGTATGGACGTGGCCGCATTCCGAGCACGTTTTGAGCCCTTGGTTGGTTCGGAACGGCCACCGTTGACCCTTCCCGTTTAAGGCTCTCGCTCCGGGGGCTCAGTGCACCCCGAAGCACGTTCCAATCGACTGGGCCGCGCGAATGAGTGGGTGATCGGTAGGGACCAGCCGCTGCTTGCCCGTGACCTCCATGAGGTCGATGTGCTCAATCGTGCCATTTCGGAGCACCACGACTTGGTTCTCTGCGCCTTGGAGAAGGAATTCGACGGCCGCATGACCGAACTGGGTCGCGAGCACCCGGTCCGCCGCGACTGGTGCGCCGCCTCGTTGCACATGGCCCAGCACGGTGGTTCGGGTTTCAATGCCCGTTTCTCGTTCCACCAAATCGGCAACCACCGCGCCAATCCCTCCGAGCCTGATGGGATCTGGTGAACCCTGCACATGCCGAGCCACCACGGCATCTTGACCCGCGATCCTTGCTCCTTCCGCACACGCCACGATGGAAAAACCGCGTCCCCCCGCACGTCTGGATTGGACAAAATCACACACCACATCGGGTTGGAACGGCAGTTCGGGGAGCAAGATGACATCGGCTCCGGAAGCCACCCCAGATTCCAGCGTAAGCCACCCCGCATTCCTCCCCATCAACTCACACACAATGACGCGGTGGTGGCTCTCGGCCGTGGTGTGCAGGCGGTCCAGCGATTCGGTGGCGGTGCTGGCGGCGGTGGTGAATCCAAAGGTGAGATCGGTGCCCACAAGATCGTTGTCGATGGTCTTGGGGACACCAATAACGGGCAGTCCGGCCTCGGCGATGGGCGCTGAGCAACTCATGGTGCCATCGCCTCCGATCACGACCAGCGCTTCAAGTCCATGCTTCTGGGCTGTGGCCAGGCACCGATCGGTGGCATCGACGATGCGAGGCTTCCCGTCGGCATCGGTGCCATCCGGATACCGAGCCGGGGCGGCCCGGTTGTTCGTCCCAAGAATCGTGCCCCCTTGATCCAAAATGCCGGAGACCGAATCTCGGTCCAGAGGTACCACTCGATCTTCCACCAGCCCTTGGTAGCCGTCCAAAATGCCAATGGTCTCAATCCCATGCCCAAGGGTGGCGGTCTTGACCACCGCCCGGATCACGGCGTTGAGTCCCGGACAATCGCCACCACCGGTGAGAACTCCAATTCTGCGTGGACCCATGTGAAACCTCCGAGTCAATGCGCACAGGAGGCTACCATCCGCCACGATGTCTGATGCAGCCCCAAAGCCAGATGAACTCTTCAAAGCCCGACTCGACAAGCTGCGCCGTTGGCGTAACGAACTTGAGATCGATGGATACGGTCAGCGGACCGATGGACTGATCCCCTTGGCGGAAGCTCGGGCGATGTTTGACGAGGCCGCCGACGATGCTTGGCGAGCGGCTGAGGACGCAGAAGAATCCATTGATGACCCGAGGCCCCAAGTGTTGGTGGCCGGCCGATGCGTGCAGCATCGAGAGATGGGGAAGTTGGCCTTCTTGGTTATTCGTGATGCCACCGGTGATCTCCAGATCAGTTGTTCGAAGGGTGACTTGGACACGAACTCGTTCCGCTTGGCCCGAAAATTGGATTATGGCGATGTCATTGTGGCCGGTGGCCGCATGGGGCGAACGCGGAAGGGTGAGATTTGTGTGTGGGCCGATCGCTTCGAGTTGGCCAGCAAAAGCCTTCAGCCACCTCCAGAAAAATGGCACGGCCTGCAGGATCCAGAACTCCGGGCCCGTCGGCGGCACGTTGATTTGTTCACCAACCCGGAAGTCCTGCAGACGTTTACGGCCCGCAGTCAAATCATCTCCTCTATACGTCGGCGGATGGATGCCCGGGGATTCCTTGAAGTCGAAACGCCGATGATGCATCCGGTGCCTGGTGGAGCGGCCGCGCGTCCATTCACCACCCACCACAACGCGTTAGGAATGCCGCTCTTTTTGAGGATTGCCCCCGAGCTGTATCTCAAGAAGTTGATCGTGGGTGGCTTGCCCAAGGTCTACGAAATCAATCGCAACTTCCGCAACGAAGGCGTCGACCGCAGCCACAACCCCGAGTTCACGGCCATGGAGGTGTATGAGGCGTTCAGCGACCACCACGGCATGGCTGACCTCACCGAATCGATCTGCCGAGAAGTGGCGGAAGAACTGTCGGGGGGGACCGCCGTTCGCCCGTTCGGCGAGATCGAGATTGACTGGTCTTCACCCTTTGTGCGTTTGGATTGGCGTGACACCTTCACCAAGGTGCTTGGGTTTGATCCATCGGATGAGGCAAAAGTTCGTCAAGCGGCCCAAGGTCTGGTGGAGAACGCGGCGACTGCCGATGGGTGGGTTTTGGCCAACGCGCTGTTTGAGGAACGGGTGGAACCCACGTTCGATCCCAGCCGTCCGACCTTCGTGTTCGATTATCCCAGCGTGATCAGCCCGTTGACCCGCTCGTATGCCGATCGCCCCGAATATTGCGGCCGCTGGGACCTCTTTGCTGGGGGGATGGAACTCGGCACGGCCTACACCGAACTCAATGATCCCTTGGAACAGCGTCGCCGCTTTGAAGAGCAACTCGGGGGGATGGACGACGAAATGGCCAAGGAACGTACGCTGGATGAATCGTTCCTCGATGCCCTAGAAACCGGAATGCCACCCACCGGTGGGCTCGGCATCGGGATCGATCGGGTGGTCATGCTTTTGGTGAACGCAACGTCGATTCGCGACGTCATCTACTTCCCACTGCTGCGTCCTGAGTCTGCCTCTGAGGAGAATCCATGCGACGAATGATCATGATGTTCAATCTCGTGGCCCTGGCGTTGACCTCGAGTGTCATCGCCGAGCAGGAACGGGATCTTTGGTACGCCATCAGCATCGCCGGTGCCCGGAGCGGCTGGCTTCACGAGACTCGGAGCCAAGTGCCTGAGGGTTGGCAGACCAAACAAGAAAGCAAGATTGAGATTCGGCGTGGGGCCCAAAGCGTTGCCATGGAGGTCACCAGCCGATTTGTTGAAGATGCCAACGGCAAGCCCATTCGTGCAGAATCCATACAAAAATTGGCTGGGACCGCCATCACCACCACTTGGACTTTTCTGGGCAACGGTGTCATCCAGGAAGTTTCAAGCCAACTTGGTCGGACCAACAAGCGTGAGATCCCTCCAAGCAATCAGGATTGGCTTTCGCCGGTGGCGGCCGAACGGTTTTTCTTGGCCCGAGCCGCTTCGGGCGCCAAGACCATCCGCTGGTCCACCGTCCTTCCGGACCAAGGACCAGAGCCTGTGGAGTTGACCCGGACGCTCGTGGACGAAACCACATTCGACCGAGGAGGTCGGGCCATTCCGGCCACCCGTTGGAAATCCACCACCAGCGCCATGCCCGGTTCGGTGGGTGAAGATTTGGTGGCCACCGATGGGGTGCTCTTGCGGCAAGTCAATATGCTTCCTTTCGGGGAAATGCGGGTGGAGTTGACGGATGAAGCAACCGCCCGGATGGCCAGCGAGAACGTTCCTGAGTTGCTGGTCAGTTTGTTCGTCAAACTTCAGAAGCCCATCCCGAATGCTCGAACCTCCCGCACCCTCGAAATGCGGGTTCGTGCGAAAGATGGCGTCTTGGAAGACCTTCCATCAGCCGGTGCCCAGCGCAGCGAACGTGTGGGTGAGGGTGAGATCCTGATCAAAGTGGACTTGGACCAACCAGTGCCCGCCACGGATGCCGAACGGTCCGATCCCCGGTATCGAAGTCCCAGTGCTCTGGCGGATGCGGCCGATGAGACCGTCTCAAAATTGACCACGCAAGCCCTTCGTGGGCTCGAAAGTGCACCCACTCGTCACCAAGCAGAACGACTTCGCTCGGCGGTGGCCATGCACATCAGCAACAAAGGTCTGAGTACCGGCTTCGCCAGTGCGACTGAGACCGCAAAATCGAAGGCCGGCGATTGCTCGGAGCACGCGGTGTTGTTGGTGGCGATGCTGCGGTCAGCAGGCATTCCTGCACGGGGGGCGACGGGCTTGGTTTATGTGGAGGGCTATCAAGGCGCACCACATGCTTTTGGTTGGCACATGTGGAGCCAGGCATTGGTTGATGGCGTCTGGATTGATCTCGATGCCACATTGCCACGTGCGTACGATGCCGCGCATTTGTTGACCGCCACAACCCCGTTGGACGGCGCCACCATGGACCGCGACATCGCGGGTCTCCTTCAGTTGATGGGAGACTTGGACATCACCATTCGGGAAGAAGGATCCTGACCCATGCAGCAAGGGCACGAAAAAATCGCAGACCTCAAGCCGGGAGCTTGGTTCAGTGGCATCTATGCCTTGCAAAACCCGCAGATTGGAGCGACGCGAGCGGGCAAGCCGTATCTCAAAGCCATCCTGCGGGATGCGACCGGTGAGGCCTCGCTCCGCTGCTGGGATGTGGGAGAAGATCCCCGAAAAGCGGAACAAGCACTGTCCCGGCTCTCCGAAACAGGTTTTGTTCAGATTTCTGGCGCCACCGAAAACTTCAACGATGCGTTACAGATCAAATGCCAAATCGACCAGATGGAGCCGGTGCACGTCGGTCCTGAGGAGTTGAAGAACCTGCTGCCTTCTACGACCCATTCGATCGACGGAATGTTCCAAGACGTCGTTGATCTGTTGGGAACCATCGAGCATCCGGGAGTGAAGGCCTTGGCCGACGCGTACCTCTCCGATGCCGCGTTGATGTCAAACTTTCGTACCGCGCCTGCTGCAACCGCTCTGCACCACGCTTGGATTGGCGGGTTGCTGGAGCACACCTCGACGTTGTTGAAGTTGGCCGACCAGATGTTGCCTCTGTATCCACAGTTGTCACGTGATGTTGTTCTGCTGGGGCTGTTTATCCACGATCTTGACAAGACCACCGAGTTGACTTGGGAAAAAGGATTCGAGTACACCGCCGAAGGCAACTTGATTGGGCACTTGGCGGCCGGCGCGACGCGTCTGGAATTGATGGCGGCCCGAGTCAGGATTGCGCAGCCCGAGAACGTAGAGTTCCTCCCCAAGCACACCGTGTTGGCGTTGCAGCACATTTTGTTGTCCCATCACAACCTTCCAGAGCACGGCGCGGCGAAGCGGCCTTCAACCCCGGAAGCCATCTTTGTGGCCATGTTGGACAATCTCGATGCGCAGACCACGTTGTCTCTGACGTTGGCCGATCGTGACCGAGAGGGATCTGCCTTCACCGATCGTGTCTGGTCGCTGGAGACTCGATTGTGGCGTGTGCATCCAACGAGCTGAACAGATTGGCGGACCGTGCCGCATGGTTGACGGCCGAAGCCCATCGCCGATGGCACGATCCAGAACCTTCGGAGGGTTCAGGCCCTGGCCCCACCAAGAGAGTGTTTGTGGAAGCCATCACGGCTGCACCGAGGTTGAGTGCCCAGCGCCAGATTCTCTTTCGAGCGATGCATGCCGAACTCAACACGCTTCGAGGTGCAAACGTGGGTGCAGTGGAGCGATCTTTACGCCGTGCCCGAGAAGCTCGCCAAAATTTGATGGATGCCAAAGCGGCGAACCGCTTGGATTAACTGGGCCATCGATCAGGGGTTGGCGTAGCGCGCCTTTCCTTCTTGAAGCAGTTCGGTGGGCAGACCGGCCAATCGCCAAGCTTGCACGAGATCGACGTATTCGGTGCGAATCATCTCGGATCCATCTGGAAAAATCCGTCTTTGAAGTACGCCATTGGCATCGAATTCATCCACGGTTGCTGGTTCGCCCTGTCGGGGCGTCCATGTCACACGAGTTCCTTGTTCGTACGGTTCCACTCGATCTCTTCGGGTCGTCATGCCCACGTCTTCGGAGGACAAGATGGGGGCGTACCAGCGGATGCTTTGGCCTGTTTTTGGGGCATTGTTCAAGAGCTGGCCAGTCAGCATGCGTAATGACATCGGGAGCGTTGACTCTGGCAGACCGTTGTAGACCCGGTTGTGTCTGGTTGCGGTTTTGAAATCGCCGGCGCTCAAGATGTATTCCGTATTGGTGGAGGTTCGCTCAAACAGGCCGGAAGCTGATCCGTCGGATTTCCAAACCGATTCTCCTTTGGTCCAGTTCAAGCCAAATGTTTCCAAGCCCAGATCGTCTTGCACCCAGCCATCGAAGTGCTCGGAATAGGCCTCACGTGTCCCGAGTCCCGTCAACGTCTGTTGATGGACGTGGAGCCCCTTTCGTTCGGTCTCTGTTTCGAGACTGCTGGGTGGTGGCCCGTAGAAAGCCCAGGTGACGGTCACCCCGAGGTCCTGTTGGGATCCGCTTTCTCCACGACGGAAGTGTCGGTACCACCTTGGGCGGTGGGCAAAATCAGCAAGCTTCCCCCGAGCGGCATTGAGCACTCGGCCTCCCTCTTGCAACTGCTGGGTTCGTTCGAGAGCCAGCGATTCGGGGGTGGGGCCCGTGCACCCGAGCATGATGCTTTCACATTCGGCGCGCTTGGCATCACCAAGTGCCGCGGCGAGCCTGAACTCGCCCAAGATGCATGCCCCTTCACCAAAGGGGACAAAGATCAGACCGACCATGGCATCTTTGAGTGATTCCCATTGTGCGGAGGGACTGGCGCTGAGCGCCCATACCGCTCGGGTCGCGCCCAGAGGCCCATCAATGGAGCGGTCGGAATCAACAAAAAAGGCGTGCCCCTTGTTTTTCTCGGACGTTCCGTAGCTCTCAATGAACGACTGCGTGGCCGTGGCAAAGGTTTGGGCGTTGAGTTGAACCACCCTGATTGTCCCCATCCATCGGGGGGATTCGCTGATTTCAGTCATCAAAACGACGCTGTCAGGGCCATTTTGCTCCAAAATAGGGGTGGAGTTTTGGAGCACCGGGACCACGAGTTCCCACGTTGGAATCAGGACCCGCCGAGCAGCGGGGGGCGGGGTTGGCACCTCGGAGGAGATTGGGACTCCATCTGAGGTGTTCAGTCCCGAGAGCAAGCCAGCAAGGATGAGGGAAGGCCAGTGCATCTGGGCCATCCTAACTCTCAGAACAGGGGGGACGCGTTGACAATGCGGTGGGTCGTGGTACACTTGTCCTTTCCCCCGTGCTTTTGCGGGGGACGAGTTTGGAGTGCAGGTGATGGTCGTGTGACCATCTCCCACCGACGGGCCGGCTTCGGCAGGCAGGGATATCGGGAGTTCCCGATCCATCGTCGGCGGGGCGTCTTCGCCCCTGCGTCCTGCCAAGCTTGTTGGTTGAACACACGCTCAACTGTGTGTTTGGACTTCGGAGCACTTCCGCGTGAGCGCCCCAACTATCCGAATCCGTCTCGAAGCCTACGACCACCAGGCCCTCGATGTGTCCTCGCGTGAGATCGTTGACCACGCCAAGCGCACCGGTGCCAAAGTGGCTGGTCCCGTGCCCTTGCCCACCCGCCGTGAGATCTACACGGTGAACCGCTCGACCTTTGTGAACAAGAAGTCACGTGAGCAATTCGAGATCCGAACCCACAAGCGCATCATCGATATCAACGATGCCAATGCACGAACCATCGAAGCGTTGAACCGCTTGGTTGTTCCTGCTGGTGTCTTCGTCAAGATCAAGGCCTAAGCCAAGATCAGTTTCTGTCCCGGTCACATCAACCCAAAGACTCGTTCTTCCCGATCCCTGACCTTCCTCAAGCCTTCTGGAGCAACTGATGCCCCCCTTTATTCTCGGCAGAAAAGTTGGCATGACCCGCTACTACACCGAAGACGGAAAGAATATTCCTGTCACGGTGCTGCAAGTTGGTCCTTGCGTGGTGACCCAAGTCAAGACTTCTGAGTCTGATGGCTATGCGGCTGTCCAGTTTGGTTTTGAGGATGTGCGTCCTCGTCTTTCCACCATGCCCTTGATTGGTCATGATGCGAAAGCCCAAACCGCCCCCAAGCGTCTCCACAAAGAGTTGCGTCTTGATGACGATGCAGCCGCTTCCGAGTATGAGTTGGGCCAAACCGTCCTGGCTGATGTGTTCGCCGATGTGAAATTCGTCGATGTCACCAGCTCCAGCAAAGGTAAGGGCTTCCAGGGCGGCATGAAGGCGTGGGGCTTCAAAGGCAAAGAGGCGTCGCACGGCGTGGAGCGGAAGCACCGTTCACCGGGTTCCATCGGTGGTCATGGTTCGGAAGCTGGTAACTCTGGCGGCGTCAAAAAAGGCAAGCGGATGGCCCGTCGCCTTGGTGGATTCACCACCACCACTCGAAACTTGGACGTGATCTCGGTGGATGCCGAGCGCGGCCTTCTTATTGTCAAGGGCACTGTCCCTGGCCCCAACCGCGGCATTGTGACCGTGCGTGAGGCCGTTCGTCTTAACCGGAGAAAGCAGGCAGCCGTCAAGGCCGGATGATCCGGTCGGTGAGGTAGGCCGGTCTCGGAACCGCCCCACCACGACAAGTCAGCAAAGGACCTAAGTCAACTTCTGCCCAACCACGCCGCCCGCGGCAAACGGACCTGGGAGAACGAGGCACCGCGAGCAACATCGCTCGCCAAGGCAAGGAATCAATGATGGATCTCTCGATCTACGACCAATCCGGAACGCAAGTGGGCACCATGCCCGTGGATGAATCTTCCCTCGGTGGGGAAGTGCGTCCAGCGCTGCTCAAGCAGGCCTTCGTGATGTTCCACGCGAACACCCGCCAAGGCTCGGCTCGAACCAAGAGCCGTGGCATGGTGGAAGGCTCCACCCGCAAGATTTACAAGCAAAAAGGTTCTGGCAATGCCCGTATGGGTGCCGCCCGTACCGTCATTCGCAAGGGTGGTGGTGTGGCCTTCGCCAAAACCCGCACGCGGGAAGATTTCCGCCAATCCATGCCCAAGAAGATGCGGCAGTTGGCCAACCGCAATGCCCTGCTGGCCAAGTTGGTGGACAACGAAGTCAAAGTGATCGATTCGCTTGACTTTGCGGCCCCCAAGACGGCTGAGTTCAAGCAAATGCTGGAGTCGGTTGGCATCAACCGAACCTGTTTGGTGGCCTTGGCCCCAAGCGAAGAGAACGCCCGTCGCTCCGCCCGCAACTGCGATTCGGTCGACACCGTTCGCATCGACCAAATGAATGCCTTCGAATTGCTGAACCACCGCTTTGTGGTCATCAGCAAGGCCACGCTCGAAGCATTCCTCGACGGTCGTGCTTCTGAGCTCGCGCTCGGCACCGCCAAGGAGGCTGTGTGATGCAACACGAACAAGTCCTTCGTCGTCCTCTGGTGACCGAAAAGGCCACCAAGACCATTGAGACCCAAAACGCTTACGCGTTTGAGGTTGATCCCAAAGCCGACAAGCCCGCCATCAAAGCCGCAGTGGAAGCCATCTATGGCGTGCGTGTACTTCGCGTCACCACGCAAAATAGAAAAGGCGAAATGCGTCGCAACCGCTACGGTCACTTCCGTCAGGGTGTGATGAAGCGGGCCATCGTCACCGTTCATCCCGAGGAGTCCATCGAGCTCTTCTGAGCCGGAGAAGTCCCATGGCCATTCGCGTCTACAAACCGGTTACCAACGGCCGCCGCAACGCGTCGGTGAACCTCCACGAAGAGGTCACCTACACCGGGCGTCCAGAGAAGAGCCTTGTCACCGCCCTGCCCAAAACTGGCGGTCGCAACCACCAGGGTGTGATCACCTGTCGTGGTCGCGGTGGCGGACACAAGCGCCTTTATCGCAAGATCGATTTCAATCGTCGCAAGGACGGCATTGATGCCGTAGTCAAGACGATTGAATACGACCCCAACCGCACCTGCCACATTGCCCTCATCGAGTACGCCGATGGCGTCCGCCGATACATCTTGGCTCCGAAGGATCTCAAGGTTGACATGGTGGTTCGCAGTTCGATGGAAGCGATTGAACCAGAGGTTGGCTGCACCATGCCTTTGAAGTTTGTTCCTCTGGGCATGACGGTGCACAACATCGAATTTGAACCTCGTCGTGGGGGCAAACTCTGTCGCTCGGCTGGTTCCGGCGCTCGATTGACGAACCGGGAAGGCCGTTGGGCCACCTTGGTTTTGCCATCGGGTGAAATTCGCCAGGTCTCGGTTGAGTGCCGGGGCACCATCGGTGAAGTCGGCAATTCTGATCACCAGCACGTGGTCCTTGGTAAGGCCGGCCGGTCTCGTTGGCTCGGACGTCGCCCCAAGGTTCGTGGTGTTGCGATGGACCACGATGCTCACCCACTGGGTGGGGGTGAAGGTCGTTCCAAGGGTGGCCGCGAACCGGTCTCCCGTTCTGGCACCAAGTCCAAAGGTGGCCGTACACGGATCAAGGGCAAGTGGACCGATGCCCGGATCCTTCGTCGTCGAAAGAGCAAGCGTTACGGCCAGTTGAAGGTCTGAGGTACAAGCATCATGAGTCGTTCTCTGAAAAAAGGCCCACATGTCGACTACAAGCTCTACCTCAAGGTGGAGAAGCAGGAGACTGCTGGCGAAAACAAGCCCATCAAAACTTGGGCGCGAGCCTGCACGATTGTGCCGGAATTCATTGGTCGCACCTTCCAGGTGCACAATGGCCGTTCGTTCATCGATGTTTACGTCACCGAAGACATGGTGGGGCACAAACTCGGCGAGTTCGCACACACCCGCACGTTCCGCGGCCACACCAACAAGAAGGAGGGCCTGAAGGCACGTTGATCGTGCTGAGAGGTTGATCCACTATGAGCTTCCGAGCGACCCATCGAAATGCCCGTATCGCGCCGCGTAAAGCCCGTTTGGTGGCTGACATGATTCGCGGTATGAATGCCGCCGAGGCCCTTGTGGCCCTCGAATTCAGCCCGCAGCGTGCTGCGTGGTATTACAAGAGTGTTCTCAAAAGTGCGATGGCAAACGCCGAAGAGCAGGATGCAGATTCATCCCGCTTGGAAGTGTTTGAGGTCCGCGTTGACGAAGGCCCGACCATGAAGCGCATCCACCCCAAGGATCGCGGTCGCGCCCACCCCATTAAAAAGCGCACGAGTCATTTGCATCTCGTGCTTGCCGAGCCGGTCACTGTTCCGGTTGAGGAGGCCTGATCCATGGGACAGAAGACCCATCCCTTCGGATTCCGTGTTGGCATCACCGAGACCCACAAGTCTCGTTGGTACGCCCCCAAGGCGCTCTTTGCTGAGCTCTTGGTTGAGGACTACAAGATTCGGAAGTTCCTCGATCGACGACTGAACCGGACCCCTCCTTTTGCAGCGGTTGCGGACATCGTGATCGAGCGCACCCGTGAGGAACTGACCGTCCTCTTGAAGACGGCCCGTCCTGGTTTGGTCATTGGGCCAAAGGGTGTCGAAATCGAAAAGCTTCAGCGTGATCTCCAGGCCATCACTGGTCGGAAAGTCGCCGTGAAGATTGTCGAAATTCGCAACCCTGACTGCAACGCATGGTTGCTCGCTGAGTCCATCTCCGAGCAGCTCAAGAAGCGTGCGAATTACCGTCGCTTGCTGAAGCAGCGTTGCGAGGGAGCCATGCAAAATGGTGCCAAGGGGGTCCGGATTCGTGTATCCGGTCGTCTCGGTGGTGCCGAAATGTCTCGGGTGTTCGCCACCCGTTTGGGATCCATTCCGTTGTCCACTTTGCAGGCCAATGTTGACTACGCCTCGATCCACTGCCGTACCACGTACGGCGTGCTCGGAATCAAGGTGTGGATCTACAAGGGCATGTTCGAAGACGGCGTGGATGAAATCGAGTCAAGTGCTGCCGGTGGCCGGGCGCGTGCCCGGGGCCGTCGCTGAGCGAACGGAATAGGACAGGAGCAAAGCCATGCCACGTATGCCAAAGCGACTGAAGTTCCGCAAGCAAATGCGGGGTGTCATGCGCGGGAACGCCACCCGCGGCAACTATGTCGCCTTCGGAGAATTCGGTCTGCAATCGTTGGACACCCACTGGGTCTCCGCCCGTCAGATCGAATCTGCCCGTATTGCCTGCCAGCACTTTTTGAAGCGTCAAGGTCAGATCTTCATTCGGATCTTCCCCGACAAGCCAATCTCCAAGAAGCCTTTGGAAACCCGGATGGGTAAAGGTAAAGCGGAGACCGATTTCTGGGCCGCCCGTGTGCTGCCCGGCACCATTCTTTTTGAACTCAAAGGTGTCGAAGAGAGTCTCGCCAAGCAAGCGATGGCTCGAATGGCCGCCAAGATGCCCGTGCGTTGCCGCTTCGTCGGTCGCCGGTTGGAACCGTAAGAAAGGACGTATGAGATGTTGATGAGTGATATCCGACGTCTGGATGACGAGCAATTGAAGTTGGAGGCTGACAGCCTCCGGCGCAAACTTTTTGAAATGCGGAGCCAAAAGGCCACCGCAAAAATTGAAGACACCAGTGTGGTACGGCAGACACGCCGTGATCTCGCTCGCGTCGAAACCGAGCGTACTGTCCGTCGGGCCCGTCCCCTGGCCGAGACCGAGTGAGGAGCTGATCATTGGGTAAGCAAAACACTGTTCTGATTCCCGAGAAGTCCCCGCGTCGGGTCGGCATCGTCGAAAGCGATGCTCGTGACAAGACCCGCAAGGTGGTGGTCCAGTGGGCTGTTCGTCACCCGAAGTACGGCAAGTACGTTCGACGACGCACCGTCCTCCAGGTCCACGATGCGGAGAACGAATCTCGTTTGGGTGACACCGTTGAGGTGGCCGAATGCCGCCCCATTTCCAAGACCAAGACCTGGGCGCTTGTGCGCGTGATGCGAAAGGCCTGATGCCATGATCCAAAATGAATCCCGGCTCGAAGTGGCCGACAACTCAGGCGCTCGTGTGGTCATGGTGATTGGTGTGTACGGGGGCTCTACCGCCCGCGCTCGTTCAACACGCAAGACTGCAGGTGTGGGCGATCGCATCAAGTGCACGGTCAAGAAGTGCCTTCCCAATTCTGACGTCAAGTCCGGGGATTTGGTCACCGCAGTTGTGGTCCGCTCCAAGTACCCCGTGCGTCGTGATGATGGCTCATACGTCCGCTTCGACTCGAATGCGTGCGTTCTCGTGAAAGCAGATGGCAACCCCGTCGGCACCCGGATCTTCGGTGCCGTGGCTCGGGAGCTTCGCTTCAAGGATTACATGAAGATCGTGTCCCTCGCTTCGGAGGTGGTCTGATGCCACGCCATATCGTGAAGGGTGACACCGTGATCGTGACTGCTGGCAGCGCCAAGGGCTCTGTCGGTGAAGTCATTCGCGTCCTCCCCGATGAGGACCGTGTTGTGGTCTCCGGTGTCAATGTTCGGAACAAGCGTATTCCACGTTCGCAGCAGAACCCTCAGGGTGGCTCGATCCGTGCTGAAGCGCCCATCCATATCTCAAATGTCAGCCCCGTGGTCGACGGCAAACCCAGCCGCGTCCGGTTTGAGTCTCGGGACGACGGCAGCAAAGTCCGTCTCGCCGCCCGCGATGGCTCGGTGCTGCACGAACTCAAGAAGGCCCGTGACTGAGGATCCTCCCCATGAGTGAAGCCACCGCAACCCAAGCCGCACCAATCGCACGTCTGCAACAGATGTTCGAAGAGAACGTGGCCCCCAAACTCGCTTCTGAGAAGGGCCTCGCCAATCCCCTGTCCCAGCCACGGATCGTCAAAGCCGTGGTCAACGTCGGGGTGGGTCGTTTGCTGGAGAACCAAAAGCTCAAGCAAGACCACGCTGAAGTCATCACCGACACCTTGACTGTGATTTCCGGCCAAAAGCCCATCATGATCAAAGCCAAGAAGTCCGTCTCGAACTTTAAGGTTCGTGAAGGTGCACCTTCCGCATTCATGGTCACCATGCGTCGTTACCGCATGTGGTCCTTCTTGGATCGACTCATGAACCTCGCCATGCCCCGTATCAAAGACTTCCGTGGGGTTTCCCCCAAGTCCTTTGACGCGTCTGGTTCGTACTCCTTCGGCTTGACCGAACAGGCAGTGTTTCCAGAAGTGGACATGACCAAATCGTCCTTTATTCACGGCATGCACATCAACATTGTGTTTGCCCGTTCTAACCCCGAGCTGAGCCATTTCGTGCTCAGTGAACTCGGCTTCCCCTTCGCCAAGCCGGAATCCAGCAAGAAGTAAGAAACCGCTGATCCGGCCCCGCCGGAAAGGAATGCCCATGGCCAGCAAACGCGTCTTTGCCCGAATGAACAAACCTCCCAAGTTCTCCTCCCGTCGCCAAAGTCGGTGTCAAATCACCGGTCGGGCTCGAGGGGTCTATCGCAAGTTTGGCGTCAGCCGCATTGTCCTCCGGGAACTCGCCCTCAAGGGCATGATCCCTGGCATGCGCAAGGCCAGTTGGTGATCTCCGGAGCTTATTGATATGTCCCAACAAGACACCACATCCGATCTCCTCACCCGCGTACGCAACGCGGTCCGCAACCGTGCTCCCAAGGTTCGCTGCTTGAACAACAAGCTCAACCGCGGGGTTTGTGACGTCTTGCGTGACGAGGGTTACATCGATTCTTACGACGTTGTCGAAGATGGCCGCCAGGGCTTGATCGACATCTCGCTCCGCTACGGCAGCCGTGGCGAGCCCATCATCACCCGTATCGATCGCGTCTCCCGTCCAGGTCGTCGCGTTTACCGCGGTGCTTCTGATCTGCCACGTCCTTTGGCTGGTCTGGGCATCTGCATCGTCTCCACCAGTCGTGGTGTGCTCTCTGATCGAATCTGCCGCGAGCAGAAGGTCGGTGGAGAGCTCGTCGCCATCGTCCAGTAATCCGAACGTCGAGGAACCCACGATGAGTCGTATTGGAACCAAACCAGTCCCCGTCCCCGGCAACGTCAAAGTTGCGGTTGACGCGGGCTCCAACACCGTCAAGGTGGAAGGGCCCAAGGGCAAACTCGAGTTCGTGCACCACGCTGATGTGAGTGTGAATTACGCCGAGGCCGACAACCAAGTGGTCTGCTCTATCCCCGAAGATCGTCGAGATTCGGGTCGTGACAAGGCTCTTTGGGGCACCACTCGCGCTCGAATCGCATGCATGGTTCAGGGTGTGGTTGATGGCTACGAAAAGAAATTGCAAGTCATTGGGGTGGGTTGGAATGCCCAGGCCCAAGGCAAGACTTTGCGTTTGAATGTTGGGTACTGCCACCCCGTTGACCTTCAAGCCCCCGAAGGCGTGGAGTTCAAAGTGGATGGCGAATTTGTCAGCATCACCGGCCCCGACAAGGAGCAGGTGGGGCAGTTCGCCGCCGTGGTTCGTTCCAAGCGTCCGCCTGAGCCTTACAAAGGCAAAGGCATCCGTTACGTCGACGAGTTCGTCATCCGCAAGGTTGGCAAGTCAATGGGCTGAGCCCAAGGAAGCTTCTCATGGATCGCATCAAGCTCCGAAAGCACAGTCGCGACCGTCGCCGTCGCGGTCTCCAGCGTCGCATCCGCGGCAGCGCCGCTCGGCCTCGCCTCGCGGTGTTCCGCAGCAGCAAACACATCTACGCCCAGGTCGTCGACGACCTCACCGGGCGTACTCTCGCCGCCGCCTCTACTGTCGAGAAGGGTCTCGACCGTGCAGTTGGTGGAAACGTCTCTGCCGCTTCTGAAGTGGGCCGTCGGCTTGCCGACCGCGCCAAAGAAGCTGGCGTCTCCGCTGTGGTCTTCGACCGTGGCGGCTTCCTGTTCCACGGCCGTGTGAAGGCCGTTGCCGAAGGCGCCCGCGAGGGCGGCCTGCAGTTCTGATCGGAGCACCGGCCAATGTCTGAACGTCTTGACGAATCCGGTATCGAGTCCACCACGGTCTCCATCATGCGCACCAGCGCCACTGTCAAAGGTGGCCGTCGTTTCTCCTTTGCGGCTTTGGTCGTGGTGGGGGACCGGCAGGGCAGCATTGGTTTGGGCCACCAGAAGTCTGGTCAGGTTCCCCAAGCCATTGAAAAGAGCCAGCGTGAAGCCAAGCGCAAGTTGCGGAAGTACCCCACGACGGGTTCGACCATCCCCCACGCCGTGGAAGGTCGCTTTGGTGCTTGCAAGGTTTTGTTGCTGCCCGCATCTCCAGGTACTGGGGTTGTGGCGGGAGCTGCTGTTCGTGCCCCATTGGAAATGCTCGGTATTCGTGACTGCATGACCAAGTGTCACGGTTCCACCAACACGTTGAACATCGTCAAAGCGGTGTTCGACGGCCTTGAGCAACTCAAGAGCCGCGAAGAGATCGAAGCGGCCCGTGGCCGAACCCTCGGTCACTCTGACACCGAAATTCAACAGAAGTTGGACAAGCCTGCTCCGGTCTCCACCGAAGGCGATGCCGACGCTGAAACCGCCGAAGCTCCCGCTGAGGCTGCGGCCAATGAGGCCACCGCGTCCTGAGGACGAGTGAAGGATCTTTGCCATGATGATTCATGAAATTACCGAGAAGGTCGGTGCTCACAAGAAGCGAAAGCGTGTGGGTCGAGGTCGTGCCAGCGGTTTGGGAAAAACCAGTGGTCGAGGCCACAAGGGTGCTGGTTCCCGTGCAGGTCACGGTGACAAGGTTTACTTCGAAGGTGGGCAAATGCCCCTCGTGCGTCGCTTGCCCAAGCGTGGCTTTACCAATGCTGCCTTCCGCACCGACTACCAAGTCGTCAATGTGCACGTGCTGTGTTCTCGGTTTGAAGATGGCGCCGAAGTCAACGCTGAAGTGTTGGCCGAGAAGGGCCTCATCCGTTCGGCCAAGAAGCCCGTCAAGATTTTGGGTCAAGGCGAGATCAACAAGAAACTCTCGGTAACCGCCCAGATGTTCTCGGCTTCGGCCAAATCCAAGATCGAAGCAGCTGGCGGTACTTGTGTCTCCAACGCCAAGGTCAAGTGGACCCGCGCTGCAGCGGCCGCCAAGAAGGCTGAAGCCAAGTCCTCGGAAGGCTAAGAGAGATTCGCATGCTGCAAGCTGTTGTCAATGTGTTCCGAATCAGCGACCTTCGCACCCGGGTGATGTTCACCCTCGGTGCTTTGGTGCTGTATCGGATCGGCTTCTTCATCCCGCTTCCCGGCGTGGATCAGGAGATGCTTGTTGACGCCGCAACCAAAGCTTCGGAGGCCTCCGCGAGTGGCTTTGGCCGGATTCTTGAGTACGCCTCGGTCTTCTCTGGCGGCGACTTCGGCCAATCCACCATCTTTGGCTTGGGCATCATGCCCTACATCACCGCCTCGATTGTCTTCCAGCTCTTGCAGTCGATGATTCCTTCCTTCAAGGAAATGAAGAAGGATCCATCGGGGGCCCAAAAGCTACAAGAATGGACCCGATACGCCGGTGTGGGCATGTGCATGGTTCAGGGCTTCATGTGGCTGAACTACATCCGCGGCCAGGGCATGGTCGACCCGATTTTGGAGTCCGATCCCACCGGTCGGTTCTTCTTTATGGTGGCCGGACTTACTGGCATCACCGCGGGCAGTGTGTTCTTGATGTGGCTTGGTGAGCAGATCGACAAGTACGGCATCGGAAACGGTGTCTCGCTGATCTTGACCGCCGGCATCATTTCTCGAATGCCTGATGCCATCTTCTGGGTCATCAGCAAATTCAGCCTGTCGGCCCAAGACGATTCGGTCATTGGTCCAGTCGGCGTGGCCTTCTTGCTGATGTCTTTCGTGAGCGTGGTCGCTGGTGCGGTTTTGATCACGGTGGCCCAGCGCCGGTTGCCCATTCAACAAGCTCGTCATGCTCGTGCCGGATCAGCGGCATCAGCCAGCGGTCGACACTACCTGCCACTGCGGGTCAACCATGCGGGTGTGATGCCCATCATTTTTGCATCATCTTTGATGATCATCCCAACCGTCGCCCTTGGTTCGTTGGCTCAGTACGCCGCCGCTTCTCCCGGCTGGCCCGAGTGGACACGGACCGCCCTCACGTTCTTGAATGCGAACTTGCAGATGGGTTCGTATCCCTACGTGTTGATTCAAATCGGCTTGATTTACTTCTTCAGCTACTTTTGGACCACCGTGGTCTTCTCTCCCGAAGAGATGAGCGAACAACTTCGCGACCATGGTTCCTTTATCCCCGGTCTCCGTCCTGGCCCGCGCACTGCGGAATATCTCGAGACGGTGGTGGAGCGAATCACGTATGTCGGGGCAGGCTTCTTGGCCATCATTGCCCTGATCCCTACGGTGGTTGCCTCCCAAATGGGGGTTCCCATGCTTGTTTCCCAGTTCCTTGGCGGAACCGGGCTTCTGATCGTTGTCAGTGTGGGCCTGGACCTCGTCCAGCGCATCGAGGCCGCACTGCTCATGAGAAACCAGACCGGATTCCTCGATTCCGGCGAGGGAGGGCGGGCAGCTCGCATCCGTTCCGGACGCGGCTGAGTGCCTTCGGGCTTGACCCAACGCCTTGTATCGGTGACGATGGGGCGTTCCAGATCGAAAGGATTGAATGGCCAAGGAAGAAAAGATCGAACTCGAAGCGGAAGTCGTGGAGGCCTTGCCTGATGCACGATTCAAAGTTCGTCTCGAGAACGGTCAGGAACTCCTGGCCTATGTTTCCGGAAAGATGCGAAAGTTCTTCATTCGTATTCTTCCTGGCGACAAGGTCTCGGTTGAGATCAGCCCGTACGACATGACCAAGGGTCGCATTACCTACCGCCGCTAAGCGGCATCGGAGCAAACCATGAAGGTTCGCAGCAGCATCAAGCGTTCAACCAAGGATTGCCAGATCGTCGTTCGACGTGGCAAGCGATTCCTCATCAACAAGCGAAACCCCCGTCTCAAGGCCCGTCAGGGCTAATCGAAAGGCACCGAAGCATGCCCCGTATTGCTGGCGTCGATATTCCCGACCGCAAAAAGATTTTGTTCTCCCTCCAGTACGTCCACGGTATTGGTCCCAAGGTTGCCGCCGACATCCTGTCGCGTACCGGGGTCGACCCTGACCGTCGAGCGAACGAACTCACCGACGACGAAGTGACCAACATCGCTTCGCTGATCGATGATGAGCTGGTGGTCGAAGGTGCCTTGCGTCGCCAAGTGGCTCAAAGCATCCAGCGTCTACGTGACATCAACTGCTGGCGTGGTGACCGTCACAAGAAGGGTCTGCCCGTCCGCGGACAATCCTCCAAGACCAACGCACGGACCCGGAAGGGTAAGAAGAAGACGGTTGCCGGTAAGAAGGCCGTCGGTAAGTAAAGCGGAGTTGAGATTCCTTTTTGATTCTCTCCTCCATTTCGTGAGGTTCCCGGGCTCGCCAGTGAGTGCAGTGGGAACCGTCAGCAGCGAAGGAATAGACCATGAGTAAGAAAAACATCCGTCGCAACGTTCCCCGTGGCATTGGCCACGTGAAGGCCACGTTCAACAACACCATCATCACCATCACCGATCCCAACGGAGAAACCCTTTGCTGGGACTCCGCGGGAACCGTGGGCTTCAAAGGGGCTCGAAAGGCCACCCCGTTCGCCGCTTCGCGTGCGGTTGAGAAGTGTGTCGCCAAGGCCCGCCGTATGGGTATGCGTGAGATTGAAGTGCACGTTCGTGGCGCTGGTGCTGGCCGTGAATCTTCCATCACCGCTTTTGAAGCCAATGGCCTCAGCGTGATTGCCATTGAAGACCACACCCCAGTGCCTCACAACGGTTGTCGTCCGCCCAAGCAACGACGCGTCTGATCCTGAACCATTCGTCTCTTTTCTGGCGAAAGAAGGTTGCCCCATCCTCGGCGTGATGGGGGGCCGCAACCCAGAGAAGAATCACCACCCTTTTTGGGACGCCGAAAGAAAGTGATGTGACCATGCACCTCAAGTGGCGTGGACTCGAACTCCCGGCCCGGGTCATCCCCGAGGCCTCCAGCCGAACGGAAACGTTCTGCCGTTTTTCTGTGGAGCCGTTTGAACGCGGCTTCGGAACCACCGTGGGGAACTCACTCCGCCGGATCTTGTTGTCCAGCGTTGAAGGCGCCGCGGTGACGCGCATCCGGGTAAAGGGTGCCGAACACGAATTCACCACCCTGCCTGGGGTGATGGAAGATGTCTCTGACATCGTGCTGAACGTCAAGGGCCTTGTCTTGGCGATGGAAGGCGACGAGCCTCGCACGATCCGGGTCAGCGTCAGCGGCCCCGGTGATGTGACCGGGGAGCTTGTCCAGTCCGACGCCAACGTGGAAGTGGTCAACAAAGACCATCTCTTGGCCACCTTGACCGACGAAATCGAATTCACCATGGAAATGGTGGTTGAGCGTGGTCGTGGCTACCGACCTGCTTCTGAAACTTGGGCCAACACCGCCGAAGAAGACATGCAAATCGGGGATATCCCGGTGGATGCTGCCTTCAGCCCGGTTGAGCGGGTTCGATATCGCGTTGAAAACACCCGTCTTGGCCAACGCACCAACTACGAGCGTTTGGTCCTTGATGTGTGGACCAAGCCCAGTTTGGCCCCCGAGATTGCTCTGGTGGAATCGGCCAAAGTCCTTCGCAAGCACCTCAATCCATTCGTGCAATACGAAGAATTGGGCAGCGAGCAAGTCTCCACTGAGGCGGTTGCCGCGGCCTCGGTTGACGATGAGTTGACCCGAAAATTGGATTTGACCATTGGTGAAATGGACTTCTCCGTTCGGGCCAGCAATTGTCTGGAATCTGGTGGCGTCAAGACCGCACGAGACCTTGTGTCTTTGACCGAAGAAGAACTTCTGGGCATGCGTGCCTTCGGCCGCACCTCCCTGCGTGAAGTGAAGCGTCGTCTTGAGGAAATGGGGCTGGAATTGGGGATGTACCCATCCACTGGTCTGGTTCTGCCCACCGACGACGATGATGTGCCGGCCGATGAAGAAGGCGCTGTGTCCTTCTCTTCGGACGACCTGGAGGACGACGCCTGATCGTTCTTTCCTGACCTATCGCGTTGTGGCTGGGACACCAGCCGCAACGTCTTTTTGACTGGAGCTTTCTTATGCGACATCGCATCTACGGTTACACCCTCGGACGCAAAAGCGAACACCGCCGCGCCCTTCTGCGAAACCTCGCCGCTGGCCTTTTTGAGCACGGTGAAATTCGCACCACCATGCCCAAGGCCAAGGCGGTGCAACCATTCGTGGAGCGGATCATCACCACGGCCCGACAAGGCAGCTTGCATGCCCGCCGCCAACTTGAGGCCAAGTTTGGCCGCGACCGTTGGATCCACGTGTGGGTTGCGGATGAGAACGTCCCCGAATCCCGCAAGCTTTCGAACCCTTGGTTCAACTTGCCTCGGGCCGAAGACATCCAGTTCGATGATCAAGGCGAAGTGGTCAAAGCGCCCCGTCTGGTCGAGCACATCATGAGTGTGGTCGCCCCCATGTTCGAAGGACGAGAAGGTGGCTACACCCGGATCGTCCGGACCGGTGAGCGACGGCTGGGTGATGCCGCTGACGTGGTGATCTTGCAACTCGTTGGCCGCGAAGATGGCCCCCAGATTGGCGGCAGCGAAAGCCCTCGCCGATCCAAGGCCTCCAAGCGGGCTGAGTTTGCCGCCAAACTCGCTGCCGGCTGGGGCGGGGCGGCGGTGGCTGAAGAAGAAGCATCCGAAGCTCCTGCCGAAGACGCTCCGGCTGAAGAAGTGGAAGCTTCCGAAGAATCTTCGGCTCCTGAGGAATCCGCTGCTGATGACGCCGCCGACGATGCGGCCTCAGAAGACTGATCACTCGGTCTGATATCCAAGTCAATCAAGTTCGCCCCGCAGTGTGCGGGGCGAACTTTTTTTCGGCTTTGATTCGATCCATCGAACCTCTGTGCCGTTCAGATACACTGAGCAACATGATTGAAGCGCTTGCAGATCTTGAATCTTCAGCCTTGGCCTCGTTGTCGGCCATCCATGATGCCGCGGGCCTTGAAGCTTGGCGGGTGGAGCATCTGGGGTCCAAGGGCGCGCTCAAGAGCGTTATGGGGATGATGAAAGATGTCCCCAAGGAACAAAAGCCCTTGGCTGGCCAGCGAGCCAATGAAGTCAAGCAGCGTCTTGAGGGCGCCTTTCAGGAGCGCAAAGCCAGCCTTGAACAAGCAAGCTCACCATCTGCCCTCTTGGATCCCACCGAGCCAGGCCTTCCTCCGGCTCGTGGACGGCGCCATCCTATCTCCACCACCGTGGATGCCATTCTGGATGTCTTTGGTCGAATGGGCTTTGAAGTGGCCCATGGTCCTGAGGTCGAGGATGAGTGGCACAATTTCAATGCCCTGAATATCCCGGCCGATCACCCCGCTCGCGATCCGGTCGACAATTTCTACATGGGGGGGAGCGAGGACGACGTCACCCGTTTGCTCCGAACCCAGACTTCAACGGTGCAGATTCGAACCATGGAGGCCCACAAGCCGCCGCTGCGCATCGTTGCTGCGGGTCGGGTGTACCGGCCAGATACCCACGACGCCACGCATTATTCGATGTTCCATCAAGTCGAAGGTCTCTGTATTGATGAGGGCGTTTCCATGGTGGATCTCAAGACTTCCCTGATGCAATTCGCTCGGGCGATGTTCGGTCCGGAAGCCGAAGCCCGTATGCGTCCCTCCTTCTTTCCGTTCACCGAACCTTCGGCCGAGGTGGACATGAAGATCACGGTCAAAGGCAAGACGCAGTGGATGGAAATCGGTGGGTGTGGCATGGTGGATCCCGCCGTGCTTGAAGCCGTAGCCATCGACCCCGAACGCTACACCGGATTTGCTTTTGGCCTTGGGGTCGAACGGATTGCGATGCGCCGTTACGGCATTGCGGACATCCGCTGGATGTATGAAAACGACGCCCGCTTCTTGGATCAGTTCTAAGGGGACCCCTCATGACCCTCGAGTCCAACCTCAACCCCAATGATCTCCAGCCGCCGCCGCGTGTCACGGGGTCGTTGATTTTGCTCCACGCCATCACTGGCCTGTGCTGTGGGGTTTTTGGCTTGATCCAAACGATCCAGCCTGATGCTTTCACGGCCAGCCGTCGCGCGGTCGCACAGTTGCGTTGGTGGGCCATTCTTCGTGCAGTCCTCGCTGCGTTGGGTTTGATCTTGGGTGTCTTGACCAAAGAGGCCAACATCGGATTCCAGATGGAGATGTACGAAGCCATGGCCGTCGCC
>PAHO01000013.1 GCA_002705085.1 Phycisphaerae bacterium | reverse complement strand
GGATGATCCCGATCTCATCGCTTTTTCGCGTCACCCCGATGCACCGGCTTTGATTTCGGAAACGGGCCCGCTCACGCCCGACCACGTGATCCGGACCAAAGCGCCCTATCTTTTCGTGAGGGCCGAGGAGGCCGAGAGCCCTGAGGCGGTGCGACAAGCGGTGGGGCCCTATGCCGAGCGCTACCGGTCTTATTTTGAAGAGAATGAAAATCGCCTGACCGGTGATTTGGTGATGCTCGATCCGCATCCCCGGGTGGTCGTGGTCGAGGGGGTCGGCGTTTTGGCGTTTGGCCCGGACGCGAAGGCGGCGGCGGTCGCGGGTGATCTCGCCGAACAGACCCTGCGGGCGAAGGCGCTCGCTCAGGCGGTCGGAAAATACGAAGGTCTGCCGCCGGGCGAACTCTTCGAGATGGAGTACTGGTCGCTCGAGCAGGCGAAACTGGGAAAGAAAACACCGCCTCTGCTGGCGGGTCAGATTGCATTGGTGACCGGCGCCGGGGGGGCCATCGGTTGCGGGATTGCCGAGGAATTATTGTCCGCGGGAGCCCATCTCGTAATCACTGATCGAGATGGCGATCGGCTTGAGGTTGTCCGCGAGCGTCTCGAGGCCAAGCACGGGGCGGGTCGTCTCCATGCCGTCGTAATGGATGTGACCGATGAAGCGAGTGTTGAGGCCGCATTCGGATCCTGCGTCCAGCGCTTTGGCGGTCTGGATTTGCTCGTTCCCAACGCGGGCATCGCGCACGTGTCGCCTTTGTCCGAGATGGACGCCGAAGCTTTTCGGCGGGTCGTCGATGTTAACTTGACCGGTACGATGTTGGTGATCCGTGCAGCCGCCCAAATCTTCGAGCGACAGGGGACCGGGGGCAATGTGGTCGTTCAGGCCAGCAAGAACGTTTTCGCACCGGGTGCCGGCTTCGGTGCCTATTCGGCGAGTAAGGCCGGCGCCGCGCAGATCGCCAAGGTGGCGGCGCTTGAGCTGGCTCCAATCGGTGTTCGGGTGAACTCGATCAATGCAGACGCTGTTTTTGGAGACGACGAGGTGTCGAGCGGCCTTTGGGATGAAGTGGGGCCCGACCGCATGCGGTCCCGGGGCTTGGATCCGGATGGGCTGCGAGCCTTCTATCGAGAACGAAGCCTTCTGAAAGTCGCCGTTACGCCGGCTCACGTAGGCCGGGCTGTGCTCTTCTTTGCCAGCAGCCAGACGCCGACGACCGGTGCCGTATTACCCGTGGACGGAGGCGTCGCAGAGGCATTTCCGCGCTGATCCCCCATGGATCACATCGTCAAAATTGAAAGAGAGTTCTCCCGTGGGTCAAGATGAATGGGCGGAGAAAATTCGCCATCAGATGCGCTTCGAATTTGAGCGCACCGGCCCTCCGGACGATTTCCCTGCGCTGCCGGAAATTCCGACGGAGCGTTACATCTCGGGCGAGTTTTTCGCTCTCGAAGAAAAGATCTGGCAACAATCCTGGCTGCTCGTCGGACGCGAGGAGGATTGGTCCGAACCCGGGCGCTATCGGACCGCCGATCGAGGTGGTTCGCCTCTTCTCATCTGCCGAGACCTAGACGGTGAATTACGGGGATTCTTCAATACCTGCCAGCACCGAGGTGCACCCGTGGTCCGGGAAGCGTGTGGTTTGGCCAAACGGCTTCGGTGCCAATACCACAGTTGGACGTACGGCCTCGACGGTGAACTTTTGTCGGTTCCGGATGAGCGTGATTTCCGTGATCTGGATCGCGGGTCCCGCGGCCTGCGTCCGGTTCGGCTCGAAACCTATGGGGGTTGGGTCTTCGTCAACGAAGATCTAGACGCGGAGCCGCTGTTGAGTTGGCTGGGGCCCATCGCGGAGGAGTGGGCTCCGCTGCACGGCGAATCCCTTCGGGCGATGGCCAGCCGTCGCGAGCGCGTCCCGGCGAATTGGAAGATCGTGGCGGATGCCTTTCTTGAGACGTACCACGTCAAGACCATTCACACGTCCACGGTTTCGAAGCTTCTCGATCATCGCGGCGCCGCGATGGGACTTTTCCGCAACGGACATTCTCGGATGGTCACACCGAAATGGGATCGTGTTGTGGAGCGACAGAGGCAAGTGGCTTCTGGAATCCGCGAACTGCCTGGCCTGCACGCTTTATTCGCGGAAACCAATCCGGCCTACAGTGTGTTCCCCAATCTGATCACGCCCCTCGATACGGTGGGATTTCCCTTTATCCAATTCTGGCCAATGGGGATTGCCGAAACGGAGGTCGAATGGACTTTTTACGGCCTTCCCACCGACGTACCCGAAGAGCAGGCCGCTTGGGAAGCCTATGTGGGGGTCTTCGATCAAGTCATGGGTGAAGATTTTCAAAACTTGGGATCGATGCATCGCTCCGTCGCTTCAGGCGCCTTGGCGTCTATCCCGCTCAATTATCAGGAACGGCGAATCTATCACCTGCACGAAGAAATTGATCGCCGGCTCGGAAGGGATCTCATTCCCGAGGCGATGCAGGTCCGGCCAGTCCTTGAACCGTTTTGGGAGAGTCAATCCTAGCTGGGGCGTTTGGGCCCGGCCTTCCGGTTTCATTTGGACGCCAGTGCCGATTACTCTTCGAGACGGGGAAAGGGGCCTTGGGGCTCTCGCGGCATGATGCCCTCGGCAAAGGGCACCGGGTCTCGAAAGCTGACGATATAAAGAACGCGATCGAGGACTTCCCCCTCTGCGTGCCAGGCGCCTTTCGGAATCACCATCCGGTCTCCCGCGGAGACCGAGAGGCGCTGCTTGTTCTCGTCGAGTAGATAGGTTTCGCCTTCGATCACGTAACCGATGATGTCATGGTCGTGATAGTGAAGGGGCAACTCCGGGGAGCGATTCGAGACATACGTCGTGGGCCAGAAACCGGTTTTCTGAAGATCAGCCATCACTTCATCCCGACTTTGGAAGAACTGCTTGTCGATGGTGAGCTCGGCCATGATGTTTTTCCCCTCTATGCCATTCCCTCAAGGGTGCGGGGTAGGGGGCTCTGGGGCAAGCGCGATCCGCCGAAGGGCCCAGACTGTGCCAATTCTTGCGGAAGCGAGATGCGGGTAGGTTTGAGATCGTCTTTTCTGCCTGTCTTGTGTCGGATCCACTCAGACAGCCAATTCGGGCTGAATCCCCCCCTTGGAGCGGTCTAAAATGAGGCGCACAGGAGGAATCAATAAATGGCCGAATCGATCGTTGAAAATGAGAAGCCCTTCCATCTTCGGGGAAATTTCGCCCCGGTGAAAGATGAACTCACGGTGACCGACCTCAAAGTCGAGGGATCGATTCCGCCGGAGCTCTGCGGCACGTATATCCGGAACGGTGCGAATCCCCGGACCGGAGAGTCATTGCACTGGTTTCTCGGCAACGGGATGGTTCACGGCGTCCGGCTGGAGAACGGAGGGGCCTCCTGGTATCGAAACCGATATGTGAAGACGCCGCTCCTGGACGATCCGGACAAGCAGCGAATCTCCGAGACCGGAACCATCGACTACACGGTTTCTGCCGCGAACACCCACGTGATTCGCCAAGGCGGCCGCATCCTCGCCTTGGAGGAGGGCGCCTTTCCCTACGAATTGACGCCTGAACTGGAGACCGTCGGCGCGCATGACTTTGAGGGCAAGCTCGACAAAGCCATGACGGCGCACCCGAAGATTTGTCCCGAAACCGGAGAACTGATCTTCTATTCCTATGGTCAGCTGCCGCCCTATCTTCTTTATCATCGAGTGGATGCCCAGGGCAAGCTTGTGCAGACCGAGGAAATCACGGTCGGCGGGCCGACCATGATGCACGATTTTCAGATTACTCGGAATCACTCGATCTTCATGGATTTGCCGGTGGTTTTTAATCTTGAACTGGCGCTTCAAGGCACCATGCCCTTCCTGTGGGACGATGACTACCCGGCCCGCATCGGCATCATGCCCCGGGCGGGAAAGAATGAAGACGTCAAGTGGTTTGAGGTCGAACCCTGCTACGTCTTTCACACGCTGAATGCGTGGGAAGAAGGAAACGAAGTCATCTTTGATGTTTGTCGCATCAGCGAAGTTTGGCGGGGGACCTCCGATATGGCTTCAGGCGACGGGGTCCAAACGCTTCATCGCTTCACCTTCGACATGGTCTCGGGCAACGTGAAAGAAGAGACCCTCGATGAGCGCGGGATGGACTTTCCCAGAGTGGCGGACGCCCGAATCGGTTTGAAGAATCGTTACGGCTATACGCTGCTCTTTGGGGCCGGCGGAGACGGAGACCCGGCCTTCCAGGGCCATCTCAAATTCGATATGGAGACTGGGCGATCGGGCATTCAGGCCTATGGGCCCGGGATCAGTGCCGGGGAGCCTGTTTTCGCCGCTGCACCGGGATCGGACCCCGACTCGGATGAGGGCTGGGTCCTATCTTATCTCTACGATGAAAATCAAAACCAGTCGGCTTTGGCCATCGTGGATGCGCAGCGTTGGGGTGAGGATCCGGTGGCCCTGATTCATTTGCCTCAGCGCGTGCCCTTCGGCTTTCACGGGAGCTACTTTCCAGATCTCTAGGATTTCCAGTGAGGGCGGGGTGACAGATGACCGAGGGTGAGATCTTCTCGAATTCTGAGGGCTCGACGTCGGAGCCGACGGAGCGCTTCGCCATCGGGGAAATCATGGCGGAGGCTTGGGGGCTGACGAAGGGGTCGAAGTCGATCATCTTCCTGGGCTTTTGCCTGTTGATGGTGGCCAGCTTGGTCGTTAATTTGGCTCTTTCCTTGGCAGGCGGCCTCGATATTGGAGGCAGTCAATCCACCAGCTTGTCTTTCGATGTGACAGGCGGGCAGTCCTATATCGACTTTGGGTCGGACGATTGGTTGGCCACCACCCTGATCAACCAGATCTCCAATCTCATCGTCGCCCCATTATTTGCCGGCCTCATCCTCTACGGCATTCGGCGGGCACGCCGGGATCCGGCCGCCGGGTGGGGGGATGTCTTCGTTCCATATTCCCGGATGTTCAGTCTCTATGGACTCCAGGCTCTGCTCGCGGTTTTCGTGTTTATCGGCCTGCTTCTGCTGATTCTGCCGGGTATATACCTCGTGGTCGCGTACGGAATGGCCATTCCGCTGTGGGTCGATCGGCAGCTCGGTATTTGGGAATCCCTTGAGCGATCCCGGAAAACCGTTTCGACAGTGTGGTTTCGGTATTTTGGCTTGGGGATCGCGACCGTGCTTGTCTTTCTCGTCGGGACCCTTTTTACATTAGGGATCGGTTTGATCTGGATCCTGCCGTGGTGGGTTTTGGTCCAAGGCGTCGCCTACCGAAGGCTGTTCGGTTCCCACCCGAGTCCCGCCCCGAGCCCCTGAGCGCGGGTGTTCGATTATCCAATCGCGCCGGCAGCCCGCAGCTTTTCGATCTCCTCAGCGCTCTTACCTAAAGCTTGAAGGACGGCGTCTGTGTGCTCCCCCAATGTGGGTGCCGGGCGCTGGATTTCTGCGGTCGTCTGTTCGAAGCGGGCCGGCGGTCGCGGTTCGCGAATACGACCCATGGCGGGGTGGTCGCTTTCGATCAGGGTCTCGTTGGCGATGATTTGAGGGTGGTGGGGCACTTCTTCTGGGTGGAGGATGGGTCCGCAGGGCACATCGTGCTGCGCGAGCTGTTCAATGATGGCGTCCGTTTCCCACTCGGGTAGGTCGGCACCCAAAGCGGCTCGGAAGTCCTCAAGGTTTTGAAGTCGCGCCTCGTTGGTCGCAAAGCGCGGGTCCACAAGCATGTCTTCTTTGCCGATCGCCACCAAGAGGCTGGTCATCTGTTGCTCGGTGACCGCGGCGATGGTCACGTAGCCATCCGCGGTTCTTGTAGGCTGGTAGGTGGTCGCGATTCCCGGCAATTTCAATGCATCTTCTTCAAGCAGCATGGTGTTGACATGACCGTCCGGCCAAAGGAAGGACAGGCTCGCGTCGAGCATCGAGAGGCGAATGTGTTCACCCCCCGCACCTCTTTCGCGGGCGAAGAGGGCCGCCGTGATGGCCTGGGCCGCGGTGAGCGCTGTGGACTTGTCGCACCAGGTTTGTCGCATGAATTCCGGCTTCGCATTTTCGCCGGTGGCCTGTACGTAGGGCGCGCCGATCATGCCTTGCAAAATGTGATCATAGGCAGGGCGTTGCACAAAGGGCCCCGATTCGCCGAACGCATTCAGGGAGACATAAATGAGATTCGGGTTCTCCTTGCGCAGTACGTCGGCGCCAAGCCCCAGTCGGTCGATTACACCGTGGCGGAAGTTCTGGAGAAATACATCCGCATCTTTTGCCAGAGACTTGACGAGTTCAAGCCCCTCCGGCTCTTTCAGGTTTACGACAACCGACTGCTTGCTGCGATTACAGGAAGCGAAGAGCGAAGTGATTCCGCCCCGCTGAGACCCGAGGTAACGCATAATGTCACCGATTCCCGGCGTCTCGATTTTGATGACCTCCGCGCCTTGGTCGGCAAGCATCATGGCAGCGAGGGGGCCGGTGATCATCGAGGTCAACTCGATGACGCGGATCCCGTCGAGGGGGCCGGGCATAGGATCTCCTTTTCGAGCGGTCAGTGGCTTTCGATGGGTCGGATGTTGACCGGAATTGCACTCTGTCGGGCAAGCCCCGTCACCGGGTCATAGCCTTCGTCGTCTGAAATGAGATGCTGAACGTTGGTGCCTTTTTGGCTGACGGGGCTTGAATCGTTCTCGTTCCCCCAGCCAAACGCGCAGGCAATGGTCTCGGGGCCCACGTCATCACTCATTTCGACGATTCCCTCAACGCGCCCCTGTTTGTTTTCAAGCCAGACGTGGTCGCCCGTCTCGAGTCCGAGTGATTCCAGGCTCTTCGGGTTCATGAGGACTGGGTTGTAGGGGCGTTTGGCAGAGAGGGACGGCAGATTGTGGCCTTGGGTGCAGTAGACCTCTTTCATTCGATACGTGATCAGACGGAAAGCATAGTCGTCGTCGCTTGAATAGCCTCCGCCTTGAGCGATCGGTTCGGCACGCACTTCCCGGAGTTCGGCGAGGACCTCGGGATGACCGGCCGCCATTTTCTTGTCTTCGTGAGCGATCAGGTTAGGGATGACTCCTCCTGCAGCCATGTGGCGTTCCGCGAAAGCAACGCCGCTCGGGTGCTTCCGCATTTCGGAAAGCGGGTAGCGGGCGTGCTTGTACATCGCATCGAGGAGTTCGTCCGAACGGGGGCAGCCGTCTGATGCATGAAGAGAGCCCACACGCAGCGGCAGGCCGAGTCGCATGGCCAACTCCCAAAAGACCTGCCATTCCTCAATGGTTTCTTGGGGCCCGTCGATGAGCGGAGCCGTATAGTGGGCAAAGGGAAATGGATAGGTGGCATCCATCAGTTTTGAAACGTCCGCCCGTTCGAAGGGGTGTCGGACGCCAAAGACATAGTCCGCATATTCGGCAGTGGCCGAAGGAAAGAGGTCGAGCACCACCAAGAGTTCAAGGTCTTTGAGCGCGCGAACCGCGGACTCGGCTTCCGCGAGGACCAAGGCGGGATTGCCGCCATTCACGATCAGTGCTCGAATTTGACCCTCTCCAGGCGTGAGGATCTCGTCCGCCAGGGTGTTGGTCGGTAGTTCGAAGTAGCTTCCGAAGATGCCGTTGATGCCCGAGACGTCCCGGATCCGGGAGGTGGGCGGTGTGGGCAAGCGTCCGGCTTCCATATCTGGGGTGATCGGTCTCGAAAGGGCGCCCTCAGTGCGCACCATGCCCCCTGGCCGATCCACTCGGCCACACAGGCCGTTCAGGGTCATCACCAATTGGGTCGCCAGATTGTGATGGGGGGCCATGTGCATTCCTGTGCCGCTTACGCCGCCCCCTGATTTTGCTGTGGCAAAAGTTTCGGCCGCCGCTGCAATTAAATCAGCGGGGACACCGGTTCGCCGAGCCGCATACTCCAAATCGAAGGGAGCCACGGCTTCATGGAGCGCCTCGACGCCGCTGACAAATTCCTCGATGTATTCGCGATCCTCGAGTCCTCTGTCGAGAATCACTTTCACCATGGCGGCCAGCAGAGTCGCGTCCTCGCCGGCCTTCACCTGGAGGTGGATGTCCGCCATGCGGGCCACGTCGGACCTGCGTGGGTCGATCACGATGACCTTCATGCCGTTTTTGCGCGCCTGCTTGATGCGGGCCGACGGGCTGGATTGAGGCATGTTGAGTTGGTGAGACGCAGCCGGGTTGGTGCCGACAAAGAGCGCGCACTCGGCTCTTTCAACATCCAGGACATTGGCGGGAACGGGTCCCCCAAAAAAGCGATTGCCCGCGATGGTGAGGCTGGGCGAATCAATCGTATAGGATGTGTACATCTTGCTCGAACCGAGGGCTTGAAGCCATCGTCGAACGAACCAGGGCCCTCCGGCGGAGGTGCGGTGTCCACCACATCCCGTATAGACCGCGACCGAATCGGGTCCGTGCCGAGCGATGATGTCGCCGAGTCTTTCGGCCACTTCGTCGAGTGCGGGCTGGAGTTTCAGGTCTTGCCATTGGTCGCCCTCGCGCTTCCTCGGTGCGAGGACGCGATCGGGGTGATGGATGCGTTCGGGTTCAGCGCGTCCCTTTTGGCAGGTGTAGCCCTGGGTGACCTCGTTGTCCCGGTCGCCGCGCACCGCTTGGACGTGACCGTCTTCGATTTCGACTTCGACTCCACAGAAGACGTGGCAGAAGCGACAGAAAGATTTCTTGGTCTCGGCCATGGTTCGATGACTCCTCGGGGTGAGGGCTCCCCGCTCGGGATCCCAAGGGCTTCAGACTATCAGAATCCGGCCTGATTCCGAAGCATCATCCCAGGCCGAAAGCTGATCGGTCGCGTGCGTTTCAGGGCCGCCTATCGGGCTTCGAAGCCATTTTCTTGGGCGACTTGGCCGTACCAGAGCCCGGAGTCCTTGAGGGTGCGCTCGCCGGTCTCAAAATCCACCCAGGTGAGCCCAAAGCGTTGAGAGTACCCCTCGGCCCATTCAAAATTGTCGAGCAGGCTCCAGGCGTGGTAACTCCGGACATCGGCGCCGTCCTCGATGGCTTGGTGAAGCGCTTGCAGGAAGCCCCGGTGAAATTCGATTCTTCGCGTGTCCGGAATCCGACCGCTGGCGCCAGGGCCATCGCCGTAGGAACACCCGTTCTCCGTGATTTCGATGACGGGTCGGTCATAGTCCCGGGTGATGCGCAGAACCATGTCCCGGAGGGCGCTGGGCCAAACCTCCCAGCCGAAATCCGTTCGCGGGCCCGCTCTGTCACCTTGGGGCTCCACGGGTTTCGCTCCGATTCCGTATGCATCCTTTAAATCCTCTTCGACGAGGGATCGCGTATAAAGATTGATGCCTAGGAAGTCGAGCGGGGCCTGCATTCTTTCCATGTCGCCGTCTTGGATCCCCATGGTCTCTTCCGGTACGCCCTTGAGGAAGGCCTCGGGATAGCG
>PAHO01000012.1 GCA_002705085.1 Phycisphaerae bacterium | reverse complement strand
TTTTGGTGCGTTTTAGACCCTTTGGGGGTCATTTTCGACCTATTTGTGGTGTTTTGGGCCGTGCAGAAATTCGCGACCGCACCACCGATATGCTCGGAGGTGCAGCGGTGCTTCTGGAAGATCTGTCACCAGCGTTGACCGCCGATGACATTGAGCGTCGCGTGGCACGCATGCGATCCCAGCCGGATTTCCGCGAGGCGAGCAGCCGACAAATTCGTGTCATTGGCATCGAAGGTGGCCCGGAGGGCTGGAGCTCGGCGGCCGTTCTGGTGCGTGATGAATTCCGCAACTACAACGAAGTTGACCCCGAGCTGTGGCAGCGCGATATGGCGGATGTGGAATGGGACTTGATCGGCCAAGCCCTGCGACAGCCACCCAGCTTGTCCGAAGTGGCATCGTTCTCCAGTTCAATTGCTGCCACTTTGAAGGCCAACGCGTACGTGGCGGTCTTCTTCTCGTTCCTTGGCATCTTGGTTTACATCTGGATTCGCTTTGGCTCCCTGCGTTACTCCTTTGGTGCGGTCTTGGCCTTGGTGCACGACGTCTCCCTCACTTTGGGGGCGCTTGCGGTCACTGGAGTCTTGGCGAGTGGCGACGGCGGTCTTCTTGGTCCGTATCGCATTGACCTTGGTGTCGTGGCCGGCTTGTTGACCATCATTGGGTATTCATTGAATGACACCATCGTGATCCTCGACCGAATTCGGGAAAATCGGGGCCGACGCCGAATGGCCACGCCAAAGATCATCAATGCCTCCATCAACCAGACTCTGAGCCGGACCTTGCTGACGTCGGGAACCACCTTGTTCTCTGTCCTGATCTTGTTCTTGGAAGGTGGGTCTGGCATGCGTGCCTTCTGCTTCACTTTGCTCGCGGGTCTCATCGTGGGTACGTACTCCTCGATTGCTATCGCGGCTCCTCTGACGTGGACGCAGCACGGAAAACCGGGAAATTCAGCCTCATCCGGTGCTTCAGAACCGGTTTCAGCCTGAGAATTTTCCACGCTTCGTCCCAGTCCTGCGGTTTGGCAATATCTCCCGTCGATGGGGGGGTATGCTTCGTTCATCTGCAGGAGGTTCTGGGATGGCCAGAAAGAATCGATCCAACAACAGCTTTGCTCCCATCGTGATCACCGTGCTGGTGGCCGGAGTGGTGGGGTACTACGTCATTAAAGATCCACCTCGATCCTCTCAGGCGGGGGACGGCCAAGAAGGGCGCTTCTCCTTCGGGTCTGGGGCCCAGGAAGATTTCCAATTGGACCGAAGCCCCGACAACTTGGCTGCGAAGGCGCCGAAAGAAACCGGCTCGAAGTTGGATCAGGACCGCCCCGCATCTGAAAATCCTTTGTCGACAGAAGAACGTGGTGGCAAGCTCGGTGGGAGCGCTTCACCAGCAGTCCCATCGGCATCGCCAGAACCAGAGGTAGGTCTCAAACCAGACCCAGTCCCGCCCAGTGATCCAAACCTCTCCAATGCAGACGGGTCGGATCCCAAGGCGCCTGCTCCCTCAGCGGACGGCGGCGAAAAGACTGCTCCAGAACCAGCCTCCTCGCCTCAGCCGGAGCCAAAGCCCGCGACCAATCCTGCGCCGAAGCCCAAGCCAGTTGCCTCGACCGAGGTATACACGGTCCAAGATGGTGATGTCATCATCACCATTGCCGAGGATTGGTTTGGTGAGTCCGGTCGGCACGATGAAATCATTGCACTGAATCCTGGGGTTGATCCCACCAAGTTGCAGATTGGCCAGATGTTGAAAATGCCAAGGAAGAACCAGCCCCGATCCAAGCCGGTTGACCCAAACTTGGCCGCCAATGAATACCGAATTGCGCCCAACGACAACTACACGAAAATTGCCCGTTTGCTTTTGGGCGATGAGGCTCGAGCTGCGGAAATTGCCAGCTTGAACCCTGATCTTGACCCCGGCAACCTGCAGGTTGGGACGGTCATCAAGCTGCCGCCCAAACGGGGCCCAAAGCCAGAGCCCAAGCCCGTGAAACGGCCTCCGCTCCGATCGGGTGAGAAGTACTACACCGTGAAATCTGGGGATTCGCTGGCTTACATTGTTGGCGAATTCTGGGGAGTCCAGCGCGAGGATTGGGTTGAGGTGCTGTACCAGCGCAACAAAGAGACCATCGGTGAAGACCGCACAAAGTTGAACCTTGATCAGATTTTGATCATCCCTGTGAAGCCAAAATCCTGATTCGTCTGTTTGGATTCAGCATTGGTTGGGCCGGGTGGACTTGGCCACATTGAGATTTTGGTGCATGTGCTCGGGATTTAAAGAACCGACCACCACGGCGTGAATTCTGGGATCCTCCAGCATCCACTGCAGTGATGCTGCGGCGGGCAACTGGCCAGAGTTCAATCCCTTCTTGACAAAGATCTTGATGGACCGTGCCGCAGCTTCGTCCAAGATCTCTGCGTGCGATTGATCTTGACGGTTCCACGGCACCATCAGCGCGTCCGCATGATGGTCGAACGCCCACTTGGCCGCCGCAGTTGATTTTCCGGACAGTCCAACCTGTTTGATGATTCCAGCGTGCTGGGCGTCAAGCAGAGTGGTCCAAGCTTCGGTGTGCTTCAGAATGTCAAGATCGTTGTTTGGCGCATGCAGGTACACCAGGTCAAGATGCTCGCGCTTAAGTCGTTGTTGGCTTCGTTTGAGGCTTTGTGTTACAGCTTCAGCGCTGAAATCAAAATGGCTTTGACCGTGTTGATGAATCTCACCCACTTTGGTGCTGATGTTGATGCTGTGGTTCGGTGCGGCCCCCAGTCGAATTTCGGAAGAGCCGTAGGCGGGCGCAGTATCGAAGGCGCGGATGCCAAGTTCGGTCATCTGCCGGATGAGAGTTTCGGCTTCGGCGTCCGAGGGCAGCGTGTGCGCAGGGGTTTTCAGCTGGGTGTCGCGGCCAAGTTTGACGGTCCCCCAAACCAAGCAGGGCCATTCAGGTTGGTTCATGTTAATGGTCGCCATTTCAATTCGGCATCTTGTACTGGATCTTGGGCTGCTCCCAATTTTGGCAGTGATTCCCACACCGAGCGGTGGGTTTGCCCTGTTTGATGGCTGGGCTGAGGAAGCATGCCCAACAGGGTGTTTGCAGCCCGGGGCGCCAGCACCAACTTGGTGGGCCAAACGTAATGGACCCCATCCACCATTTCCACGCACACATCATCGGGGCGCTGACCGTCGGTGGTGGCTCTCTCCGCTCGGTCGATTCGGTAGGAACTCCACCAACACCCCGTGGGGAGTCCGCCCGGGAGGAAGGCCATCAACGCATTGCGCAGACGATGTTCTGCTTCATCGGCATGCAATTCTGGTGCGTCTTCCGCGAGAGCGCCGCCGATGACCCATGTGCATTCTTTGTGGTTCCCTGGAATGGTATGAACGGTCAAAGCGACATCTTTGCTTCGCATGGCATGGCCGTAGAGTTCTGGGAGGGTCCCTCGAATGAGGTACATGCGGAGTGGGCGGCGTTGCATGAACCCCGGGGGGCGGCCCAGCATCATCCCGAGCGCTTCATTCCCTGCACCGGCGGCCAGAACCAAGTGTTTGGTGAGGATCCGTTCGGTTCCGGTCAAGATCTCAAATCCACCGGCCATACGAGCCACTTTGACCAATCCGTGGTGACAGCATGGTTGGTGCTTCTGGCGGAGATGGTTCAAGACAACCCCAGGATCAATGATGGTTTCCTGGAGGTGATGCACTTGGTGTTCACCAAGGCAATTGGGTGGGTCTACCACTTTGGGGCCGAGGGCCGGGCCGGCATCAACATCACCCCACACCAAAAGATTTGAGGTGCGGATGGCCTCGCGGGGGAGTTCTGGTTCCGCATTCCCTTCGAACATCTTTTGCCAGGTCTCGGCGAGGTCAGGGAATGGACGCGGATCCCCCCGGTGGTATTTCCAGCCCGAGTGGAGGATGCCTTGCGACCATTGGGTTTGATCCATTCCGGGCCGGGGACAGCCAATCAGGTGGACTTGGTGTCCAGCCGTGCGCAAGCGGTCCAACGCGAAAAATCCGGCAATGCCGCCACCCACCACCACCGTCTCGGTATCAAACCCAACCCTCATGGTTCCATTCTCGGTCTTTGGCGAACGGTTGGTCAAACCCAATTGAAGAATTCGGTGCGGACGGGGCATCTCGTTAGGATGACCTTCCTGTATTCGATCTTTGAACGGAAGGTGTCATGATGTCCAAGTCTGTGGTCTTGATTGAGGGTGATGGCATTGGGCCTGAGGTGGCCGACGCCACCCGGCGCGTGCTCGATGCATGTCAACTTGGGTTGGAGTGGGTTCCGGCTCGTGCTGGTGTGGCCGCCCTTGATGCTGGTGACTCCTCAGTGCTTCCCGAGGCCACCCTTGACGCGATTCGAGAGCACGGTATCGCTTTGAAGGGACCTTGCACGACGCCGATCGGTTCAGGGTTCACTTCCGTCAATGTTGGTTTACGAAAGAGTTTGGATCTTTATGGTGCGGTGCGTCCCGTCCGTTCCATGCCCGGTGTGACCACCCGTTATGACAATGTTGATCTGGTCATTGTGCGTGAGAACACTGAAGGGTTGTATGCGGGGATTGAGCACACCGTGACCGAAGGTGTGGTGACCTCTCTGAAGGTTGCCACCCGTTCCGCGTGTCGAAGAATCGCCGACTTTGCTTTTGACTATGCGGAAAAACGTGGGCGAAACAAAGTCAGTGCTTTCCACAAGGCCAACATCATGAAGCTGTCCGATGGGTTGTTCCTTGAGGAAGCCAAGAAGGTGGCTGAGGAATATCCATCCATCGAATACGAGGAAGTCATCATCGATGCAGGCTGCATGCGGATGGTCAAAGATCCGTCGCAGTTTGATGTCGTGTTGTGTGAAAACCTGTACGGCGACATCATGAGTGATTTGTGCGCCGGTTTGGTGGGCGGTCTCGGAGTCACTCCAGGTGCCAACCATGGTTTGGTCGGCTCCATTTTTGAGGCGGTCCACGGCTCGGCCCCTGACATCGCGGGCCAAGACAAGGCCAATCCACTCGCACTCTTGATGAGCGGAGTCATGTTGCTCAGGCACCTCGGTGACACCCGCGGTTACACCGATTGTGCCCAGGCTGCCGATCGGGTCCGGAACGCATACAACGCTTGTTTGGAAGCGGGTGAATGCACGGGTGATCTGGGGGGATCCTTGACCACCACCGGATTTGCCGACGCCGTCATCGCGCGGCTCGGTTGAGACCTACGATTCAAGGGTGGGACTCGACGCCGAACTTTTGCTGCACCCGGAAGGTCCGATTGCCCGTCGGATCCCAGGCTATGAATCCCGGCCCCAGCAGACCGCCATGGTTCGAGCGGTTGATTCGGCCTTAAGCAGCCGTCGACCGTTGTTGATTGAGGCTGGTACGGGAACCGGAAAATCCTTTGGTTACCTTCTCCCCGCGGTCCGCCGAGTTCTGGAACATGATGAGCGGGTGGTGGTGGTGACCCATACCATCGCATTGCAAGAGCAGTTGCACGATAAGGATGTGCCCCTCATCCGTTCAGTCGTACCAGACGAGTTCAGTGCCGTATTGGTCAAAGGTCGAAACAACTACATTTCCCGCCGCAGGATGGAACGAACCGAGCAGCGCGCTGACCGGCTGCTTTCGGATCCAAAAGCCCAAGAAGAGGTTGGGGCCTTATCCCGTTGGGTTGATCTCACTTCCGATGGCACGCGGACGGATCTCGACTTTGCCCCTCGAGGTGATGTTTGGGATTTGGTGCGCTCGGATTCAGGCAATTGCATGGGCCGCAAGTGCCCTCGACACGACGCTTGCTTCTATCAACTCGCCCGGCGTCGCATGGAGTCTGGTCAGCTCTTGATTTGCAACCACGCTCTCTTTTTTAGCGACTTGGCGCTCCGAGCTCGGGGAGCGGGATTCTTGCCAGCGTACGACCATGTGATTTTGGATGAGGCTCATGCCGTTGAGGACGTGGCTTGTGAACAGTTTGGTACCAGTTTGGCTGAAGGTTCGATTCGGCATCTGGTTCGGGTTTTGCATGACAGCCGACGGGGGCGTGCATTTCTTGACACCCTAGAGCTCAAAGATGGCCGGGAAAGCGCTCGGGTCAGTGCGGTACAGGCCGTGCGGCAGTTGGCGACTGCCTCAGAGAACTTTTTCGATGCTTGGGAGCGTTGGGGGCAGCAGGCTGAATCCAATGGTCGGATTCGAAGCCCCGGGGTGGTTCCGGACACCTTGACTCCCGCCGTTGGCGAACTCAAGGGGCGACTGAACTTGCTCCGTGACCTTTGTGTCCAGGAAGCCGATGGTTACGAGATCGACGCCTACGAAGATCGTTGTGACGACTTGATCGGTCAGGCGAAAGCTTTGGTGGAACAAACGATTCCGGGGTGTGTGTATTGGTTGGAGGGTATGCCACGCCCTGGAGACGCCTTCCGTCGACTCCGTTTGGCAGCGACGGCTGTTGATGCGGGACCGATTCTGCGCGAACATCTTTTTGGAGGAAGGACCGGGGTTGTGTTGACCAGCGCCACTCTGACCACTGGGGCAGGGTCATTCCTTCACGCGCGCACGCGACTGGGTTGTGAGGATGCCGAGACCATCGAGTTGGGCTCGCCGTTCGATCATGCCCGCCAAATGAAGGTCCTGGTCGATGAACGAATGCCGGAGCCGACAGCGCCCGGATATCTGTCCTCGTTGTCCCGACGAATAGACGAATTGGTGCAGCGGACGGACGGTGGTGCATTTGTTCTTTGCACCAATTGGCGCACCTTGCGGGAGTGCGCCGGTCTGCTCCGTCGTGCTTTTGGTGATCGAGGGCACCCCGTATTGGTTCAGGGTGAAGATGGTGCGCCGGGACGTTTGTTGGAACGGTTCCGGGCCGATCGGCGTTCGGTTTTGTTTGGGGTTGCTTCTTTTTGGCAAGGCGTCGACGTGCGTGGAGAATCGCTTCGCAACGTCATCATCACCAGGCTGCCGTTTGACCCGCCTGACAAACCATTGGTGCAAGCCCGACATGAATCCATTGAGGCCCAAGGGGGGAAGCCGTTTTTTGACGATA
The DNA here is from genome assembly GCA_002705085.1 of Phycisphaerae bacterium. GTDB lineage: Bacteria > Planctomycetota > Phycisphaerae > Phycisphaerales > SM1A02 > UBA8653. The sequence goes on along the minus strand of PAHO01000012.1, from coordinate 23,289 downwards.
CGGTGCCTCGGGCCCTGATCAAGTTCCGTCAGGGGGTTGGACGTTTGATTCGATCGGCCACTGATGAGGGATTGGTGGCGATTTTGGACCCCCGGGTCCTGACAAAATCCTACGGCCGTCGATTTTTGGACGCGCTGCCTGAAGGTGTCCAAGTGGAGACCATCGATTCGGCATCTCATCGCTAGCATGGGTTCACCATGACAACACCGATTGAGTTCCCCAATGTTTTCAAGGCATACGACGTTCGGGCGGTGTACCCCGAGCCACTGTCAGAATCTGTGGCGTATCGCATCGGATTCGGGGCGGGCACCTTTCTGAAGAAGAGCTCACCGGGAAAGCCAGTGGTGGTTGGTCGTGATATGCGGCCACACTCACCGTCGCTGGTTCGTGAACTGCAGAGAGGGTTGCTGGCCAGCGGTGTCCAAGTCATTGACGTCGGCTTGGTGGATACCCCGTTCTTGTATTGGGCGGTCAATGAATTGGATGGGGCTGGGGCTATCCAAACCACGGCCAGCCACAACCCCATCCAGTACAACGGATTCAAAATCAGTGGGCCGGGAGCGGCGCCGATCGGCCGTGAATCCGGATTGCAAGACATTGAAGCGCTGGCGGCAGGGTGCACCTATCAGCCAGGAAACGAAGCGCCAGCCGTCGAGGAGCGAGATCTCTGGGCGGGCTACCGCCAGCACGTGCACCAATTCTTGCCCTCGGCGGTATTGGACGGCTCGGTTCGGCTGAAGATTGCCGTGGACGCAAGCAATGGCATGGCAGGGACAATGGTTCCCAAAGTCTTCGGCGGTTTGCCTGGACTTGAGTTGATTGAGTTGCACTTCGAGAACGATCAAGGTTCTTTTGTGCATGAGCCCAATCCATTGGTGGAATCAAATCTTCGCTGGACCCAAGAAGCGGTCCGGGAGCACGGTTGTGATTTTGGTGTTTGCTTTGATGGAGATGCCGATCGGTGCGTTTTGGTGGACGAACAAGGGATTTCTGTTGGCTGCGATCTCGCAACTGCCTGGCTCGCCCCAAGCTTCCTTAGCCATGGCGGCGGGGTTGTGTACGACTTGCGATCTTCCAAAATTCTCCCTGAAACCGTGCAATCCTGCGGAGGTGAGCCTCACCTGTCCCGGGTTGGGCATGTGTTCATGAAATCGAAAATGAAAGAATCGGGTTCTTCATTCGGCGGAGAACTCTCCGGGCACTTTTATTTCAAGGACAACTGGTGTGCCGACTCGGGCGCGATCGCTTTTGCGGCATTCTGTAAACGCATGGTGGCCGAGGGTAAGCCTCTTTCCGAATGCATTGGCCCGCTGCGGCGGTACTCCCAATCGGGAGAAATCAACTTTGAGGTTGACGACAAGGCGGCGGCGATGGATCGTTTGGTCGCCGCCAATCCCAAGGCCGAGATTTTGCATGTTGATGGAGTGACCGTCGATCATGGCTCGTGGTGGTGCAATGTGCGTCCATCCAATACCGAGCCTTTGCTGCGGTTGAATCTTGAAGCCGCAAATAGGGAAGAAGTGGGCCAACGGGTGGCTGAAATCAGTACAGTTTTGGGTGGAACCCGTGTGGACCACTGATCATGCCTGACCGCCGCGACACCGCCCAGCAACGTGCCATCCGTGAGGCCTGTCAAAATGCCTCTCGGCCGCTTTCGATTGATGAGATCTTCGGTCTTGCCAAATCGGAAGTGCCCTCTCTCGGGCAAAGAACCGTCTACCGCATTGTTCGGCGGATGGAAGAAGATGGCCTCTTGGTCCCGGTGGCGGTGTCTGGACAGCCTGATCGCTACGAATTGGCAGAAATTGCCGCCTCGCACCACCACCACTTCCATTGCACGGTGTGTGACCGCATGTTTGATGTGGATGGATGTGTGGGGAAACTGGCTGGTCTTCTTCCCAAGGGGTTCACTTTGGAAGACCACGAACTGACGCTCCGCGGCCGTTGTGAATCCTGCGCGGACTGAGGGCCAAATCGCTCATTTTGTTGGCAACCAGTTGTCATGAAGCCTAAATTAGAGGCATGAGATCGGATCGAAGCGGATTCACTCTGGTCGAACTGTTGGTGGTGGTTGGTGTCATCGCGGTCTTGGTGGGACTGTTGGTGCCTGCGATCGGCAGTGTTCAGCGTCAAGGGCGTACGGCCCAAGATGTTTCCCAGTTGCGCATGTTGCAAACGGCGCAAGTGGCGTACGCCTCGGAAAATGGTGGGCAGTTCGTTGAAGTCGGATTGAGTCACGGCGCCATCGCCAACCAAGACATTGCTTGGATCAATACGCTCGAGCCCTACACTAATTCAGGTTTGCTGCTTCGCTCGCCGCTTGATTGGAGTCCGCACTGGCTAGGGTCAGATTCGGATTCAGGCTTCCCCATCGAAGGCACCACCAACCGGTATCGCCAAACCTCCTATGGCATGAACAACTATCTGTCCCGGAACTATTCACCCGCCACTGCGTTGGGGGAAGCGCCCGCGGATCGGCTTTCTCGAGTTCGCTCACCCTCCAACACGGTGCAGTTCTTGATCATGGCCTACACCGGGGAGTTTGCTGGTGCCGACCACACCCACGTTGAAGGTTGGTGGATTGGAGATTTTGCTCCGGACTTGCCCCTGTCGGTCGCGGCGACTCAAGTCCAGATCAACGCGGTTTCTGAAAACGAACTGGATTGGACCTCCAAATCCAATTGGTCATTTGTGGACGGCCGAGTGGTGACCGCCGAGTTTGGTTCGATTTACCAATCAAACCAGAAAAACCTTCTGGATCCAGCCATCGCTTCTGCCACTGTGATGCAAGGGACTTCGCAATGATTCGAATTTTTACACTGAGCGTATTGCTTTTTTCTCCAGCATGTTTCGCACAGCATGAAGGTGATGTTGGACTCGTGATCCAAGACAACCAACTGCAAACCGCAGTGATTGCGGATGGTCAGTATCTCATTGGTGAGCAAATTTTCACTGCCGCCTTTGGAGACAGTGGGTTTGATTTCTTTACCCAGAATCCAGGGTGGGACGCTGCCCCGGGAACTTTTGCTCCGGGAGCAACTTTCTATTGGTCTGCTGTTTCGGGTCTGAAGAAGTACGAATCAGGGCTCGGTTTTATTTCCACCCCAGCAACTTTGAGAGTTTCTTTTTCCACTGTTTCTGTAACGATTGGATCTGAACCGGCTGAGGGTTTTCCCTTGCAAGTACAACCCGATGGCGGTTTTCACAAGCATGTGAATTACTTTCTGCAAGGTCAAAATGGTGCGGAACCGGAATCCGGTGCTTATTTGCTGGAAACCCAGCTGTCGATCAGCGAGTCTGGAATTGCGCCCTCAGATTCTGTGTTCGTGATTTTTGACAACATGGCCCCTGAGATGCAGTTGGAGGCAGTTGCCTATCTCGAGGACACTTTGGATCCCTCTTGTCCTTTCGACGTCGACGGCGATGATTCGGTTGGCTTTGCTGATGTTTTGACCGTCTTGGCTGACTGGGGGTGCGATTCTTGCTCTGCCAGCGATGTGGATGGGGACGGGGTGGTGGGCTTCTCGGACGTGCTGGGCGTCATTGCCAACTGGGGCGACTGTTAAATCCATTTGAAAAAACCCAACTTTTAATGGCAAATCATTGCCATTAGGCGTAATCTTTTGTCAGAGAGAGGTTCACACGTGTATTTGGTCCCTTCTAGAGGGCTGACTTTTTTTTACTAAGGAATCTCAAAGATGAAATTTTCCACCCTTCTTCTCACCCCTTTGTTTGTGTGCACCAGCGCTGTGCTCGCAGATGAAGATGATCACGATCATGGTGAAGAGCACTTCGACATCGGTCTGTACGCCTCCAATGGCTCAATCGTGACCGGCGGCTGGGACCACGACACCGAATCCATGGAAGTGGCCAACCTTCGATTGTTCGAAGCCCACTTTGGTGAGGACCCCGCTTTCCCCAACACGATTGATGAGCCTGGCATCGGTGGTACCGCTGATCTGCTCGGTATGGCTCCCGGCGAGTCCTTCACCATGAATCTTCTCTCTGGTGTTCGCGCTTGGGATGGCAGCGGTTTCTCCAGCTCTGGCGAAGCCATGGGCATGAGCTTCGGCCCTGAGAGTGTTGATGCGGCCGCTGGCGGCTCGATCGCATTCCAAGTCAGCGATGACTTCGACTTGCACCCCGAATACTTCATTGACGAAAATGCAGCCGCTGGCTCGTACCTCTTGGAGTTCACCTTCAGTGCGGCCGGTCTGAACACCTCGGATTCCATCTTCATCGTGTTCAACTACGGCATGGACGACGAACTCTTTGAAGAAACCGTCGAGTGGGCTGAAGCCAACATCGTGCCTGTTCATGGTGCATGGTTGCTCCTCGGTGGCTTGGGCCTCCGTCGTCGCAACCGTCGCGGCTGATTGGTCGCCAGCTTATTCCCCGGGAATTGAGGCGATCACGCCTTCCCAAGGACTGCTGGCCGAAGCGTAAAGCTTTTTTCCAATGCGACCGGCGCGGGCCCCGAGATAGCCCGCGTCGGTCGCATGTCGCATGGCGTGTGCCATGGCGATCGGATCTTTGGCGTGGGCAATTCCGGTGTTCAACAGAACGCCATCGGCCCCAAGTTCCATGGCGATGGTGACATCGCTGGGGGTGCCCACTCCGGCGTCCACAATCACGGGATACGAGGGGTCTCCTCCGTGTTCCGTTTGGGTGAGTTGTTCGATGATGATTCGAATCGCGGCGGGGTTGGCAATGCCGCGCCCCGAGCCAATAGGGGAGCCAGCCGGCATCACGCTTGCGGCGCCAGCGTCCCGAAGATGGCGGGCCATCACCGGATCGTCGCTCGAATAGACCAACACGGTGAACCCATCGGCCACCAGTTCCTTGGTGGCTTTCAGCGTGCCCACCGGATCCGGAAGCAGGGTGGCTTTGTCGGCCAAGACTTCCAACTTGACCCAGTCTTTGCCAGGGTTGCCAAGTTGGTCCAGCAGTTCCCGTCCCAACCGAGCCGTTCGCACAGCGTCTTCGGTTGTGAAGCAGCCCGCGGTATTCGGCAAAATGGTGTACCGGTCGAGGTCGAGGAAGTCGAGCAACGACCGCCCTTGGTCGTCCAGGAGCCGCTCGCGACGCACCGCAACCGTGACGGTGTCACACCCACTGGCGGCCAGGGCTTCTTGCATGACCTCGTACGTTTCGTACTTCCCGGTCCCCACGACCAAGCGGCTGTTGAGGGAAAATGAGCCCACTTGCAGTGGGGGGGTCTGGTCTGCGGCCATTTCAGCCTCCTCCTACCAAAGTGACGCACTCGACGACGGCTCCCGGCTCCAGCACGAAGGTGGCGTGTTCGGCGAATGGCACCACGTTGCGATCCACTTCGACCGCCACTGGTCGCCCAAAAAGACCGATTTCACGCAACAGATCAGCCACGGTGCAGGCGTCGGGAACATCGTGATCGGTGCCGTTGACACGAATATGCATCGAGGAAGAATCCTAGCCCATGCCGTCAGATTGGGGGATTGATCTTGGTGGCTTCCTTTTGATGTGGATTTGGGCTATGATCTTCGCTTCGCCCATGGAGGGCACGGAGGTCTTTGAGATGCAACCAACACATCGCGTATCTCGTTCGCGTCGGAACAAGCGTCGCTCCCATCACAAGATCGCCCGGCCCCACACTGTGCTTTGTCCGGTGACTGGTCAGCCCAAACTTCCCCACTCCGCGTGCACCAGCAGCGGATTTGTGCGTCCTGGCTTGTCCATTCGCACCAAGAACGCGGACTGATCCCAACTTCCGCGAGTGAGTGCCCCAATAGGCCCTTTCTTCGCAGTTGATCCTCGGGTGTGATGGCAACATGACAGATCCACATTTTCACGGTCAAGCCGGAGTCCGCATTGCCGGAACTGGTTTGGGTCTCCCTGAAGGTCGGCTGACCAACGCTGATCTTGAGAAAATCATGGACACCTCCGACGAGTGGATCGTGCAACGCACGGGCATTCGTGAGCGTCGAAAAGCTGACCCCGATCAGGATTCACAATTGAGCATGGCCACGAAGGCGCTGGATGCAGCCCTTTCGGACGCTGGCATGAAGGGCTCGGATCTTGATTTGGTGATCAATGGCACCTGCTCTGCAGATTCCACCGTCCCCAGTGGAGCTTGCCGGGTCGCGGCCAATGTTGGTGCGACGCCAGCCGGCGCGTTTGATCTGGTGGCGGCGTGTTCATCGTTTGTCTACGCCCTCAATGTGGCGGACACGATGGTCCGCAGTGGCCGGGCCAAATCGGTGGGCGTGATTGGATGTGAATTCCTCACCCGAATGATGGATTACAGCGACCGCCGGGTTTCCATTCTCTTTGGCGATGGTGCGGGGGCGGCGGTGGTGACCGCCGACGAAGACACCCGACGTGGGTGTCTTTGGCAGATGACTGAGGGCGATGGCCGGGACTGGGAAAAGCTTTATCGCCCGATGGATGAATCGCAAATCCCGGAATGGGATCGGGAAAACCCCATTCAACAAGGCTGCATTCGCATGAGCGGTCAAGACATTTACCGCTTTGCGGTGACGAAATTTGGTGAAGTGATCGCTTCGGGTCTGGAAGCAACCGGGCTGAAGTCAGAAGACATCAGCCAGTTCATTTGTCACCAATCCAACATCAGAATCTTGCAGAAGGCCATGGAGCGTAACGAGATTCCTGATGAGAAACTGCGGATCAACATTGATCGCTACGGCAATACTTCGGCGGCATCCGTCCCCATCATCTTGCACGAGTTGCGAAGTGAAGGGAAGTTGGCTGCAGGTGACTTGGCGATGTTTGTCGCTTTTGGTGCCGGCTTGACTTGGGCCGCCAACGTTTGGCGCGTTTGAACCCGTAAACAAGGATGACAGCATGGAAATGTTTTTGTTGTGCCCTGGACAAGGGGCTCAATCCATCGGCATGGGGCGGGTTTGGCACGACGCCAACGCAACGGTTCGGGAAACACTTTCCGACGCCGACCACATCCTTGGGGATCAACTTGGTCAGCCTTTGACCAAGCTGTGCTTTGAAGGCCCCGCCGACGCGTTAAATCGAACCGATGTGGCCCAGCCCGCATTGTTTGCCGTTGGGGTTGCCGTATGGCGTGCACTGGCTGAACAAGGTCATCAACTCTCCGGTGCGGCCGGATTGAGTTTGGGTGAATACACCGCTTTGGTTGCCGCGGGGGCCATGGATTTTGCCGATGGCCTCCGGGTGGTGGCCGAACGAGGGCGATTGATGCAAGAAGCCGCGGTTGCACGGGCGGGGGGCATGGTCGCCGTGATTGGTGCTGAAGACGAAGTGGTGGCCCAGCTGGCCAGCGATGCGGCGGAGGGTGGCGTCCTCTCTTGCGCGAATTTCAATGCCCCAGGCCAGGTGGTCATTGCGGGAGATGCCGACGCTTGCGACCGGGCTGAAGCCCTGGCGGCCGAACGTGGTCTGCGTTGCTCTCGCCTCTCGGTGGCCGGGGCCTTTCACTCGGAGCACATGGCCCCCGCAGCTGAGGGACTGGCCGAGATCCTTGAGAGTGTGGATTTGCGGGCGCCCAGTGTTCCCGTGTGGTCCAATGTCACCGCGCGGCCCCATGCGACGGAATCCAGCACCATTCGTGCGAATCTTGTCGCCCAGCTCACTTCGCCGGTCCGTTGGGCAGAATCCTGCCAGAATTTCCCGGCGGCGGGTACACTCGAATTCCACGAATCTGCCCCCGGGACCGTCCTGAGGGGGCTGATGCGTCGAATTGACCGTGAACGCAAAGTGACCAGCCATGACGAACCTTGACCGATTGCCGTCTGCTTTCATCCTGTCCTCCTTGACCACGTTGCTCGTGGCCTGTGGTGGGAAGGAGGAGGTCGTTCAGGCTCCGCCTCCAAAGCCAAAGCCGGTGGTGACCCAGCCTGAGCCCGTGGTGGTTGAGGTCAAGCAACTCAGCGGAACCGAGTTGATTGCCAAACTGAATCTTGATCCTCGTTTGATGCTTGCGGATGACATGGCCGGTACCCAACAAGAGCGTGAAAAGGTGCTGACCTTCTTCAATGCCATGCTGGAAGGCGACATGGGCATGCTCCGCACCATGGTCTCAAGCGATGATGTGTTGCAACTTGAAGCCTTGGCTGACTTGGGTGGGTTCGACGATGACGTTCTGGATGCCGTGGATACGGTTGAACTGCATTTCGGAACCGATGAAGAAGAAGGTGGTTCTGCGGTGCTGGGTTGGTTCGCCGCAGGGTTGGACGACCAAGTTCAAATGTGGACTTTCGAGACGGTTGATTCGAAGTTCAAATCCCAGTGGGGCAATCCTGAGATGGTCGATCGACTGTACTCCGCCGATCCGGTGGCTGTGTGGTACGCCTTGAATCGTCGGGAGCAGGCTCTGGCGGCCCTTCCAGATGAAGTGATCAAGGTGCAAGCTTTCCTCGATGAGGGCTCTGATGACGAGGGGTTCGCCAGTTCCAGCGGCGGCCCCAGTCTTGGAGGGGGGGGGCCCGCCAACAGTCGACGTCCCATTGGTCGTCGGCGCAAGCCACCAATGGTGCCTTGATCAAACAATTTTTTCGCCCTGGCAGCACATGGTGCGGCTTGGTGGATTACTGAGTGGAGTTTGACGTCATGGATCGACGTGTTGCATTTGTGACCGGTGCGAGCCGGGGGATTGGGCGAGCCATCGCAGAGAAGCTGGCATCCGATGGTTGCCATGTGATTTTGGTGGCCCGTTCAGCGGATCGCCTTGAAGCGTTGGCCAAGGACATCACCGACCAAGGGGGAAGCGCTGAAGCGTGTCCCTGCGACATTGGTGACGGCGAAGCTTTAGCCAAAGCAGTGACCGATGCTGCCGAACGCCACGGTCGGTTCGATGTTTTGGTCAACAATGCTGGGATTACCCGCGACGACCTGCTGCTTCGGATGTCGGATGAATCATGGGATGAGGTGATTCATGTCAACCTTCGATCGGCATTTGTGGCTTGCCGTGCTGCTGTTCGCCCCATGATGAGGGGCCGGTTCGGTCGGATCATCAATGTGGGCTCAGTCAGTGGTGTGATGGGGAATCCCGGTCAGGCCAACTATGCCGCCGCCAAGGCCGGGATGATTGGCTTTACCAAGACCATCGGCAAAGAATTCGCGGGCAAAGGGGTTACCGCCAACGTTGTTGCCCCAGGCTTCATCGCCACAGACATGACCGACGCACTCCCCGATCAGGTCAAAGAGGAAGCCACCAAGCGTATTCCTGCCAAGCGGTTCGGAACCCCCGAGGAGATCGCACACGCGGTCTCTTTCTTGGCCAGCGATGGTGCGTCATACATCAATGGACGGGTTTTGGCCGTTGATGGCGGAATGACCGACTGATCGTCCCCAAGCCTCCGTCTCGGTGGCAGGAGGCTCGGGGCTCGGCTACCCTTACCCAATCCATGCCGTCCCAAAACGGGGCCGCGGAGAGATTTTTCCATGAGCGAGTTGCAAGAAAAAGTGTTTTCAGTCGTTGCCGAAGAACTCAACGTCGAAGTCGACAGTGTCAACATGGGGTCCAACTTCATTGTGGACCTCAAAGCCGACAGCCTCGATGTGGTGGAGTTGGTCATGAAGCTCGAAGAGACCTTCGGGATCGAGATTCCAGAAGATCAAGCCGAGTCGATTCAAACGGTTGGCCAAGCGATCGAGTTCATCGAGAGCAAGCAAAACGGCTAAGCCCGATCACGAACGGATCACCGGCCCATGACCGCTGCATCTTCATCACCAAGACCAGACCATCAGCGTGTTGTGGTGACTGGCTTGGGCGCGATCACGAACCTCGGTCGTGATGTGCCCACCATCTGGTCCGCCCTTCAATCGGGCCGGTCGGGCATTGACACCATCCAATGCTTTGACCAAGCCAAATCGGTGTGGTCATGCAAAGTGGCCGGTGAGGTGCGCGACTGGACGCCAGATCCTGTGGTGGATGATAAATCCGCACGGAGGATGGACCGCTACTGCCAGCTGGCAATGTGGGCCGCTGAAGAAGCAGTTTTGGATTCGGGCTTTGACTTCACCACCGGCGATCCCTATCGGCATGGTGTCGTGGTCGGTTCGGGTATCGGTGGTATTTCCACCATTGAACAAGGCATTGAAAAGCTTCATGAGTCTGGTCCGCGAAGGATCAGCCCGTTTACGGTGCCTCGTCTCATGCTCAACAGTGCGGCGGGCAATATTTCGATCCGACATGGATTGAAGGGCCCCAATTCGGCCATCGGTACGGCGTGCGCTACTGGTGGGCACAACATCCTGTCCGCCTGCGATCTCATTCGCTTGGGGCGGGCCGATGTCATGGTGGCCGGAGGATCTGAAGCATCGATCACTCCGCTTTGCATTGGGTCTTTCGCCGCAATGAAAGCCATGTCGACAGCCCGAAACGACTCGCCCACGGAGGCTTCCCGTCCCTTTGACCGAGACCGTGATGGCTTCGTGATGGGAGAGGGTGCGGCGATCTTGGTCTTGGAGCGACTAGACCACGCCAAAGCCCGCGGGGCTCGGATCCATGCCGAAATCTTGGGTGGTGGCGTCACGGGCGATGCCGGCCACATCACCGCTCCTGATGCAGAGGGTGAAGGTGGGCGTCGGGCCATGGCCTTTGCTTTGGAGGATGCAGGTTGCAACTTGGAAGATGTCGACAGCATCAACGCCCATGGCACTTCTACCCCCATTGGCGACGTTGCCGAGGTCTGTGCGATCCGGACTCTCTTCGGTGACCATGCACCATCGATTTCAGTTTGCAGCACCAAAAGCATGATTGGCCACACTCTCGGTGCGGCTGGGGGACTGGAAACCGTTTTCAGTGTCCTCTCCTGCCGGGACGGGGTGGTGCCACCTACGATCAATTGCGACAATCCGGACGAAGAATTCGACGGATTGGACTTTACGCCGCACACGGCCCGCGAACGGACGGTACGGTTGGCTCTGAACAACACCTTCGGGTTTGGGGGGCACAACGTGTCCGTCGCCGTAGGCCGATTTGAGGATTGAATACGCTCGTTTCGAGCTTTCGTGAACCCATCAAAGGAATTCCATGTCTTTTTCCTGCCGCATTGTGACTCCATCCTCCGCTGCCTTTTCCGGCTCGGTGGAATACGCAAGCATCCCAGCCCACGATGGACAACTTGGTGTGGCGGACGGTCGAGCGCCGTTGTTGGTGAAGTTGGGAACCGGCCTGCTTCGTTTGGACACCGAGGGGGATGCCCAGTGGTTTGCGGTCCACGGTGGATTTGCTCAAGTCGGTGCTGAAGGTTTGGTGGTGTTGGCTGAGCAATGTGAAAGACCTTCCGAAGTGGATGTTGAGGCTGCTCGTGCGTCGTTGACCGAAGCGAATGCTGGTGTGCAAAACAGCGGCACAGTGGTTGAGGCAGAAGCCGCGCAACAGGCCTCACGAGCGCGCATTGATCTGGCTGGGAAGAACTGAGTTTGTCCAGTCCTGACGATGCCACCATCGAAGCCACCGCCGCTGGGGCGGATCACACGGCTGAACCATCTCGCCTCGAGTCCATGCCTTTGCCCCGCCGGGTTGAAGGCTTGTTGATGTCTGCCGACAAGCCAATTGGCGAAGGTCGATTGGCCAATTGGTTGGGGCTCAGTGGCAAAGGCCGCGAAGCCCAAGTTCGGGAAGCGATCGAGCAACTCAACGCCTTCTACTCCGAACACGATCGAGCCTTCAGAATCGAGCGTTTGGCGGGTGGCTGGCAGATGTTGACCCACCCGGAACTTTCTCCCCTTCTGGACCATGTTCATCATGAAAAGAAGCGTCGAGAGCTCAGTCCGGCCCAATTGGAAACTTTGTCCATTGTGGCTTGGCGACAACCCGTTCTTCGTGCAGAAATTGATGAGTTGCGTGGAGTGGCCAGCCAAGACCACTTGCGATTGTTGACCGAACATCGTTTGGTGCAGATTGTGGGCCAGGCTGAAGTTCCAGGTCGCCCCAACTTGTACGGGACGAGTCGAGAGTTCTTGCGGGTCTTTGGTCTCGGTTCACTCGACGATCTGCCATTGGTTGACGGTTTTGAACGCGCCGAGAAAACGCCAGAAACGCCGGCGGCCTCTGGGGGTCAAGGTCAAGAGGGTTCGACCGAAGAGCCTGAGGCCACAGATGTGAGCGCTTCGGTGGATTCTGCATCAGCCTGAGCTGAACCAAACCTATCCTGCAATCATACGACCTCGAGCGGCATCCCGGCAAACGCTGGTCCGACCAGGTGGTTTGTTTTTTTTCATCTTGGTTTTGGCCTTGGGCGCCATTGGGATGCTCGCTGGATTGAACCTTTTGGTTTTTGTCTTTGCTCTGCTGGTCGCAGCAATTTTGTCCGGAGGATTGCAGTCTGGGCCAATGATGCTGGGTTTCCAGGCCACCCCGGAATCAATTCCATTGTTGCGGGCTGGTGTCGAGGCCAGACTCCCGGTGCTGATCCAACAACGAAGCGGCGGTGACGCCTTGGCAATTGAACTGCGTGGCACCATCACCTCGGCCCCGGGGGCACGGCAGTTCGCAGACACCCACGTGGGACATCTAGCTCCGCGCGGCATCCGGTTGGTGCATCTCACCTGGGCGCCGTTGAATCGTGGTGTTTACACCTGGTCCGCGCTGCAGGCTGAATCTGGATTCCCCTTCGGCCTGCTGGGCAAAAGGGTGAGGTGGAAAGTCCACCGCGAACTGATTGTTCGTCCAAGCCACCTTGAGTTGCCTCCTCAACTTCTGCGGGCTCTGGGCTCGTGTGGACTGGGTGAAACTTCTCGTCGACACCCAGGTGACGACGGTGAGCCACTTGGTATCCGAGTTTGGCGGTTGGGTGATCGGCGAAGTGATATCGCGGCTCGAGCCACGCTTCGTCATGGTGTCCTCCTGTCCCGACAAAGGGGGCGAATTCATCCGCCTCGAGTGTTGATTCGTTTGGATCTCCGGGGATCCTCCGCGGAGTTGCGAGAGCGTGCGATTTCATTGGCGGCCACCGTTCTGACTTTCCGTGAACGTCGAGGCGAGCGGGTGCGGCTGGACATCCTTGGGGAAGGTGTGGGGTATGAGGGGGTTCGTGATGGTGAAGAAGCTCTGGCCAAACTTTCGAGTGAAGGATCTGCGTTGGGCCTCCCCGCCATTTCCGCCCTGCCCGATGAGGGGGTCTTGACGGTTGACACGTCCAGTGCTTGGGATACGACCGCAGGGCATCTCGGCGCGGCTTCAACCCATGTCGGGGCGGCATCATGAAGCTGATTCAACGGGCCACCAATTGGACGACCTTCTGTGCCTTGCTGATCGAGGCCTTGGCCTGGAGCAGTTTGGAGCGGTTCCTGCCGGGGGTGTTGGTGTTGGTTTTGGTGGGCCCTGTGCTCCAAGGCCGAGTTCGGTTGCCTCGATTGGTCAGCGCAACGTTGGCCATTGCGGCCGTCTTGTTCGCGTTGCTGCGTTCTCGAGCTGGACTTGAAGTTGAAGTCATCTTGGCAGATTTCTCCTTGCATCTGTTGGTGTTGAAATGCTTTGACCGCAGGGCGCCTCGAGATGAAACGCAGTTGCTGTCGCTTTCGGCCTTGATGGTTTTTGCTGCGGCCTTGCGTGATGAGCCACCCTTGCTGATGTGGCTGGCGATGTTGGTTTGGGCCCGTTTGGCTTTTTCGGCGGTCATTCTTCGGCAAACTGGAGAAGACCGAGGCCCCAGCGATGCCCAGCGTTTGGCCCGACGGGCCAGGTATCGGGTTGGCAATCGACTCTTCTTGGTCAGTCTGGTGGGGGGGGGCTTGCTGTTTTTGGTGTTGCCGCGGAGTATCGGTCGCTTTCGGATTCCCACTCCCAAGACCGAGGCGATCGATCGAGCGGTGGACGATGGCATCGATCTTTCGGTCGCTGGTGGCCGGATTGTTCCTGATCCTTCAGTGATCGGGACTGTCGAAGTCAGCCCGGTGACCACTTCTGTTGCCCAAGGTTCCCTTTATCTGCGTTGTGGGGTCTTGACCACGGCCAGCGATGGCATTTGGTATCCCCCAAGGTCAAGTCTTCGGATGGTGGACGGGGAGGGCGATGTTGGGATGATCGGTCCTGAATCCGGTGATCGGCTGTCACTGCGCTTCAAGATGGATGAGCCCCAATGGCGGCTGGGTTCCCCCGGGGCTCCTGTCCGTTTGGAGTGTGAAGTGCCCACATTGGTTCGGATGACCGGTCGCGTTGCGGTGGTTGAGCCAGAGTTCCCGGGAACCACCGATTGGACGGTGGTCACTCGTCTGGACCCTTCAACACCGGATGTCCTGTCCTATCTGGGGTCCAGTCCGCGTCCGCAACGAAGAGGGGATTGGTGGAATCCCCAAAGTGTCACTCGGGAATCGATGGCCGATCGGGCTCGTACCGTTTTGCGTGAATCGGATTTTGATCCCGCGACGATTTCCACCGGCTTTGACGCCAAAGTGGAGGCGGCACGAATTCTAGAACAACATTTCAGTGCCTCTGGTCAGTACGTGTATGACCTCGATTTGTCGCTGCTTCGCATCCGAGAAAATGAGGATCCCATTGAGGCGTTCCTTCGGGTGAAGCGGGGCCATTGCGAATTTTTTGCCACTTCTCTGGTGGCCATGTGCCAGTCATTGGGCATCGAAGCCAGAGTGGTCTTGGGTTGGTTGGTTGGGGATGAGCCATCCAATGGATCTCGGGTTATTCGACGTCTCGATGCCCATGCTTGGGCCGAAGTTCGACAAGGACCGAACGAATGGGTTCGATTGGAACCCACCCCCGCCAGTGATCTCATGGAATTTCGTGCTTTGGGGGCTGATCGGGGGATTGCCGGTTTGTTGGCTGATCTGGGTGAAGATCTCAACCGGAACCTCAATGGATACGGCACCGGAAACAAGTTCCCGATCCAAGTGGCGCTCGAAGATTTTCTGGGGGTGGATTTTTCAGATGATTTCTCGGTGGTTCTGATCGGCATTGGCAGCCGATTGCGTTGGCCGATCCTTGGCCTTTTGCTTGGTGGCGCCTTTTGGACTGCCGTCGGGGTGAAAAAGCGGCGGCGTCGCGGCGGTCCATTCCAGCCCTTGCTGCTTCGGTTGCGAAGACGGGGCTTGGTGCGTCCGGCGGGCCAGCCTCTTGGATTTTGGATGGCCCAACTCCAGTGGCCTGAAGAAGAGGCAAAGCAGCTTGTTCTTGCCGCCATCGAATCGGCGGAACAGAAGACGTATGGTGTCTCAGCGCCCGAGGCCAGCGTGGTTGAGGTGCAAAAAGCCAACCGGCTTCCATCACGGCAGCTGCCACAAGGGGAACGGAAGTGATGGAACCACTCAAACATCCAGAAGACCGATTTGCCCGAGACGTCACCATGCCCTTGGAGCCCGAGGAGCATTTGACCCAACTTGACTTGCTTCGGTCTTTTTTTTCTTCAGACCCCAAAAGTATTTTGGACTTGGGATGTGGAGCGGGCCGGCTGCTGCGCCCTTTGCGTGAAACTGGTCATCGGGTGGTGGGACTGGACCACGACGAAAGAGCCTTGGCTTGGGCTGCTCAAGCATGCGGCACTCGAGATGAATTGGTGCAGCAGGATCTTCGTGACGCTACGCAGCCATTCTTGAATGGCCCGTTCGATGCCGCTTTGCTCTTGGGCAACACCCTGATGGAATTGGTCTCTCCGGCAGAAGTGCTCGGCCTTCTGCATCGACTCGAAGCTTGTTTGTCCGATGAAGGTGTCTTGATCATCGAAGACATCCCTGGCTTGTACTGGCCACTTCTTTCTTCCGGCCAATGGGGGGACGGTGAGGCCGAAGGGATACGAATGGTTTGGTCGGACCGCGACATGATTTTCTCGTTGCGGGAAGGGGAAGCTGTCCAAGACGACAGCCCTTTGCATCCTGATGAGCCACTGCGGCGGCTTTGGTCTGAATCCTTGTTGCAGACCGTGCTGCATCAGGCGGGCTGGGAGTCATCCCCGGGTGAGCATCCACTCCTTCGGGTTGCGCGGCCTGTGCGGTCTGTGCGCTCCTGAGTCGCTAAAACCATTTCAGGCTGGGGATGATGTTTTGAACCTTGGAGTTGTCCCGTGGACTTGGCGGGAAGAACGGAGTTCAAGAATGCAAGCACGTCGATCCCGTACCGAACACTGGCGAGATTCTCTGGGGGAGGTCAAGGCCCGCGGAGGCACCATCGAATGCACCCTTGACGGTGAAGAAGGTGGATTGACTTGGAGGCTTCGGGTGTGGGGGTTGTCTGAAGAATGCCTGGTCGTTGAAGCGCCGACCGCCTTCGGTCATCCCCTGATCCTCGACCCTGGTGTTCGGATGCGAGGCACCATTGCCATCGGTCAAAATCGTTGGGATTTCTCGACCGAGGTGTTGTCCAGCCGGGGAGACACGCTGCATCTGAAAGCACCATCGCGTGTGCGTCGACGTCGACGCGTGGCCCGAACCGATCTTGGTCCTTGTCCTTCCGGGTTAAAGCTCAGGCCATTGCCCAGTGGTGTGACTGGTGCCGCCGCCGAGCGGGCATGGGTGGCCCTGGCCAGCGGGGGGGAAACGGCTGATCCGGCATTGGTTCGCCCGGTCGCGGCACCACCGATCTCCGTGCAACTGGCCAACATTGGGGTTGGCGGAGTCGGGGTGATTTTTGAAGCCAGTGATGCCGCGTTGGCCATGCGCCGAGGTGGTTGGTGGATCGAGGGTGATTTGCCGGGGGGAGGAACGCTCGTCGCATCCGCCGAACTGGTGCACCGACATTTGCAGTCGGATCGCCGTTTGTACGCCGGCCTTTCCTTTCGCATCGGCGCCGGGCAGCGCCAACGCCGTCACTTGTCGAAGTTGGTGGAAGAGGCCGCCAAACGTCTCCAATATTCCGCGGCATAGACCTTTGTCACCGATTGGGATTCGCGGTCTGGTCCATCCATGGATCGAGGGCCAAGTCGAGCACCCGATGTTTGGTTTGGGTCTCGTGCCACTCTTCGTCGGGGTCTGAATCAGCCACAATGCCGCCGCCAGTGCCCCAAGTGAGTCGGTGACCATTTGCTTCGGGCTCGAAAAAGGCCGTTCGGATCGCCACGGAGAATTCGAAATCTTCGTTCCCCAGCCAGCCAATCGCGCCGCAGTACGGGCCACGCGGGCTTGCTTCGAGTTGGTTGATCTGATGCATGGCCATGATTTTGGGGGCACCGGTGACTGAACCACAAGGGAAGGTCGCGGCCATGATGTCTTCAAAACCAACTTCGGGACGGAGCGTAGCCTCCACCTCGGCGACGGTTTGGAGGACGGTGGCATGCCGCTCGATCACGCGCGGTTCGCGTACCCGCACTTTGCCAGGGACCGCCACGCGTCCGAGGTCGTTTCGCAAGAGATCAACGATCATGTGAAGTTCGGCGGCATCTTTCACGCTGTTGAGGAGTTCATCGGGGTCACCATCCCCGGGACGTGTGCCCTTGATGGGGCGCGTGAGCAATTGATTGCCGCGGCGAATGAGAAAGGATTCGGGGCTCACCGAAACAATTCGGCGCCCGCCGGGCAACGGCAAGTCTGCGCCGTGTCTTGGTTGGCCGGTTTCGAGCAGGGCTCGAACCAAGGGCGCCAAGGGGCCCGTGATGGCTCGGTATTCTCGCCGCGTGAGATTCACTTGGTAGCAATCACCTTGTCCAATGGCTTGCAGCACGGCGTTCACGCGCTCACGCCAATCTTCAGCGCCGAGGTCAGAGCCTCTGTTTTCAGCCTGCAGCCGTGCATGCTCGCTGTCGCCATGTTGCTTGGGCGTGTCAAAATCCGACGTGTTCTGCAGTCGGTCTTCGAGCTTTGGTTCCGGACACCAGGCGAAGGCGGCTTGGAGTCCGGGCGGGGGCGCGAACTGCGCGAAAGCTGGGTCAAGCGTGGTCCCCAGTTCATAGCCCAAGAAACCGATCCAACCGCCCGCAAATGGGGCGTCGCTGGGTGATGCTGCTGAAGTTCCGGGAAAATCTGCCCGGAACTCCGCGAAGTCTTGCAAAGGGGTGTTGGTGGGTTTGGCAGTGTGCTGACCGTTTTGATCGACACGAAATGCCACCCCATCTTCCCACCACCACCACGCGTGCGGTTTGGCGGAAATAGACCAACGCGCGTGTTGAGGATTGCCCCCGCTGAGCAGCCGAACTGGCTCTTCTGGGAGCCGGAATTCTTCACCATTCTTTTGCACAGAAAGAGGCATCCATTTGCATCGTAGGTGAGGAAGACCGCTCTGTTCGCTACCATGCGCGTTACGCGTTTTTCTTGTCCGCCGTTTCAGGAGATCCCATGGCCTCAAAGAAGAAAAAGTCCTCCACCCGTTCCAGCCGTGCCCCACGCATGGTGTATTACTTCGGCAGCACGAAAGTGGATGGACGCGCCGATCAACGCACTCTGCTGGGTGGCAAAGGCGCCAACTTGGCCGACATGACCTCGATCGGCCTTCCGGTCCCTCCAGGTATGACCATCACCACCGACACCTGTGAGGCGTACTACGACCACGGGTCCAAGATGCCGTCCGGCTTGATGGATCAAGTGGCCAAAGCGATCAAGACTTTGGAAAAAGAAACGGGCAAGAAGTTCGGCGATGGTCGCAACCCATTGCTGCTTTCTGTCCGGTCTGGCGCGGCCGTCTCTATGCCGGGCATGATGGACACCGTTCTCAATCTTGGATTGAATGACGACTCCGTTGAAGCCATGGCCGAAGCCGCCGGCGAGCGCTTTGCCTTCGACGCGTACCGACGTCTCATCAACATGTTTGGTGATGTGGTGATGGATGTGGATCACCACCATTTCGAAGAGGCCTTCGAAGGCTTGAAGAAGAAGTTGAAGGTGAAGGAAGACACGGACGTGGATGCCGCTGGTCTCCGTCAGCTTTGCGACTTGTACAAGAAGGTCTACCGCAAGCATGTTGGCAAGGCTTTCCCGCAGAACCCTATGGGTCAGCTTGAAGCCGCCATCGAAGCGGTCTTCAAGAGCTGGAACGGTGACAAGGCCTTGTCTTATCGCCGAATCGAAGGCATCACGGGCCTCAACGGCACCGCGGTCAACGTGCAAACCATGGTGTTCGGCAACACCGGCGACGACTCCGGCACCGGGGTTGCGTTCACCCGCGATCCATCCACTGGCAAGAACGAGTTCTATGGTGAGTTCTTGATCAACGCCCAAGGCGAAGATGTGGTGGCCGGTATCCGGACCCCCGAGCCTGTCAAAAACATGTCCAAATGGGATGCCAAAGCCCACAAGGAACTATTGAAAGTTCGAACCAAGCTCGAAAAGCATTACCGCGACGTGCAAGACATCGAATTCACCATCGAGCGTGGCAAGCTGTACATGCTGCAAACTCGAAGTGGGAAGCGAACCGGTGCCGCCGCCGTCAAGATCGCGGCTGACATGGTCAAAGAGCGCTTGATTTCCAAAGAAGAAGCCGTGATGCGGGTCACGCCAGATCACGTTACGCAAATGCTGTTGCCTTCGTTCCCCAGCGGTGCGAAGAAGGGGCACACCAGTGTGGCCAAGGGCCTTCCCGCTTCACCAGGTGCTGCGGTTGGTGCTTTGGCCTTTACCGCCGACGAAGCCGTGGAGCGGGCGCAAAAGGGCGAGAAAGTCATCTTGGTTCGCAAAGAAACCAGCCCCGAGGATGTCGACGGCATGCACATGGCGGCCGGCATTTTGACTTCCACCGGCGGGATGACTTCCCATGCCGCAGTGGTGGCCCGGGGATGGGGCAAGTGCTGTGTGGCCGGTGCCGGTGACGTGCAAATTGACGCCGCCAAAGGCAAGGTCAAGGTGAATGGCAAGACCTACGGTCGCAAAGACATCTTCTCCATCGATGGCAATACCGGTGAGGTCTACGCGAGCGTGCTGAAGCCCGAGCAACCCAAGGGCATCACTGGCGACTTCAAAAAGGTTCTGGACTGGGCCGATTCGTACCGCCGACTCGGCGTTCGAACCAACGCGGACACGCCAGCCGACTCGAAGCGGGCCCGTGATTTCGGTGCTGAAGGCATCGGTCTGACCCGAACCGAGCACATGTTCTTTGAAGGCGATCGCATCATGTCGATGCGAAAGATGATCTTGGCTGAATCCGAAGCCGATCGTCGCAAGGCCCTCAAGGAATTGCTGCCTCACCAACGCAAGGACTTCACCGGAATCTTCACCGCCATGAAGGGTCTGCCGGTCACCGTGCGTTTGTTGGACCCACCGTTGCACGAGTTCCTCCCTCACGATGCTTCGGCCATGAAGGCGGTTGCCAAAGAGATGGGCGTGACGCCCGCCAAGTTGAAGGCTCGAGTGGACTCGCTCCACGAGATGAACCCAATGCTCGGTCACCGTGGCTGCCGTCTGTCGATCACCTATCCCGAAATCCTCGAGATGCAGGTGCAGGCGATCGTGGAAGCCGCCATTGCGTGTGCCAAGAAGAAGATCAAAGCCAAGCCTGAGATCATGATTCCGTTGGTTGGCACCAAGAAGGAATTGGCCATGCTCCGTGAGCGGGCCGAAGGCGTCATCGCTGCCACCAAGAAGGCCAAGAAGTTCTCTGGCAAGCTCGACATCTTGATCGGCACCATGATCGAGATTCCTCGTGCTGCCTTGACGGCCGACGAAGTCGCCGAGTGTGCTGACTTCTTCTCCTTCGGTACCAACGACCTCACGCAAATGGCCTTCGGTTACAGCCGTGATGACATTGGCACGTTCTTGCCCGACTACTTGGCCCAAGGCGTCTTGCCAGTGGACCCATTTGCTTCGCTTGACACGACCGGGGTCGGCCAATTGGTTGAGACCGCATGTGTGAAGGGCCGCTCCACCCGGGGCGATCTCAAGTTGGGCATCTGCGGGGAGCACGGTGGTGATGCACCATCGATCTTCTTCTGCCATGCCGTCGGCTTGGACTACGTGTCTTGCTCTCCGTTCCGCGTGCCGGTGGCTCGCTTGGCGGCGGGGCAAGCAGCGATTGCCGAAAAGCAGGGCTGATCCAGTAGGGGGATCTTTGACCCAAATCAAAAAGGCGGCCTCTTGGAGGCCGCCTTTTTTGTTGCCGGGGGTGGGTTTATTCCTGCTCGACCGATGCTTGCATGATGCGCAGGATCTCTTCTGCTTCTCCGTCCGCCAGCGGTCGCGGCGTCCATTGTTTCCGCAAGCCGAACTCGGAAGATTTTGGAATCACATGGAAATGGACATGCATCACTTCCTGCCCCGCACCAGCGCCATTGTTTTGAATGATGTTGCATTCCTGAACACCCGCCGCAGCGCAAGCAGCGCGGGTGATGCGGGGGAGTACTCGGCCAATCCCGGCTGCTGATTTCTCACTCAGATCCATGACGGTCGCTTGGGCTTCTTTGGGAATCACCAAAGTATGACCAGGGGCCAAGGGGTTGATGTCCAGGAATGCCAGCGTCAGATCGTCTTCGTAGACGCGGTGGCAGGGGATGGATCCATCGAGAATGCGGCTGAAGATTGACATGCTTCGTCCTCGGTCAAGTTTCGTTCGGTGATGCCAAGTTTCGTTCGGTGATGGGGTCATACTTTAAGTAGCGCCTAAGCCATCTGGAACCCAAGTAAAACGGAATGGTATCGATCAACGCAAATCCAAATTTGAACAGATAACCCGTCGCCATCAACACCAAGAGTTGTCCTGCGGCTGGTCGTGATTCATCAATCACTCCGGTCAGGCCACCAATCCAGTAAGTGACCAAAATCACGGTTCCGGTGTCCACCAGTTGACTGACCAAAGTTGAGCCATTGTTGCGAAGCCAGAGATGCTTGCCATTGGTCACCCGTTTCCAAAAATGGAAGACTTGGACATCACACAATTGCGCGGCCAAGTAGGCCAGCATGGAAGCCGCGACGGCGCCAAAGGCGAGCGCTCGCACCTCAAAAAAGACGGGGAGTCGGCCCGCCGCATCTCTGGCGATCGCGCCTTGGTCATCAAGTGCTTCGAACCCAGGCAATGATCCACCCACCCAAAGCACTCCAACCACGAAGATATTGAGTGCCAAGCCCATCCAAACCACCGCGTTTGCGCGGGCGCGGCCATAGAACTCACTGATAAAATCAGTACAAAGAAAAGTCACCGGGTAGGGAATCACGCCCACGGCGACGGCAAAAACCCATGGGGCCTCGTCGGTTCCCAAAGTGAACAATTTCACGAACCGTGAAATACCCAGGATGTTCAACATGGTGAGTGAACCCAGAAAAAGTCCGGCCAGAATCAAGAACACGCGCTCACGACGGGCGTGTAGGGCGGACGCTTCGATGGGGTGCAATGGTGCAGAATTGGCCATGTTTTGCGATGCTAGGTTCAGGAGCGTGTAGGTGTGAACGAATCATCGCCGATTTCAAACCAAAAAGTGCTCGACGAACTGGCGCCACGCACGGTTCGGTCGAACTTGATTCAACTCACTCGAAGTGAAGATTTGGGTGATGGCTGCGATGTGACTACAGCAGCCTCAGTGCCCACAGAACAAAGAGTTCAGGTCCAGATTGGGGCTCGCGTGCCGGGGATTCTTTGTGGTTTGTCTCTTTTGGAGGAGATTTTGGATGGCTTCCATATGGAGGCTCACGTGGATTTGGCGGTCATGGATGGTGACCGGGTCGAGGCGGGCGCCGTGGTTGCCACCTTGGAGGGCCGGCACGCCGATCTGCTCACGGTGGAGCGGACCATGCTGAACCTCTTGGGGCACCTTTCGGGCATCGCCACCGCCACCCGGCGGTTGGTTGATTTGGTTGCGGGCACCCGGGCGGCCATCTGCGAAACCCGCAAGACCTTGCCCGGCTTGCGAGGACTGCAGAAGTACGCGGTGCACTGCGGTGGGGGCCGTTTGCATCGGTTTGGACTCTTCGATGCGGCGCTCTTCAAAGACAACCACTTGGCCACCATGCGTTCGTTGGGGACCGATCTGGAAGCCGCCTGCAGGGCCGCCCGAGCCATGGGGCCGATCCGGTTTGTTGAGGTTGAAGTGGACACTCTGGACCAGCTCGACACAGTGCTGTCCTTCGAAGCAGGCGTAGTCGACATCATTTTGCTGGACAACATGCCACCCGAAATGATGGCCGAAGCAGTTCGGCGACGCGATGACCGACGCCCCACGGTGGAATTGGAGGCCTCAGGGGGGATCTCAGAGGCCACCATTCAAGCCGTGGCCCAATCTGGGGTCGATCGCATCAGTGTCGGGGCCTTGACGCATTCGGTTCAGAACCTCGATCTGGGCTTCGATCTCTAGGGGGGAATCCGGCGAATCCGCTACCCTTCTTGATTCATGACCGAGGTCTCCACCAGCCTGACGACGTCTCAAGACGAGATCACCCGCTGGACGGGGTGGCCGCTCCGGCAACGACCGGCAGTGGGCCTTTTGATCCTTGGAGCGTTGTTGTTGGCGGCGTATG
>PAHO01000011.1 GCA_002705085.1 Phycisphaerae bacterium | reverse complement strand
TCGAGGCGCAGGGGCTGCCCGCTTCCCTCGAAGAGAATCTCCTCCCCTTCATCGTGATGGGCCAGAGTCGCGTCGACCGTCTTGCGGTGGAGGACAACCCGGCTGGACTGTTCATCAAAGACCAGAATCCCACGCTCTCCCGCCACGATGAGTTCACGCTCAACCCGCGGCCAGAGCCAGGAGTTGTGGAGATGGGCCTTCACTCCGTTCGGAAACTCAAGATGCAGGTAGGTGTCGTCCTCAACTCCCGGGGTGAGGGCTGCGTGCCCGGAGGCCAGCACCCGGGTGGGGGCCCCACCAGCGAGGGACAGCAGCACTGCCACATCGTGCACTCCAAAACTCCACATCACGTTCTCCTTGTCCCGCACCCGGCCCAGCTTGGAGCGACGCTGGTGCATGGTGTAGACCTCCCCAAGCTCCCCGCTTCGCAGGTATCCGGCAATGAACTCAATGGCCGGCTGGTAGAGCAGGAGGTGCCCCACCATGAGGATTCGCTCTTCCTCCAGGGCCTGCCGGTGAAGCGCTGAGGCGTCGTCCGGGTCAAGCGTCATTGGCTTTTCCACGAACACGTCCAACCCTGCGTTCAGGGCTTGCCGGGCAATCTCAAAATGCGTAGCCGCCGGGGTCGCAATGGCCACTGCGTCGTAACCGGCATCCATCATCGTGGACGCATCCTCGAAAGTTTCGATGCCGGGAGCATCTTCCAGGGACCTGGCACGGTTGCTTTCCAGAGGATCGGCCACCCCGGTCAGCACCTGCATCTCGGCCAGGTTGCGAACAAGATTCCCTCCCCAGTGACCTGTCCCGATGACTCCTACTTTCACAGCTGTTTCCTTCCGCGTCTTGTTCCTAGGATCCCAACAGGTCGTGCATGCGCACCAGACCCTGCAAGCGCCCTTCTTCATCGGCCACGGGCACGGCATAAATCCGGCGCTCCGGATTCTCCATCACCTCAAGAACCCGCGACAGCCGGTCGCCCCCCGAGACGAGAACGGGTGTCGTGGTCATCATCAGTTCGGCGCTGTCCTCATAACGGCGCTCCATCACTGCGCGGCGCACGTCTCCCTCCGAAATCACGCCCAGAATCCTGTCCTCGGCATCGAGGATACAAACCAGACCAAGCGGGTATTTTGTCAGCGCACTCACCACTTCGTGGAAACTGGCACTCTTCGCCAGCCCGGCCACCCGCTGGCGAGGCTGCATGACATCCTGCACGCTCAGGAGGAGGCGGCGCCCCAGTGCTCCCCCGGGATGCAGAACCGCAAACTCCTCTTCTCCAAAACCACGTTCCGCCTGCAGGGTGGCTGCGAGACAATCGCCGGCCACGAGAGCCAGGACCGTGCTGCACATCGGTGCCAGGTTCAACGCGTCTCCCTCCTCTCGAATTTCCAGGGGCACCACAAGATCAAGGTGCCCCGCAAGCGTGCTTCCCGGGTTTCCCAGGAGACCGATTGTATGCACCCCGATGGTTCGCAGGCTGGGTAGCATGCGCAGGAGTTCGGCGGTCTCCCCGCTATTGGAAACCATGAGGACAACGTCCCCTTCACACACCACGCCCATGTCGCCATGCAGGGCCTCCGCCGCATTGAGGAAAACGGCCGGTGTGCCCGTTGAAGCCAGTGTTGCCTGTGTCTTGTGTCCGATGATTCCGGACTTCCCCACCCCGGTAACCACAACCTTCCCCTCGCTCTGCAGGATCAGGTCAGCCGCCGCCCGGACCGGAGCCTCCGCCACTCCGCGGAATCGCCTGAGGGCTTCTTCCGCCTCATCGAGGAGCTTGTGAAACGGCTCGTTGTTCATGGGGTGGCAACGTTGTGCCTCTCGGTCGGCCTAGGCTTTCACCAGCTGCCCGCTGCGAGGGGCCAGTCCTGCCTTCGAGATGGCATTACGGGTATCAACCACAAGGTCGGCCCACTCAAGAAGGTTCTGCAGATCGAAGGCCTCGTGATTGGTTGCGATCAGGACACAATCAAAGTCCCCGATGACCTTCTCACTCCACTCCACCGACCGGGTCCCCGTCCACCGGGCATGTTCCCGGGTGGGGGTGACCTCGGGAATGTGCGGGTCGTGGTAACACACCTCCGCACCCAGCCCGGCCAGTTCATCCATCAGCTCGAAAGTCGGGGACTCACGCATGTCATCCACATTCTCCTTGTAAGCCAGTCCCATCAGGAGGATCCGGCTCCCCTTCACCGACTTGGAGCGCTCATTGAGAGCTTCCATCGTGCGCTGCACCACCCAGTGCGGCATACTGTTGTTGATTTCCCCCGCCAGCTCGATGAAGCGCGTGTGCACGCCATATTCCCGCGCCTTCCACGTCAGGTAAAACGGGTCGATGGGGATACAGTGCCCGCCCAACCCCGGCCCGGGGTAGAACGGCTTGAACCCGAACGGCTTGGTAGCGGCAGCCTCGATGACCTCCCAGATGTCGATTCCCATCCGGTCCGCAGCCACCTTGAGCTCATTCACCAGCCCGATGTTGACGGCGCGATAAATATTTTCCAGCAGCTTGGTGAACTCGGCCACCTGGGTGGAGCGGACAGGCACGACTTCAGAAATCACGGCCTGGTAAAGCGCCTGGCCGACCCGCGCACAGTTTTCGGTCGTGCCTCCAACCACCTTGGGGATCTTGGTGGCCGAGAAATCCGGATTACCCGGGTCCTCACGCTCCGGCGAGTAGACGAGAAAAACATCTTCCCCGGCCACGAGCCCACGGCTCTCGATGCGGGGGCGCAGCTCCTCGTCCGTAGTTCCGGGGTAGGTGGTGCTCTCCAAGCTTACAACCTGCCCGGCCCGCAAATGCGGGACGAGGCTGTCGATCGTATTGATGACAAAACTGAGGTCCGGCTCGTAGTGGCCGTTGAGTGGAGTGGGAACGCACATGATCAGCGCGTCGGCCCGGTTCGCCACCGAAAAATCAGTGGTCACCTCCAGCTTTCCATTCCGCACCGCTTCCGCGATTGGCTCACTGGGAATGTGCTCAATATAGCTTTTCCCGGCCTTGATCGCATCAATCTTCCCCTGGTCGATATCAAGCCCGATGACATGGAATCCACGGCCTGCAAATCCCAGGACGAGCGGCAGGCCGACGTAGCCCAGTCCCACGACCCCGATGACGGCCGAGCCGTCCCCAATTCTGCTTAGTGTCTGTTCTACGTGCTCCATTTGCCTGTCTCTACAGAATCATGCCCGCCCCAACCGTCTCATTTGTGCCCGGATCAATGAGGATGAAGGAGCCGGTATGCCGATTGCGGCGATACGCATCATGCAGGAGTGGCACCGCCGTCCGGAGTTTGACCCGTCCGATCTCGTTCAACTGAAAGGAGTCCACCTCTTCAATCTTGTGGAGGGTATTGATGTCCACCTGGTAACGGATCTCCTGCACGATCGCTTTCGTTTCCCTGGTCGTGTGGCGGAGGATGTATTTCCCCCGACCCCGCATCGGACTGCGCGAGAACCAGCAGAGCATCGCATCAATATCCTGCCCGATCATGGGCTGGTTATTGGGCTTCGCGATCATGTCTCCGCGAGACAGATCGATCTCATCTTCCAGGGTAAGGCAGACCGACTGCGGGGAAAACGCTTCGCTCTTTTCTCCCTCGGCACTGTGAATCCCCTTCACCCTGGTGGAAAACCCGGACGGCAGGACCGTTACTTCGTCCCCCGGCTTGAAGACTCCACCCGCGACCCGCCCCGCATAACCCCGGAAGTCATGCCACTGCTCACTCTGGGGCCGAATCACCCACTGCACGGGAAAGCGTGGGTCCACGTGATTCTCCTCCCCCCCGATATAGACGTTCTCCAGATGATAGAGAAGAGAAGGCCCTTCATACCAGGGGGTCTTCTCCGAACGGTCCACCACGTTGTCCCCTTCCAGCGCGGAAATTGGAATGGTCTGGATCCCGACGATGCTGTCGAGACGGGAGGCAAAGGCTTCATATTCCTTCACGATGCGGTCGTAGACCTCCTCCGAATAGTCAACCAGATCCATCTTGTTGACCGCCACGACCACTTGCTGAATCCGAAGCAGGTTTGCGATGAAGGAGTGCCGCTTGGTCTGTTCAATCACTCCCTTCCGGGCGTCAATCAGGATGATCGCCAGGTTGGCCGTGGAGGCCCCGGTCACCATGTTCCGGGTGTACTGGATATGTCCCGGTGTATCCGCGATAATGAACTTCCGCTTGGGCGTGGCGAAGTAGCGGTAGGCCACATCAATCGTAATGCCCTGTTCCCGCTCCGCCCGCAACCCGTCTGTGAGGAGAGCAAGATTGACGTTTTCATCTCCCCGCTTGCGCGAGCTTTCCTCGACCGCTTCCAACTGGTCTTCAAAAATCGACTTGGAATCGTAGAGCAGGCGCCCGATCAGGGTCGACTTTCCGTCATCCACTGAGCCGGCTGTCGTAAACCGTAGTAAATCCATTGCTTTTTTTCTCTGGGTGCAGGTGCCGGAGATTCGAAGGGCCCGGCGGAAACCCTGTCATCCGGTCCGTCCTGGCAGGCGACCGTCGCAGGCCATTCTAAAAGTAGCCCTCCTTCTTCCGGTCTTCCATGGCGGTCTCGGACCGCTTGTCGTCGGCCCGGTTCCCCCGCTCCGTCTGGCGGGGCGCCGCCACTTCATCGATGATCTTGTCCATCGTGTCGGCAGAGGATTCAACCGCCCCCGTGATGGTGGCGTCCCCCATCGTCCGGAAGCGAATCATCTTCCTCTCCACCGTTTCGCCCTCACGCGGTTCCACGAACTCCGAAACCGCCAGGATGGTGCCATAGCGCGTCACTGTCTCGCGCTCATGGGCGTAGTAGAGACTCGGCAACTCGATTCCCTCCCGCTGCATGTACATCCACACGTCCATCTCGGTGAAGTTGGAAAGGGGAAAAACGCGGAAGTGCTCCCCCTCGTGTTTCCGTCCATTGAAAATGTTCCACAACTCGGGACGCTGGTTCTTGGGGTCCCATTGGCCAAAGTCATCCCGGTGCGAGAAGAAGCGCTCCTTGGCGCGAGCCTTCTCCTCGTCACGCCGACCCCCACCGAGGGCGGCATCGAATCCATGTTCCTCGATCGTATCAAGCAGGGTGGTAATCTGCAGGCTGTTGCGGGAGGCGTTGGCGCCCTGCTCCTCCTGCACGCGCCCCTCATTGATCGATTTCTGGACTGATCCCACGACCAGGCGCGCCCCCAGTTTCTCAGCAAAGGCATCCCGGTATTCAATGGTCTCCCGGAAATTGTGCCCGGTGTCGATATGCACAAGGGGGAAGGGAAGCCGAGCCGGCCAGAACGCCTTGTGGGCGAGATGGGCCATCACAATGGAATCCTTGCCCCCCGAGAAGAGGAGGGCGGGACTTTCAAACTGGGCGGCCGTTTCCCGCAGCACGAAGATGGCTTCCGCTTCAAGCTGGTCGAGGTGGCTGAGATGATAGTCGGGCATGTCGGTCTCTCTGGATGATGGTCTGGAAGCTCTGGCTCAGGCGCGGGAGGCCAGATGGGCGAGGAGCAGGCGGGCGCATTCCTCCGCGCTGTGCGCATCGGTATCGAGGACCAGCTCGGCCTCTTTCCCGGGCTCTTCAAAGCCGCTGTCCCTTCCGGTAAACTGGCTGATCTTCCCGGCCTCGGCCTTGGCGTAGAGCCCCTTGGGGTCACGCGCCGCACACGTGCCATAGTCGGCTTTCACGAAGATCTCCACGAAATCCTCCCCGATTGTTTCACGCGCCAGGGCCCTCAGGTCACGCCGCGGGGTGATCAGCGAAACGAAGGTGATGATTCCCTGCTCCGCGAAGAGCTTGGCCACCTCTCCATTGCGACGGATATTCTCGAAACGGTCCTCGTCCGAGAAGCCCAGGTTGTTGTTGAGCCCGGAGCGTAGATTATCACCGTCCAGAATGGCCGTGAACCGACCCTCCTCGTGCAGGACGCGCTCCGCCATGTTGGCAATCGTTGACTTGCCCGAACCCGAAAGGCCGTAGAGCCAGAGAACGACGCCCCGTTGCGCGAGGAGACGCTCCTTGTCCTCCCTTTTCAGGAAGCGGTGAAATTCAGTATGGATGTTGGTCGCAGACATCAGGCGGGCCCGAAGACCGGGATCAGGAACCACTCACTGCCTTGCTGATCGCGCCCCGGGGAACGATCTGCCACAGGCGCTCGTGGAAGTAGTAAACAAAGAACTTGGCGAAAAACTCGATACCTCCAATGGCTAGGGCGGGACCAATGTCCCCATAGACCAGCCAGGCAATCAAAATGGTGGTCACGGTGGCAATAACCCGCCAGCTGATTGCCTTGAGAAAGCTGCGCAGGTTGGATTCCCTCTGAACTTCAGCGGCCATTGTTATTTTTCGATGGGATAGGTCTTGAGGTCCATCAACTGCGGCAGGATCGCAAAGATGAACCCGGTATTGTTGATGGAGTAACGGCGCCAGAGCCGCCGGGGCTCCTGGCAGAGACGGAAGAACCATTCCAGGCCACGCCGTTGCATCCAGCGCGGCGCCTGACTCACACGACCCGTGTGGAAGTCAAAGGCAGCACCTACCCCCAGCATGATCAGGCCATGGTCCCAGTCCTCACAAAGGTCCGGGTGCCGGGCCAGGAAATCATGCATGAATCGTTCCTGCTTGGGGGTGCTTAGTCCCACCCAGAAGAAGTGAGGCCGCACCTGCCTCAGCTGAGCAACGAGGCTCTCCTCCTCCTCATCGCTCAGGGGGCGGAAGGGCGGACAGAACACACCTGCCACCTCCGTCCCGGGAAACCAACTCTGCATCCGCTCACCAAGCTCCCGGGCAACGCCTTCCTTCCCCCCGAAGAAGAAATGCCTGCGCCCCGTGCCCGCTGTCGCCTGCATCACCTGCAGCATGAGATCGGGACCATAGACCCGGTCAATTTCCCCGCAGCCATTCCACTTCCCCACCCAAACCATCGGCATCCCGTCCGGAGTGGTCAGGAACGACCGGTTGTGAATGCGCCGCAGCCCTGGATCCCGCTGGGACTCCATCACGCCGTGCACCCCGGTCACCGTGACATATCCGGTTCTCCCCGGACGGTCCGCGCCGGAGACCACGACCTCCGCTCCTTCCTTCAGGTCAATCACACTGATCCCGACTCCAAGCACATTACAGCGCCGCGGGCCGGATTCAGGACCGGGGGTCATCGCCCCGGGCAGCAACGCTTCCAAGCGATTCCCCGGGTTACGCCCTGGACCGGGTCGGGCTTCACGCAGTCGCTGCATGAGCAGACCATGGAGAAACACGGTATTATAGAAGAGGTAGCGTTTCCAGAGACGGCGGGGTTCCTGGGACAGGCGATAGAGCCAGGTCAGGCCTGCGTTCTGCATCCACGGTGGGGCATCACGCTTCGTCCCGGCATTGACATCAAAGGCGAATCCCACCGCCAGCAGGGCTCCACCCCGGACCCGGTTCTGAACCCGGTGGATCCATTCCTGTTGGCGGGGTGTGCCAAGGCCCACCCAGATCAGGTCGGGTTCTGCCGCATTGAGGTCATCGAGCACCGCCTCCTCCTCCCCGGGACCAAAATAACCGTGGTGCGAACCCACCACCTGAAAGTGGGGATTGCGCTCCCCGATCCGCACCAGGAGCTGATCGAGGCACTCCTGGGAAGCGCCGAGAAAGTAATGACGCACGTGCCGCGGAGATTGCTCAATCATGTAGGACAGGAACTGCGGGCCATAGACCCGGTCCGGCATCCTCCCTCCCCGCCAGTTCACAGCCCAGGTCAGGACCATGCTGTCAGGGATGAAGAGATCCATTGAATCTGTTTTCCGGCGAAACGCCGCGTCGCGCTCCCGCAGGGCCACGATATGAACATTTGTAAAGTCAATCGCCAGGGGGCGCTCTCCCCGGGAACGGCAGTGCTCCACCAGGTCGTCCTTGAGCCCACGGTAGGTCGTCTCCGTGCACTCCGTATCCAGAACGCGAAAGCGCGGTCCGAATTCTTCAGGATCAAGGCTCATCTTCTCCGGCGGGCAACCCTGCAAGTAGTCAGGACGCCTGACACGCATCGTGAATCTCAGTCATGGTGCGGCGCAAATCGTACTTCTGCTCCCAGTCGGGATAATCCCGCTGGAAGGCTCTCACATCGCTGATCCACCAAATATGGTCACCGATGCGGTTGGTTTCCTCGTAGGTGTGATCGAGCTCCCTCCCACTGAGCTCCTCGCACAGTGCGATGGCTTCCCGCATCGAACAGTTCGAGTGACGCCCTCCCCCAATGTTGTAAACCGCCGCAGGTCGGGGATTCCTGAAAAAGGCCATGAAGGCATCTACCAGGTCGTTGCTGTGAATATTGTCGCGGACCTGCTTCCCCTGATAGCCATAGATCGTGTAGGGGCGTTCTTCCACCGTACACTTCATGAGATAGGACAGGAAGCCATGCAGTTCCGCACCCGCGTGCGCCGGGCCAGTCAGGCAGCCTCCCCGGAAACAGACCGTCGGCATGTCAAAGTAGCGACCGTACTCCTGGACCATGACATCCGCCGCCACTTTACTCGCCCCGAAGACCGAGTGCCGTGATTGATCAATCGTCATGGACTCCGGAATGCCGT
>PAHO01000010.1 GCA_002705085.1 Phycisphaerae bacterium | reverse complement strand
CTAAGTCGACGTCGGGGGACATGCGAACTTTGCCCGAATGCACCCCCAAAATCTGACGGCGACCTTCGATGTCGGGCAGCATCACCTGCACGGTGCGGTCAAAGCGACCGGGACGGGTCAACGCTGGGTCAAGCACATCGGAGCGGTTGGTGGCCGCGATCACAATGACCTGGTCCTGCATTTCGAAGCCGTCCATCTCGACAAGGATGGCGTTCAATGTTTGTTCTCGTTCGTCATGGCCGCCACTTGAGAAGCCACTGCCGCGCTTGCGACCCACGGCATCGATTTCATCCAAGAAGATGATGCACGGGCTGCTTTCTTTGGCTTGTTTGAAGAGGTCACGCACTCGGCTCGCCCCGACACCCACAAACATTTCCACGAAGTCGGAGCCGCTGATGGAGAAGAACGGGACGTCGGCTTCTCCAGCGATGGCTTTGGCCAAAAGGGTTTTGCCACATCCGGGAGGCCCCGCAAGCAAAACGCCGCGGGGGATCCGTCCGCCAAGGCGGGCAAATTTTTCGGGGCTCTTCAAGAACTCCACGATCTCGTGCACTTCGTCTTTGGCTTCGTCGATGCCGGCCACGTCGGCGAAGGTCACGCTGACGGTTTCTTTGCTGGAGAGTCGGTGCTTGGATTTGCCAAAGCTGCCAAGCATCCCACCGGGCCCGCCGCCCGCACCACGCATGCCGCGGATGAAGAGGAACCAAATGGCAGCGATCAAGATGATCAATGGCAACACCCCGGCGAGCAAGCTCATCCAGACGCTGGTGCCCGCTTCATCGGTGTAGTCGATGTTGCGCTCGTTCAGTTGCTCGACATAGATGCCGGGTTGACTGATCTCAAAGAAAATCCGGTGGGGTCGTCCGTTGGGGTTTTCCCCCAAGCCGCCGGTCCCGGAACGGATGTTGGCGATGAGCCGGTTGTTTTCAACCGAGATGGGGCCTTCCAGCCCACCTGATTGGATTGGCGCAGTGGCCAGGAAGTCCGGAATGATGGCTTGACCGAGAGGGTCTCTTTGCACCAACCCGCCGTCGTCAAGCACTTGACCTGCATCGTTGACCTTGACGCTCTTGGTAGCGAGAGCGGGGGTCATGGCGGTGGGTTTGCCTTCCAGCGGCTGGCCGTTCCGACCAAGAATCGCGTTTTGTTCATCCCGCAGCCATCCATCGTCATCCCGATAGGCCACTTGGCCGTTGGCGGTGATGAACGAGCCTTCGCCCTGCGAAGAGGGGACGGTCACTTTCTGGTTGTTGCCTTCGACATAGGCCAGAAAGGTTTCCCAACTCTTGATTTCAACTCCGCCACCGGGTTGGTTGGCGATGGAGAACACGATGGCCACGATGGAAAAGGCCAGAAGCCACCCCAAAAACCCGCCTCGGCGGGGCGGTGGTTGGGTTTGCTCATCGTTGTTTTGGTCGGAAGACGGTGGTTGTTCGGTCATTCGGAAATTTCTGGTCGCGGGAGAAAAGGGAGTCCTCCACCATAGGAGGGAACTTGGTTCTGCATCGGTCGATCACCAGTCCGACTGCAGTGCATCCACGATGGTTCGGGCTGTACGCCGGAACAATTGTTGTCGTGCGACGGTTTCTCGCTCTCCCCCGGGGGCGACCCCAGCACCACCTGGGGCGTAATCCGCCGCGATTCGAACATTTTGCAGGGATTTCAGGACGGTGCCGCTGGCCAGATCCACCCATTCCACGTTGAGGGTGATTTCAAGCCGAAGGGCTGAGGGAAGTCCAGATTCGGTGGAGCGACCAAGGAGGCGGCGAGACGCCGATCGAATTTCTCCTCGAAGCAAGGTGTCGGCGGTGGGTCGGTTGGTGACCGTGTGATTGGTCCGGCGCAGCAACTCGGCGGCCACCGCTTCACGCAATGGCAGGGCCAGCCCTTCAATTTCACCGCCACCCACAAAGGGTTCCAGGGCGATCCGGCGAGCCGGGCCCTGCTCCAGAAAAGACAGGCCCGTTCGGGGGTCGCTGGCACAGCCGACCAACGCCAAGCACAGCAACAACCACTTGCTCATGGCAATTCATCCACCAAAGAACGCAATGGGATTGGGATCAGCGGCCGGACTTTTTCAGTGGCCCACGCTTTGATTTCTGGCCACAGGGCGGTGTCGGAGAACCGGTCGGACAGACGGCTGACTTCATAGGCCGCGCTCACGGGGTCGCCAGAACGGAGATACCACTTTGCGGTTGACCATTGGGACTGCACCAGATCTTCTTGAACCTCTCGCAGTTGCTGCGCACTGTCAATGCGTTGAGCGGCCACCGGATCTTCGGCAATGAAGTAACTCAGGATGGATGAGGCCTCTTCAAGACCCGAAAGGTCGTTCTCCGGCCCTTTCCACAAGCGGCGGTTGGCATCGACGATACGCCGTCGTGCGAGATCGGCTTGAGGGGTGGTTGGGGGATTTTCCAACACGATGGCGGCCATGTCGGCCGTGAGCCGGTAATTCTCATTGCGGAAGTAGAACTCCATCAACGCAAAGCCCGCCCTTTCGGCCAGGATGCTTCCGGGCACGCGTTCTTGCACCCGGATCAGAAGTTCTTCCACCTCTTCGGTCCAGTCCGAAACGGGGAAGATGCCCAACAGGAATTCAGGTTCTTTGTTGGCCCAGATCACTGCGATTTCGTAGCAGCGTTCGACCGCATCAAGCCAAGCTGGTGAATCGGGATAGGTGCGGGCCACCGTTTCGTACTCGACCGCAGCGGGGTAGAGCTCACCTCGTGCTCGAAGCGCGTCGCCCAGCAGCAAGCGGACATCGCCCACCAAAGGCGACTGGGCTTGCTCCACTTCAACCACGGGGACGTCTTGGTCTCCGAGGAGGGGGCGGATCTGGGCGGTGGAGGTGAATCGAGCCAGCCAATCGCGGCAGATGGTCTCGGCTTGATCCCAAGCTTCTTTGGCAATGGCCCGCCGGGCATTGCGCAGACCTTCTTCGGCTGATCCTGCCGCGGGCTCAGGCAACGGTGACCAACCGTCCTCTTCGTTGAGCCGGAAGGCTTGTCCGGAGGCAACCCGGCACGAACTGATGAGGATCAAGATGAACAACACGGTCCGCATTGCCGGTACTGTAATTGACTCAAGGAGCCAACAAATGATCTTCACCCACCGGTTCTTGATGATCTTGCCCATCCTTTTGCTTTCGGCCGCCAGCACCGCCGGGGAAACCGTGCGGATTCGGATGATCGAGAGCGTTCCGACCCTGCAGGGGGCCGATGGCGCGTCGCTGGCGTGTCGAGAGGCCAGCATTCTCCCGGTGGGCAGTCTGCTGCAAACCAAGGCCAAAGACCGGGTGTGTTTGGAGTGGCGTTGGGATGGCGTTCAGTCTGGCCAGACCGACGTCATGCTGCTTGGATTCAACACAACCATCAAGCGGTTGGAAGATCAAGATGGAAAGTGTGTCTTTGAACTCCAGAAAGGCACGGTGCGGCTGACCCAAAGGCACCCGGACCGCAATTCCGAAGACATTTTGGTCTTTCAGGGGTCTCCCTTGGTGTGCCAAGCGGCGGATGTGATCGTGGAATCACTTCCTCAAAAAGACGACGGCTCTCCTTTGTCCGGCGGCACCATCATGAGCAATGGCGGTCGGGGCAAGGTGGTTTGGTTGTACGGCAAGCGGCGCGTGGGATTCAGTGGCCCGGGGATGCGCGAGATCCGACCCGAAGGTCGTGTGGGTGGGGTTGTCCCGCTGACCAACATGGCTTGGACCGATGCGTTGGGCCGAACCAATGTTATTGGATTCAATATGTCTGAAGCCGACGAGCCGGTCAGCTTCCAGGGCAAAGATGGCGAGCCCATTGCGCCGGCCACCCCGGAGGTCGACGACGAAGAAGAGGCAGCGACAACTGCTTCAGTGTTGGTTCGATTCGAGACCAACCTTGGTGCGTTCGTGGTCGAGATTGATTCGGAGAATTATCCCATCACAAGCCGGAACTTCCTGGCCTACGTCGATGATGGATTTTACGAAGACACCTTGTTTCACCGTGTGATTTCCGGTTTCATGGTGCAAGGTGGTGGTTTTGATACTGACATGCAGCGCAAGAAAACCCGAAGCCCGATCAAAAATGAGGCCGGGCTGGGCCCCGTCCGAAACACTCGAGGAACGATCGCCATGGCACGCACCTCGGCTTTGGATTCGGCCACCAGCCAGTTCTACATCAACCACAAAGACAATGGCTTCTTGGATGATGGCCCGTATTGTGCTTTTGGACGGGTGGTTGAAGGCATGAGCACCATTGATGCCATTGCCAAGAGACGAACCACGGTCCGCCGCGGGATGCGTGATGTGCCCGAAGAGCAAGTCATCATTCGTTCGGCCAAACGTGTGGAGGCTTCCCCCTGAGTTTGCGCCGTATTGGCATTCTGTTGAACCCCCATGCGGGACGTGGTTTGGGGCCGGTGTATGCGGAGGCCATCGGGTCGGCTCTTCGAGACCGGGGCTATGAGGTTGTGGTTCAAGAAACCGAAGACGCGGCCGGGCTGCCCAAAGACATTGATCGTGCCATTGTGGTCGGTGGGGATGGCACCCTCCGTAGCGCGGCGCCCTTACTTGGAGAAGCAGGGATCCCATTTCTGCATGCGCCGTTGGGCACGGAAAATCTGTTTGCTCGCATGCTCAACTTGCCGCGCGAGCCCGAAGACATCGCTGAACTTGCGGTTCGGGGTGACACCCAAAGAATCGACGCTGGGCTGACGCCGTATGGACCTTTCCTCATCATGGTTTCCGTCGGTTTTGATGCGGAAGTGATCCACGATTTGCATGCTCGGCGCCGCGGTCCCATCCGGCACGCGTCATACATTGCCCCCATTGTGCGGACCGTGCTGAAGCGCAAGTGGCCCAAGATCACTATTGAAGTCGATGGACAGCGGGTGGTCGACCAACGACGCGGCTTGGCCATCGTGGCCAATTTTTCCGGATACGCATTCGGCATGGATCCTGCTCGTGATGCGGAACCAGATGATGGTCAGTTGGATGTTGTCTTTTTGCCTACTTCATCGGTCACCCGGACTTTGCTGTGGGCTTGGCGTTCTCGCCGGGGCGTTGCGGTCGATCATCCTGCGGCCGTGGTGACGCGCGGGGCTCGAGTGATGTTGTCGGGTCCCGAGAAAATGGCGCTCCAATTGGATGGTGATGCCGCCGGGTTGCAGGACAGGGTGGATATCTCACTTCGTCCTCATGGATATGAAGTGATCGTGCCTTCGCCCTCCATGGCGTCCAACACCCCATAAACCGCACCAGTTGCACAATCGATACAGACGGAACCCTTGGCGGTGTTGATCCATTGTGATTTCTTCCATCTGGGCTGAAGTTGGGTCGTTTGCTTCCCGATGGGCAACAGAGAGTCTTTCTTCTGTAGCCCCTTGTGGAGTGTCCCATGGATCTTTCAACTGTTCTTGGTGTTGCCCTGGCTTGGCTGTTCGTCGGCACCGCAATCTATTTGGGGGCGGATGGCAAAGCGGCGGCATTGATCGATCCCACGTCATTTTTGGTCGTCTTGGGCGGCTGCACGGCGGCCACGATGGCAGCATTCCCCTTCTCGGATTTGAAGCGTCTCCCCAAAGTGCTGATGAAGACCGTCTTTTGGAAGTCGGTTGATGTGCAAGAAGTCATCGATCAAGCCATCGAACTCAACACCATCTCTCGCAAGGGTGGAGTGAAGGATGTGGAGGAAGCATGCAAGCGGCCTGAGATGTACCCCTTTCTCTCCGAGTGCGTGGTGTTTGCGGCGAACGAGACCGAATCGTCGACGGTGGAGGCCCAGTTGAATCGTCGTCTGGACGCCATCACCATCCGTCATGAGACGGGAAAATCGATGGTGGAGTCAATGGCCAAAAGTGCCCCGGCTTTTGGCATGATCGGAACGCTGATCGGTCTTGTTTTCATGATGATTTCCATGAATCCCCAAGATCCCAATTCGTTCTCGAGTGTGGGTGCTGGTATGGCCGTCGCATTGCTGACCACGTTGTACGGCGCGATGTTTGCCAACATGATCTGTAACCCTTTGGCGGACAAGCTTGGACGCCGAAGTGCGGAAGAACAGTTCTGCAACGCGATCGCCATGCAAGCTGCTTTGATGATTCTGGAAGGCGTTCGTCCTTCGGAGTTTTCTGATCGTCTGCTGGCCTGGACGCCAGGCCAAGAACCAGAGAAGAAGGCTGCGTGAACCATGCGTGTACGCAAGGCACGTCCCGCCCCTGAAGGCGCTCCAGATTGGGTGGTCACCTTTGGTGACATGATGAGCC
Organism: Phycisphaerae bacterium; assembly: GCA_002705085.1. Lineage (GTDB taxonomy): Bacteria > Planctomycetota > Phycisphaerae > Phycisphaerales > SM1A02 > UBA8653. The sequence continues at coordinate 23,627 of PAHO01000010.1, read as the reverse complement.
TGTTGTTGTGCTTTTTTGTCCTGCTTTGGATGATCAGCGCGGCCACCACCGAAGAAGAAAAAGCGAGGATGATTGAAGGGTTCCAACAGGGACTGTTGCCTTCCTCCAGCCAAGCCACCAACTTTGATCCCGATCGAACTGGTGGAGAGGCACGATTCCTTCCTGGTCGTGAAAACGTTCCGGGCAGTGGTGCGGTGTTGATCGATGGCAACTCTGTTCAGCGCGTGCAAGAACAAGGCATCCAAATCGCTTTGGCCGGACCGGAGGCGTTTGATGTCGGCTCTTGGACATTGCTTCCCGACGCTGAGGTCTCGCTTCGAACTTTCGCCGATCATCACCTGCACAACCGACTTGGCGTCCGCTTGACTGGCTTTGCTGAGCCTGGTGAGGCGGAACTGACCGAGTTGGCTGATGACGATGAACTGGGTTACCGGCGGGCCAAATCCGTGGAAGCATTTTTGCGTGCTTACACAGGAACCGATGGTCGGTGGGCCCTCGAAGCAGAACGCATTCACATCGCCACCCGAGGGTCTCGCTTCGTGCAAGGAGCCATTGGTCCAGAAATGCGTCGCGTTGAACTCCGATTGATTGAAACCACGTCCAATTTGCCCTGAGGTATCTGTTATGTCGAATCCTGGAAATGAAACCGTTGTCTCCGAAAAATCACCTCGAAGCAGCCGCACCCTGTTGCTGATTTTGGGACTCATGGTCTTTGAAGCTGCTGGTATTTTTGGCGTGATCGAATGGATGCGTCCGGCTGATGTGCAGGCCGATGGGTTCGCAGCAGACGCCACCTTCGCCCCCGATGAATTGGTTGAGGTGGTGGTTTACGAGGAGCCCAACCAGCGCAAGGGGGAGGCGACCTGGTCGGTCAAAGTGGTGGCTCTGGTGCCAGCGCCGTTCGTTGCGGAATTCACGGCCGTGGTGGAACCATTTCAGCACCGAATTGAGAGCAATTTTGTGCGCTGTTGGCGGTCTGCATCCAGGGAGGAAGTTCAAGCCCTGGAGCCCGTGGTATTCACCGAAGCAGTGGGCTTGTCGTTCGAGAAGCTTTTCAGCTTCATCCATGGCCCTGATCAGCCCCAAGTGGTGTACGCCTGGCAAGTCATCATTGACCAAAGTGATCGCTGAGAAATTCAAGTCCTGAGGGGCGTGCTGCCGAAATAACGGGATGCGCACGTGTGTGCCCACTGGAGGATCCAGTGTTTGCCCAGTCGGAAAACCAAGGGAGCCAGGAAGGCGTGACCGACCCACAAGAACAACCGAACCCATCCAGCGATTCTGCTGCGCCAGAAGCGCCGTCGGGCCAAGAGTTTACGCCTGAACCCCCCTTGGAATCTCCCATGGAGTCGGGATCGGTGCCGCCCGTCGACCCTGTCGCCGCCATGGATGGGGTTGCCGAGGCTGCGGAAGCACTTAAATCAGAATTCTTTGGGGGGGATGCCGCTCTGGACCGCCTCAACGACGTCCAGCTTGATGTCCGAGTCGAGCTTGGTCGCAGTCGAATGTTGGTGGACGATGTGCTTCGTTTGGGGTCGGGTTCGGTCGTTGAATTGGACCGGCCTTCGGGGGATCCCGTCGATATTTTTGTGAACAATGGTTTGGTTGCTCGTGGTGAAGTGGTGGTTTTGGACGAGAAGTTTTGCGTTCGAATCACGGAAATCTTGGGGCGGGCTGCGGAGGGAATCTGAGAGAACTCGCGGCGGCGCGGAGAGAATGGAGAGCAGGTTGGGTGGCGCGGAGGCGTCATCTTGAGATTGAAGGATGGCCAGGATGGCATGGATCAATACATCAAGCGTTGTTGTGGCTGCCTCATTGATGGTGGGTGCGGCCCAGGCTGAAGAGGCGAAAGCCAATCGCCCAGTCACGTTTGTCATGCCGGCCCCTGTCGTGTCGATGGCGCCGCCAGTCACGGAAACCACTTTGGTGGCTTCCGAGGAACTGCCGGCACCAGACCCATCTGCAGCATCGTTGCCGAGTTCAGAGGCGGCTTTGCCCGCAGTTGACCCTTCGGTCATCGAGATTCCCAAGAGCACCAACGAGAGGCTTCCTGCCCCCAGTGCTTCGATGCTTCCGACCCTGCCGGCGCGTTCCGCCCCGGGGGCCGAAAGCCAGACCATGTCTTTGGCCAATACCGCTTTGGTGCGTCTTGCGGCCGCAACCGCCGGGGTGCTTCTGCTTGCGGTGTTGGTTTTGTCACGACTGCCTCGAAGGGTTCGTGAACGCGCCTCGGCCGGACCCTCGGGGGTTGTGGAAATCTTGGCGCGTTGGCCCGTTGCCAAGGGAGAGCGTTTGATCTTGGTGAAATTCGATCGCCGGATGTTGTTGTGCCATGACGCCGGTCAGGGGTGGAACCGACTGTGCGAAGTTGATGATCTCACGGCAGTGGCACGAATTGCTGAGGCCATTGAAGGCAAGTCTGACCGTGACACTTTCCGTCAAACATTGGAATCCGTGGCCACCCAAGGCAATTCCGGACGGGCTCGCCGACCACGTCCGGCCGCACTGGTGGAGACCACCTCTTCGCCGACGCAGGGGTCCAGCCGGCCCAAGCGTGGGGTGGTGGTTGATCTGACCAAGGGGCGAAGAGTACGGATTACCGCGTGAAACTTGGGCTGTTCATCCTGTGTTGCTTGATCCCAGCGACCGGGGCGTTTGGTCAGTCCGTCGCTGAAACCCCTTTGGGTGATCCAAGCAATCCGTTGGTGGCTTTGGATGAAGCTTCGGCGGCATTGATGGGAGAGGGCGCCGAAGGCCGAAGCCGACTGCTGAATATTTTGCTGATGCTCACTGTGCTCACGCTCGTTCCGAGCGTGTTGCTGATGTGCACCTGCTTTACTCGGGTGGTGATCATCTTGGGCTTGTTGCGACAAGCCATCGGCACCCAAGGGTTGCCTCCTGGTCAAGTTCTGACGGGGCTTGCTTTGTTTTTGTCGCTTTACGCGATGGCCCCGACGCTGGAGCGGGTTTGGTCCGATGGGGTTCAGCCTTTTGTCAGCGATGAACAGCCGGACTACCGCGTGGCGTGGACCAATTGTGAGCGACCGATGCGTGAATTCATGTTTGCCCAAATTGATGCCACGGGCGGCTGGAGCGCGTTGTACGCCTTGTTGGAACATCGTGGCATGGATCTCTCGGATCCCACCATCATTGCCTATGACGATGTGCCGACGTTGACGCTGGTGCCGGCCTTCATGCTCAGTGAACTTCGAGCCGCGTTCATTGTGGGCTTTAAGATCGCGCTGCCGTTTTTGGTGATTGATCTTGTGGTGTCCAGCATCCTGATTTCGATGGGGATGATGATGCTGCCCCCGGTCTTGGTGTCCTTGCCATTCAAACTCTTGCTGTTTGTGTTGGTGGACGGTTGGACACTGCTTTCGGTGGGCATCCTTGGACAGGTGGCGGATCCTCTCACTTCCATGATGGGCGGCTTTGGATGACCGGCGTACTTCTGGATCCAGCTCGTGGCGCGTTGATGGAAACGCTCTTGTTGTTGGCGCCGATCCTTGGGATTGGTCTGGTGGTGGGATTGATCGTCAGCATTGGCCAAGCCGTCACCAGCGTGCAAGAACAGTCGCTGTCCTTTCTTCCCAAGCTGGTGGCCATGATCGTGGTCGCGGTGTTGCTGTTGGGCTGGATGGTCGCTCGTCTCGGTGACTTCACCCGTTCTATGTTCGCGCCGGACATCTTTGGATGAGCGTGTTTGCTGAGTACGCCGGGGCGGTCCCAGGCTTGATGTTGGCGGGCTGCCGGGGCGCTGGTCTTCTGTTTGTTGCGCCGGGGGTTTCCAGTCCATTGGTTCCCGGTGTGGTGCGGGTGCTGCTTGGGGTCATGTTGGGCGTGGTGGCGTTCGGTTCGGTAGACACACTTGGTCCAAGCCCGAACACGTTGCTGGAGTTGGGCGTGCTCTCGGGGTTTGAACTCGTCTTTGGGGCGGCCTTGGGTCTTTTGGCCTTGATTCCCATTGCTGCTTTGCAGGGTGTGGGTTTGGTCTCCGGACAGCAGATCGGCTTGGGTTTTGCCACGTTGTACGACCCCAATGTTGGCGAAGAGGTGGACACCACTGGTCGGTTTATGGCCGCTTTGGCGCTGGGGCTTTTTGTGGTGCTCGGCGTACCAGAGGCGCTCTTCTTGGCGGTTCGTGAGGGCATGACCCGTTTCCCACCGGGGGTGATGTTGGATATGGGGTTGATGACCCAAGCTCTGCCAGCGCTGCTTGATGGCGCTTTTGAAGTGTTGCTTCGTTGTTCATTGCCAGTGCTGACGATTGTTTTGGCCCAAACGATCTTGATGGGGTTCTTGGGCCGATCGGTCCCCCAGATCAATATTCTGAGTGTGGGCTTCTTGGTGCGTATCCCCATTGGGTTGTTGGTCTTCGTTTTGGTGCTGCCGGCCATCGCCGGACCTTGGCAATCCTTTGCGGGTGACATGCTCGACACGGTTCGGGTCATTGCGGGGGCGGATTGATGGCGGAAGAGCTTGGAGAAAAAACCGAAGAGCCGACGCCGCATCGATTGGACAAAGCACGCGACGAGGGCCAAGTGGCCTGGAGCAAAGATTTTGCCTCTTTTGTGGTTTTGTTTTCAGGCACGATCGCGTTGATGTTGTTGGCGGTGTTTGGAACCGGTCTTTTGAAAGACTGGCTTGCGTTTGGCCTGAATCGAGCCACCGGTGGGTTTGACGATGGGTTGCGGAGCTTCCGGGATGCGGGCATTGGCTTCAGCTTGGTGGTCTTCCCGGTGGCGGGCTTGGTCACCATGCTGGCCGCCGCCGGCGGCTTCTTGCAGGTTGGGTTTCGGCCCACCACCAAAACCATCGGGCTGAAGCCCGAGAAGTTGAATCCGGTCAAGGGGTTTCAGCGGATTTTGGGCCCAGAGGGTTTCGTTCGTGGCGCTCTTGATTCGGGCAAGGTGCTGCTTTTGCTGCTGGTGGCCGGGGTGCACTTGGCTTGGCGGCATGAGGCCATCCGTTCGGTCTTGCAATTGGAAATCAAGCCGGGCATGGTGTTGACGTTCCAACTTCTTATGGAAACCGCGGGGGCCATGCTGCTGATGTTGGTGCTTTTGGCCGGAGTTGATTTTGTCTGGCAAAAGAAGCAGCACCGAAAGAAGTTACGCATGACCAAAAAGGAAGTGCGGGATGAATCAAAGGAACTGCAGGGGGACGCACAGATGAAATCGCGTCGTCAACAGTTCCACCGTCAATTGGCTCGCCAACGGATTGAGTCAGAAGTGCCGCTGGCCGACGTGGTGGTGACCAACCCGACCCACTTCTCGGTGGCTTTGCGTTATGAGCCTGGACAAACCGATGTACCGGTGGTTTGTGCCAAAGGCGCCGATGATTTGGCCTTCCGCATTCGGCGTTTGGCTTTGGAGCACGATGTACCGGTTCTGGAACGTCCCCCTTTGGCGCGAGCGCTTTGGCGTGAGGTGGCGGTGGGGGATCCGGTGCCAGTGACCCATTTTGAAGCGGTTGCCGAAGTGCTGGCGTATGTCTGGAAGTTGCAAGGTCGCGACCTGACTGGCGTTCGGGGCGAGGAAGCGCGATGATGTCTATGACGGCAAGGAGGCCGTAACCCATGCCAACGGATTGGCTCAGTCAGACTGCACGCAAGATTGGCGACGCCTTTGGGGCGCGGCGTGATCTGTTGTTGCCGGCGGCGGTGCTTGCTCTGCTGGTTGTGCTTGTCGTGCCTTTGCCCGCGGCCATCCTTGACTTGTTGCTGGTGGCCAATATTGCCATTGCTTCGTTGATGCTCATCAACGCTATCACCCAACGGAAAGCGTTGGAATTTTCTTCCTTCCCTGCCCTTTTGCTCGGCACCACCCTCTTGAGGTTGGTGCTCAACATTGCTTCCACTCGATTGATTTTGGGCGCCGATGCCAGTTCTCCAGCGGCGGTTGGCGGGGTGGCGGGTTCGGTGATTTCCGGGTTCGGTGGATTCGTGGCGGGCGGATCCTTGATCGTTGGATTCATCATCTTCGCGATTTTGGTCATCGTGCAGTTCGTTGTGATCACCAAGGGTGCCACTCGGATGAGTGAAGTCACCGCGCGGTTCACCCTTGACGCCATGCCAGGCAAGCAAATGGCCATCGATGCTGATCTTTCGGCTGGCCTCATCGACGAGCAGGAAGCCACCCGTCGCCGTGGTGAAATTACGGCCGAAGCAGACTTCTACGGCGCCATGGATGGTGCCTCCAAGTTCGTTCGTGGCGATGCTGTCGCGGGCCTGATCATCACGGGGATCAACTTGGTGGGTGGCATTTTGGTGGGGGTTTGGCTCAAGGGTTGGACGTTCGGCGAGACGGCTTCAGCGTTTACACGACTCACGATTGGTGATGGTCTTGCCGCCCAAGTCCCGGCGTTCTTGATCGCGACCGCGGCAGGCATGCTGATTGCGCGCGGGGGGGACGAGGGCACCATCAGTGACCGCATTCCTGAGCAGTTGGCCGCTCGTCCGAAGGCTTTGCTGTTCATTTCAGGCTTCCTTGGTTTGCTGGCCATGACGCCGTTGCCCACGGTGCCTCTGCTGGCGGGGGCGCTTGGGCTTGGGTTTGTGGCATGGGCAGGTCGTGACGCGCAAGCCGAGGCACGGCGGGAGTCGGAGCAGGCTGCCCCTCGTGAAGCCCCGGCCAGTCCGGAGGTCACTCCGGAGCGGCTGGCCCAGATTTCTGAATTGCAGATTGATTTGGGCACGGCCCTGCTTGGTTTGGCCGGGCCCGACGGACCGATCGTGATGGGCATTGGTCAACAGCGCAATCGAATCGCGGCCGAGTTTGGTTTGATTTTGCCCGGGGTGAGTGTCCGAGACGATCAAGCATTGCGACCGCGCGAATACCGAATTCGTTTGCGAGGTGAATCCGTCGGGCGGGGTGAAATTCATCCTCGAAAATTGATGGCGATTCCCGCTGGCCCTCACTCCGCACCGCTCGAAGGGGTGCCCGGTCGGGATCCCTGTTATGGGTTGGATTCGATGTGGATCGACCCCGAACGTCGCACCGAGGCTGAGGCAGGGGACTGGACGGTTGTTGAGGCGGCCAGTGTTCTCACCGTGCATTTGCACGGGTTGGCGTTGCAGCATGCTGATGAAATATTGACGCGGCAAGCGGTGGCCGACATGGTTGAGGATCTCAAGACCCGCCGCTCAAAATTGGTTGAAGAAACCATTCCGGCGGTTCTGAAGCTCGGTGAACTGCAAGCGGTGCTGCAGCGGCTTTTGGCCGAACGGGTTCCAATTTTGGATCTGGAGCGCATTGTGGAGACCTTGGGTGACTGGGCTCCGCATACGAAAGACCCAGACGTGCTGTTGGAATACGTCCGGAACGCCCTTGGCCGGACCATCAGCGCTCGCTTGGCCACCGACGAAGCCGATGGCACCCGCCGAATCCGAGCCCTCGCGATTGCCCCCGAACTCGAGGCTGAGTTGACGGCGGGTATTGAGCGTGGCGGGGCTGGCCTCCAGGTCAACCTTGCTCCCGATCGCATTGAGACCATTGCTCGAGGCACCCGGGATGCATTGCCCAAGTTGTTGGACTTGGGGTATTTGCCCGTGGTTGTGGCATCTCCCGCGGTTCGATTGGGCTTGGTTCGTATTTTGGAATCCCACCGGATTGAAGCCTCCGTGCTTGGCTTCAATGAGATTGATCGCAGCATCGATCTTGAGTCGGTGGGCTTGATATCTTGTGATCAACCAACCGCCGCGGAGCGGCGTGCTTAGGCCTGTGGTGTTTGGTCAGGAGGACCGAGTTGACGACTGAGAGCAAAGGCGAATTTGAGACGCGGACCTACCAAGCGTGGTCGATGCCAGAAGCTCTTGCGGCGGCCCGGGAGGAGCTGGGGGAAGATGTCATCGTTTTGGAAGCCCATCAGTTTCGGCGCGGAGGCTTCTTTGGCCTTGGTCGGCGCACGGGATGGGAATTGACCGCCGCGCGCCGCGCGGTCGAAGAGGCGCCGGCGCCCGAGTTGGACCCCTCGGATCAAACGACCCGTGACGTGGCCGAGGCTCTGTCTCCCCTGAAAGATGCGGCCGAAGCGATCCGTCAAGGTTTGGGGCGGCTGGATCACGCTTCTGAAGAATCCAGTTTGGCGCCGGATCCGGGTCCAGAGCCCCAGCCGGAACTCGAACCGGTTCGTCGCACCACTCCCGCTTCGACAAATCCACCATCCGAATCCTCGGATGTGGCGGAGTCCGCATCCCCAGAGCAAATGGAAGCGTCAACGCCACCAGTGCCCGTTCGGCCTCGCCGCTATCGGTTGGGGCCTGATGGCGAAGTGGTTGAAACATCATCCGCCAGTGTGGTCGAGGTGAAGCCTGAAACTCCGCCAACTGCGGCCCCAGATGTCGTGGCATCGGTGGGCCCGGTTGAAACTTCGACGACTTCGGGTGGTCTGGATCACGCGGCCTTGCAAGAGGCGGTCCGTCAGTCCGTTGGTGCCGCGGTCGAGGGCTTGGCCGCAGAGATGAGCCGTATTCGCTTGTTGGCGGAACAGGCGTCAGCGCCCGCCGCAACCACACCATCCGAGGCGGCGTCCCAACCCATCACTTCCGAACCGGTGGTTCCCCAAGTCCCGCCTGCCTTTGCCAACGCGTTGGCGAAACTGGCTGAACAGGATGTGCCGGAACCACTGCGTCGCGAGATTCTCGATTTGGCCATTGTCCGCGCTGGGGGCGAAAATCCCTCGGAAGAAGGTGCCCAAGACGCGATGCTGCAGGTGCTGCGTTCCATGCTGCCTTGTGTTGTCGAAGGTGCCGAGCCATCCCCAGGAACCAAACGTCGTATTGCTTTGGTCGGTCCTACCGGCGTGGGGAAGACCACCACGCTCGCCAAATTGGCTGCTTCTCTCCGCTTGGAGCGAGGGTGCTCGGTGGGCCTTCTGGCTGCGGATACCTACCGCATTGGGGCAGTTGAACAATTGCGTAGTTACGCCCGCATGCTGGAGATTCCGTTGCGGGTGATTCGAAGCGCTGATGATGTGGCACCCGCTCTTGAAGCCCTTGACCATTGCGATGTGGTTTTGATTGATACGCCAGGGCGAAGCCAGCGTGACAAGCAGAACATCGGTGAGTTGCAAGAGTTGCTGGCGGCATTCGCCCCTGACGAGACGCACCTTGCTTTGTCTGCGGCGGCTGCCCCCAAGGTGCTGCGCGAAGGTCTTTCGGCTTTCGGTGGAATCGGGGCCGACACCTTGTTGTTCACCAAGCTCGATGAAGCTGCGTCCCTTGGTCCGCTGTTGGCCATCGGCCGAGATGCCGGTCGTCCCATTGGCTGGGTGACGACGGGGCAAGGGGTTCCCGATGACTTGGGCCCTGCTCGTGATGCAGGATTGCCGGAGAAGCTCCTGGGTTCATGACCGATCAAGCTGCCCGACTTCGTGCGTTGGTAGAAGCTCGTCTCCAGGGTGGGGAGGCTGCGAAAGGTGGTCCCCGTCTCGTCGCGGTGGCCTCGGGCAAAGGGGGGGTAGGAAAAACCAACCTGAGTTTGAATCTTGGCTTGGCCATGGCTCGCCGGAGCGGTCGTTCGGACGTTTGTCTGGTGGATATCGATTTTGGTCTGGCCAACGCCGACGTCTTGTGTTCGGTGCAACCCGAGCGGACCCTGGCGGATGTCTTGGATGGCCAATGCGACATGGAAGATGCCATGGTGCTCGGGCCAGGGGGATTGCGTTTGCTCCCCGGCATTGGAGGAGGCCGCGGTCGTCCAAGTCTTGATGAGCAAGACCGAAGCCGTTTGGTCCAGTTGGCGGGGGGTTTGGGAGACGCTGCTTCGGTGGTCCTCTTCGACTGTGCCGCGGGGATCGGGCGCAATGTCTGCGCTTTTACCCGTTCGGTTGACGACCTGATCATTGTCACCACCCCCGAACCCACGGCCTTGGTGGATGCGTACGCCTTGGTGGTCGCGGTGGCGGATGCGCCGGTTGTGCCACGATTGCATCTGGTGGTCAATATGGCCCAAGACAAGGCGGAATTGGCCGAAGTTCAGGAGCGATTCCTTCGGACCTGTGACCTGTTTCAAGGGGTGACCCTCGAGGTGCATCCAGGGGTTCCACTGGACCCCGTGGTTCGCAATGCTGTCCGCCAGCGGCTCCCTTTTATGTTGCTTGACCCAAATTCACCCCCTTCCAAGGCGGTGGATCAGATCGCCGGACGGCTTTTGGGGCTTGATAAGCCCTCCAAACGCCGTTGGTGGTCCCGACTGTGGTCGTAAGCCCAAAAAGTTCCAATTTTTCCGTTTGTTCGCTTTATCTGGCCTTCTTTTCCTCCGATGGACCTGAATGGTCCAAAAGGAATTTGTGAAGTTTGACCCCGAATTCGAAGGTGGATGTGATGCGAACGGATGAACAACGTTGGGCGCGAGGCATGGTGTTGGCTGGGGCCATCATTGGTGTCATTGCTTGGCCAATGTGGGGTTTGGCGATCGGCGCTGTCGGAGCTTTTGTGCTCGCGCGTCTGGCATTGCCACTTTTCCGAGTCATCGAACGTCACGGAATTCGGATCGGCGCTTGATTCTTGCGCGCGCGTCGGGTTACTCTCCCGACGTCGCCACGGATTCGGCGTCAAAGGCTCTCGCCAAGGAGATGGCAACTATGCCCAAAACCAAAACTACAGTTGCAAAGAAGAACGTTGCGCGCGCCGCGCGCGCAGCTGACGCAGTGGATGCGTCACAGGACCTGAGTTCAATCGACTCCCTTGAACTCTGGGCCCGCTATGCGGAACAGTCCGACCCCGAGCTGCGTGACAAGACGGTTCGTAATGAACTCGTTTCCCGTTACGTGCACATTGTTCGGTATTTGGCTGAACGAATTCACGCTCGCCTTCCCAACGAAGTCGATGTCGAAGATCTGGTCACCGCCGGTTGCTTCGGTTTGATGGAGGCGGCCGACAACTTCGATCTCGGTCGGGGCGTGAAGTTTGAAACATTCTGCACCCAGCGGATTCGCGGAGCTATCTTTGATGAGCTTCGTGCCATGGACTGGGTTCCCCGTTTGGTCCGTTCCCGCACCAACAAAGTCGAGGCGGCCAAGAAGTCGTTTGAGTCACGGACTGGCCGAGTCCCGACCGACGACGAAATTGCCGGTGAACTTGGGGTTGATGACTCTGAGTACCAGAAAATTCTCCGGGATTCTCGTCCGGTCTCCATGGTTTCTCTCGATCGCAAAGCGTTTGACGGCGATTCCAACAAGGATGTCCGTGAAATCGATGTGATTCGTGACAACCGTCAGGATGATCCCAGCGATGCGGTGCAGGGGGCTGAACTCAAGACGTTGCTGGAGAAGGGCCTTTCGGTCACCGAGAAGTTGATCCTGACGCTCTACTACTACGAAGAACTCACCATGAAGGACATCGGCCGCACGTTGGATCTCTCTGAGTCCCGGGTGAGCCAGCTCCACTCTTCGATCTTGGCCCGCTTGAAGTCACATCTTCAGCATCGCCAAGAGCGTGATGAGGAAGAGTGAGTCAAAGAACTGCTAGGTTGCCAGCATGATGATGCTGGCAACCTTTCTTCTTGCTTCTGACTGTGCGATGCAGGCCATGTACTTTGGCCGCTATGTCGAAGTTGGTGTTCAGGACCCTCCGGTCTGGAGGGTTGCTTCCTCTTGTATCGACGCCGATTTGCCCCAATCTTTGCATGCTGTCCATGGGGAGCAATTGATTCCGATTGGTGAACCTGGAGATCGTGGCATGCGATCATTTGGTTCGAAGCAGAAAATCGCGTTCCAGGGCGAATGGCGAGAACGCATCACCGGATTCATCTTGGTGGGCGAAGGTCAATCCCCGCGTGAATTCGTCCGTCTTGATCCCGTCACCCAATCTGAATCGACAGAGTTCGAGTCGCTCGCCGCATCAGTGGCCGCCCGGGGGGGGGCTCAGGCATGGCGAACCAAGCAAAATGTTTCGATTCACGGCGACATGAGTTTGCTGGGGTCTTCGTCCGACGACGAGTCGGTCCCCATTCAAATTCTTGCGGCAGGATTCGATCGCTTCTACATGGAAATTCACGAGCGTCCCGATGAGGCCCCTCTCCGGATTGGAGGCGCTGGGCTGAAGTGGTACAAGGACCATTTCTACCGGGGTGAACGTCTGGACGTTGATCCGCCATTGCGTCAAACGTACCGCTTGCTTCATCCGGCACTTTGGTTGGGTGATTGGAGTGCTTTGATCCATCACCTCGCCCCTGTCGCTGCTCAGGAATCCGCGGCTGGAGATTCCACCGCAACCTTTTCTGGCCTGGTCCAACATCTTGGTCCAGTTGAGTTCACCTTTGATCGTTCCGGTTCACACTTCGTTCGTGCTCGATGGAAGGATTCTGACGCCGTGGAGTTCACCCAAATTCGATGGGAAGGCTTACAGACTGTTGAAGGGGTTCGGTTCCCGAAAGCCTTGATTTTGAATGTCGATGAGAAGGATGATGATGGGGTCCGCATCGACTTCCGATCGGTCACGTTTGACGTTGAGATCAAAGGTGAGCCCTTTGCCCTGCTCCGTGAGGGTGAATCCCCGCCTCCTGAGCCCGATCCTTTCGGCGAAGAGGGTGAATGAGTAGGATTGTCGTTCTATGCACGACATCCTCAAGCGTCTCGGAATTGATCAAGATCCTCGCGTGGTGGCCGCCTCGGCCGCTGATGGGGTGGTCCTGACCCACAGCCCCGCCACCGGGGAAGCCATCGCTGGTGTGAAGCTCGAATCCACCGCCGATTACGAAGCTCTCATCAAGCGTTGCCAAGCGGTGCAACGGGAGTGGCAAATGCTTCCGGCCCCCAAGCGGGGGGAAATTGTCCGTCGTATCGGCAACGCGTTCCGCGAGTATGAACAAGACCTTGGGGCGCTGGTGAGCTTGGAGATGGGCAAGATCCTGCCTGAAGGTGTGGGTGAGGTGGTCGAGTGCATCGACATCGCCGATTTTGCCGTGGGTCTCTCTCGGCAGTTGCACGGGCTGACCATGCACTCCGAACGCCCTCAGCACCGCATGTATGAGCAGTGGCATCCCATGGGCACCATTGGCATCATCACGGCGTTCAACTTCCCGGTCGCGGTTTGGGCGTGGAACGCGATGCTCGCGGCCGCGTGCGGCAACACCATGATCTGGAAGCCATCGTTGGTTACGCCACTTTGTGCCATTGCGATGACCAAAGTCGCCCACCAGGTGATGGATGAACAGGACATCTTCCAGCCCACCCAAGGCGATGCGAAGGATGTGTTTGGACTGATCATCGGTACCGACCCTGAAGTTGGCGAACCCATGATCCATGACCGACGCTTGCCTCTGATCAGTGCCACCGGTTCCTGCCGGATGGGCCGGGTGGTCGGCGCGGCGGTGGCCCAACGGCTCGGTCGGTCCTTGCTCGAATTGGGCGGCAACAACGCCATCATCGTGATGCCAGACGCCGATCTGGATTTGGCCGTACGCGGAACCGTTTTTGGTGCCGTTGGTACTGCCGGACAACGCTGCACTTCCACGCGTCGTCTGATCGTGCACTCTTCCATCGTGGATGACGTTTGTGATCGACTCGTGGCGGCGTACAAGCAGGTTCCCATTGGCGACCCCTTGGCCGATGGCACCCTGATGGGCCCGTTGATTCATCAAGAATCGGTGGACGCTTATCGTGCGGCGATCGAGACGGCCTCTTCTCAGGGATGTGAAATTCTGGTGGGGGGAACCGACGGGGTCGATGAGTTTGCGGCAAAGCCTGGTCATTTTGTCCGGCCGACGATTGCCCGGGTTCCGAAGGGCGGAGATCCAGACATGGCCCGCGAGGAGACGTTTGCCCCGCTGCTCTACGTCTATGAGTTCGAAGACCTTGATGATGCCATCGCGTTGCAGAATTCTGTGGATCAAGGTCTATCGAGTGCAATCTTCACCGACTCGTTCCGCAGTGCTGAGAATTTCTTGTCCCACAATGGTTCGGACTGCGGCATCGCCAATGTCAACATCGGTACCAGTGGCGCGGAAATCGGTGGTGCCTTCGGTGGCGAAAAGGACACGGGCGGCGGCCGCGAATCTGGTTCCGATGCTTGGAAGGCGTACATGCGTCGCCAAACCTGCACGATGAACTGGGGCCGTGATTTGCCGTTGGCCCAAGGTATTCAGTTCGGTTGATCGAACCACCGCGAACGATCGTGTTGCGACGGCCCCCGATTTTGTTGCGGGGTTCGCCGTTGGTTCCCGATCGATTTGGCCCCAAGATGGCCGAAGCCGAGTCTCGCTGGGATGCGTTGTGTGCGGCACGCCCGGAGTATTTCGATGGAGGTGTGTTGGTGGTGGGGGCCGTGGCCCGGAACGGTCATGGTGGGGTCACGGTCACGGTTTCTCCCTGTCCCTATCGGTGGTATGCCGTCCAAGATGAAGATTTTGATCTGGGACTCCGTCCGCTGGGGGCCAAGGCTTTGGTGAGGAACAGCGAGGGGGCACTGTTGTGTGGCCAACGTTCGAACACCGTGCACGCGTATCCCAACCGGTGGGAATTTTTACCCGGGGGATCGGTTGAGCCAGAAGAGGATCCACTGCAGACCGTGATCCGAGAGCTTGAGGAGGAATCAGGCTTGGTGCCTCACGCTCCGCCCGTGGCCAAAGCGTTGTGCTTCGACCCTCCGGCCAGAACTTGGGAAGTGGTCTACGAACTTGAAGTCCAATGCACGGATGGATCCCCTTCCCATCCTGAAGAGCACGTCAAGCGAGGCTGGTTTGCTTCAACCACGTTGCCCTTCCCCATGACACCGATCGCGGAGCGTATGGCGGACCTTTTGATCCACGACAAAGGATCAACGCCTGACGTTGATGGGCCTTCTTCTTGAATGGTGATCCTCTGGAGGGGGTCTGGTCTCTCGACCAGCCGAACCTGGCTTAGGCGACTTCGAGGTACTGCTCGACGCTGCGCAGGTCGGGGAGGATGTTGTGCGAGACGTGGATGGTGAACGTCTGTCCGATTTCCACGTGAACCAATTTGGTGACCGTCTTGCGGACCACCCAATCACGACCACCACGCCCGTGCACCACATTTTCGCGGCTTCGACGCTCAGCCAGTTTGGCGCGCCCACGCTGGACGTCCTTTTGCATCGTCATGAGACGCTCCAACGTCTTGCGCTCGGATTCTTTCAACGGGCGGCGGACGATGGTGAAGGTGTTTTCAGCGTTTGGCGTAACCGGCATGGTCTTGATCTCCGGGGAATTCGACATCTTACGACAACCCCAATTCGCCTGCAAGCCTCAATTCCGCAGGTGGCGCTTGGATTGGCGGCCAAAATGCAACCTAAACACTTGAATCGTATTGGATTATGGGTCTATTGTTTGACTGCGGGGGGAAGGTGACCGAGGGGGATCTCGCGGGGCGTGCCATGGCGCGCCCCGCGTGTTTTAAGGACTCGTCTGGCCAGGGCGGCAGAGATCCACCTTGGCTTCTGCGGCATCCATGTACCCCATGATCCATTCCACGGTGCTTCCTCGTTCCAGATAGGGGGGGGTTCCGGTGGGCTGAAAACCGCATTGGTTCAGCAGTTCGAGCACCGGCGCGTCGGTCACTTCACAGTCGACCACAAGTTCTCGGTCGCCAAATTCGGACAGGGCTTGATGGAGGAGCGGCTTGATCACGGCCACGCGCTCTCCGCGAGGACATTCCGGGACGTAGGCCATCCGCAGGGCCAGGCGATCAGGGTCGGTGGGGCGTCCATTGGGGTCCAACATGATGGCCGCCGTGGCGTGCTGCCAACCGGTGGCGAGATTGCTCCACCAAGCCGCAAGGGTCGGGAACCTATCCGCTGGCGCGGCGGTAATCTTTTCTATCTCAGATGCGGCATTCTCGTGTTCTGAATTCACGACATGGACTTTAGGATGGTTTTCAAGGTGCGGGGCAATTACGACGTCATTGTGATCGGTGGTGGACACGCTGGGCTCGAAGCAGCTCGCGCCGCTGCGCGCGCACTGAATGGACGTGGATCCGTCGCTCTTCTCACCATGGACGAGGCCGGGATCGGTCGGATGAGTTGCAATCCTGCGATTGGTGGATTGGCCAAGGGGCAGATCGTTCGTGAGATTGATGCCCTCGGGGGACTGATGGGTCGGGCGGCTGATGCATCCGGAATCATGTTCAAAATGTTGAACACTTCCAAAGGCCACGCCGTGCGTGGGCCTCGAGCGCAGTGTGACAAAGATGCGTATGCCCTCGAGACGCAGCGCTTGATTGGTGGCGTCCCGGGTGTGGATGTGTTGGTGGCCCGGGTCGATGATCTGTTGGTCGAAGATGGTCGAGTGGTGGGGGTCCAATTGGCTGCACCAGCCATTCGTTGTGAAAGAAACGACGCTTTGGTGGACGAGTACCTGAGCGGTGGGCGTCCTGCTTCGTTGTTTGAGCGGGTGGTTTCGGGTGAAGAAAAAATCCTCAGGAGCCGTCAGGTCGTCTTAACGACCGGTACGTTCTTGCGTGGGGTCATGCATACGGGAGCTTCGAAAACAGAAGGAGGACGGGTCGGTGAAGGCTCGGCTTCTGCCCTCTCCGCAGTTCTCCAACGCTTGGGCTTCGAACTGGGCCGCTTGAAGACCGGTACTCCACCTCGACTGGATCGGCGCACCATCGATTGGTCTTCGCTTGAACCACAGCATGGTGATACGCCTCCGGTTGCTTTCAGTGATCGCAGCCCGGACATCATGCCTTCGGGTCTTTTTCCGCATTTGCCCCAAGTGGAATGCCGCATGACGGCCACCACGCCGGCCATTCACGAACTGATCCGCGCGAACTTGGATCGAGCCCCAATGTTTACTGGGGAAATTGAAGGTCGCGGCCCGCGGTATTGCCCTTCCATCGAAGACAAGGTGGTTCGGTTTGCTGACCGTGAAAGCCATTTGGTCTTTCTGGAACCGGAAGGTCTTCAGACCCATTCGGTGTATCCCAATGGCATCAGCACGTCTCTTCCCCTGGATGTGCAGCAGGAGATGATTCGCCGTTTGCCCGGCTGCGAACGCGCGGAGATCTTGCAACCGGGCTATGCGGTTGAATACGACATGGTGCCGGCTTGGCAGATCGATGCCACGGGTGAAACCAAGAGTCTTCCCGGTTTGTTCTTGGCTGGTCAAATCAATGGCACCACGGGGTACGAGGAGGCCGGGGGCCAGGGGCTGATGGCGGGTTTGAATGCGGCCCGACGGGTGATGGAAGAGGAGCCGGTTCGTCTTGGTCGTGATGAGGCTTACATCGGAGTCATGATGGACGACTTGGTGACCAAAGATCCTCGTGAGCCCTACCGCATGTTTACCAGTCGGGCTGAGCACCGATTGCGTCTGCGGGCGGACAATGCCTCAGAACGATTGGGTGGTCGAGCACTCAAGCTCGGACTGCTTGATGATGAGCATGCTCAGCATTTCCAAGATGCGATGGCCAAACGGGAAAAGGTAGAACACGCGTTCGATTCGATCCGAATTCAGGGCACGTTGTTGCGCGAGTTGGCGGGACGACCTGATGTTGCGGTCGAAGAGTTGGGGGACCATCTGCAGGCTCACGGAGCGGTCGATGTCTGCTCGGTGGCCTTGGAGCGAGCAGTGGTGGCCCAGCGCTACGCCGGATATCTGCCTCGAGCTGATGCAGAAGCTCGTCGACAGGCTGATTTGGAGAACAAGCCCATCCCCGAATGGCTCGATCCACATCAGATCGCGGGTTTGCGTTCTGAAGCGGTGGAGGTGTTGCAGCAATTTCAGCCCCGCACTTTTGGGCAAGCGTCGCGTTTGGCCGGCGTGAATCCCACCGATCTTTCTTTGGTTGCTCTTGCAGTTCGACGTGGACCAAGCGATCCTTTCGTCACGGAAGGAGCCACCACATGATCGATGGAGTCTTGTTGCGTCGGGCCGAATCCGAGGATGCATGGGCGATGGGGGTCATTGAAACCGCTTGTTGGCGTGTGGGCTATGCCGGGGTGCTGCCCCAAGCCGTTTTGGAAGCACTTGATGAATCGCTTCGGGCAAAAAGATGGCGTCGAATTTTGCGCCGTGCTGGGAGTGAGGCATGGGTGGCTCAGAATTTGGAAGGCCGGATCTTGGGCTTCACGGCTCTTGGTTTGCCCAGCGAAGAATGGGAAGACGAGCCTGATGCCCAGGACGAGCACCGCGTTCGTTCCCTTTTTGTGGCTCCACCCTTCTGGCGTCTGGGATTGGGGAGCAAACTGCTCAAATGGGCGGAGGAGCAAACAGTGGTGCTGGGGGGGCAACACATTCTGGCTCGTGTTCCACGGGATGCCTCGTGGGTGCGGAAATTCTATGAGCGTGCGGGATACACCGATATCGGAGGTTCCGCCGGACGCTTGGATGGTCATTCGGCTGCGTTCGCGACCTACGAAAAATTGCTCGAGCCGTTGGCCCCCAACGCATCCCACTCTTAGTGGCAGTTTGAGGGGGAGTCTGAAAAGCCGCGTATCGGACTCGAACCGATGACCTGCTCATTACAAGTGAGCTGCTCTACCAACTGAGCTAACGCGGCAATGAGGGCTGATTCTACCGAGGGACCCGTGGGGATGGCTGCCCATTGTCGGCGATTCCGTTTGCTGCTCTGAGCCGAATGATGGACGAAGGGATGGGTTTCGCTACAATGTCTCTTTCCCCCAGATGGGGGGCTGGTGGCTTTGCTGCTGACAATTCGGGCGTGTACCCAAGTGGCCAAAGGGGGCAGACTGTAAATCTGCTGGCGTACGCCTTCAGAGGTTCGAATCCTCTCACGCCCACTTCCTTCGACGGTTCTCTGCCGTTGTGCAAACGGGTTGTCGCTTCAACCCTCCCAACATTCTTTGATGGCTCGCCGAGTTCTTTTTGCGAACGGGCTTTCGGCATCATGGTGGTGCTTTGGAGTGTGTTCCCAAGAGGCCATGCCCCTTGGTGGAATGTCACTCCCTCCAGGCTTCCTCCAAGATCTCTCGCAAAGCAGACCAGCTGGAAGCTTCCATGTCGGCTTCTTGCACAACCACATCGCGTCGAGCGTGGGCGGTGTAGGCAACGAACTGATCGACTTGTCCAGTTCGCTTGAGCTCCAAATCACTGATGCCATCACCCACCGCCATCAAACTGGTCTTGGGTGCCCACCCCAGTTGTTGGACAATCTCTGGCTTCCCGCCATTGCGGGCCAGTGGATGTTCTTGGTCAAAGCCAATGCAAACATCCGTGTTCCAGCGCAATACGTTGGCGTGGATTTGTTCGGCTGGAAATCCAAGAGGCGTGAGGACCGGCGCAATCCAATCAACAAACCCACCGGACACCACATGCAAATGACTGGCATGGTCCAAGATCCACTGGTGGTCTTCGGCCAATCCCGGGGTCAATTGGTGCCGGAGTTCTTCCACCAGTTGTCTGACCTGGGTTCGATCAAAGGTGAGGGTTGCCAACCTTCGGGCCAAACTTTCGGAGAGCGGGAGATCGCCGGACATGCCGAGGTTGGTGAGACGTTCAATTTCCGCCACTTTGGCGGCACCGTCTGGATCATCCGCCAAGACCAGACTGGCCAGGGCATCCAAGCTCTCAACCGCACATAGCGTGGAATCAAAGTCCAAAATGACTGGCTTTTTTGGCATCTCAGGACCGTATCGGGAAAGTGACCCATTTTCGGGGATGGAGTTTGGCACTTTGGACGAAAGAATAGGGAAAGGTGCCCTTGATGATCCCAGCTTTGCTTGTACCAGCCATTTTTGCAATCAGCGATTTGCGGCCTGAAGAGACTGAATTCTTCGAGACGCATATTCGTCCGGTCTTGGTGGACCACTGCTATGGCTGTCATTCCAAGGAGGCGGGCAAATCGCGGGGGGGCTTGCGTTTGGACACCAAAATTGATTTGTTGGCTGGTGGTGCCACTGGACCAGCCATCTTGCCCGGTGACCCCGATGCCAGTTTGTTGATTCAAGCCATCCGGTGGGAAGACGAGGACTATTCGATGCCTCCGCGGCGGAAGTTGCCGGAGGACACCATTCGGTACTTCGAAGAATGGGTGCGTATGGGGGCGCCAGACCCACGTGTTCCAGCGGATGTGGCTGCCGGAGAAGAGGACATCGATCTCTCGGGCGGATTCGATCCGAACGCGCTCGAAGAGCACTGGTCTTTTCAGCCCATCACCAATCCTGAAGCCCCCGTGGTGCAAGATGTACGTTGGCCGACTGGGGACATCGATCGCTTCGTCTTGGCGGAACTTGAGTCGGCGGGGATCGAGCCCAATCCTGATGCGGATTTACGCACCCGGGCCCGCCGCGCGAGTCTGGATCTGACCGGACTTCCTGCCAACCCGGAACGCCTCGATGCGCTGCTCCTTGATCGGAGTCCCGATGCTTTCGCGTCTTATGTCGATGAACTCCTCGAGGCTCCGGCGCATGCCGAGCATTGGGGACGCCATTGGCTGGATGTTGCCCGTTACGCCGAATCCAGTGGTCGAGAAAACGACGTCGCTTATGCCAATGCATGGCGATACCGGGATTGGGTGATCGATGCGTTCGATCAAGACTTGCCATTTGATGATTTCATCACCAAACAGCTTGCAGGAGACTTGTTGCCTTCCCCAAACGAGACCGATCGGGCCAACAACCTCATCGCGACCGGGTATTTGGCGATCGGGGCAAAGGGGCACAACACTCGGAGTCGACGCGAGTTCCAAGCAGACCTGATTGACGAACAAATTGATGCTTTTTCACAGGGTCTTCTTGGCATTACGGTGGCTTGTGCGCGATGTCACGATCACAAGTACGACCCCATTCCCCAAGCCGACTACTACGCGGTGAAAGGTATTTTTGAAAGCACCGATACTTTGTACGGCAGTTTGGCTGGACCGGGGAACCGAATGCCCTCAGATTTGATTCCGCTTCCGTTGGAAGCTGAAATTGCTCACGGTGCAAACATGATGCCGGCAATGCGTACATTTCTCGAACGTTCTCTCGAGCGAAGCGAAGCCAACGTGGAGCGTTTGACTGAGCGACTGGCGGTCGAAGGCCGTGAGCGTGTGAATCCTGCACAAATCCGAAACAACCGACAAAATGCTGAGAACGTCAAGACCGTTCTGGGCCGTTATGACGACCAAGGGCGTTTGCTGACCGCCGAACGTAAAGCCATGGGAGTGGCGGATCGTCGTGTGCCGATCCACAGTCGGTTCCTGGCTCGGGGAGAGCTGGATGAGCCTCGTCAATTGGTCAAGCGCGGTGTGCCCAACATGTTGGCTGGGACCAGCGCCCCAGAGATCAACCCCGACCAGTCCGGTCGGCTCGAATTGGCCGAATGGATCACCGGCGAGCAAAACCCGCTGACCGCTCGGGTCTGGGCCAATCGCATCTGGTTGCATCTGATGGGGCGACCGCTGGTGGAGACACCCGACAATTTTGGGGTCTCTGGACAGTCGCCGTCGCATCCCGAATTGTTGGACAAGTTGGCCACGAGACTTGTTGAGTTGGACTGGAACACCGACGCTTTGATCCGGGAAATCGTGTTGTCCAGAACTTGGGGGTTGTCGAACAACCACCAATCCGACGCCCACGAGAAAGACCCCGAAAACAAGCTGTATTGGCGATCGACCCCACGACGGTTGCCTGCGGAGGCCATCCGAGACAGCATGCTGATGGCGTCGGGTGAATTGGTCTCCAGTCGTCCAGAGGGGTCGCCAATCTCCTTTGCCCCGGGTTCGGCTCGATTGGGGCAATTGCAAACCCAACTCTCGGGCCCCGACCACCATCGCTCGGTGTACCTCCCCAGTCTACGGGGGGCGCCTCCTGAATTTTTGGCGGCCTTCGATGGCGCTGATCCCTCCTTCGTGACTGGAATTCGAGACGAGACCAATGTGCCGACCCAAGCACTGCAATTACTGAATGATGATTTTGTGGTTGGCCGGGCTGATGCCTTGGCCCGCCAAATTCTGCAAACCCCACGCAGCGATGCCCAGCACGTCCGCGAAGTGTTTCGCCGGACTCTGGGACGGGACCCAACCGCAGCCGAGCAACGATCATCCACGTTGTTCATGCAAGATGTTTCTCGATTGCATACGAAGGATGATGCTTTCGAGTCTCTTGCATCACCGGATCAACAGTCGCTTTCTCGTTTGAGAGGACTTGCCCCCAATGCGGGCCAAGAGCTCCTAGGACGCTCGATGCGTGAGGCGGGCATCCCTCCCGAACAAGCCGATCGCGTTCGGCAGCTCCTGGAGGCCGAAGAATTGCCCCGAGCCGTGGAGCGTCAACTCAATCGACTTCGTCGCCAAGGGATCGAACGAAATGATCCAAGATTCCCCGACCGATTGCGTCGTCTTCTTGACGCACGCGATCGATTGGCCAACCTGCCATCCAATGTCTCAGGCCGTGAATTCCGAGGGACGGGTTCAGGTCCGTTGGATGCCCGAACGGCGGCGTGGAGCGCCTTGGCCCAAGCCTTGTTTGCGTCAGCTGATTTCTTGTACCGACCCTAAGGAGACTTGCCATGGAACTGTGCTCCAATCGAATGCAAACTGATTTGTACACCCGGCGCGACATGCTTCGGGGACTTTCGTGCGGCTTTGGAATGCTTGGCTTCTCTCAGTTGGCCTTCGGTCAAGGTCTCTTGGATGATTCAAATCCTTTGTCCCCACGGGCGACGCACCATGCGGCGACGGCCAAGCGGGTGATTTTCTTGTTTATGGAAGGCGCGCCTTCCCACGTTGATACCTTCGATTACAAGCCAGAGCTTTCTCGGCTGGATGGGCAGCGTGGCAACCGCAACCGTCGATTGCTGGGTTCCCCGTTCAAATTCGAGCAGCATGGTGAGAGCGGTATCCCTATCAGCGAATTGTTCCCCAACGTGGCCCGGCATGCGGACCGATTGTGTGTGCTCAATGGCATGCACACCGACATCCCGGCCCACGCCCAGGCCCAAGTTCAAATGCATACGGGTTCCACCCAATTTGTGCGACCGTCCATGGGGTCCTGGTCGTTGTACGGCTTGGGCACTGAAAATGAGAACTTGCCTGGCTTTGTCGCGTTGAATCCCCCAAGGAACGCACAGAACTATGGCTCGGCGTTCTTGCCCGCCCACTATCAGGGCACGCGGATGGATTTGGGCGGCCGCCGCTTGCGACAAGGACGCGAAGTCGAAGCCATGCCGAATCTAGATTCCACCCGCCTCACCCGGGCGGCCCAACGGGAGCAACTGGATTTGGTTCAGGCGTTGAATCAAGCCGCACTTCGTGATGCCGGTGGTACGCATGAGGGCATCGAAGGCATGATCAGCGCCTACGAACTCGCCTTCCGGATGCAGGACACCCTTCCGGAAGTGATTGATGTGGCCCAAGAACCAGAATCCATCCGGGACCTGTACGGCTTGGACGATGAAGCCACAAGCGCTTTCGGGCGACAGTGCCTTGCCGCGCGTCGAATGGCGGAGGCCGGGGTGCGATTCATCGAGGTTGGCTTCGGCGGTTGGGATACCCACCGAAATCTGCGTGAAGAACTCACCAACCAGTGCACTTCCATTGACCGACCCATCGCAGGCCTTTTGACCGATCTCGCCCAGCGTGGTTTGTTGGAAGACACGTTGGTCATCTGGGGCGGTGAATTTGGTCGTACTCCGGACGCTCAGGGCACTGACGGCCGCGACCACAACAACAAAGGCTTTTCCATGTGGATGGCGGGTGGTGGGGTGCGCGGTGGCATGGTCTACGGCGCG
>PAHO01000009.1 GCA_002705085.1 Phycisphaerae bacterium | reverse complement strand
TTGAACTCTTCCGAATTCATCTGCTCGTGGGTGTAGAGGCTGGACGCTTTGAAGTTGTGACGCAAGCCCAGCGTGTGGCCCACTTCGTGGCACACCAACTCGGCAAACAAGGGCCCGACAAACCACTCGGGAATGCCGTCCAATTGCGCGCCGTCATCACCCTCGGGGGCGAACATGGCGAGGTCTTCACCCATCAGCCCTGCGAAAGCCATGTGCGAAGCCAAACCTTGGGCGGCCATGCACTGGGTGCATCCAGCGGAAGAACAAGTGCCGTAGAGATCGGGGTTGTGTGCGATCGCAGGCTCAGCGGCGTCCGCAGTCACCGAAGTCCGGGCATCGATCAATTCCGCGCGGCGAGCGGGAGAGGCCACCAGCAAGCGTGGGTCCCAATGGGGGTTGGCGTCGTACCACTCCCGCAGATCGGGGCTCATACCTTCGGCCACGATGTCTGGGGAGTCTTCGTAGTACCAGCCCCAGTACGCACGGATCCATCCGTCGGTCAGAACAATGTCGGCGTCAAAGATTTCACCGGTCAAAGGGTTGGCCCGTGAAGGACCAATAGCAGTCGACACGTCGTTGTTCAGCCAGCGAATGAAGCTGTACCGAACGTCTTCTGGATCTTTGTCCATATGAGCGCCGGTTTGCTTGTCCTGGAAGTACACCTCGATGGCGTTGTCGATCCCGACTTCAGCAAAGGCATTGTTCCAATAGAGCACACCTTGGCGGAGCCAGCGGCGGTACCGAACAGGCACCGTATGCTCGATGTAATAAATAATGGGCTCTTTTGGAGGGGACATCTTCAGGCTCGGATCCCGCTTTTGGAGATTCCAGCGATGGATGTACCGCTTCCATTTCGTCTTCTGGTTGTAATCCCCGAGATCCCGGTAACTGGTCATGAAGTAACCAATGCGGTTGTCGGCTTCACGAGGCTTGTAGCCGTTGTTGCGAGGCAAATCGACAATGGAAAAGTAGAGACCAACAATCTGGCCACCACGATTGGGCACGTCGAATGACACCACGGTGTTCTGGGGGAACGTCTTGGCGGTGACGACTTCGGCCAAGCCAGCGTTCAATCCACCAAGACCAAGACCTCCAGCTGCGGAGCGAAGAAGCAAGCTGTCCAGATCCACCACGGGTTGACCCGAAGGGCCCATCGCCAAGATGGGCACGTCGAACAACATGGTGTCGGTGAAAATGCGCCGCACCGAGTCTTTGGACTCCTGCTCACCATTGGAACGCGTGCCCAACTCAGGGGTCATGACCATCAAACGATTGCCATTGCGTTTCCAGTACACCAGCACCTCGGGGCCTTGCAGCCCAGCGAAGATCGTGCCCCGGTTTTGCGTGGCCGCAATGATGTGCTGCTGTCGTTCCCAACCCCGGGGCAACTCGGCCAAGAGGTCGTTGTCTTTCTTCCAAATTCGGTAGAGCGGACGGGAACCGTCGGCGGTCGAAACCACTTCTTTGAAGCCGTTGGACACTTGATCAAATTTGGGGAGGTCAGCGGTCGCCAACGAAGCGGCGGCCAGTGCGAGTGCGACGATGCGATGCATGGAAGGATCTCCTAAAGAAGAGTGAAGACGGTGCAGATTTCGCTGCTCTTTCATCGGATGCAGCAGCCCCGTCAGATTCCCCGGACTTTCAC
This sequence comes from Phycisphaerae bacterium, assembly GCA_002705085.1. Taxonomy (GTDB): domain Bacteria; phylum Planctomycetota; class Phycisphaerae; order Phycisphaerales; family SM1A02; genus UBA8653. The sequence continues at coordinate 38,631 of PAHO01000009.1, read as the reverse complement.
CGGTCACATTTTCGGACCATCACTTCAGGAGGCTTGAAAAGGCGATTTTCTCGGACGTCGGGCGTGATCATGCGCCACGCGACAGCACAGCCGAGTCCACGACTGTAGCAATGAAAGCAGATTTGCCCCCCCGAATTTCAGGAGAAATCAGGCCTCAGCCTTCGATCGGCGGCAAAGGGAACGTCTTGTCAGACTGAGCCTTACGGAAAGCTCGATACCTCGCATCGACCGCCTCATCGGTGCCGGCCAGCATGGCCACCGCGAAAAGCGCAGCGTTGGTGGCCCCAGCCGAGCCAATGGCAAAGGTCGCCACCGGAATGCCCTTGGGCATCTGGGCCATCGAAAGCAGAGAATCCAAGCCCTCAAGACTCCATGCCTTCATTGGACAAGCGAGTACGGGGATCGGCGTCAACGCAGCCGCAACTCCGGCCAAGTGAGCCGCCCCACCGGCCGCACAGATCAGCGCTCGAATACCGCGCTGTTCGGCCGATCCGCAGTAATGCTCAAGGCGGCGCGGGGCACGGTGGGCAGAAATGACATTCGCCTCGTAGGGCACATCCAGGTCGCGGAGGGTTTTGGCCGCCGCTTGCATGGTGGGCCAATCGCTGGCTGAACCCATCAGAATTCCAATTTTGGCATCGGTCACGGTCTCGTATTGGTCAGGCATGGGCGGGATTCTACCGAAGCTCAGCCTTCCCGTGCGGGGTAGCCAAGTTCGCTGAGCAATGCCACGACCGTATCAACATGCTCACCTTGCACCTCCACTGAGTCTTCTCGAGTGGTGCCTCCCCCGCCACATTTGGGTTTGAGGTGCCGGAGTACGCTGGGTAAATCTGAAGCCACCGGGTCAAAGCCCCGAGCCACGGTGGCTTTCCGGCCTCCCGGTCTTTTCTCCACCCGCACCAGAATCTTTTGGTCTTGAGGTCGACAGGGATGGCCTTCCGCATCTCGAGGGCACCCACAATCGACCATTTGCTTTTGACACGCCGGACACGTCACGGGGCGTTCGAGGGATGTCCCATCGAAAAGCCCCACTAAGAACCGCGACCAATTTGAATCAACCGTGGCTCTTCACTGGTCTTCACCAAAGACCCTTGACTGGGCTGGAAGGATCCACGCAAATTCACCCAAGACAGTGGACGCACGGGGTCGGCGACCTCACGAAGGTCAAGTGCGATTTGCCAAGCGGGTCCATACAACGCATCCACTGGTTGCAGTCTGGGATCCTCTGAGGCCACCACCCATCGTGCAATCGGATCTTGATTTGCTCCCCGAGGGACCAATTCAAAGGTGAATGCCCCCTTGGCTCGGAGTGATGCCGCTGCAAAGTCTTCGGAAAAAAGGGCCACGGCAGCCTCAATGCGATCGGGATACCCATCGCCATCAACGTCAATGGGACGCTGTCCCACCAATAAAGTCATGGCATCCACAGTGACATTGGCTGGGGGAACCGGAACGGCCTTGGGTTCGGGGGGCAATGCTCGACCATCGTTGGTGCTGACTTCGGTCGTCTGACAGCCCAAGACCCCAAGCACAACGATCAGCCAGGGAGAAGCCCTCACTCCGGCTCCGAAAAATCAAGGCGTTCACCGCTTGCATCAAACAGACCATTGGTTGGGTCAATTCGCCCATCACGAATCATGTCAAGCACTTCCGGAGGCAGCGAAAGGCGGGAAGCCTCCCCATCGGTAATTTCAGAAACCCGCGAATTCCGCTGCGGGGATTCAATGACATGAGGCGTGAGGACAATCAACAACTCGGTTCTGGCATCGGTTTCCCGTTCGGCACTGAAGAAGTAACCAAGCCCCGGAAGATCGCCAAGCAAGGGAACCTTCTCTGTGCGCTTTTCATAACGGTCTGAAATCAAGCCACCCAAGACGATGGTCTGCCCGTCTTTCACCGTAACCGTGGTCTCCGCTTCCCGAGTGGTAATCACCGGAGAAATCAGATCTTCAGAAATCTGAACCGAGCGGGCAGACAGATCCCGAATGGAAGGTTTGACATCCATCCGGACAAAGCCATCGGGAGTGATGGTTGGCGTGACCTCAAGAGTGATTCCAAGCTGCTCTTCCCGGGTCGTGGTGTTGACGCCGTTGTCGCTCACAGATTGAGCATCAGCCACACGAATCAAATCACCAACCTGCAGACGGGCCTGCTCATTGTTGGCCGCCATGACTGCCGGATTCGAAAGGACCTGCAGTCGGCCTTGCGCACGCAATGCTCTTAAGAACAATCCAAAATCGGCTCCGGAGACTTCCATGCTTGGTGCCGCAACACCAGTCAGCGCGGCCGTACCAAGACCGAAGCCCAGTGTGCCTCGAGCGGTTCCTCCGCCTGCAGTCACACTTGCTTCGAGCCCATCAGCGCTGGATCGGTCGAGTGTGACCTCGGCCAACATCACGCCAATCAGCACTTGCGGAGGATCAACATCGAGTTGCTCAAGCAGTTGCCGGACCCGCTCCGAGTGTCGCGGGGAGGCTGATACCAGAACGGTGTTGGTCTTTTCGTCACCTTTGATGGTGATCTCCCGCTCCAACAGTCTGGTCGCCGAACCCAATTGTTCGTCCGACAATGTGCCCACCAACTTGCGTTGTTCCTCTTCCACAAAGTCGGTCACAATCGTGGCGACTTCAGTGGCCTTGGCATTCCGCAACTGAACGGTGAAGGTCTCACGTTCGTTGGCTTCCAAAGAGTCGAGCTGCTCAACGACGTTCTTCACCAGATCGAGATACTTCGGGGTGCCGGAGACCAGCAAGGCATTGGTTCGACGATCGACCGTGATGGAAAGCTGCTGACGTTCGTCGGGGACCGCGGTGAGGTCATCACCCAAGAACCCTTCACCGCCACTGAGGTCAGCACCGGCACCAACATCAACCGCACCGGCATCAACCGGAGCGCCACCTTCACGCGGCTTGAGCACGTACAAATTCCCCGACTGACGGAGGTTGAACAGGTCAATCAGAATTTCACGCATGGCTGCTGCATCAGCGTTCACCAATTCAAACACTCGGACGCTCTTCGCGCCGGTACTCGACGTGTCCAAATCAGAAATCATGCGCACCAGCAACGAAAGGGAATCCGGTGGGGCCGAGACAATGACAGAGTTCGTCCGGACGTCGGGCGTCAAAGCAATGACGTCCCGCAACGCCAAAGACACTTCAACCGGATCACCGTCTTCACCGAGGTAACGCAGCACAGTGGCCGCACCCCGCCGCGACCGACCACCGCCACGCAACACGCTCTCGATCAACGAGACCGTTTCGATGGCGTTCGCAGAGGCCAGGGCAACCGTACGCACTTCGACCAATCGGGCTGGATCCTGTGTATCAATCCGTTGGATCAAATCCCGAATGGCACGAACGTCACCGGGTGAGCCACTCACCAACACTCCGTTTGATCGCGAGTCGGCCACCACACGCACCGAGTTTGGCCGCCGACGGTTCGCGTCCTCGACGTACAAATCTTCAAGCAGGTCGGCCATGTTCTCTGCGGTGTCGCCTTCCACCGCAATCAGTGCCACCTCGCGATTTTTCAGCAGTTGATCGCCCGTAGATGAAAGCAACTCCACCAAATATTCAACCTCTTCAAGGTTGGCCTGGTTGGCCGCGACGAGCAAGGCGTTGGAGGACCGCTCAGCCTCTACGACCACTCGGTCATCGGGTCCGGCCGCATCACCAAGTGAACGCTCGCGTTCTCGCATGAGTTGTTCGATACGCCTGGCGACATCTTCGACTTCAAGGTTGGGGGGGACCGCCACCACGTGCAATCCAAGAGCGGGATCATCGGGAATTTCGAGCAGTTGATTGGCAATGGCTTGGACCACGTCAATATCTTCCGGTGCGGCCGCCACCAACAAGGCGCCGGTTCGAGCGTCCGGGATCACCAAAGGCTGTCGCCGAGCCCGTTCCGAAGAAGAAAGACCAACGGTGCGCCGCTCCAACAACCGGGCCACGGCGTCAGCGGTCCGAGACAACCCGGCGCGACCCACTGGGATCACCTGAAAGACGGTCTCATTGAGGTCACGCTCTACGTCCAGTTGCAGGACCAGGTCCTGCACAATTTCAAGACCGGTCTGGGTGGCGGTCACCAACAAACTGTTGGATCGAAGGTCAGGCAGAACCACCGCTGTTTCAGCCACCGCCCGAGCACCAGCCCCCATGCGTTGTCGCATCTGGGATCGAGCCTGCAGCAACGACTGGGCAAGATCGGCCACCCGAACTGGGTCCGCAAACACAAGCTCAATCGTTTCAACCACCACATCAGAGCTTGCGGTGTCCAAAGTGGGCACCACCGAGCGTGCCATATCAAGTGCCGGCTGTGAGCCAGAGAGGATGATCGCGTTGCTGGCCACATCTGGCTCCACCAACAAACCATCGTCGTCTCCCAGCGCACCAACTTCACGCTGCTCATCAATCACCCGCTGCAACCGGCCCGCGACCAACTCAGCGGAGGCATTCGCCAAGCCAATGGAGGCAAAGCCACCCGAAGTTCGGAATGAAGGGACATCCAACATGCCGATCAATTCCGCGGCAACTTGGAGATGCTCGGTTTCAGCCACCACCAAAATGGCGCCCAGACGAGATTCCGCGCTCACATAGACCTCATCCAGCGGCGCACTAAGGCGCGAGTTGTAGACCGCCGAGTCACCAAGGGGAGGGACAACGCGAAGCCTTCCAAAGCGCCGAGCCGCATCAGGCTCTTCTCCAGCACTTGCCAACAAATCATTCAAACGATCGGCAAGCTCTTCCACGTTGGCGTGCTGGACGGGGAACAACCTCGGCTCCAACCAGCCGTCGGAAGCCGGCACGTCCATCTTGATGCGCATCACTTCCACCAAAGCGACGGCCTCTTCAGAACCCGCGACCACGATCGCGTTCGTGCGTTCATCAACAGACAAAGCGATCCCCGTGAGGAGAGCCCGCCCGGCAGGATCGGCCGGCAAGCCCACCACACCACTGACCGGTGTACGAGAAAGCTGTCCCGACTGGGAAGCAAGGTCGCGCACCAAAGCACTGAAAGCTTCCGCATCGATGTGGTCCAGCACCATCACGTTGACCGAGACCGAAGGCGTAACGGGCACACGATCAAGAAGCTCAATGAACGACTCAATCGCCAGCACGTTGGCCCGCGATGAAGTCACCACTACGGTGTTGCTCGACGTATCAGGCTGCACCTTGATGGGAACTGTGAGATCCAGAGCCAAATCTTCGTCGGCCCCGCCGTCTTGGTGTACACGAAGCGCCCGAAGTTGGGCGGCGAGGCCTTTGCTGAGTGGCGTACCAACCGCACTCTCCGCCGGCTCCAAGACGCGGCGCACAATATTCACGATGGCGTCAGCGCGGTTTCGTTGCAGTTGAACCAACCGCACTTCTGCGGCCGCGTCAGCATTTTCGCGATCAAGAGCCTTCAAAAGAGAAGTCACCCGATCGCGATCGGCTGGGTTCAACGCCACCACGATGGCATTGCGGCCAGGAACTGGTGAAATACGGAGTGGCTCGCGGAAATTCCTTCCCGCAGCATCTTGTCCTCCCGCGGCCCCAACGCTGTTTAAGAAGCGCTGGGCGTCCTGAGGAGAAACATGATCCAAATCAATAATCAGGACCGCTTCACCGTCGGAAGGCGCGGAAGACTCCAAGGCGGCCACGGTCTGCTCGATGCGCTCCATCAATGGTGGAGGAGCCGCGACGATGATGGCGTTTGAAGCGACCGAAGCCTGGATGGACAAAGGCTGGTTGCGGCGCTTGGCGATGGGGTTGAACGTCCGCCGCAGTTCGTCAGCGATCACCGCTGAACTGGACGAAGCAATCTGGATGACCTCAACCACTCCGCCTTGCGACTCTTGGCCGGCGAGATCGAGAGAAGACACGATTTCGGCAATCTTGTCCATTCGATTTCGGTTGGCGGCGACCACCACGCTGTTGGTCTCTGTTTCCGCACTGGCACGAACCCATTCGTTGGCTTCCACTAAGACGGCGGGCGGTGCATCGCGATCTTCGCGCCCTCGAGACGCTTGACCACCGCGTTGGTTTCGCCCCGTCAACTCACCCGCGAACGCTTCATTGATCGCTCGCGCGACCGCTCGGGCGTCAGCGTGCGCCAACGTAAAAGATCGCAGTTGCAAGGACGCGTCGTTTTCCTCGCGATCCAACTTGGAGATCAAGGAACGAATGCTCTCCCACTCCCCTTCAGGCGCAGAAACAACCAGACTTCCCGTGCTGGGGTCAGCCACGATGGAGACCGAGCGTTGGGCCGGTGTCGTGGCCGCGTAGGCATACGTGCCGTAGAAGATGCCGAGGGCTTCGCGAACCTGCTTCGCTTCCGACCACTGCAGCGACACAATCTCCGTCACCAGTGGATTCTCAACCGGACGATCGAGACTCTCGATGACCTCTTGGATGTTCTTCCACTGGTCTGGCGTGGCCCGCACGATGACTCGGTTCGCATCGCGTTCAAAATCGAAGCTTGGTCCCGGCGCCTCACGGGTTCCTCGATCCGACACGCGCTGCAAGGTGTACACCACGTCATCAGCCATGGCATGTTCCAACTGCACCACGTGGAACTCACGCATTGGCTTGGGCGGCGCCGCGGCCAATTCCTCGAGCAGTCCCTCAATGATGGGCATCGATTCCGCGGTCGCGTTGACCACCACCGCGTTGGTTCGCTGATCGGCCACAATCCGCGCGCGGACCAGCACCGCTTCATCGGCCCCTTCCGGCAATACCGCCGTACCTGTGGTTCGGCCCTGCGCATCGAGGCCCAAGGAAGTGGTCAGCAAACGAACCGCTTCATCGGCCCGGCCCTCATCAAGGCGAAACGTGCGAAGAACCGTCTCGTCAGCCGCTTCAGGCTGATCGAGCAAGGTGACGAGTTGCCGAGCCTGGCCCAGAACGGCCTCGGTACCACCTAGAGCAATGCTTCGGGTGCGCGGATCCACCGTGACGGTCAGATCATCGCCCCGCCCACGAGGAAATTGTTCGCGCAGCGCCCGAGCCACCGTATTGGGGTCGGCCTCCAACACTTGGACCAGCTCGATTTTGCGTTGACGCAGACCTTCGGCCTCATCGGAAACATCAAGGATGTCGACCAATCCAGACACTGCTTCAAGTTGCTCTTCACTGGCCGCAACCACCAGCGTGTTGGTTCGCACGTCAGCGCGAATCTCGAGAGCAGTCTCTTGGCGATCACCGTATCGGTCCAAGGTCGCAAATTGGCTGTTCACGATGGGAAGAATCGTGCGGCGGATACCCTCGGCCTGGGCAAACTCCAAGCGGAAGGTTCTCACTGACGTCGCGATCCCGTCCTCTTGTTGGTCAAGGTCGGCGATGAAGGCCGCCAAAATAGGCAGCGCCTCAGCGGGCGCCGTGACCATCACCGTCCCGGTCGAGTAATCAGCCGCGGCATCCACTTGATCATTTTGAATGGCAACCGTTTTGAGCCCGCCGTAACTCAAGCTCACCGTCTTTGGGGCTTGGCTCCGAGACCGGAAATAGCTGTACTGCTCACGGCCCACCAATGCGTAAATGGCGGAAGCGACAACGTCAGCGTCCGCATTTTCCAACCGGAACACGCGAGCTTCACGCGGCTTGTCACCGACCGGTTTGGCGATGGCCGCGAGCAGCTCGGTGACCAACTCAAGGTCAGATTCACTTCCCGTGACCACCAAAGTGTTGCTTTCGGGATTGGGAAGAAGGCCGATCTTCTTGGCTCGACTGGTGCCGCCGGCAACATCCAGTTGCAAAAGAGCGTCTCGCAACAACTTGGTCAGGGCACCCGGCTCAACCGACGGCGGAAGTTCGATGCTGAGAATCTCAGCCGGCGGTGGCGGCAACTCTGAGGCCAGTTCATTCACCAGAGCGGTGGCCGACTCGATGGATTCGGGGGACCCAAGGTAGACCAGGGAGTTGGTGGCTGGGTCCACCGCGACAATCAGATCTGCTTCTTCCTCAACACTGTCGGAGTCGGCAGCCTCTGGCAGTGCACCCAGCGCCGCGGCTGCGAGCACACCAGAGAGCGAATGCACACTGATGCCGCCCTGTCCAGGAGTCTTCGGGGCAGATTGCGCATCAGATTCCTTTTGTTCCGAAAGCAACTCTTTGAGCGTGATGACGCGGACTTTGGGACCGCCTTCACGCTCAAGCAACCGGCGAAGGTTGCGTGCGATTTCTTCAGCGTCAGCAACCGATGGGTCCAGCCGCTGCGTTCGGAACGTTCGCCGCCCGGCATAGGACGACCGGTCGAGCCGGTCGACCAACTCCTGGGCGACATCTTGCAAAGCCACGGGTGCTGAAACGATCAACGTGTTCGTTTCTGGCTCAGCGGTCACTTCCACCGCCGCCGGCTGATCTTTCAAGTCCGGCATCAGCTCTTGCAATCGCCCCAACAAGATGGGACGGAACATTTGCGCCATCCGCTCTGCTTGCGCGTGCTGGAGTTGGAAGAAGCGCAGTTCGGTTTCCGCACGTGGCGGCGCGACGTCTAAATTCTCGATCAAAGCTTCAATACGAGCAAACGCTTCGTCTGGCCCGGAGATGATGAGCGACTTGGTCGCCTCTTCCACCGACACGTTGACGGGCACCCGACGATCGCCACCAGCCACATTCAACACACCTTGCGATGAAAGCTCGCGTAAAGACGAGGCGACCCGCTGCGGATCGGCTTCGGTAAGCCGGTAGGTTCGGATGGAGGTCTCCGTCCGAACCTGCTCCCGATCCAGTTGACGCACCAGTTCTTCAAAAGAGCTCATGCGGTCCGCCAACGCATCGACGATCAAAGAGTTGGTCTGCCGGTTCGCCCGAACAACCACATCCCGAGGCTCACGCAACTCCGTCATCGGCCGACCGCGTCGGTCTAGGGGAACCGGCTTCTCGGGGAACATCTCATCGAGGGTTCGAGCCAGTTCTTCAGCTTGGGCCGTTTTGAGCGGGAAGATTCGAATCACCCGGCCTTCTCGGTCGGCACCACCGAACGCATTGAGCTCGTCCACCAGCCCCTTGATCTCGGCCTGACGCTCATCTGAAGCTGTGATGATGAGAACATTCGCGCCTTCAGCCACGCCAATTTCGACGGGATCTGATCGGCGCTCCCCCGCACCACGAGCATCAAACCGGCGACGAAGCAGGTCCGCGACGGTCGCTGCATCCGTGTTTCGAACCCCAAGCAAGCGAAGTGGTGGCAACGGACCATCGCTGAGACGATCCACTTTCGAGAGAAGGGTAATGCCGGTCTCGACCCATTGTTCTGGCCCGATCAACACCAACTCATTGGTGATCGACAACACCGAAACGTCCACCGGAGCCATTGTTTGCCCAGGGTCTTTGGGGTATTCATCGAGTGCCGTACGCAGTCGTTCAGCCACCTGTTCGGCATCACCACGCTGAACCGCAACCACCCGGCGTACATCTTCAGCGGGCAAGGCCGATCGCGCTTGAATGATTGCCTCTTCCATGCGCTGCACCGCGATCGATGAGCCAGAAAGCAGCACCACACCGGCCTCTTCCTTGTACGTCACGTTGACGTCAGCGTCTGCGGCATTGGCTCCCGTGCTCAGAACCTCAAAAATCTCTTGGGCGTCTTCAACCAACTGCTCAGGGTCAGTCGTGCTCTGAACTGACACGGTTCGCACCACCTGCGCTCCGGCCTGGGGGAGATCCACCCGGGCCAACATCGCTTCGGCCTCCGAGACGGATTCGGGAGAGCCCGTCAACAGCAGTGCATTCAAAGCCTCAACCGCTGACACTTCGGCAGCACGGCGCCCGTTCACCTCGGAGAGCATTTGCAGCAAAGACGTCAAATCCGCGGCCACCTCGGTGGCGGATCCGTACTGCACCGAAACCTGACGCACAGTGGGAGCCACCAAGGGGATCTGATCGAGTTCATCAAGAGCGGTCCGGAAGGCATCGGCCCCGACCGGAGTTGCTTCGATGCGCACCGTGCCCTGCTGGGCATCGAACACGGCCTCGATGGTTTGATCCATCGACGACAAGGCACGACCGGCCAGTCGATCGCGGGCCAACGTCAACGCGCGTTCAACACTGGCTTGCGCATCTGGGCCACGCAAAGGCAAGATCACGATATCTCGTTCACCCGCACGAAGTTTGTCAAAGACGGGAAGGACTTCCTTGACGGCAGCCACATCACTGGCGGGACCCGCCAAAATCAGGGTTCGGTCTTCGGGGCCGGCCACCATCCGCAACACTTGCTGTTGGCGAACAGAAAGCACCCCACGAATCTGAGGGAGGATGTCAGAGGCTCGGACAGCATTCAGCGCGACCACTTCAATTGCTGGTGCACCATTGTCACGGGGCAATTGAACATCGCCACCGTCATATTCAACAACGAGACCAGACAACTCTTCCAAGACGGCGTCGTTTCCCGCGACAAACAAGCGATTTGTCGCAGCAATCGGAAGGAGTTTTGGACGTTTGTTCTTTGGCAGTTGATTGATAAAGGGGCCCAGCGCGCGGATGACGTCTTGGGGCGTGCTGTTTTCCAGAGTGAAGGTGCGTCGACCTGAACTTCGGTCCGTGGGAACATCCAGCAACCGAACCGCTTCTTCAAGTTTTGAAATCTGCGCCTGGTTGCCTTTGACAATCAAGCTGTTGGTCCGCGCATCCGGGCTGAAAGTGATCCCGGGGATCTGCTCGTCCTCAACTTTGACTTGCTTGCCCTTGGCATCGACCACGTATTTCTCAATCCGCACCGCCAACAACGCACGGAGTGGCCCCATGATCGCTTCCGCACCGACGTGCTCCAGTTTGATGATGCGAACAATGCCATCAGTGTCTTGGGCATCAAAGGAGGCCACCATCCCTGCCAAGCGGCGTACTTGGGCAGCGGTCTCCACGATGACCAAAGCATTTTGCTGAGGCAACGCTGAAACCGACCCGTACCCCGCCACCAGTCCTCGAAGTTGTTCAACCAGCGCACTGGCCGACGCAATCCGAAGCGGCAGCACCAGGGTCACCACTTCGTCGTCGGTCACGGTGTCCGGCAAAGAGCCCACGAAAGTAGGAACATCACGCTTGGCCATTTCTGCCAGTGGCTGGAGGTACAGCATGTCCTCCCGGCGACGCAACATGACGCCCTTGGCCTGCAAAATGGTGTTGAGCACTTGCAAACCGTCATCGATGCCGTAGGTCCGATCGCTTTGGTAACGGAGGGTGCCTGCTGGCGGCGGCGCTTCCCAGACCACCGGCAAACCGGCAGCGCGGCCGAAGAACTCCACCACCTGCTCGAAGGTGGCTTCCTTGAAAGAAAAAGTAATGGTGGGCTCAACGGACTCGGGCTGGACCGAGCCATCCTCAAGCGTCACTTGATTCGGTTTAGGAGCGGCCAGGAGCGGGCTGCTGACCACAAGCCCACCAAGGAGCAAGGGTGCCAAAAAAGTGCGCGGTGATCCTGACAAAATCCACCTCCGTGTGGCTGCATCTGCCGGCTCCGCCGGCACATAGAGTCTATCGGACGATGAACGATCAGCGAGGAATCACGGCGCCAATTTCAACACGAAGTTCCTGATCGGCCCGCTGCAAAATCACGGCTCCACGCTCAATACCCGCAATTTTTGCTTTGCCGATGTCAACCCCTTCTCGCAGCACCACGGTCTTGCCATTGGGACGGACCCACCACGATTCCATGGTTCCCGCCAGCTCTGCGATACCCGTCAAACGCCACTTGTCGTAAGGGAACACCGGGGACGCCGGCCGAGATGGCTTTGCAGACGGCTGCTGCACGACTGCGGCAGGTGTCGGAGGCAGCGCAAATGGGTTGCTGGCGGCGAAGTCCGCAAACTGGGCCAGTGCTTCTGATGATGCGCTGGCAGGCTCTGGCGCCCCAAAGTCAGGGCCCAGAAAGAACATGGTGGTGCACCGAACCGCGAAGCGCAGAAGAGCCCCGTCGGAAACCGGATCCAGTCGCACGTCTTCAATTCGGCATGGCCAAGTTTGCGCTCGAAGTTCCGTGAGGAGCGCCATGACACTCCCCACGGGAGCCTCGCCACCTATTTTGAACTCCAGCGTGGCAAAATCTGGTTCGTCACGTCGCTGACGAAGCGATGGCTGCGCTTTTCCCATGACCGACCGAGCTGGGGTCTCGACCGTTCGCGGCTCAGAAGTGGACACCGTGGCCTTCGACACCCCCAAAGATTCAAGCAGGCGATTCAACTGCGTCCGAACGCGGTGATCCACCGTTTCTTCATCCCCCCCCAAACTCCGAGCCCGAAATTGATCCAAAGCCTTGGTGGCTTGGCGCCCTCGGCTGATTTCCTCGCGCGTCTTCTGCCGCTGCTTGCGATATTCCGCAAGATCGGCACGTGCTTCTGCAACCGGACTCGACCACCAAGACCGATACGCCCCATACAACAGTCCCGAAAGGACCAAGAATCCAAGAACCGCAAGCTTGGGCTTCATGGTGCACTTTTCCGGCCAAGTTCATACGTGAACGCCCGAGGAAGTCGCTTGCCTTTTGCTGCTTCCGCGCCACTGGTCTCAATGCGGTAGCGATCTCCTTCGACCAATGCAGCCCGAATGGAATCAGCAACCTCACGATCTTGGGCTTCCCCCGTCATCACAAATCGAAGCTGATACGGGCTCGTCCACTTCTCTTTTCGAGAGGCCTTGGGATCGAAGACCACACCGTCGAACACCAAGAAGCCACGCCACGACCCCATGACCGCGCGACCGTCATCAGGAACAACTTCAGAGATCGCTTGCAGTTCAGAGACAAAATCCGGAGAAACCGAAAGCCACTCCACTGCATGCTGGTGGCGGAACATTTCTCGAAGCGCTTCACCTTCGGCCTTGGCTTGTTGCGCAAGCTCAGCCCGTACCACATTGATTTGCGCTTGCAGCTGCATCTTTTCTTGATTGCCAGAAGACCAAATCCACCCAAACAGCACCAAAATCACCCCCGCCAGAAGCAACCCACGTCGGCGCAACGATGCCGCACGGTCTTCAGGAACCCGGGGATGCTGCAAATCAATCCGGTCGTGGGACAACAAGTGGGCCCGGCCGAGGCCAACCAATCCCCAAGGAGTTCCGGTCGGATGTTCGACATCCACCGACAACTCGGTGTCCAATGGGGACACCACATGTTGCACGGATAATCCCAGGGCGGTGCGAAGGCGACCAACCAGATGATCCGCCATCTCTATTGCACCTGAAACCACAATTTGGTCTACCGGCTTCTCTTCGGTCATTCGCCAAGCCGAAACCAGCCGAATTGTTTCCCGTTCGACGTCTTCGAGATCATCGCCAGAAGCACCCACTCGGTGGACCACGCCATCGACCACAATGGCCAAAGAAGGTCCTCGAGTCAGATCGATGGCAAGAGATGGCGAGCCTTCAGGCGCGTCCAAGAGGTCGGGAAGCCCAAGCACCCGAAGTGAAACCCCGGCGAGCTTGCGGCCCGAGGCGATCGCCACATCGGCGCCCATTTGCATGATGGTTCCACTGGCTCCAACCACGATGGCCGTGGTGGTGGCTTCGTGCGTTTGAATGGGCAAACAATCCACCGCCGCCCCAGACTCATCCAAGTGCGCCTCTTGCAACAAGCGAAACCGAGCGACTGCGAGCAACTCATCAGGCTCAATGGTGGGCAGTTCCAAACGTCGTAGCACCGACTCTTCTCGTGGCAGGGCCAACAGCAAAGCGCCTGGTGGCTGGTCTGCAATTGCGGAAGCCAAGCGTTCCGCAGCATCGACATCAGTGGGGGCAAAGGAGGGCAGGTCAAAAGTGGCTCCCAATTCAAATTGAGCTTCAGGACCACGCCCCTCCATTTTGATATGGACCCCACGCCCGCCTTCTCGACGTAACTCAAGGACCAAAAGCGAAGTTTCACGGCCAATTCGCACGAGCGATATCCTACGCATTCGGTGGGCGGCTTCGCGCCGGTGCACGCGATGGGCCCGGGAGCGGTTCTGGATTGGATTCAGCCGGACGGGCCGGTCGTGTTCGCCGTCGATTTGGTATCGAATTCGCAGAGCCAGCTTGCTCATCGTCGGCCCCGGCACGTCGGTCCGTCACGAGACTTTGCACTGTGGCGTCCAAATTCAGCGAACGCCAAGCCGCAAGGCTGGGCCGGGGCGTCCCCAGATCGACGATGCAACGGACACGATCTGGTGTAGAAACAAAGGTCCCCTCATCGTCACCGACAAAGCCAAGCTCAAAATCAACCCGCCACCGGAATGAACGGGTCGTGAGAAAATCCGCGCACTGGTCAAAAGACTCTCGATCAAGAATGCCTCGAAGCACCGGCCACACGATGGTGGATCGCTCCTCAGCAGAAAGACTAGAGCGGGCGGACACAATCTCCGCCGCGGCAGATCCCACACCAGGGATCGTCGCCAAAATCACTTCCGGTGCTGTGTTGACATCGATGCGGCCTCGGGACACGTCGGTTCGATAGGAAAAAGCATCGAGGATCTCAACCCAATCCGGCACGGGAACATTGAAGGATTGCAGCACACGAACCATATCCCCAACGCTTTGGGGCAATTGATCGTTCGCCGCCAACTCCGCCAGAACATTCGAGGCCGCCTGCCCAAACCTTTCCGCCACCCGGCCGGCGATCTCAGGGTTCCAATCTTCTCCCAAAGGGATGCGCCGCCGGCCATCGACTTGAAGTTCTGGCTCTTCAGCATGGACCGTGAGCAGAGGTTCGATTTCAGAGAACTCCGCATAGGAAATGTCGGATCGCAGCAACGATCGCACCGAAGTGGCCCGGCGAGCTTTGGACAAATTGGAAGTGAACGGCGCAAGTTCAGGGAGATTGGACCACCAATCTTCGGGCGTCACTCGGAGATCCAAGCGCCCCGACTCTGACCGAAGCGGCGAGCAGACGCCCGTGGGGTCGGCATCAATCGGGCGCAACATCAAAAGGCCCGCCTCGGTTTCACGAAGAATCCATGAAGCCTCTAGTTCCGGCACGCCCCCGGCCAACACCGTGGTCCGCTGGCGACCAAGGTGCAAGCGAAGAATCTCCAAAGCCGAACGAATATCAGCTTGCCGCTGGTCCAACTGATTGCGTTGCCATCCACGTTCCGCAGCGGGAACAGAAAGCGCAAACAATCCTGCCGCCGAAAGCAAGACACTCACGCCAAGCAGCAATACCACCGGCAATACCACCCCAGGCTTCATGGGAGAACTCCTGGGAATATCGACGGGTCAACTGGAGCAAAAATGCGGTGCCGATCGGGCCGAGGCCAATCTGACTCTTCGAGGATTGGCACATCGGCTGACACGACTCCTTCGGCAGTCTCGATGGCCTCCGGCTCCGGATCAAAATCAAACCAAATCTTGCACTCAATTGCTACGGGCAACCCTTGCTCAGTGGACCAAGATTCAGACCAACTCGACCCGTTGTGGTATCGCAGTTGCAGAACCGACACCGAACTTTGCCAAGTCAATGTGCTCTGCGCCGATCCGGCCACGAACACCTCTCGGAATTGCTCGGCCAGTTGAATGTCATATCGACTGGAGTCCGCAAGCAAGTCTGCCGCTTCGCCATCTGGGCCGGCGGCCGGAATCACACTTCCACGGTGATGAATGGAGACATCATTCTCTCCACCAGAAACTCCACCAACGCTGGCGTCTGAACATGCAAACGCCTCCGCCAATCGACCAAACATTGCATCAACTTCGCGATCTCGTATCGCCTCCGAAACTGCGAAGTCACGACCTTGGCGGTACGTCTTGGCGAAGGAACCCACTGCGACCGTCATCGCCAAGATCAGCGCCAACGCAACCAACATCTCCATCAAGGTCAAGCCCCGCCTCACGGCCCCACCTCAAAGAAATCATCGGTCTCAAAAGCGTCAGGATCATCGGGCCGAATCTCAATCAGGCGTTCAATTCTGGCCAAAGGCCTGTCTTCAGAATCTGCAACATCCCGCACGGTAATGACCACCCGCACCATGCCGCGAAGAGCGCGTTCTCGTTCCGCCAACACCAAAAACCCATCCGGTCGAAAGGGGGTGTCAAAGGGACGAGCGGTGCCCACCGGCTGGTCAGGATCATCGCGGAGCTCAGGCCACGGCAAAATTCCCGCTTCCAATTCAGCGAGGCGCGACAATGCCAAGTCAACCGCTCTGGCCTCCCGGCGTCCCTGACCCACCGCACGTTGTCCCGAGTCAATGGCCAAAAAGCCAAGGGCAAGAACCGCCAAAAACAAGGCCAAAGCCAGCAGCACTTCCAACAACAACGCGCCGCGCCTCACGGAAGTTCCTCCGCGGGAACCACCGTGACCTGCCCGCCAACAGCGCCAAGTTCGACCACGTGACCATCGCGCAAACGCCCCGATGAAAGAGGGACCACCGTGCCATCGGGGGCAATGAGCGCCAATGCCACTGACTCTTCCCAGGACAATTGGCCCGGCAGGGTTCGAATGAAGAGACGTGACGTCTGATCGTCCGAAGCATTCTCTCGGCCAACAAAAACCACATCCGATTGGCCCCGCACTGTCAGCGCAACAGTTTCTTGCCGAGCGTGCAAACAAGAAACATCGATCAAAGCCTCAAGCTGAACCTGGAGCAGATCATGGTCACGGTCGGCGCGAACAAGAACCCCAACCACCAACGAGGAAAGGGCGACCAACAGGGCCAAGGCCAACAACAATTCAAACAGGGTGATCGCGTGGCGAACGCCGCGGGGCATCATTCGCTTTCGCTGGATCCGAAATCACCACCCAAGCCGAAATCATCACTGCCTCCGAAATCCTCCACGCCTTCTCGGAATTCGCCATCGGCGCCCACCAGGGCCATGTGGTTGTGCAGATCATCATCGGTGTCGAACTCACGGTCAGGTCCCGCTGAGACAAGGTCATATGCCATGCCTTCAACGATTTCGCTGGGCACGACATACCGCCACGCGGTGCCCCAGCGGTCTTCAGGAATGGGGCTGGTGAGGTAAGGCCCCCGCCAGTTCTTTTCCTCATCCTCATCTTCAAGGGCCGCAGATGACCAAAGAGCGGCAATGCCCTCTTCTTCGCTGGGCACCCGTCTCATACTGAGTTCAAAGCGCTCAAGAGAGCTCACAAAAGTGTCCAGATCAACTTTGGTCAGATCAAGATCTGCTTGCGCCTTGGTACCCGAAAAAGTTTGGGCCGCCAAAAAAGTGATGGCAACAAGGATGGCAATGGCAATGAGCAATTCGATCAAACTGAAGGCGCGTCGCATGGCTTTCTCCTAGATTTGAAAGCATACCCCTCAAGTGACTGTGGAGTTCATCCTCAGCATCGGAAGAACCAACGAAAGGAAGATAAAGAACACCATGCCCCCCATGCCCAACAGCAAAATGGGCTCTACCAACCGCATCAACAGCGCCAATCGGTCCTCCACCCTTCGCTCCAATCCCCCCGCCAAGCGACCCAAGGCTGGAGCCAAAGCATTGGACTCTTCAGCCACCGCCAATATTTCGAGGGTGTCCGGATCCAGAAATCCTGAATTGGCCAGAGGAGGCACCAGCGAACCACCTTCTTTGACCTGCTCCAAAGCCTCCCCCACGGCCTCACCCAGCCGCGGGTGACCCGCGGCGTCCCGACTGATGGCCAGCGCTTGGGGCAGGCCAATGCCATTGTCGAGCAAAGTGCCAAAAGCTCGAGCAAATCGAGCGGTCACTGCGGCCCGGATGACCCCGGATGCGACAGGTATGCGCAGTGGGGCTTCGGCCCGCAACCGCAAGAGAACAGAGTGATGGCGGAACACGAACGCGGCCGTCCCCAAACCCATCAAGACCGTCAACAACAGGGGCCAATCGGAGCGGATTGTGGCGCTGGCGGACAACAACAATTGTGTGGAGGCCGGAAGGGCGTTGCCCTCACCGAGAAACGCTTCAAACTTGGGCACCAACACGGTCAATGCCACCACGACCACTGCGACACCCACCACCAAAAGGATAATGGGGTAGACCAACGCGCCGATCACTTGTGATCGCATCCGGGCCGCGTGCTCTTGGTTGTCGGCAATGCGTTCCAGAACATCTTCCAGAAAATTGCCCTGCTCCCCAGCGCGGACCATCGCGCATTGCACATCGGAAAAGATCTGGTCATGCCGGGCCAATGACTCGGCCAAGGTGGTCCCTTCGGTCACCCGCTGCGTGATGTCTTCGGCCGCGGCCGCCAGTTTGATGTTGGAAGATTGATTGGCCAGAAGACGAAGCGCCCGAAGGAGAGGAACCCCACTGCGAAGCAAATCCGCCAGCTGCCGGTAGAACCGTGCCAAGGCCGATGTGCCAACCCTCCCGCGACCCCGCCGCCGAGTCCGCGGGCGAACCTGCAGTGGGACCAAACCACGATCACCAAGTTCACTCACCGCGGCCGCTTGATCCGGAGCAGACACCACACCCTCCTGCTTTTGGCCCGATGGGCCACGAGCGATGTAGGCAAAATCGGGCACGTTTAGACCTCACCACGCAATTGCGAAAGGACCTTGGGATCTTCAAGGGTGGTCATGTCTTGGGTCGACTCGACCCCAGCGGCCACGTCCCGCAACAACCGGCGCATGATCTTTCCACTTCTGGTCTTTGGCAGAGCATCCGTGAAACGAAGCAAGTCGGGCTTCGCGATGGCGCCGATCTCTCCACCAACATGACTGCGGAGGTCCGCAATCAAAGTGTCACGATCCTCCGCATTCTGAGGTCGGTGGCTGGGGCTCAGTGTGCAAAAAGCAGCGATGCCCGTGCCCTTGATTTCATGGGGCATGCCCACCACGGCTGCCTCCACCACTGCAGGGTGCGAGACCAAAGCGCTTTCCACTTCCATCGTGCCCATGCGGTGACCTGAAACATTGATGACATCATCGACGCGGCCCATGATCCAGAAGTAACCACGCTCATCGCGCCGGGCGCCGTCACCGGCAAAGTACAACCCTGGCAATCGAGACCAATAGGTGTCGATAAACCGTTCGCGGTCGCCGTAAATGCCACGCAGCATGCCCGGCCATGGTTTTCGGATGGCCAACAAGCCCCCCGTTCCGTGCGGGACCTCTTGACCATCCTGGTCCACGATGGCCGCATCAACCCCAATGGCCGGCAACGTGCACGAACCAGGAACCGTTGGCGTGGCACAAGGCAACGGTGTGATCATGTGACCTCCCGTCTCAGTCTGCCACCACGTGTCCACGATGGGACAACGCTCGTTCCCAATCACGCGGTGGTACCACATCCATGCTTCCGGGTTGATGGGTTCGCCCACCGTTCCCAACACTTGCAGCGAAGACAGATCGTGCCGATTGGGGTGGTCATCTCCCCACTTCATAAATGCGCGAATGGCCGTGGGAGCGGTGTAAAAATGGGTTACCGAATGGCGAGCACAGATGTCCCAGAACCGATCTTCCGCCGGCGCGTTTGGGGCGCCTTCGTACATCAGGGTTGGGACCCGATTGGGCATGATGCCGTACACGATGTACGAATGACCAGTGATCCAGCCACAGTCGGCGGTACACCAATACATCTGCTTGGCGTCGGCACGGAGGTTGAATGTGTTCTTCGCGGTGTGGGCGGTCCAAACCATGTAGCCCGCGGTGGTGTGCAAGATCCCTTTCGGTTTTCCCGTGGATCCTGAGGTGTAGAGCAAAAAGAGTGGGGCCTCTGCATCCATCGGAACGCATGCACAATCTGGGGAGGCATTCGGCACCACGTCGTGCCACCAAACGTCGCGACCTTCATGCCACCCAATGTCATTTTCGCAACGACGAAGCACCAAGACATGGTCAACAAGACCCATGCCTGCCAGCGCTTCATCCACATTGGCCTTCAGGGGAACCACCGACCCCCGACGCCACGAGCCATCACACGTCACCACGATCCGACTTTGTGCGTCTTGCACACGATCCGCAATTGCTGATGCACTGAACCCACCAAAGATCACCGAGTGCACCGCTCCAATACGAGCGCAGGCCAACATGGTGATCGCAAGCTCCGGCACCATCCCCATGTAGATGGTGACGACATCTCCAGCTTCAACTCCAAGCGCTCGCAGGGCGTTTGCCGTCCGGGAGACCTCATCTTGAAGCATGGACCACGTCAGACGACGAATTTCAGGCCCCTGATCCCCAATGGGTTCCCCTTCCCACACCAAACCGACTTCCGAACCATGACCATCGGCAACGTGGCGATCAACGCAATTGAAGCAAACATTGGTTTGACCGCCTTCAAACCAACGGGTGTCCGGCATGTCTCCCTGCAGGACAGACTCCCATGGCGTCGACCACCAGAATGTGGAAGCCACTTCACCCCAGTAGGACGATGGATTGGACAGGGCAAACTCGTGCTGCTCTCGCCACTGGTCCAAACTTTCAACCCATGCTCCCCCGAGACGATCGGCGATCCCATCCGGTGGTGGGAACACCCGGTTTTCATGGAGCACAGATTCGATACGGGCGTCATCACTCATAGCCCTGAGTGTACGCCTCAACGTCGGCGACGCGACTGTCGGCGACGCTCACCTCGGTTGCTCGACTTCCCGAACTGTTTTCCCCCCAAGGGACGACTGGAGCCAAAGCCAGACTTGGGCTTTGGTGGGGCCCCGGTTCGAGGTGTTGAAACAATTGAGACGGTCAGGGTACGAGACGACAGATCGACCGCTTCCACTCGAACCCGGACCGGGTCCCCCACTGCCAACATCCAGCCTGATCGCGGTGCCCAGGCCCGACCGAATGCGGGGTCGGATGACCATCGATCAGGTCGACCTTCCGGCTCGGGCAAGTTGTCCAGACCAATCCAACCTTCAACCAGGAACGGTTGCACCGAAACCGCGACGGCGGTGGTGGACACCCCGGCCACGGTGGCATCAAGTTCTTCGCCCATGAACCGTTCAGAAAGCAATTGCAAGATGAGGAATTCTCGCAAGGAGCGTTCCGCGGCCTCGGCGTTGTCTTCGGTCTCGGAGCAGTGATCGCCAAGATCCTCCAAGGCGTCAATTTTCGGACACCTCTGGTCGGCCCTGACCTTACGACCGAGGCCACCAAACTTTTTGGGCACATCTTGACCGTTGTCGGTTCGATCCAAAAAGGCATCCAAGGCCCGGTGCGCTGTGAGATCGGGATACCGACGGATCGGGCTTGTGAAATGAACGTAATGGCGACTGGCCAAGGCGTAGTGACCCACCAGCGCTGGGGCGTACGTTGCCTTGGTCAAAGTGCGCAGAACGGCATACGAAACCGCTCGCGACTGCGGCTTGTCCTTGACCGCATCAAGCAGACGTTGAAGATCGTGCCGAGTTGGTTCTTCGGGAATGTCCATGCCAGCATTGCGAGCAGCGATACGCAACTGCTGCATGTCACCCCAACGCGGATCAGGGTGGGTCCGGCGCAATACTGGAACTTCAAGTTTGGCGAACAGTCGACCGACGGCTTCGTTGGCCTCCACCATGAACATCTCAATGAGGGTGTGGGTGAAGGCGTCATCCTCCGGCACCGCATCAACCACACGGCCGTCCTCGGCGAAGACCAAATCAACATCGGGCAAATCCAAGTGAATCATGCCGTCCCGCCGTCGCCGCGTTTGAATGATCTTGGCCAGACGATCGGACATGCGGAGAGCTTCAATCAGTTCGTCGGGATACTCCGCGGCGGTCCGAGCAAAGCCCTCTGCCGCGGACAAATCTCCGTCGATGACCGCCTGCGCCTCGCGGTAGGTAAACCGCTTGGCCGATCGGATCACGGTCGCGGCAAATCGCTCTCGAAGCACCTTGCCCTTGCTGTCGAGCGTGACGAACACACTCTTGGCCATGCGTTCGACCCCCGGCTGCAATGAACACACACCGTTGCTGAGCACTTCGGGCAACATGGGAAGCACCAAACGTGGCAGATATGCGCTATTGCCTCGGGCCCGGGCTTCTTGATCCAAAGGAGAGTCTGGAGGGACAAAGAAAGCAACGTCCGCGATGTGAATGCCCAATTCCCATTCTTTGGACCGAGAGTCCCACCGGATCGAAATGGCGTCGTCGAAGTCCTTGGAGTCGTCGGGGTCAATCGTGAAGATCAACCGGTCGGTGAGATCCTCTCTCGCCGCACGCTCCTCTGGCAACGTCGCTTCAAAATCACGGGCGGCGTTGCCGGCGGCATCCAAAGCCGCATCATCGAAAGTGGTGTGCAGCCCGTGGGCCGCAATCACCGCCGCTGTTTCGACATCAGGTTCACCAGCCGCACCGAGCACTTCCACCACCACGCCCTCGGCGTGGTATGCCCCCTCAGGAAAGTGGACGATCTCCAAGACCACTTTGTCACCCACCGTGACATGTTTGGCATCTGCATCCCGAACGACCACCAACTCACCAAGGTCTCGACCATCCGGTTCAGCAATCCAGCCCGATCCGTGTTTGATCATCGTGCCGGTGAACCGGGTTCGTCGACGTTGCACCACATCCACCACGCGACCCGAAGTTCGATCGCCCCGGCGGCCGTGCCTGACCTCAGCTTGAACAACATCACCCGTCATGGCACCGCCGGTGTCTTCGGCCGGAATGTAGAGATCGCCTTCGGCAAATGGAGTCGCGGTGCGAACAAAGCCAAATCCGCGTGGATGACGCTTGAATCGCCCTTCAACCCGATCGGGCATCGCTGGCAGGGCCAAACACCCACGAAGAACCACCAATGATTCTTCTTCGATCATGAGATCGAGACATTGCTCGAACAATTGAAGTTCTTCGTCCGGAATGGACAGCTGATCCGCCAAGACCTCAAAAGGCTCGGGGCGAGCTTTGGGGTGGGCCAAATGGTCCAGAATGCGCTGGCGGAATCGGCGGGGCACGGAAGTGGAGCCTAGTCCGACTTTGAAGTTTTGGAACTTCCTGAAGACTTTTTGGATGTTGACTCGCCCGACCCTTTGGCCTCACCGCTCTTCTTGGGCTTGGACTCCGCCGCTTTGGCGTCCTTCTTGTACCCCGCGCTGCGGTAATCGGTCTCGTAAAAACCACCGCCTTTGAAGAGAACCGCCCCCCCAGTGCCGATCAGGCGCTTCAACTTGCGAGAACCGCACTCGGGGCACGTGCGTTTCACCTTGGCCGTCATGGACTGAAAGAGTTCAAACGCGTGACCACAATCGGGACATTCATACTCGTACGTCGGCATCAGTCGGACTCCGAGTCGGCACCCGAAGAAACCGCAACCACCGCGGGGCGAAGGACCATGTCACCGTGCACCCAACCAATTTGCAGACGACGGATAATGCATCCTTCAGGAATGTCAGAACTTGATTCATGAACCACGGCTTGATGGTGGTGGGCGTCGAATTCCGTGCCCGGCTCTGGATCAATGGCCACCACACCTTGCCCGTCAAGAACTCGGCACATTTCGTCGCGGACCAACTGTACGCCAGAGAACATCGCTTCTATGGAGACGGCATCAGGATCTTGAGAAAGTGCGAGATCGACCTGATCGAGCACACCGAGCAAAGGTCGAATGACATCCATGCGGCCAGAAGCGGTGGCCCTCTTCTCGTTCTCGAGACTGCGACGTTGGAAATTCTGAAAATCAGCCAACGCACGTTGACGGGCCTCGAGGGCTTCGGCGAGTTCGGCACGCAGCGTTTCTTCGACCGACGGGGATGAGGCCTCGTCGCCTTCAGAATCAGCAGACGGCTGCTCCGACTCGCACTCGACAGTTTCAGGTTCGGGAGTGGATTCTTCTTCGTTCATGATCAACGACCCAATCTTTGACGCAGGCGGTCCCACCAAGAACCACCACCAGTGATGTCCAAGGGATCCGGCTCAACCCGGCTCCATTCCTCGAGTATGGCCCGCTGGTCCTGATCCAAACGTTCTGGAACCACCAGCTGCAAAATCAAAACCAAATCTCCGCGCCGCCCCGGCTTCCCCAAGGGGACCAAGCCTCGGCCTGGAACGCGCAGAACGTCCCCATGTTGGCTTCCCGCCGGAACCTCGACTTGAACGTCCCCATCGAGGCCCTCCACGGAGATCGATCCTCCCAATGCTGCCAGTCCAAACCCCATGGGATGGGCCAACAACAGATCATCGCCATCACGCTCAAATCGATCGTGCTCAGCTTCGCGAATCACCACGTGCAAGTCGCCGCGGGTTCCGCTGCCATCCGGCGAAACTTCGGGGGCCGGCGGTTCGCCTTCACCGGAGATGCGGACCACTTGCCCCTCCCGAACGCCGGCGGGAATTTTGACTTCCACCTGCTTGGCCACGGGCTTGCGTCCACTACCCCGGCAGTCGGTGCACTTCTTGGTGATCAACTTCCCCCGGCCCCGGCATTGAGGGCAAGCGGCAACCATTCGGAACATGCCGCCCAGTCCCTGTTGCATCACCTGTCCTTGTCCACCGCAAGCCGCGCAGGTTTCGGGGGTGGTGCCAGGAGCTGCCCCTGACCCCTCGCAGGTGTCACACACCTCAAGCCGCTGGTACTCGACGGTGCGCTCGGCCCCTTCAAGGATTTCGGACAGCGTCAACTCAATCTCGGTCTCAAGATCAAAGCCTCGTTTGACCCCTCGCTCTCGACGACCCCCGCCAAACCCACCGCCTCCTCCGCCAAAGATGTCTTGGAACATGGAGAAGATGTCTTCAGCGTTCATCGATCCGAAGTCGTGTCCCGGGGTGCCGCGCAGACCTTCATGACCAAATTGGTCGTAGCGTTGCCGACGGTCCCCATCTGAAAGAACCTCATATGCCTCAGAGGCTTCTTTAAACAAAGCCTCGGCCTCAGCATCGCCGGGATTGCGATCGGGGTGGTACTTCATGGCCAAGCGGCGGTACGAGCGCTTGATGTCGTCAGCCGAAGCAGATCGATCAACCCCTAGCACTTCGTAATAATCACGCTTTGCAGCCACGAGAGATTCCTGTGCAGACAAGGAAAGGTCGGGCAAGCCGCCAGCTCACCCGACCCTTGATTCTTTACCAAAGGATCAGGCAGTCGCGCCGGTGACGGGCTCAGCCTTCTCCTCAAGGTCGGTCAAAACCACATCAGTGGTCAACATGAGTCCAGCGACGGAAGCCGCGTGACGGATGCAGGTCTTCACGACCAAGGCCGGATCGAGAATGCCTGCCTTCACAAGGTCTTCGTAAGCACCAGAGCCAGCATTGAAGCCATGGGCCCCTTTGCTCTCAAGCACCTTCTCAACCACCACGTCTCCGTCATGGCCAGCATTTTCTGAAATTTGTCGAGCGGGCGCTCGAAGGGCCTCGGCCAGAATGTCGAAGCCAAGCTTCTCATCACCTTTGCCCTTGCGACGTCCTTCGCTGACGGCAGTAATGGCCCGAAGAGCGGCCACGCCACCACCAGGGACAAACCCCTCCTTCGCGGCGGCTCGAGTGGCGTGGATGGCGTCATCGACGCGATCCTTCCGCTCCTTCATCTCGACCTCGGTGTGCCCTCCCACCCGAAGGACGGCAACGCCGCCGGTCAACTTCGCCAACCGCTCTTGCAACTTTTCACGGTCATAGTCGCTGCTGGATTGCTCGATCTGAGCCTCGATTTGGCCCACCCGTGCTTTCACATCGGACTTTTTCCCTGCACCTTCGACAATGACGGTGCTGTCCTTGTTCACAACAATCTTCTTCGCTGTCCCAAGCTCATTGAGTTCGACCTCTTCAAGATTCCGCCCGAGGTCTTCGGAGAAGAATGTCGCGCCGGTCATCACAGCAATGTCGCCAAGCATGGCCTTGCGACGGTCACCGAAACCCGGTGCTTTGACCGCAGCAACTTTGAGCACACCGCGCAGCTGGTTGACCACCAAGGCGGCCAAAGCTTCATTCTCCACTTCTTCAGCAATGATCAACAAAGGCTTGCCGTCGGTGGCCACTTTGTTCAACAAGGGGAGCAAATCCGCAAGATTGGAGATTTTCTTCTCATGAATCAATACCCGAGCATCTTCGAGAACGCACTCCGCAGCCTTGGGGTCAGTCATGAAATACGGTGAGAGCCAGCCCTTGTCGAAGCTCATGCCCTCAACAAAGTCCAGAGTGGTCTCGAGGCTTTTTCCTTCTTCGACCTCGACCACACCGTCGGCACCGACAGTGTCGATGGCTTGGGCAATCATGCCGCCCAGTTCACGGTCATGGTTGGCTGAAACCGTCGCAACCTTTTGAAGATCATCCATCTTCTTGCAAGGCTTGGCGATTTCATCCACAGCCCCACAGGCCACTTCAGCGGCAGCAACCACGCCACGCTGGATGGCCACGGCGTTCGCACCCGTTGCGACCTGTTTGAGTCCTTGCTCCAAAATGGCGTGAGCAAGCACGGTGGCTGCGGTGGTGCCATCACCAGCGACATCCGCCGTTTTCTTTGCCACTTGGTGCACCATCTTCGCACCCATGTTCTCGAAGGGATGCGACAACTCAACTTCACGGGCCACACTCACACCATCTTTGGTGACGGCGGGCCCGCCGAAGGACTTCTGCAGCACCACATGTCGACCAGTAGGCCCCATGGTGACGGCCACCGCACGAGCGATTTGCTCAGCTCCGGAAAGAAGGGACAGACGCGCGTCGGCGTCAAACTTCATTTGTTTCGCAGACATAGGTACTCCTCAGCCCTCGATCACACCAAGGAGTTCGCTTTCACGAACAATGATGTGGGTGGTGTTCTTGATCTCAATCTCAGTGCCGGCGTACTTGCCGTACACCACAATGTCACCTTTTTTGACGGCAGGCTTCACGCGCTCACCATTGTCCAATCGTCGGCCAGGGCCAACCGAAACCACTTTGCCTTGCATGGGCTTTTCCTTGGCGGTTTCGGGGAGGTAGATGCCAGACTCCGTACGTGTTTCGGCGTCGGCAGGCTTGATCACAATTCGATCTTCGAGGGGTTGAACGGACATGTTCTTGTTCTCCAGAGTGTGTTCTTGTTGGTTCTTTTTGTCGTTTGATGTGGTGCGAGGTGCGCCGGGCAGTTGGCGAAATGGCGAGGCTTAGAAACCCATGCCACCCATGCCACCCATGCCGCCCATGCCACCCATGCCACCCATGCCGCCCATGCCGCCCATGCCGCCCATGCCGCCCATGCCATCGTCATGGTGGTGGTCGTGCCCTTCTTCTTCTTCCTGGGGCGCTTCGGTCACGATGCAATCAGTGGTCAGCAAAAGGCCGGCAACAGAAGCGGCGTTTTGCAGAGCCGAGCGGTCAACTTTGGCCGGGGTCAGCACACCGTCATCCAGCAAGTCGCCGTACGCCAGTGCCAAGGCGTTGAACCCAAACGAACCCTTGCCTTCGGCAACCTTGGCCACCACCACGGTGCCTTTTTCACCGGCGTTCTCAGCCAGAGTCCGCAGCGGGACCACCAAAGCTTCGCGAAGCAGGTCCACGCCAAACTTCTCGTCACCGGAGAGTTTGGATCGGACTTTGTCCAAAATCGGCAAAGCGCGAATGAAGGATGTGCCTCCACCCGCTACTACACCGTCTTCCACGGCGGCACGAGTAGCGTGCAATGCATCCTCGACCCGAGCCTTCTTCTCTTTCAGCTCAGCCTCGGAACCAGCGCCGACATGGATCTGGGCCACGCCGCCAGCCAGTTTGGCCAAACGTTCTTGAAGCTTCTCGCGATCATATTCAGAGTCGGTGGAAGCAATCTCGGCGCGAATTTGTTCAATGCGGGCCTGGATATCAGAGGTGGATCCGGCACCCTGCACGATGGTGCACTTGTCGGAACCGATCACGATCTTTTTGGCTCGGCCAAGTCGAGCAACTTCGACTTCTTCGAGCTTCATGCCGAGGTCCTTCATGACGGCCTCGCCACCGGTGAGCACCGCAATATCTTGCAGCATCGCTTTGCGGCGGTCGCCGTATCCGGGGGCCTTCACCGCTGCGACCTGCAGCACACCACGCAACTTGTTGATGACCAACGTGGACAAAGCTTCGCCCGTGATGTCTTCCGCGATGATCAGAAGGGGCTTCTTGGCCTTCATGGCTTTTTCAAGCAGCGGGACCAAAGTTTGAACCGAATCAATTTTGTCCTCGTGAACCAGGACCAACGGCTTGTCCAGAACGACTTCCATCTTTTCGGTGTCGGTCACGAAGTTGGGGGAAAGGAATCCGCGGTCAAATTGCATGCCCTCAACCACGTCGACCCAAGTGTCAAGACTCTTTCCCTCTTCAACGGTGACCACACCATCTTTCCCAACTTTGGCCAATGCGTCGGCCATGATTTTTCCGATGGCGGCGTCGTTGTTCGCGCTGATGGTCGCGACGGCAGCCACATCATCGCCAACGGGACGGGCTTGGCTTCCAATCTCATCAATGACCGCACCAGCAGCCTTGTGCATGCCACGGACCAATGCGTTGGCATCGACACCGGCGGCCAACTGTCGCAAGCCGGCCTTGAACAGTGCCTCGGCCAGCACGGTCGCCGTGGTGGTGCCGTCCCCAGCGTCTTTGCTGGTCTTGGATGCGGCTTCGCGAACCATGCGAGCGCCAAGATTTTCAACCTTGTCGGTCAATTCGATCTCTTCGGCAACCGTGACACCATCCTTGGTGACAGTTGGTCCCCCCCAAGATTTGTCCAAAACAGCGTTTCGACCTCGGGGGCCAAGGGTGCTCTTCACGGCGGAGGCCAACTTCTCAACGCCAGCAAGCAGTGACTTGCGGCCAGTGGCATCAAATGCGAGTTCCTTCACGGACATGGTGGATCGTCTCCTGACGGGCGGGATCGGTCATTGAACCCGGCTGCATACGCTTGCCAGCCGGTTCAAACGAAGTTGCAACCCGCGCGCCACCGTGGATGGCCGCTTTCACGGCCTTTTTGCCTGCCGCCCATCGACGTTCCCGCCAGTCCCCTGCCATCTTGGCGGTCGGATCAGAAACGGCCCCAGCCTCGGAGCAAATCATCATCTTCGGCCCACAACAGGGTTCGCAGCCGGGGGGATGGCCCGCAGAGCGACTCGGAAATCCAGCGGACGTTGCGGCGAAAATACAAAAATCCCACCACCAAAAAACCGGAAGAAACGGTCAAAAGAACGGTCGAGACCCCCGGCGCCCACGGCCAACCATCGGCCCCCCGTCGCCACGCTTCCAGCAGAAGCCCCCCCGCCAACATCAAACTGACCAAAGCCATTTCCAGCAGACGCTGGCGTTCGGGGCCGGCTTCACGAAATGCCCGTGATCGCGCCCCAATGGAACGAACACACGATCGAAAGCCCAGCAAGGCCATGGCCAAGGCCACGGCCGCCAGCGCTGGAATGCCCAGGGCATTGCCCAAAGCAATGCCTAGGAGCCCCAAGCGAAAAATGCGAAGCGGCCATCCCAATGGATATTGGTCCTGCCCAATCCCGATGGAACACAGCACCATCAACACCGGGACGGCCGTGATCCCAATTTCAGAGCAAGATCCCACCATTCTCATCATGGACAGCAATGAAATACCAAAGGTGATTTGGCTTGCCGCGTGCCAAGCCAAGGCGAGCGCACTGAGGATCGCCAGCAAAGTAAAGCCGTCAGCCATAAGAACCAGCCGCCTGGCCACCCGATGCGGATGATCCAACATGGGCAACCGGTCGCGCTCGGGGTCAAGCCAAAGCAAGACCGAGGGCCAAACGGGCTGGCCGCACTCGGGACACCGTCCATCCAACTGGACCCCTTTCAGATCGAACCCACAATGGCGGCATTCCAAAGATTGCGCCAGTCGACGGCCCCGAAGTTCCACGGGAGGGATTGAATCTTGGAGAGCAGGCACCGACTGAGGATAAGATCAAAGTTGTGAATGTACGAGAGACGGTTGCAAATCTCCGAGCCGGTCTGGCTTCGATCCACCTTGGTGGCACTGAACTCATCGAGAGAACCTTGATCTGCGCCATTGCCGGGGGGCATCTGTTGATCGAGGACCGTCCGGGAACAGGAAAAACATTGCTGGCCCGCGGACTGACCCGACTCTTGGGAGGGCAATTTTCACGAATCCAAGGCACGCCAGACCTTCTCCCCGCCGACCTCACTGGCGCGGCAGTCCCCAGCGCTGATGGACTGCGTTTTGAGCCGGGACCTGTCTTTGCCGACTGTGTGCTGTTTGATGAAATCAACCGAGCCACCCCCCGCACCCAATCAGCCTTGCTGGAGGCCATGGCCGAAGGCGCGGTCACCGTCGACGGGACCAGACACGTCTTGCCCGAAATGTTCTTTGTGGTGGCAACCCAAAATCCTCAAGAAGAAGAAGGCACCTTTGCCCTCCCGGAAAGCCAACTGGACCGGTTCTTGATGCTTGTCACCCCCGGATACCCCTCGGCAGCAGATGAACAGCGCATTCTGCGTGAACGCCCCAACGATCGAACGCTCCCCACTCTGACCGAAGTCATGTGCCCAAAAGACATGCTGACACTTCGGCAGCAAGCTGAAGATATTCATCTTGCTGAGGATGCCGAACGATGGATCGTGGCTTTTGCACAAGCAACCCGTCTGCATGATCAATTGCAACTGGGCCTTTCGCCCCGTGGTTCGTTGGCCATCGCCACTGTGGCACGGACCCAAGCACTGTTGGCGGGGCGAGATCACGTCCGGCCCGACGATATTCGACAGCACTTGATCCCTACCGTCGCGCATCGCCTGCGGACCCGGAGCGGAACCGCGATTGAGCCCATTGTGGACAGCATTGCTGACGACATAGCATGGGCCGTGTGAATTCGAACCCCAACCCATTCCGATCGGTCCTCACACCCATCGCCTCGGCCGTCATGCTGTTGATCCTGACCGGCTGGGTGGGGCTGGCCCACAAAGCCGAGATGGAAAGCATGAGCGGGACAATGGTGGTTCCCGCAATTCGAGAAGCGCTGCAGATGGTTGCCTCCATCCCCAGTGAACTTCACCACAACTTTTTGACTTCATTGGGGTCGACGCTGCTGACTTTGGCGTTGTGTGGCGGGGGCATCTTGGTGGTGGTTTTGAAGAGCAAGACCGAAATCGACCTTGCCAAATCCCGAGCAATCACCGTGATGGCCTGTCTGCTCATCCTCTGTTGGCAACTGACGTTGTACGCCAACCAAACGGGAGCTGGACTGCAAGCAGTGCTCTTGGCCACACTCGGACTTTTGTGTTGTTCGAACCAATGTTCAACCACCCGCACCATCACCACGCTGGCGGCGATCACGGGATGGCTGACTTGGGCGGGAACAAGCGCTCTGGCTTGAACACCCCATCAACATCAAATCATGTTGTCTTGATCCAACACCCTGACGTCAGGCAGTTCTCGGTACCGACCATCGTGATCAAGTCCGTAGCCGATCACAAAGCAATCTGGCACTTCAAAGCCGACAAAATCAGCCTCCACCACCGGGGGAGTCTCACGCTGTTTTCGGAGCAAAACAGCGGACCGGACCTCGAGGGCCCCCCGCTGTCGTAAAGCCTCCTTGACCGTGGCCAAAGTTTGGCCAGTGTCGAGAATGTCATCCAACAGCAGGACACGACGACCTTGAACGTCCACTCGGAACAGGCCGAGTTCAACTTGACCGGTGCTGGTGGTGGCCGCGCCGGGATAACTGCTGGCCGCCAATCCGGCGAGTTGCAATGGCAGCGAGAGCCTCCGAATCAAATCCGCAGCGAACAGCAACGCACCATCAAGCACTGGCACAAACAACACCGCGTCTCGACACGACTTGTACTCTCGCTCAATCTCGCTTGCCATCGCGTCGACCCGACCCGCTATGCGGCGGCGATCGATCAAAACTCGACCGGGTGCGCTCACGCCCCCGACCCCAGCAACCATTGCAAACCGAGCGCCGCAAAACCCAAAAAGCTCAACAACCCAATGGCATCGGTGATCATGATCAAGAAGATGGCGGAAGACTGGGCGGGGTCAAATCCAAGTCTTCGCATCAACAATGGAATTGAGACCCCAGCGATGGTGCCGATCCCCAACGAGACCGTCATGCTCAGTCCGAGAATGCTGCCCAACTTCCAGTTGTCTCCCCCCATCAACAAGCCGGGGGCCAGCCAACCAAGCCCTCCCAGAAGAGCCACGACCAACAAGCCCAAAGAAAGTCCACTGCTTAATCCAACCACCAATTCGCGACGAAGCAGTCTTCCAATTCGGACCCGACGCATCTCATTGAGGGTGATCCCCCGCAACGTCACGGCCAAAGCCTGGTGACCCGCGTTTCCGGTAATGGCCGCGGCCAATGGCATCAGCACGGCCAACACCGCCACCCGCTCGATGGTCTCTTCGAACAATGCCACGACACCAAGAGCAGGGATCAAACTGAGCACACTGACCATCAGCCAGGGCGTTCTCCCCCGGTATTTCTCAATCGCGGTACTCCAGACCGCCTCATAGCCACCTGCACCCACTTGCTTCTGGGCATCCTCGGTGGCCTCCTCACGAATGATGTCAATCACATCATCCACGGTGATGATTCCCAGGAAACGATCCAAATCGTCAACCACCGGCATCAGCACGTAATCGTGTCGATCAAAAGCCGCCGCGACCGACTCCTGGTCCAGCTCCACAGGAAGCGACTCGTAGGTTTCATCAACCAGCGCATCAACCGTCGAATCGAGTGGAGCCAACAAAAGCCGACGCAACGGAAGCATGCCAAGCAGACGCTGTTCGCCGTCAACCAATGGCAGGTGCGTCACGTGCTCGGATGTTTCCCAAGTTCGAATTTTGTCAACAGAGTGCCTGACCGAAAGGCCTGCTTCCAACGCCAGCGCATCAGGATTCATGATCCCACCGGCGGTGTCTTCGTCGTACGCACACAACGTTCGAAGACGGCGAGAAACTGCCACATCCATGGCCACAAAAATCTGGTTGCGGTCCGAAGGCCGAAGTTCATTGAGAAGGTCTGCCGCATCATCCGGCTCCATGCCTTCCAACAAATCCGCCGCTTCCCGAATCAAATCGGCATCAATCAACTCTTCCAAGACACCAGCGGCCAGCGACAGCTCCATGTGGGAGAGCACCTCAGCGGCGTCGTCGACCCCAAGTTCAGCGACCACTTCAGCCGCCGAATCAGGACGATCTTCAAGAACATCCGCCACATCCGGCGCACGCTCTTCCGCCATCGCCTCCGCCAAGGCTTGCGGCTCCGTGTGCTCCCGAGCGAGAGCTTCCAAGCGCTGGGACTCCTCCTGCTCGTTGATCACACGAGGCAATGAAGGCCTCTCTTGGAATGGATCGTGGTTTTCAGCCATCTCGTGGGCATGATATCGGGTGCAACTGTCGCAATTCGATCAAAGTAGTGACGCAGGGCTTGGTCTCGGTACACTGTTTCTTCTATGCCTGACTCCAGCACACGAGACGGATCGCCGGCCATGCCCAAGGGATTCCAAGGCGCCAAGCGGTGGTTGAACCAATTGGTGGATTTTGAAAAAACCCGCCTCCGCCGGTTCTCGGCCATTGAAATGAAGCTCGAGCGTATGCAGAAGCTGATGCAAGCTTTGGGCAATCCGCAGAACAGCGTGCGGTGTATTCACGTGGCCGGAACCAACGGCAAGGGCTCGGTCTCGCACATGGTCGACAACATGATGCGCGGGATTGGATACACCGTAGGCCGTTACACCAGCCCCCACTTGATTGACGTCCGTGAACGCATCTCCGTTGGCGGTTTGCACATTGACAAGACTGCTTTCGGCGATGTCATTACAAAAGTCGCTGAAGCCGCTCACAGCATTGACTTGGAACCCACGTTCTTTGAAGCCATTACCGCCGCCGCCTTCGTGCACTTCGAAGCAGAAGCGGTCGATCTTGCAGTGATCGAAGTGGGCATGGGGGGGCGACTCGACTGCACGAACATCATTCAGCCGGTGCTCACCATCATCACCAAACTTGACATCGACCACGCGCCAATCCTTGGCAACAGCTTGGAAAAAATTGCGGCCGAAAAAGCGGGCATCATGAAATCAGGCGCGCCCTGCTTCACCCTTCCGCAGGAACCAGAAGCCCTTGAAGTCCTCGAAGCCCAGGCCAAAAAAGTTGGGTGTGACCTTTTTGTCCTCGGTCGTGAAATCGAGTTCAGCCGGCGCTTTGGAACCGAAGATGATCGAGGGTCACATTGCCGCATCTGCGTGATTCGAGACGACCGTCAATACATGCATATTCCCGCCCCCGCCCCCGGTGAACACCAAGCGATCAATACCGGCTTGGCCATCGCGGTGGTCGATGAACTTCGTCAAAGCGAATTCAAAGGGGACGAACAAGGCATGCTGGAGAACTTGGCCAAAACCGACTTCCCAGGCCGCATGGAATTGATTCACCCCGCACCACGCATCATTGGCGACGGCGCGCACAACCCCAGCGCGATTGGAGCATTTATCCGATCTATTGGCGGACACATCCCGTTTGACTCCATGGTCTGCGTGATCGGATGCTGTGAAGACAAAGACATCGACGGCATCCTGACCGAAGCGTCTCGCGGAGGCGACAAATTCTTCTTCACCAAAGCCAAGTCCAACCCCAGAGCGGCCGACCCTCGTGACCTGCAGAGACGATTCCAAGAACTGTCGGGCAAAATGAGTCAGGTGGCAGACGACCTTCCCACGGCGTTGTTGGAAGCCTCGAAAGCGGTTGGCCGAGATGACATCATCTGCGTGATTGGCTCGTACTACTTGGCCGGAGAAGCCAAACAATGGTTGGCCGACCGCCGCGCGGCCAAAGAGGCTGCGGCCACTCCTTCCTGACCCAGCCGGCCTGAAGCCCTCAGGCGACAGCATCAAGCAGGGTGTTTAGGATTCTTGCCCCATGGCCGAAGACTCACATGCGAATCAAACGACAGCGTTCCGCTACGACGGCGCTCTCGCTCAGGACATCGAAGCCCGGCGGCAAAAAAGGTGGGAGGAAGAGAACGTACACAACGTTCCCAATCCCGGGGAACCTGGCTTTGATCCCAGCCAAAAGAAGTTCTACTGCCTCGACATGTTTCCGTATCCCTCTGGGAAAGGGCTCCATGTGGGACACCCCTTGGGTTACATCGGCACCGACATCATCTGTCGATTCCGGCGGATGAATGGTGAAGCAGTGCTGCACCCCATGGGCTGGGACGCCTTTGGCCTGCCAGCCGAACAGTACGCCATCCAAACTGGCGTGCATCCAGCCACCACCACCCGTACGGCCATCGACACCTATCGCCGCCAGCTGAAGTCTTTTGGCTTCTGCTACGACTGGTCACGCGAAGTGGCCACCATTGATACCGATTACTACCGATGGACACAGTGGATTTGGCTGCAGGCCTACGAAAGTTTCTGTGATCCCCGCACCGGAAAAGCCACTCCAATCAAAGCACTTGAAGAAGCACTGGCCACCGGCGAACTGAGCACCGATGGGCAAACCATCGCCACACCAGAGTCCCTGCCCGCTGGCTTGGAGTGGAACACACTTGAAGCTTCCGCCCAACGAAAAGTGGTGGACAACCAACGCTTGGCCTACCTCTCCGAGCAAGTGGTGAACTGGTGCCCCGCCCTCGGAACCGCACTGGCCAACGAAGAAGTTATTGACGGCAAGTCTGAACGTGGCGGCCACCCCGTGGTCCGCAAGCCACTGAAGCAGTGGATGTTCCGCATCACCTCTTTTGCTGACCGTCTTGCCAACGACCTAGACACCCTCGACTGGCCCCATTCGACGAAAGTCCAACAACGCGAATGGATTGGTCGCTCCGAAGGTGCCGCCATCCGCTTCGAAGTGGATGGTCACGACGACCAGACGCTCGAGGTGTTCACCACCAGGCCCGACACCCTCTTTGGGGCAACGTTTTTGGTCGTTGCGCCCGAACACCCGCTGGTCCAGCGAACCGACAATCCCAAAGTGAAGGCCTACTGCGAAGCGGCAGCCCATCGATCGGAGCGAGAACGCCAAGCTGATGATCAAGACAAAACTGGGGTCGCACTGGGAATCCACGGGATTCATCCGGTCAGCGGCGCGTTGGTGCCCATCTGGGTCGCCGATTATGTGCTGATGGGCTATGGCACCGGCGCCATCATGGCCGTCCCCGGCCACGATGATCGCGACCACGCATTTGCCACCAAGTTTGGCATTGAGATCAAAACCGTGGTGGCCCCCGAAGACGGCTCCGAGCACGAAGGTTGCTTCACCGAACATGGCCTGGCCATCAACAGTGCTTGTGACGCCCTCAGTTTGGATGGCCTCCACACCGCCGAGGCCAAGGCCAAGATGATTGATTGGCTGGTGCAGCACGACTGTGGCGAACGCCGAGTGACGTACCGATTGCGGGACTGGTTGTTTTCTCGGCAGCGCTATTGGGGCGAACCCTTCCCCGTCGTATTCGACCCCGAGGGAAACTGCCACCCCGTATCGGATGCGGGACTGCCCGTTGAACTTCCCGACTTGGCCGACTACGAACCGGTGGTCTCGGACGAGCCACAACCGCTCTTGGCCAAGGCGACCGATTGGGTGCAAACCACCGCCGGTGCCGCCGGTGTCTCACCGGAGCGTTTGCCGCCGGACACCCCGGTCACCCGAGAAACCAACACCATGCCAGGCTGGGCAGGTTCGTGCTGGTACTGGATTCGCTACTGCGACCCCAAGAACGACCAAGCCTTCATTTCCGAAGAGGCCAAAGCGTTCTGGCTGAACGGCGGCGTCGACCTGTACGTCGGCGGCGCGGAGCATGCCACGCTGCACCTGCTGTACGCCCGCTTCTGGCACAAAATTCTGTTTGATCTTGGCCATCTGCCCACCAGCGAACCGTTCCAAAAACTCTTCCACCAAGGTTTGCTGACGGCTTTCGCCTTCCAACGTGAAAATGGTCAATTGGTTCCCACCGATGAGGTCGACGAAACCTCCGAAGAGAACTTCGTTGCCAAAGACACTGGAGAGCCAGTCCGCCGCATCGTGGCCAAAATGAGCAAGAGCCTTCGCAATGTGGTGAACCCCGATGATGTGATCGCGGAGTTCGGCGCGGACACTTTCCGCCTGTATGAGATGTACATGGGCCCATTGGATGCCTCCAAACCATGGAACACGCGTGACATCGTCGGCGTTTATCGCTTCCTGCAGCGAGCTTGGCGTCTGCTGATCGATGAAACATCCGGGGAGCCAAAGCTCCGATCCGAAATGCATGAAGCCATCGAACAGCAGTTGCACCGCACCATTGCCAAAGTTGGGGATGACATCGAGCGACTGGCCAACAACACGGCGATTGCCGCTCTTATTGAGTTTGTGAACTTCGCGGGAAAAACATCTGGAGAGCAGCCCGCACTCACCCAAGCCCAAGCGGACCAGTTCGCCCGACTTCTGGGCCCTTTCGCACCGCACATCGCCGAAGAGCTGCGAGAGCGTTGCGGCACTCCGGGCTGCATCATCCACGCCAAGTGGCCGACCTACGACGAAAGCATGCTGATCGACGAGACCATCGAACTGCCTGTTCAAGTCGCTGGCAAAATGAAAGGCAAAGTCGCCATGCCAGCAGATGCCGATGAGGAAGCGGTCAAACAGATCGTCCTGGCCGACGAAAAAATTCTGGCCGCCTTGGAAGGGCGCAAAATTCGAAAACTGATTTTGGTCCCCGGCCGGATCGTGAACCTGATCCCCGGAGATTGATTCAGACGGGGTTGGACTCTGCGGGATACTCGGAGTTGACGGGCTTCACTTCAATGTGAGCGCCAACTACTGGTCGCTCGAGCATTTCACGAAAAGCTGGGGCCGTTCTGAAATCCACCACCGTCTGGGCCGGAATAGTCATGGGATCCCCCGTCGAAGGGTTCCGCACCGTCCGAGGCTTGCGTTTCTTGATGTTGAACGCGCCAAAGCCCGTGATCGTGACTCCACCATCATCAAGGATGCCTTCGCGGAGCGATTTGATCACCGCTTCCACCGCTTTCCCTGCTTGGACTTTGGAACAGTCCATCTCAGTGGCCACAAGTTCAATGATGTCCGTTTTGTTCATCGGTTCTCCACACACCCTGAGAAAGCAAAGATAATTCGCCACCCGCCCACTGCAAGTGGCGAGGGCCGGTTGGAGTGCGCCGAGATCTCGGGAAGTGCTCTTCCCACGGTGATTTGCGCGAATTCAAGAAAATCCAGATTTTTGAACTCTTGGCCCGGAATCATCACGCTCTTCACCGAATCAGCCGGAGTTCTCCAATATTTGGGACCCACGTGGGACCGTCCCCTCCCAGCGGCAAAAGCCAAGGGAAATAAACGCACCAAGCGCGCCCAACCAACAGATCTCGGTGCACTACATATGGCGTTTCGTCAACCATGGTGGACACAAACGGTGACGGGGCACCCAAGAACCGACCGTCGTGGGATGCTCCACTGTTGTCGCCCATCATCAAGAATTGATCCGGTCCCAGTTCAGCCAGATTGGAAGGATGGGTGCCAAACCCCCATCCGGTAGGACTGCACCGGTCCAAAACTTCTGGGCGCGCAGGATTGCTGTCGGTGCGATCATTGTTTCGCTGGGCCCGGTGGTAGAGATCCCGGGCGACTTGCACATCTTGAAGTGTGCAGGGCCCACCAGAAAATTCCAACTTCAACACCGCACTTTTGGCCACTGGAGCTTCTACGGGATCCCCCGTACTTGGAGTGTCGCCCTGCCGGAGGGTATTGAGTTCATCACTGGTGACCAAACGCTTCCGAGAAAAGCCCAACCGCTCCCGCGCGGACCAGTCGTAAGGCAATTCAAGAATAGGTTCACCTTCGTGCCAGACGGTCAAGCGCTGGTCAGCATGCCAAACCGTCATTCGATTGGGGACATCAGGTGCAACAGGATCCACCGTGGCGCTCTTCCATTCTGTCCAACCGGCGTCGGGCCC
>PAHO01000008.1 GCA_002705085.1 Phycisphaerae bacterium | reverse complement strand
CGCTTCTTACACCGAAGAATCGCTGGCCGCAGGTGAAGTCACCTACAAAATCTTTTTGAACTACAGCAACCCACTCGACAAGCAGCTCGCTGTCTCCGGCAACGCCAACTTCTCCGCGTTGCAATTGACCGCCAGCTCCGACCTCATCCAGAAGCACTTGGTGCCTACGGTTCCTGCTGATGTCCCTGGTCCTTTGGCTCTCCCCGGTGATTCCTGGGTGACCATCGGTGAAGGCGACGCCAACGGCCAAGAGACGCAGTTCTCCCCTGGCTTCTTGGCCGGTCAAGCTGACGGCAGCGGTGCCTTCATCAGTGGCAATGGCTTCGTCCAAGATGACAACGGTGGTTACTTCGACTCGAACCCCTCGACCTCCGTCGAAGGCACTTCGATCTTGATCGCCCAATTCACCTTCGCCGAAGGCTCCACCTGGACCTACACCGGTACCAGCGACTTCAACGCGAATGGTACGGATTTGACCAACGCGGCCTTCTCCGTGACCAACATTCCTGCTCCCGGCGCTTTGGCCCTGCTCGGTCTCGCCGGACTCGGTCGCCGTCGTCGCGGCTGAATCACAACCGGCTCAGCTCTTAGGGCAATTTTGCCTCTGAGATTGCCGTGCCGACTTCTGATTTTCATGCAGCCCCTGCCTTTTG
This sequence comes from Phycisphaerae bacterium, assembly GCA_002705085.1. Classification (GTDB taxonomy): domain Bacteria; phylum Planctomycetota; class Phycisphaerae; order Phycisphaerales; family SM1A02; genus UBA8653. The sequence continues at coordinate 75,592 of PAHO01000008.1, read as the reverse complement.
GCAGGGGCTGTTTGTTTGGAATTCGTATGGGCTTTATTCAGTCTGAGACTGCATCGCGCACAGTTCATACAGAAGGTGTGAAGAGTTCGGTAAACCCCGTCAATTTGAATCTCAAGGCCATGCGAACCTCTTTCTGCTGAATATATTCCCCCCCGGAAGAGAGGGGCAGCCCTTCCACGGTGGATGGGCACATTCTTCTGGACTTCGGTCCTGACTTCGAAAGGCCTCTCAAAAATGAAAAATTTGGTTCTTTTGTCCTCTTTGCTCGCGGCTTCAGCGCAAGCAGATTTCTCCGGTGTGAGCTTCACTGCCGAAGACGATGTCATTGCTGGTGCGACGACATATCGATTCTTTTTGAATTTTGACAGCCCAGCCGATGCGCTCCTTGCCGTCTCTGGTAACGATGATTACTCGGCTTTTCGGATTACATCCGAGACCGGTTTGATCAACAATGAACTGTTGGCAACTCGCTTGGGCGATGTTGAAGATGCGACCGGAACCCTCACCGGCGCTGGCGACAGTTTCTTCGCCGCTTGGGGTGGTGACACTTCTTTTTCTCCAGACTTCGTGGTGTCAGGTAACTCACAGATCCTGTCTTCCGGTGCGACTCTTCTCGAGCAGCTCGACAATGGTGGTGTCTTCGACAGCAACCCTGATACGCAACTCAACGGAAGTGTGCTGTTTATGCAACTTTCTGTTGCACAGGGTTCGCAACTCACGGTTGAAGGTACTGTTGATTACAAGTCTTCCGCTGGATTCTTGCAGTCTGAGGCCATGTCCGTGACTGTCCCGGCACCAGGTGCTCTGGCCTTGCTTGGCTTGGCCGGCATTGGTCGCCGACGCCGTGGCTGATCGCCACAGAGGATTTGGTGGGCAACATTCCCACCACAGTGACTCTTGAGCCATAGTCGCTCAAAGTCACAATAGACATCTCTCGCGTTCTCACCTGTTTTCGTGCAATTCCTCAGGGCGAGAAGATGTCAAGTCTCCTTTTACTCGAAAGCTCCAAACCCCTCGTCATCCGACGGGGGGTTTGTTTCTTCCAGCCATGATGCTGAATCAGACCACTCTGTTGGATTGATCTTATTGAGATCCATCCGAGGGACGACCGCCCTGAACGAGGAGTTCGTTGGTGGGGACTCGTTCCATGGCCTTCAGCAATTGAGCCACCTGCTGTGGAGGCTTCATGTTGATCAATCTTCGTCGCAAGGCGGTGATGGTCTGGTGGGTCCCTTCAGACAACAGCAGGTCTTCTTTCCGAGTGCCCGATCCCGCCAAATCAATGGCCGGGAAGAGGCGTTGCTCAGCAACGCTTCGATCGAGCACCAATTCCATGTTGCCCGTTCCCTTGAATTCCTCGAAAATCACCTGATCACCCCGACCACCCGTGTCGACCAGACACGTGGCCAGCATGGTGAGGGAACCTGGGCCTTCGACGTTTCGGGCGGTACCAAAGATTCGTTTGGGCCAGTCGAGGGCCATGGTGTCGATACCGCCCGACATGGTTCGTCCACCAGTGGCGTACCGGCGATCGTTGTTGAACGCCCGGCCCAGTCGAGTGAGTGAATCCACCAAAAAGAGAACGTCTTCACCCGCTTCAAGGAGTCGCCGCGCCCGCGCGTAGGCGAACAAGGCAAGATCGGTGTGGGTCTCGAGGTCCATATCGTTGGAACTGGCCAAGACCTCGCCGGGCACATGCCGAGTGAACTCCGTCACTTCCTCGGGGCGTTCATCGATCAAGACCGCAATGATGCGGACTTGGGGGTGATTGACGGCAACGCTGGTGGCGATATCACGGAGGAGGGTGGTTTTTCCTGCTTTTGGCGGCGCCACGATCAGTCCGCGGGTGCCAAAGCCAATGGGGCAGAACAGGTCGATCATTCGCGAAGAGATGGGGCCGCCCTCGTGTTCGAGCGTGAGTCGGGGGGCGGGATCAATCGGAACCAAGTCCTCGAATGAAGGTCGGCTGCGGTGCACTTCGGGATCAAGATGCTCCACTTGGAGAACCTTGCTGACCTCGCGGCGTTGGCGTTTCCCCCGCCGAGTTCGGATGGTTCGCTGCTGCACTTCCGCTTCCAGGAGATGGCCATGGCGAATTCTGAGTTCCTCCACGATGCCTTGGGGGATGCGGACAGGGTGGTCTTCTTGCACGGGGAGTCCAGAGGCCAGGGTCAAGAGCGAGTAGGTCCGGTCCGGAGCCTCAGACGCCATGCCCTTGATCCTGACGGGTTCCTGGGGCGTGGATCCGCGATTGGATTCGGAGTCGCTCATGGTGGGTTCAGCGCTCATGATGGAGGGGTTTGAGATGTTCGGAGGCCAAACTCGAGGCAAGCACTCCATTGTGGCGAAGCAGTGCCAGATTCGCGAGCAGGGCTTGTCCGGAACTTGCTTGATCCAAGGCCCCAAGCAGGGCCGGGGTGGCGTCGGGTCCAGAGGCCGTGACTGAGGCCACGCTTTGCTGGGTGACCGCCTCGAGGGTTTCCAGTTCCAAAGCCCAAGGCGCTGGGGGATCTTGGGCAATCAACACCCCGCCTGATCCGATGCTCCAGTGGACTTGGGCGATTCGAGCCGCCTCTTGCGGGGGGCAAGCATGGATGGGGAGCGTCCCGTTTCCGGGGGCATGAAATCGGGGGAATGAGCTGCAGCCACACCCAAGGACCGGGATGCCCAACGTTTCGAGGGCTTCAAATGTGGCGACGGCATCAAGAACAATTTTGGCCCCAGCACACACGCACATCAGAGGGGTGCGAGACAAGACGGTCAGGTCGGCCGAGATGTCCGGCCGATTGGTCCAGCCTCGATGCACTCCCCCGATGCCGCCGGTGGCCAACACTTTGAGATCAGGGTGTCCACGGTGAAGCAGCGTGAGGGCACCACCAACCGTGGTTCCCCCGGTTGCTTTCTTGGCGATCATCGTGGAAAGACGATGGGGGGCCGCTTTGATCGGGGACGCATGATGGGCCAGAGCGTGTCGTTCTGCTTCGCTGAGCCCAACCACCAATTCGCCTTCGATCACGGCGGTGGTGGCGGGGATGGCTCCGCTCTCGCGGACGGATTCTTCCATGACCTCGGCCAGGGCCATGTGGACGGGCAGATGTGACTTCTTGGCGAATGGATCCCCCAGTTGCTCGAGCAGTTCCGGTCGTGGTTCCTTGGGAAGCCCGTGGGTAATCACTGCGGACTCGAGGCCAACAACCGGTCGCTGTTCAGCCAGAGCCGACAGCACTTCGGGATGCACGCGAACCGAACTCATCGTCTTCGGGTGCGAATCCGGCCACCCATGCGACGGCCGGGCATCGATTTGGGGACGACGCCCCCAGGGAACGCATTGCTGTCGGAGGCTTTCGACTCATCTGGCAGTTCGAGCCCTCGCGTCCGCTTGTTCTTTTCGGCATCCTTGAGCCGTTGGGCCTCTTCTTCACGTCGTCTCAAGACTGATTCGGGGATGGGCCCGGGCTCGAAGTCGTCGGGTTTGCTGGATGGGATGTGGACGTTGGTGAGCTGTTCCACCTGCATCAAAAGATGGCCTTCATCGGGGCAGATGAAGGTCCAAGCGGTGCCCTCGCGTCCGGCCCGGGCCGTACGACCGATGCGGTGGACGTAGTCGTCGGGGTTGTCGGGGATGTCGTAGTTCACGACGTGGGTGATGCCGTCAACATCAATGCCTCGGGCGGCGAGATCTGAAGCGATCAGCAGTTTGACCTTGCCGGTCTTGAATTCTTCGAGAACGCGATTGCGCCTTGATTGCCGGATGTCACCGTGCATGACTTCGCTTTTAATCCCCCGGGAGGCCAAATGCTTTGAGGTGCGATCCACCGCCATCTTGGTGCGGCAGAACACGATGGTGACTTCAGGGTCGTGCTTTTGGATCAAGTGGGCGAGAAGTCGGCTTTTGTCCCAAGGATTGACTTCCCAGGCTTGCTGGTCGACCCGTGCCACCGTGAGGCTCTTGCCTTCATGGGCGAGTCGCTCCGGGTTGGTCAAGTATTTGCGGGCCAGTCGTTCGATCTCTTCTGAAATTGTGGCCGAGACAAAAATGGTCTGGTGCTCTTGGGTCATGCCCCCCAAGATCCTTCGAATGTCATCTCGGAATCCAATGTCGAGCATTCGGTCGACTTCATCGAGTACGGCCATCTGCACCTTGTCGTACGGCAGTTCCCCACGTTGGTGAAAGTCCATGACCCGTCCCGGCGTCCCAACAATGATGTGGGGGCCCTTCTTTAATTTGTCGGACTGCACTTTCATGCGCTGTCCGCCGTACACCGGCATGATCTTGATGGGAAGATCCCCGGCCAGGGCTTGGAGGTCCTTGGCGATTTGAATGGCCAGTTCCCGGGTGGGACACAGCACCAAACCTGAGAAGGGGCTGGGGTTTTCGGCCAGCCGGTGCAGAAGGGGCAAGCCGAAGGCCGCGGTTTTCCCGGTTCCCGTCCTTGACTGCCCAAGGACATCACGTCCAGAAACGCCAAGCGGAACGAGTTCCGATTGGATGTGCGTGGGATGAACGAAGCCGAGCTTTCCGATGGCAGTCAGGATCTCTTTGCGGAGTCCGAGTGCCTCAAAGCCTGATTCCGTCCGAAAAATTTCGGCATCAGTATCAATGTGCATGGGATCGGGGAGGTCGATTCAACCTCTGTGTGAATGGTACGATCGAACGCAAGGTTCTGCCTTGTTTATGGATGCCTCATTTCTGGAAGTGGATGTCGCGGCAATTCGCCGCAATTACCGGCGGTTGCGGGACTTGGTGGGTCCCCAAACCAGGATTTGCCCTGTCATCAAGGGCAATGCCTATGGCATGGGAGCCACCGAAGTGGGCCGGGTGCTCCAGCAGGCGGGAGCCTCCATGCTGGCCGTATACGACGCCAATGAGGCCCTTGAGGTTCTTCAGGCGGGAATCCGCTGCCCCATCTTGGTGCTTGGCCCAGACCCTGTTTATCTGAGGGGGTCTCCCCTGCGTGGGTATTGCAACGAGGGGCGGGTCCATTTCACCGTTCACGGCCTCGATCACTGGCATCGGATCCGGAAGGTGCTCACCCCAGACGTGACCCCGATTCCATTGCATCTTGAGATGGATACGGGATTGCGCCGCGGGGGGACGCCATTGCCCGAAGTCGAGGCCCTGGTTCGAGAGATTCTGAACGAGCCGCGCGTTCGCTTGGCAGGGGTGTCGACCCATTTCGTGAGCTCTGATCGTGATGCGGCCCTCACCGAGGCCCAGCACACCTTGGTGCGTGAGGAAGTCCAACGCCTTCGTGGGTTCTTCCCCGAAGACCTGATTGTCCATGTGGCGAACTCGTGTGCGACCTTGGCTGATCGCAACACCCATGCCGATATGGTCCGGGTCGGTCAGGCTTGGGCCGGGTTTGGCGTGGAGTTCCTGAGTGATGGCCGGCGTCTCCCGTTGGCTCTTGATTTGGAGCCCTGCTTGCGCTGGAGCACGACCCTTCGTCTCTGCAAGCGGGTGGCTCGTGGTGAGCGTGTTGGCTATCACGGTGAGTGGACCGCCGACCAAGATTCGGTTCTTGGTTTGGTGCCGGTGGGGTATGCGGCCGGCTGGTCGCCCTTTCTCTCCGGCCGGGACGGCCACGCCGCGCCAAAGGTCCGGTTGATGACAGCTCAGGGTGAGGCTTGGGTACCGGTGGCCGGTGCAGTCAACATGGACCAGACGGTCTTGGATCTGGGGCCTGCCATTTCGGAGGGTCTGTGCCCCAAGGTTGGTGATCGCGTCGAACTGATTACCCCCAATCGGCAAGCCCCAAACCATTTGGTTCGGTTGGCATCGCATGCGGGGCTTCGTCCCTATGCAATTGCCTGTGGAATCCATCCCTCAGTGCGCAGGGTTTATGTGGATGGTCATGCTGAAATTGAAACCTCATTCCCCATTCGCGAGGGCGTACGCTGAGCGCGGCGTACAAGACTGAAGTGTTGGCAGTCCTTTCCCGTGAATTGGGATTGGCACCAGCACGCATTCGTCAACGTGCACAAAGCATTCTTCGTGAACTTGTTCAAGATTGCTCCGCTTCCAAAGTTCCGTTTCTTCGTCTGGCCCCAATTCGTCAGCAGTTGCAGTTGGGGCAGGTCGAAGACGCGCTGCTGGCGCGGGAGGCTGTGGTTGCTGATCTGACGCGGATGCTTGAACAACTTTCTCGCCAAAGCCCATCTCAGGTGGATCTGCAGACGTGTTTGAGCCAGCAAGGGGTGGCCGAGTATGCCGGAGTGCACCCCAGAACCATTCGGCGATGGCGAGATCAAGGGTTGGTTTTTGAATGGGCGAGTGTTGAAGGCAAGTCTCAATTGGTGGTTGATGTGGGGCGGCTCGATGCATTCCTTGCCACTCGTCCATTGGTGAAGTTACGCGGTTTTCGGCATGACAATGAAGTCCAGCGGTTGAGTCTTCGGAATCCTGATCAAGCACAGCATATTCCTCGAGAAACCTTGCGCCGTTGGCGAAAGCGTGGCCACAAGCGCGATCGGCTCCGTGAGGACCGAGCCGCTGGCTTGGTCTGGCGCTGGGGGATTGAGCCGATCCGTTGGAACCAGCGAGCCAAGATCTCAGATGACACGCGTCGTCGACGTGTCCAGCGCGATCGAGTTCGCCGATTGCTTCATTTGAACGCACAGCATCCCATTGTGGCATCGCCTCGGATCACTGGCGCTCCGGAGGCGGTGGAGCGATTTGTCCAGGCCCGTTGGGCGGCTCACCAGTTGGTCATGGCGTTGCAGCCATGCAGTTCCTATGGGGCCATTCTTCAGGCTGAGGATGTTCTGCGTTCGTGCGGTTGGTGGTATGCCCACTGCTTTGCTGGCACCCCACAACAAAATGGCGCACTGGCCGCGCTCTTTCCTTCAATCCTCTCTGGCGAAACAGTTCGTTTTGCTGGCCGACTTCGGCTTGAAGTCGAACGTGTGCACCATGGGGTGCAACGATCGTGGGATGCGTCGGACCCCTTTGGTCCTGCCCTTCCCGGATTCGGTTGCCAGAGGGACTTCCTGTCCGATGATCTTGCATCTTTGGCCACCGCTTGGCTCGGCTTGGATGGGGTCCCGCCTGTGCCATGGTCCGAGTTGCGTCCAGGTCGAGGCCCTCGCGGGCAAGCTGATGATCAACGGATGATCCTGCAAGCGTCGGGCCCCTTTCGAGTGCCCATGTAAAAAGCGGCGACCTTCCGGTCGCCGCTGGGGATTTTCTTGAGTTCTTGGCGATCAACGCTTCGAGAACTGGAAGCGACGTCGGGCGCCTCGTTGACCGTACTTCTTCCGTTCAACGCGGCGGGCGTCGCGGCTCAGGAAGCCGTGCTCACGGAGAACACCTTCGACCGAGGGGTCGTAGCCAAGCAAAGCACGGGCAAGGCCCATGACCATGGCGCCAGCTTGCCCGGTGGTGCCACCACCGGTGAGATTGGCTTTCACGTTGACTTGCCCCAGCATGTTGGTGGCTTCGAGCACGGCGATCACGCTGTTCCGATCGCGTGGGGTGCAGAAGTATTCTTCCAGTGGTTTGCCGTTGCACAGAATGCCAGCATTCCCAGGTTGCACTCGGACTCGGGCCACAGAAGCTTTGCGACGACCGGTTCCCCACCACCACCCATGGACGGGGGCGGCCGGTTCACGGGGCACAAAGGTGTCTTCGGCTGCTTCAACTGGTGCATCACCCAACGTGATGGCTGCGGATTCTGAGGATTCGGTTGCGATGGTTTCTTCAGTCATTCGGAACGTCTTTCAATGGGTTCAGAGGGCAACTGGCTGCTGGGCTTGGTGTGGATGCTCAGCGCCTTCGTAAACCTTCAAGTTCGACAGCATCACGCGGCCAAGTCGAGTTTTGGGAAGCATGCGGCGGACCGCTTCTTCGACGAGTTTGATGGGGCGATGTTCTTGCATCCAGCCGTAAGGGATGTGCTTGAGACCACCGGGGTGTCCGGAATAGGTCTTTCGCATTTTTTGCTCAGGCTTGCGGCCGGTCAACGCCACTTGGCCAGCGTTGATCACGATCACGTAATCACCACTCATGGCGTGAGGGGTCCAGTCGGGGGAGTGCTTGCCTTGGAGAACCGTCGCAATCCGGGCGGCCAGCCGGCCGAGGGGGACATTGGCAGCATCAACCACGACCCATTTGGGTTCGTGTGTGCCAGCCTTCAGGTATGTGGTTTGACGGGGCATAGGGGTCTCCTCCCGTTGATTTGCGGGAATCCGACATTGTAGCCAGAACCGGGGTGGTGTCAACGGGGCCGCAGTCAGCGGATCACCAAGGTGGGGCGATCTTCTCCTCGTTCGGCCATCCGGACGCGGTGGTCAAAGGCGTCCCCAAGGGTCTTCAGAGCGTCTCCAAGGGCCTCCAACTCGTGGCAGGACGCTGGATCGCCGGCATCGCCACGGGCAGCCAGCTCGGGATGGATTGGGAGGCGGCCAAGGAAGGGGAGGCTCATGCTGGCGGCCATATCTTCGGCACCTCCTCGTCCGAAGAGGTCGATGGTGGTCCCATCGGGGGCGGTGAATCCCGCCATATTCTCCACCACTCCGAGGATCGAAACCCCCAACTGCTGGAACATTCGTATGGCCCGCCGGGCATCATCTTGGGCCACCTTCTGGGGGGTGCACACCACGACGGCCCCGGTAAGGGGGAGCAGTTGGGCCAAGGTGAGCGGGACATCGCCAGTTCCGGGAGGCAGGTCCACGATCAGGTGATCAAGCTCTCCCCAGTCGCTCTGGAGAGCGAGTTGGCGGAATGCTCCATGGGCCATGGGGCCACGCCAGACGAGTGCCTTCTCAGGCTCAACCAGTCGCCCAATCGAAACAATCTTCAGCCCGTCTTTTTCGAATGGAATGATGGTGTTGCCATCGATTTTTGGGGGGATCTCTTGCAGACCGAGCATGGTGGGCAGGGAGGGGCCGTAGATGTCGCCATCCAAAATGCCAACCTTGCGGCCCATACGGGCCAAGGCCAAAGCCAGATGGACCGAAACCGTACTCTTGCCTACGCCTCCCTTTCCGGCTCCCACGGCAATGACGGAACGGACCATTGGCAGTGGATTGGGCGTCGCTTCAACGTCGACAAAGTTCAGGTCCAATTCGGGGATGCGACGGAGGCCGTGATTTGCTGCGGCTTTTCTCACCGCCGCGGCAATCTGTGAGCGAAGCAATTCCTTGGCCTCGGCGTCTTTTGAAGCAAAGTCCAATTCGATGTAAACGCTGTCTTCATCGATTTTAAGATCACGAATAGCGCCATGGCTCACCAAATCGCGGCCGGATTCAGGATCGGTGATGGTGGAAAGAAACTGTCTGAGTTCTTCAAGCGGAATCACACCTACACATTACGCATTCATAAGATGGTGTGTGGAATGACAGGAAAAACGATGGCCAACCGACTGGTGTTGAATGCATGTTCGACGTACGGAAGGCTGTTCGTCACATTCTTCCTCGGCCTGTTTTCCACCTGGTACATCACCAAGAACCTCGGGCTTCAAGGGCTGGGCTTGGTGGGGCTTGCTGCGGGCTCATTCGGATTGTCCATGGCCCTCGAACGGGGGAGCGATGCCGCGATTGGCCGGGAACTTGCCGAGGCGATCGCCAAACGGGATCGGCGCAAGATTTCTCAGGTATCCGCCGCAACATTTGCAGTTTGCTTTCTTCTTGGCCTCTTGGTCGTCGGGGTCACTCTTGTGTTGATTCCGGTGATTTTGACTGGAAATCTCAACTTGGAAATGGAAGGGGGCAATGTCCAGCAAGCGTTCTCGATCCTCCTGTTGTGCGAGGGCTTGGCCGGGGCGCTCAAAATTATGGGGACAGTGTGGCGGAAAGCTTGCTTTGCCTCGCGAAACATTCTGGTTGACAATGTCCTCATGATTTTGGAACGCGTGGGACGTCCTTTGGTCCTGCTCGTTGTTTTTGAGGCACTTGATGCCGGTGGGCAGATCAGTTTGGTTCTGCTGTGGATTGGATTGGGAACGGTGGTTTGGAGCGCCTTGTACGTCGCCGCAACGGCAGTGGTCAGCCGCCGTTTGGTCCCAGAAGTTCGATTTGCCAAGTCTGATTTCAACCGCAGTCTTGTTGTTCAAACCATCAAAAATGCAGCTTGGGCTCTGCAGTTTTCTTTGGTGAGCGGCTTTTTGGCCCAAATGCTCGGCCTTGTCGTCAATTTGACTCTTGGATTGACCTTCAACGGGATCTGGGCCATCGTCATTCAGTTGGCCGGCTGGTGCATGCTCCTCAGTGAGGGACTCTTCCGCGGCATCGATCCCCTCATGATTCATTTGCAAGTCGAACGAGGGGTTGAAGGGGTGCGATCTCGCATTCCTCTTTTGACTTCCATACAGGGCTACGTCGCGGTGGCGATCACGGGAGGCATGGTTTGCCTATCACCATGGTTTTTGAACGTCTGGCTGGGGGAAAGGCTTCAGACGGTCGGTCAGTCTTCTGATCTCATGACCGATGGCAGGAGCGTGCTCTTTTTGATTGCCAACGTGCTTGTGTTGCAGCTGGGGGGGATTTTGGTGCGGAGCACTTGCACCCCGTTGGAGAGAACCCTCTTTGGTTTGGGGCATGTGCGGCACTACGTCCCATTTGTATGGGTTGGCGGAATGGTGGCGGTGTTGGTCAGCTGTTTGCCTGTGACCGATGGTGAATTTTTCTGGGTTCCATTGGGGTTCTTGCTGGCGAATGTCTGCTCATATGGGATTGGAGTCCTGCGGGCTTCTGCACGGACCATTGGGCTTCAAATCTCCCAAGATTTGCAACCTTCTTTGGTGAAAGTTCTGATTGTGGGGGGCGCCACCTGGGGCTATGCGTTGATGTTCCGTACTTCCGTCGACCAGACCATGATCTCGGTGGGCCTTACCCTCCTCGGCCTTGCGGTTCTGTGGGGGGCGGTGGTTGCTGCCACTGATCGGTCAATAAGAACATTTGTCAAAAGAAGAACGCTGGCCAGCAGTTAGTTGTAGGTTCCGGTCCATTCTTTCCATGGTTCAAGCTTGTTGCCTCCCGTTGTCCGCTTGATGCGTTTTTTGATCCAAGGCATAAGAAGGATGCCGAGTCTGAAGGCTAGATATGCCCCCAAAAACGCCGATGCGCCGTTGAAGATGAAGAGGCTGAGCTCGCCACGAGGAAGTCCGGTGACTTGGGCCATGGTGACGCTGGCCAGCATAGTGGGTAAGGGGCTGTCGGTGTACCGAATCAGAATGGCATCGAGGAACTTCACCAAGATTCCAACCAGCCATGGATAGACGATGATGCAAAGGTAAGGCCAATCGTTCCAAATATGCCCGACAAAGCCTGGGCCCACGGTGAAGTTCTTTGGCTTCTTTGGTATGCCAGCATCTTTCACCATGGTGTGTCCAAGACCATCTGGTTTTGAGGGAAAGTACGCGCGGGGGATTGGGTGCAGAACGAGGTATCTCACCGAGTGCGCGTAATCGTGGGGGTATCGGTCCCCCATGTTCTCAATGATCCACATTGAATTGGCCGCAGTATCTTGGCCCGAGAGCAGTGAGATGATCGACTTGGAAATGTCGCTTGGCTGAATTGACACCACGGCAGACACAAAGTCACTGGTGCTTCGCTCTCGTTCTGATCCTTTTCTTGCGGCCGTGAACAAGATCATGGGGCCGGAAACAATCAGTGCGATGAAAAAGGCTCGGATAAAAACCTGACGTGGGTCTTTGTATCTGGCGACCCGCCAGTAATACGCGAATCCAACAACCAGCATTACCGTCAAGAGCGGGCGGCGCCCAAAAGCCCCCGACAGCATGGCCCCGACGACCACAACGCTGATCGCCAAGAACAAGCAGAGGCTTGCCGCGTTCCACGGTGACCGGCTCCATTGCCAAGCGGCCAGACCAACCGATGCGGCAAACATGCCTGTGGCCAACTGTACAGAGAGCACGCCGAAAATCGGAACAAACGCGAGGATGAATTTTGAGACCAGACCAAAGCCCAAGCAGATGACGCTCATAAGCCACAGTGAATTGGTTTCTTTAAAGTCCAACTTCGCAGGAAGAGATGAAGCGGCTGAGGCAATCTTGGACTTCTTCCATGTTCTGAGAAAAATGGCCAGAGCAATTGAGGTGAGAATGAAGAACACAAATCCCGTGGACGATGGGGTTCGGACGGGGACTTCGCCAAAGATGCCGGTAGTCATCGCAGTCGCCGCACTGAACGACTGAAAGACAACAAATCCAATGAGGAAGAGGTTGCGGGCAGAGGCGATTTCGACCCGACGGGTCACGCCATCTCTCACGATGAGAGTCAGTACCAGAAGCCCTTGAGCAATGAACAGGATCGACAGCATCCGATGGTTGTATCGGTGAGAAGTGTCAACTTCGTTCAATCTGGGTAGGTGCGATTTTGCCACCACTGGGGGTCTTTTTCGTAGCCCAGAGAGAGAATGGCATCGCCTGCAAGTTCGTGCATCAGCTCGGCGGATTCATTTGAAAAATGGTTGACCCAGTCCCCAGCTACGCCTTTTCTGATGAACGAGGAGCGATCCTCAACCCCTGCGGCTCTCCCGCCAGTCTGCCGTTTCATGTCGTATTTTTCAACCGTTTGGTTGACGACCCAGGGGTCAGGCGTTTGGCCTGTCATTTCACTGACGACGCGTGTCACAGTTGCTTGAGGGTCGCTGAGCAGCTCTTCATATTTGAGATAGATGACATTCTTGCGGCCTCGGCCTCCGTCGTGCCAGTTCATGACATGGTCACGCCAGTTTTGGCGACTGTCCCGAGGGCGATCAAACTCATCTCGAATGAAGGGTCTGAGGTTTTTGATGGAGTCATTTGGGTCCCAGCCTTTGCCAAACAGCTTGTCGTAGCGTTTGCCAAAACGGCGCTCGGCAACGGGGTTGTTCGCGGTGAGTTCCCGGACCCGGTGGAAGTAGAGCGAGACCATGACATCCCTGCCGTCCCTGGTGAGGTAAAAGCCTCGGGGCAATCTTGGACTCCAGTTCCAGTGGTTATGAAGAACGCAGGGGCAGCCGGTTGGGAATGCGTTGTGTTCGGGATAAGGCAACTGCATGATTTCAGCCGCCATTTTTCCAAACCATGTCCCGCCGGCTTTTGGGTATTCACTATTCAAGACGTAGCCAAGATGCTGGCCAAATCTTGGGGCGAGAATCTGGTTTGCCTTCGAGGACATCTTCCGCATCGCGGCAAGTATCAGGCCGTTGTTGTGTGATCTACTCAATTCCGGCCCCACTGTGATCTTCGTAGTGTTGAAGGAGTCGACGGGTCGCGGCTTGGGCGTCAAGATTTTGAAGCGCCCATTCTCGGCCCTTGGCTCCCATCCCTTTGGACTCTTCTGGAGACGCGATGCGTTGCCTGATCGCTGTGCAGAAAGCATCGATCGAAGCTTCCAAGACGATTGCTCCCCCTGAGGCCTCCATCTCGGGCCAGGTGTCGGCCCCTTTGGTGGTCAGCACCGGAACTCCAGCAGCCAACGCTTCAAACAGGACATAGCCAAAATTTTCTTGGCTGGTAGGGAGAGCAAAGCAAGTCGCGTGTGCGTACATCGCGACTTTGGCGGGACCTCGTACAAAGCCCGGGAAGCGGACCGAGGTTCCTTCCGCTTGCCTCTTGAGAGATTCGACGTAATTCGGGTCGCCGTCTCCGGCGAGAACGATCGTCGCTTCGTTTTTTAACTCTCTGGCCACTTCAATCAGCAGGTCTGGTCGCTTTTTTTCGTGGAGACGTGACAGGAAGAGAATGATCGGAGGATCTTCCGTGTATGCCGGCTCAACTGAGGCGGCTAGGGAGCGGGGGGGGATTTCCTGAAATGGGGTCAGATCCATCGGGAGTGGGCAGACAAAGCTGCGCATGGAAGGGGCCCACTTTTTCGATTGTCGTTCTTCAGCAGTGGCGGTGAGGTGCACGCCCGATGCACGTTCAAGCCATTTTCGCCCCCCGAAGCGCAGGAAGAATTTCTTCTTCAGGCTCTTTTGTTCCATGCACCAGTCATCAAGCATCCCGTGGGGGCTGATGAAATAAGAACGTCCGGCTTGGATGGCGATTTCAGCCCATTGCAGGTTGGCCAAGGACCATGCGCCATGAAGATGGATGACGTCGCTTTCTTGACAGAGTGAATGGGCCGAAACGACGCCAGGGCCAAGCCGTCCTAGAATCCCGGGGCCGGGGATCACCTTGACTTCTCCGGGGAAATCGGCGGGAACGTCTTGGTCATCATGGGTCACGAGAGTGACCTTAGCGCCAGCTTTGGCTTGTTCGGCGGCAATATCAAGCACCGCGCGAACGACCCCTCCGAGTTCAAGGCGGATGGCGGGTTCGTAGTGGAGAATCCGCATCAGCCTTCAATCAACTTGCGATCCTTGAGCAATGCAATGACCTGCCGGGCTGCGTCTTCGGTGGAAGTGGCGTTGGTGTCAATGCGTAGATCTGGCTCTTGGGGGGCGTCGTACGGTTGGGTCACGCCAGGAATTGATGCATGCTCACCACTCTCTTGCCGTTCGTATAGGCCACTTGCGTCGCGTGCGCGGCACACTTCGAGCGGTGCATCAAGGTGGACCAAAAGGAATCGATCTTCACCGATCAACTCCTTTGCGGCTTCTCGCGATCGCTCTTCTGGTGCAACGAAAGCGGCAAGGCAAATGGTCCCCACGCTGTTCATCATCCGCGCCAGTTCCATGCTTCGGCGTAGATTTTCTGATCGCTCGGCGGCGCTGAACCCGAGGTCTCGGTTCAGGCCCATTCTCATGGCTTGTCCGTCGAGGACGGCGGCATGCACATTCCGCTCGAAGAGCAGCCGTTCCAGTTCCAGGGCCAGGGTTGTTTTTCCGGAACCGGTCAGTCCGGTGAGCAAAATGGTTGCTGCCCCATGCCCAAACCGAGTGCGTCGTTCTTCGGCACTCACGCTGGACCCTTGGTGCGCCAAGATGGCCCCTGGTTCGGTTTCCCAATGGGCGGAAGTCGTTTGCCCGGTGAGTCGAATCATCCCCGCTCCGACGGTGACGTTGGTCAGCCGGTCGATGATGACGAAAGCGCCGGTTCCCCGATTGTTTTCATAGTCATCAAGAACCATTGGGGCGCTCGTACGGATGGCCACCCGGGCAATCTCGTTCAGTTCCAGACGCGTCGCATCATGCTCCGCGAGGCTGTTCACATCAACCCGGTTGAGGATCCGGTCGACGGTCCCATAGGTTCGGTGTGGGCCGTGTTTGATGATGTACTCGCGACCGGGTGACAGCTCCTCTTCGTGCATCCAGACCAACATGGCATCAAATACGTTGGTGATGGTTGGGCTTGCTTCGGCGTGGACGATGGTGTCCCCTCGCGAGGCGTCGATTTCATCATTGAAGGTGAGCGTCACACTCATCGGGGTAAAAGCTTCATCAAGTGGGCCATCAGGCCCCAGCACCTCTTTGATTGTGGTGCTTTTTCCAGAGGGCATGACTTGGATGGATTCCCCTGGACGGATCGCTCCCGAGGCCACTTGTCCGGCAAAGCCGCGGAAGTTGAGGTTTGGACGGTTGACCCACTGCACCGGGAATCGGAAATCTCGCAAGTTTCGATCGCCGCCAATGTGCACGTTCTCGAGCACATGCATCAAGGTGGGCCCGTTGTACCAAGGCATGTTTTCGGAAGGATCGACAACGTTGTCGCCCAGCAAGGCACTCATCGGCAAGAACCGGACATCTTCGAGTCCCAATTTTGCGGCAAAATTGGCGTACTCAGATCGAATTTCTTCAAATCGATCTTCGCTCCAATCAACGATGTCCATCTTGTTGATGGCGACAACCACATGCTTGATGCCCAGAAGACGGACGATGTATGAATGCCGCCGGGTTTGGACTTGAACGCCATGTCTTGCGTCGATCAGAATGACGGCGAGGTCGCAAGTCGATGCGCCAGTGGCCATGTTCCTTGTGTACTGCTCGTGCCCTGGGCAGTCAGCAATGATGAATTTTCGCTTGCTGGTGCTGAAATACCGGTAGGCCACATCAATGGTGATGCCCTGTTCTCGTTCACTTTTGAGTCCGTCGACCAACAGCGACAGATCGGGTTGCTCTCCAGTGGTTCCGCTTTTGGCACTGTCGCGGGTCACAGCCTCAAGTTGGTCCTCGTACACCATTTTTGAGTCGTGGAGCAGACGGCCAATCAGCGTGCTTTTCCCATCATCAACACTGCCACAGGTGAGGAGCCGCAGCAGCTCCTTTCGCTCGTGTTGCTTGAGGTAAGCAATGATGTCGCTTTCGATCAGATCGGACTGGTGACTCATTAAAAGTAACCCTCCCGTTTCTTTTCCTCCATCGAACCCGATTGGTCATAGTCAATGACTCGACCTTGGCGTTCTGACTGCTTGGTGAGGAGCATCTCTTGGATGACCTCGGGCAGGGTGGTGGCCTCTGATTCAACAGCGCCCGTAAGTGGGTAGCAACCGAGCGTCCGGAACCGAACCATCTTCATTTCTGGAACTTCGCCCTCCTCAAGGGGAAGGCGGTCGTCGTCCACCATGATTGGGACACCGTTTCTCATGACGATTGGACGTTTCGCAGACAAGTACAACGGGACGATTGGGATGTTCTCGAGCCAGATGTACTGCCACACATCGAGTTCCGTCCAATTGGAAAGAGGGAAGACTCGGATGGATTCACCTTGGTGAACCATGCCATTGTAGATGTTCCACAGTTCTGGGCGTTGGTTTTTGGGATCCCATCGGTGGTTCTCATCTCGGAAGGAGTACACCCGTTCCTTGGCCCGGCTCTTTTCTTCGTCACGCCTCGCGCCACCAAAGGCAGCATCAAACTTGTGCTCATTGAGGGCTTGTTTCAGGCCTTGGGTTTTCATGATGTCGGTGTGAACTTTGGAGCCATGGGTGATAGGTCCCACCCCTTGGGCAACCCCCTCCTGATTGATGTGGACAATCAGCTCCATGCCTGACTCTTTGGCCATCTTGTCTCGGAATTCAATCATTTCCCGAAACTTCCAGGTGGTATCGACGTGCATGAGGGGGAATGGGGGGATGGCAGGGGCAAACGCCTTGCGGGCCAGGTGCAACATCACCGCGGAGTCTTTTCCAACGGAGTAGAGCATCACCGGTTTCTCAAACTCCGAGACCACTTCACGGATGATGTGGATGCTTTCAGCCTCGAGGGCTTTGAGATGGGTAAGGGTCTGGCTCATATGGCTTCTTCGTGAGTGTAAGGTATCGGCGAAACATGACTCCAAATCGGAGTTCTGCGAGCAGAAAGGCCCCGCTTTGTCTGAGGAAAGATCGAAAAATGTGGTTTGGCATGGCGGCAGTGTCAGTCGCGCCGATCGTGCGGATCGATTGGGTCAGCGGGGGGCTACAGTTTGGTTCACAGGGCTGTCGGGCAGTGGGAAAAGCACGGTGGCGGTTTCGGTGGAACAGGCCTTGCATCAATTGGGGCATCACGCCTACCGGCTTGATGGAGACAACGTCCGCCACGGCCTGAACGGTGATCTGGGGTTTGGCCCTGAGGACCGCGACGAAAACATCCGCCGCGTGGGGGAAGTCTCAACCCTCATGGCCGACTCGGGATTACTGGTGCTTTCAAGCTTTATCAGCCCGTTCAGGAACGAGCGAACGCGGGTCCGGAAGTTGCATGAGGACGCGGGGCTTCCATTCGTGGAAGTTTTTGTCGACGTTCCTCTGGACGTAGCGGAGTCCCGAGATCCAAAAGGGTTGTACAAGAAAGCGCGAGCGGGAGAAATCCCTCACTTCACGGGTATCCACCAACCGTATGAATCTCCAGATGCCCCGGAACTTCGGCTTCCAACCGCAGAGCTTTCCTTGGAGGATTCCACGGCCAGCGTCATTGATTTGTTGCGTCAACGTGGCTTGATTCCATCATGACACCCGACGATTTTGCCGCGTGCCTGAAAGAGATTTCGACGCGTCCCGTTGTGGTGGCCAGTCACCCTCGGTCGGGAACCCATCTCATGATCGATGTGATCCGTCGCCACTTCAACGATTGCCGGGGATGGAAATGGCCTGGGGAGCCTTTTGAGCGATTGTTTGTTGATGTTGATTGGCTGGGACTTCCCAGATGGCAAGGTCCGACTCGAGGCGAACAGGTTCTCAGCACGTTCCCATCAATCCTGATTCGCATCCTGCGTCGATCACCAAGGTGCATCCTCAAGACCCACTTTGCCGGCGGGGCATCTTCCTGGTGGAGCAGTAGCGAGGGTGACCCTTTCCGTGAGATCTTTTTCAAGTGGCTGCAACCGCGGGCCACAATGCTTTACGTGCACCGGTCAGGTCGGTCGGTGCTGGCTTCCCATTTCATGCAGCACATCCAGCGCGAGGATTCGCGACATTTGTCATTTTCTGATTGGTTGCGTCATGAAAATGAGGATGGCCAATCCCGCCCATCGGCTTGGGCGGCTCATGTCGAACGGTGGGCCGATCAGCCCCAAGTGATGGCAACGTTTCGGGCGGAGGATGTGCTTTCTGATGTCAGCGCAACGGTCGCTTCTCTTTCACAAGCCCTCGGTCTCGAGCCCGATCGACAGCCGGGTTTGCCCAAAGGGTGGCAGAGTCTGACTGCCCGTCGATTGGGCCGGTTGCTGATGGTCCGCCCCGAGTCGACCGCCCAGCTGGGGCATCGACGAAGAGGACGAAAGCCAAGCTGGACGAGCTTGGCTTCCGACGCTGATGAACATTTCTACACCGCCGAAGTTGGTGGTGCAGAGAAGCGGTGGGGAGGGGATTCGAACCCCTGATCGGGATTCCCCGATGCCGGTTTTCAAGACCGGTGCATTCAACCGCTCTGCCACCCCACCGGTGGACGAGACATGTTATCGACTTCTCGGTTGGCGGTGAATGGCTACTTTTGAAGCAGGCCAATCATTGCGGCGACCGCATCCTGAACCAAGCGGCGGTCATCGTCGTCGAGCGATCCATCCGCCAATCCTTTGATGACATCAGCGGCCTTTTGAATGGTGTCCTCAATATTGCTCGAGTCCGTGCCGCCTTCTTGGACAAAGAACCCGTCATTGGCCTCGCAGACCATGGAAACCAGCCGGCTCGCGGTTTCTGCGGAGCCCAAGCGAGACCATTCGGCGGCTCGTTGAAAAGGGTTTGGTTGATCGCCGGAGCGGATGCGGTTCAACTGCCGCGTGGTCATTCCGGCTTTTTGGGCAAATCCAATAGTGCCCAGAACATCGATGTGATCGCTGAGCGCGCGATCAAACGGTTCCCTCGGAATCATGGTCATGTGGTTTGTCTCCCGGAAAAGGACGGCGTGGTCTGGTCATCCATAACCAGCCCGAACCAACAAGAATCGTAACCACCCAGAGGGGTGGAGGTGGGCGAGTCCCTGGCTTGTGAACAATGGAAGCGGCCGCGGTGGGCACACTCCAGTTGGTGTCGTAGAGCATGGCGAAGAGTGGGGTGGCCAGAAGGATGGCCCCGAATTGCACCTGTTCTCGCATGATCCGACCGGTGCCGCACCCCCAAAAAGCGCATCCCATCAGCCAAGCGTCAGCCTTCAGGAGCAGTTCAAGTGGCTGTTGGAGGAGCAATACCAACGGAGCCAAAGCGACTTGGATGACCAAGGTGAGGATAAGTAGGGCTTGCCACTCCAGCTTTGGGCGGGGGGCGGGGCCGATGGTGGCGCGGGCGCCGGGATAGGCCACAAGCAGTCCGAAGGAGAGCGTGGTCAGATGCTGCTGGTATCCCCACAGGTTTGCTTCTGCATTTTGGACGAGGTTGGGGACGGCCAACACATTCACCACAAAGGAAAGGAGGATCCAGGCCGAACTGACGAGCAACAGCAGTTGCTTCCAGCGGTATTCCAGAGCCGGGATCATGCTGCGGGGCGACGAACCATGCCGCGCGGCTCAATCCGCCAGTGCCCTCCACCGGGGGTGAGCGATCGGTAGACCATCGCCTGCTTGTCCAAGATTTTTAATTTCAAGGCAAAGAGTGGCTCGGTGCCGGCCTCATGAGAGGGGGTGCTTCGAAAATCCACCCATCCTTGGGTGCCTGAGCCGTCTAAAACAACCAGCTCCAGTTGATTCGGGCGGGGTTCTCGAATCTGCTGGATATAGGTGGACCAGCCTCGTGCTTTGGCGTGCGCAAAGACCTCCACTGCGGCTTGAAAACCGCTGGCGGTTGTGACCTCCAATGTGGGCAAACCCATGGCCTCGGTTTCCGAGGGGAGGGGAATGAACCCGGAAAGGTCAGAGGTCGATTCGGGCCATGATTCATCCGCAAACAAGGGATTGAAATCAAAGAGTCGCTCTCCGGTACGCACAGAAATGTCCAGCGTCTCGGGGGAGGCGATGGAGACTTTGGCGGATTTGAAATGCCCAAGTCCCATCAGTCTGGCTTGGAGGGACTGGATGCTCTGGGTGGGATCAGTGGCCCACCAGTGGTCGACGGTGTTCGCGATGACTTCTTGGTAGTGAGGCTGGAAGGCGCTTGATTGCTCTTCAATATGGCGGTAACTGATCCGGAAGCCACTGATGGATCCGTGTTGTCCACGCCAGCCACTGTGGTTGACCACTGCCACAGCCAGCATCATCACGATTGTTCCCGCGGCCAGGGGCCAATAGGTTTTACTGGTGCCAGGTTTGGCCTTTTTGCGGGTCACGTCAATCTATCGGTTGGATTGGACCTTGGGCATGAGCTGCGCGAACCAGCCGGTCTGTGAGGTCTGGAAGGCTGATGCCAATGTGAGCGGCCGCTCGGGGGAGCAAGCTGTTGGTGGTAAATCCAGGCATGGCGTTCCATTCGAGGAAGATGGGCCCTTGGGGGCCAAGAATAAAATCGGCTCGCCCGAGATGTCGTGCTCGAAGACCTTCCGCCATCACCTTCGTGGCCATGATGAGTGCCGCTTGAACATCTGATGGAATTGCGGGATCGACCGTAAATACAGTGTCGCTGCGGTGATATTTTGCTTCATGGTCGTAGATCCCAGTGGCGGGAATGATCTCCACGATTGGCAGGATCTCCCCCAGCACCCATGGCACAGTGAACTCCCGTCCCGGGACGAACGATTCGCACAACGTGGGTCCGGTCAAATGTTGCAAAGCCCTTGCTACGTCCTCCTCGGTGTGTAGGAGTTCAAGCCCAACACTTGAACCTTCATCAAGTGGCTTGAAGATGCAAGGCGGGGGACACGGGGAGGGGCTTCCAGGGTGAATGACGGCTCCTGGTGCAACCGCGACGCCATGTTGGGTGGCGAGATCTCGGGTTTGGCTCTTGTCCATCGCAACTTCGGCTGCTTCTGCACCAAAGCCCACGAAGGGGAGGCCGAGGTTGGTCAACTCAACTTGAGCGCCACCTCCTTCTCCCCACGGTCCGTGCAGGGCAGGGAAGACGACATGGTCTTGGGGGATGTCAAGCAGAAGCAGTTCAGGTTGATCGGTCGGGAGATTGAGTTCGTGCACGCGGTGGCCCGCCGAACGCAAGGCCCGGCTGATGGCGGCCGCGGATTTTCGAGAAATCTCCGCCTCTGCATCGGGTCCACCCGAGAGCACCGTGACGTTTAGTGGTTCTTGGGGCTTGGCCATTGAACCACCTCCGGATGCAGATCCACCTTGTGGTGTGCCGCCACCAGGTGCTGTATTTGTTTCATCAGGGTTTCGACATCTTTCGAGGTTGCATCAGGCGTGGTCACGATGAAGTTGGCGTGGTCCATGCTGATCGAGGCGCCGCCAACCGCCATTCCCTTGCCTCCAGCCTCGTCAATGAGTTGCCCAGCGCTGCGGCGAGTGCCTCCGGTCATGGGGTTTCGAAAGGCGCAGCCGCTACTCGGGTTGCTTGCCCCGAGTGGTTGCGCGGCGCCTTTCTCACGCATGACACTCTTGAATTGGAGGCGAAGCTCGTCGGGATCTCCCTGCTGGAGGGAAAAGGTGGCTTGAGCCACAATTCCCGGCAGCCGGGCCTCGCGGTATGCGAACTGGCATTCTTCAGCGGTTTGTTGAAACGGGGTGCCGTCCAGGTGGAATCCAGCGCAATGGAGAAGGGTGTCGCTTATCTCCCCCCACCGGCCGCCGGCGTTCATGGCGATCGCGCCACCAATGGTGGCGGGAAACCCGGCAAGTTGCCAGAAGCCATCCATCCCTCGACGCACTGATTCCGAGACAATTTTGCGAAGATCGGCACCCGCTCCGGCACGCAGCACGTGTCCTTCAAACGAAAATTCGGTGAAAGCGCCCTTGAGGCGAATCACCGTCCCGGGGACGCCTTCATCGGACACCAACAGGTTGGAGCCCAGTCCAAGCACGCTGACTGGCGTCTGTTGGGCATGGGATTCAGAGAGGACGCGATGCAGCTCTTCTTCGGTTTCAACATCAACCAGGCATTCTGCGGGACCCCCCAGTTTGTTCCAGCAGTGCCGGGCCAAGGGTTCGTTGGGGTGCTTCTTCACGATGCTTGCACCCAAGTGGGGCCCACTGATCCAACTGGTCCAGCCCCCATGACAACCAGCAGGTCGTCTCCGCGGAGCACCGAATCCAAAAGTGACACTGTGTCCTGCAATGAGTTGGTCGCAAGAGCGTCCGTTCCTCGGCGGCGAAGGCGGTCCACCAACGTGTGTTGGTTCACCAGGTCTTGCGCTGATTCGGAATCACGGACAAAATAAATCTCAGGCACAATGACCACATCGGCGGCGCTGAACGCTGACGCGAATTCGTCGAGCAGAAATCGGGTGCGACTGTGTTGGTGCGGCTGGAAGACGCAGACCAAGCGGCGGGGGTCTTCCGCGGCTCGAAGGGCTCGGAGCGTTCGGTCAATTTCAGTGGGGTGATGACCGTAATCGTCCCACACCCGTACTTCGCCGTTGCTCAAGGTCTTGGTGCCGACGAACTCTGTCCGCCGAGAAAGGCCGGTGAAGTTGGCCATGGCCTCTTCAACCCGGACGGAGTCTGCGCCAGCCCAAAGAGCCAAGACGGCGGCCGCCCCTGCGTTGAGCGCATTGTGTTCACCCGGCATGAGGTTTCGCCAACGCAAATGGGTGCCTGGTCCGTGGAGCTCCACGTCTCTCGAATCAACTTTAAATGTGATTGACCAGTCAGCCTCACCTGAGAGCCCGAAGGTTTCAACCCGGGCGGTTGTACCGCGAGTGACTTCCCGTCGATGCGCGCCTTCGTGCGCGATCAGAAGACGTCCGCCCTGTTGGGCATCCGGGATGTTCTGGGCAAAATCAGCAAAGCCTTGGATGACGCCATCAAGATTGTGGTACACGTCCAAGTGGTCCTCTTCGATGTTCAAGATGGCCGCGTGTTTGGGGCGATGGGCATGGAATGATCGATTGAACTCGCACGCCTCGGCCACCATGAGTCCGGGGAGCCCCGCCATCGGGCCAATGGGGATTTTGGCTTCGCCAACTTGGCTTCCCCCGCCAAGCTGGGGCACCTCAGCCCCAATGATGAAGGAAGGGGCCAATCCTGCGTGGACCAGGGCGTGACAGCACATGGCGCAACTGGTGCTTTTTCCGTGGGTTCCGGCAATAGAAATACCAAAGGCTTCTTCCTGAAGCCTTCCAAGGGCATCGGCATATCGAATGACCTCAACCCCTCGAGAAGCCGCTCCTTCAAGGACTGGGTGGTTGGCCGGGAGAGCGGCCGTGGCAATGATGAGATCAATATCAGGGCGCAGGCCCGCGACGGACTGATCGGTGGAGACCTCGATTCCGTCTTGTTGCAATGCCTCAGTGATGGGGCTGGGAACCGTGTCTGATCCGGAGACGGTGGCCCCCCGAGCGTGAAGGACTCTGGCCAACCCGCTCATGCCGCATCCCCCGATCCCAATCAGTTCGATATGCCGGCCGGTCAGCGTCATTCGTTGCGTTCTCGGATGCGTTCGGCCGTGGGGAGCAATGCCGTGAGCTTTGCCGCACGCGTGGTGGGACTCGGGTGGGTGGACAGGAACTCAGGAGTTCGTCCGGTTTGCTGTTCCATGGCGTTCCACAAATCGATGGCGGCTCTGGGGTCATACCCAGCCGCAGCGGCGATGTAGATCCCCAGTTCATCGGCTTCGTGTTCGTGGGCGCGGGAAAATGGAAGCGCGACCCCCAGGCCAAAGGCGGACTCTGCGATTCTCATTTCACGATCGTTGAGCTCGCCATCACTGGCGGCCAGCACAACTTGGGCGGCTTGGGTTTGGCTCAAACGTTCGGTGCCATGGCGTGCCACGGCGTGGGCAATTTCGTGACCCATCACTGCGGCCAATTGGTCGTCGCTGGTGACGAAGTTGATCATGCCGGTGTAGACCGCCATTTTGCCTCCAGGAAGACACCAAGCATTGATTTGGCTGTCGTCTTGGATAACTCGCCAATCCCAGTCGAAACTGGAGGCAAGATTGGGGTGTCGCCGCTGGGTGGCGGTCACCAGTCGTTGCATGATTTGATCCACCCGCTGGTGGTCCGGCGAGGACTCCGGAAGAATTTCTTCAGATTCCAGAGTGTTTTTCCACACGACATCACCCAATCGGACATCTTCAGAAAGGGGAAAGATGTTGAATTGGGTTCGCCCGGTCCCGGGGACAGTGGTGCAGGCGGTGAGGCAAAGAAGGGAAAGATATTTTCGCATGGTTCTGCAGAGAATATCGGTCTCGGCGGGTGGTATTCCCGAGGACTAGAATGATCCACATGTCCCGCTCGAGGATTTCCAGTGGCCCGGTGGATATGCACACCGCTTCGGCGACGGATCTGCCGTCTGCTTTGGCCGTCTTGCAGCGATTGGCTACGGCCCCGGGGGACGGTTGGCGGCGACTGGTAGTTGATTTGTCGAGTCCTTTGGACCCCATCCGTGAAGTGTGTGGTCGGGCTTTGGGGCGAAGAGTCGTCTTCAAAACCCGAGCCGGCCGGACCATTGCCGGGGTTGATGCGGCTCTCCGAGGTGACTGGATCGACGACGCCACGCTCAGTGCTTTCAGGGAATTGATGCCGGAGGCTTCGGTGGTGGCCTGGAGCCGATTTGATCCCGGGGTGGAGAGCAGTCCCGGATGGATGCCCTTTGGTCGACGGGGTTGGACGTTGCCTCGCCTGCAACTGGAAGTTGGGGAAGGACGCCAGCGGCTTGTGGGGTACTTGCTGCCGGGTGAGCGGCCCGAAGCCATCGAGCCCGCGCGAGCTTCACTCTTGGTCCCACGTCGGTCACCGGTGACCGCTCGGATGTACCGCCAGGAAGAAGATCGTGACTTTTGTGCCTTGGTTCAAGATGCAGTACAGGCCATCGAGTCTGGTGATTTTGAAAAAGTGGTTCTCGCTCGACGTGTGGGTTACAGCCTTTCCGAGCCCATCGATGCGGCGTACGTCTTGCATCAACTCGCCACCGGAAACCACTATGCCTTTTTGGTGGAATCAGGAGAGCATGCCTTTCTCGGCTCCAGCCCAGAGCGTTTGTCACGAAGACATGGGCAACGTTTGCACACCGAAATGTTGGCTGGCACGGTGCGGGCCCGATCGGCGGACGAAGCCATGCAGCTTCTGGAAAGCAGCAAAGATCGTCATGAGCACGATGTGGTGGTGCGATCGGTCTCCGAGCGTATGGCTTCCATCGCGCGGGACGCGAGAGGCCATGATCAGTTGGCGGTGGTCCCCGCAGCCGGCGGCCTTTGGCATTTGCGCCGACAGCTTGAGTTGATCCTGAACGAGGGTGTGGATGATGCGGCAGTGTTGGGGTTGTTGCATCCCACCCCTGCGGTTTGTGGGCGCCCCACCACCACTGCCCGGTCGCATTTGACCGGTCAAGAAGGCTTTGACCGCGGCTTATACGCCGGCCCCATCGGGCTTTTTGATGGATCGGGGCATGACGTTGCGGTGGGAATCCGATCGCTGCGATTGTCACCGGAGAAGGCCACCTTGTTTGCCGGGGCGGGGATTGTTCGTGATTCCCAGCCGGAGATGGAATTTGTTGAAACCGAAGCGAAGCTCGCGGTGGCTCGCGCGGCGCTGCCCGGAACGGGGTGATCGGTGAGCAGTTGCACTGGGTCTGACAATTTGACTTTTGCCCGATCGTTGTTCGCCACCTGGAAAGCCTGTGGTCTCGGGTGTGTTGTGCTGGCACCCGGAGCCCGTTGTGCGCCATTGGTCTTGGCGGCCCGTGAAAATGACTTACAAGTTGTTCGCATCGACGACGAACGATCGGCTGGATTTGTCGCTCTGGGGTGGGCCCGTGTCGAAGGCCGTCCGGCTGCGATTGTGACCACCAGTGGCAGCGCGGTGGCCAATCTCCTTCCGTCGGTCGTTGAAGCCCGTCAGTCCGGTATCCCGATGTTGTTGGTGACCGCGGATCGACCGGTCAGGCTCCGTGGCACTGGTGCCAACCAGACCGGAGATCAAGTCGCCATGTTGTCGGGTTCGGTCAACCGCTCCTTGGTTGCTGATGCAAGTACCCATGCTTCCGGTTTGGCCTTGGACGCATGGCGATCCGCGGAGCGCGGCGTGGTGCATGTCAACATTGGTTTTGATGAACCGTTGTTGCCCAGTCCGATTCCCGAAGTTTCTGCACTGGAACTGCCGCGTCGTCGAACGGTTCTCGATACAGCTCCCGGTGTGGGTACCCAGCAAGTGGCCCAACGGTTGATGGAGGAAAACCAGGGGGTGGTCTTTGTCGGACCATTGGCTCGGCCCCGTGATCGGCGGGCGGCGCGTGCTCTGGTTCAGGCTTTGGGTTGGCCTGTGCTGGCTGACATTGCTTCTGGCGTTCGTGACATCGAATCGACGTTGCCATGGGGGGGATGGCTGGACGGGGAGCCGCCCATCCGTTGTCCGGTTCTGCTCCACTTGGGGGGGCGCCCCACAAGTCGATCGACCAGTGCGTTTCTGGCTCGAAACTCAGCGAATCGCTTGCTTGTTCCTGGTGAGCATGGCCGCGTGGAGGGGGACGACGAACCCGCTTTGGTCTTGGAAACCACCCTTGAGCATTTGAGTATGGCCGTCACTGGTCTTGATGCACAAGCCAAGGTGCTGCCTGCAGACATTGAGTCGTTCTGTTCAACCGTGCAAGCCGCACGTCAAACCGCGTTGGAGGAGTGCGGGTTCTCTGAACCTTGGATTGCGGCCCAAGTCGGTTCGGTAACCCCTTCCACTTCGAGACTGTTGGTGGGCAACAGTCGTTCGGTGCGTGAGCTGGACCGTTGGACCACCCAAGTGGTGGCCGATGTCCACGCTTCGCGCGGTCTGTCGGGAATCGATGGTCAGATCTCCACTGCTTTCGGTTTGGGGCTTGACGGTCGACCGGTGGTTGCCCTCTTGGGCGATCAAACCATTCGTCACGATCTTTCTGGCCTGGCTCAGCTCGCGGAGACCAACTTGCCCGTGGTGGTGGTCGCGGTTGATAACGGTGGTGGCCAGATCTTCCGAGACTTGCCTTTTGCCTCGGATGTTCCTTTGGATGACTTTGTCTCTCCGCGCTCCACTGATTTGGGGGCGGTGGCCACCGCTCTGGGATACCGCACCGTTGTGGCCGAAGATCGTGGTTCCTTTGCTCAAGGCTTGGCCGCTTTGGCAGCCATCGGAGAACCAGGTTTCTTGCACGCCAAGTTGGCTCCGGAATCGGAACAACTTCGGCGCGCAGCCAATCAAATGGTCAGTTCGGCATGCCGCGTGTCGTAGCTGTCACCGGATTTCTTGGCGCTTCTTGTGATTTCGACGGAGTGCGTTCCGCGTGCCCCAAAGATTGGTCTTGGCGAGTGCTCACCCCGCTTGATCTGGGGGGCGGTTCCATCTCAAGCATGGCCACCCAGTTGCAGAGCATTTCGGCGGATCTTCGGATTGGGTATTCCATGGGGGGCAGGGTCTTGCTGGCAGCCCAAGACGGGACGCCCACCCTTGCTCTGTCCGCAGGCACAGGGCTTCATGGCGCTGACGCCCGTGCTCACCGGGCCCAGATTGATGATGTGCGGGCTGAAGAACTGCGACAGGATCCACCGACATTTCTCAAGGCTTGGTATCAGCAGCCATTGTTTGATGCCCTGCGATCTTCACCGGGCTGGGAAGACATCAAGGCGCGCCGCTGTGGTGTGGTGCAGCAATCTGAGGCGTGGGCCGCCGTGCTGGCGGCGGCTTCACCGGGTCGGACGCCGGTTCCCGCCTTGGGCGGTGGCCTTGGGTTTGTGGTCGGAAATCTCGATCAGGCCTATCGTGTACCACCAGAATCTTTTCCCCATCGGGTGATCCCACGAGCTGGTCATGCCATCCACTTGGAGTCACCAGAGGCCACAGCGCTGGCCATTCAAGAGCTCTTCAAGGAGTTGCAGTCATGACGGTGTACACCCTCCAAGGTGAATTTACGGACATCAGTTACGAAACCACTGGCGACGGGATTGCCAGGATCACCATTTGCCGTCCCGAAGTTCGGAACGCTTTCCGTCCTCGAACTGTGATTGAAATGCGCGAAGCGTTGCAGATGGCCCGGATGGACGGATCGGTTGGGGTAGTCATCCTTCGCGGCGAAGGCGAGTTGGCGTTCTGTTCGGGGGGCGATCAGAAGGTGCGTGGGGACGATGGGTACGGTGACGAAGATGGGCACACCGGATTGCACGTGTTGGATTTTCAGCGTGAGATTCGTACCTGTCCCAAGCCGGTGATCGCATCGGTCGCGGGGTACGCCATCGGCGGCGGCCACGTGCTCCACATGTTGTGTGACCTCACCATTTGTTCTGAAAACGCACGGTTCGGTCAGACTGGGCCCAAGGTTGGTTCTTTTGATGGCGGATGGGGCGCTTCCTACATGGCCCGCATCGTTGGCCAGAAGCGGGCCCGGGAGATTTGGTTCTTGTGCCGACAGTACGACGCGAAGCAAGCCTTGGATTGGGGCTTGGTGAATGCGGTTGTGCCGTATGACCAGTTGGAGGCGGAGACCGAGCAGTGGTGCCGGGAGATCTTGAGCAAATCACCCATCGCCATTCGATGTTTGAAGGCCGCCTTGAATGCCGATTGCGATGGACAGGCCGGCCTCCAAGAGTTGGCCGGCAACGCAACCATGCTCTTTTACATGAGTGAAGAAGGCCAAGAAGGTCGCAATGCCTACGTGGAGAAGCGTCCTCCTGACTTCTCCAAATATCCTCGGCGGCCCTGATGCAAGACTGGATCGCCGCGACCCGCCCACGGACTCTGGCCGCCGCCTTTGCGCCGCTGGTGTTGGCCACGGGGTGGCTGCTGGCCCACGATCAATTTCTGGTGTTGCCTGTCGGGTTGGCGGCTCTGGCAGCGCTGTGTTTTCAAATCGGCTGCAATTTTGTCAACGACGTCGCGGACTTTGAACGCGGGGCGGATCATGATCGAATGGATGGTGACAAGCCCCAGCGTGCAGTGGCGAGCGGTCGCATCTCCCCTCGAGCCATGTGGAGGGCCGCGGCCCTGATGCTGGGCTTGGGGGTTGCGATCGGAGTATGGCTGGGGTTTGCCGTTTCATGGATCTTCGCGCCGCTTGGTGTCCTCTCCGCGTTGTTGGCCTGGTCGTACACGGCTGGCCCCTACCCCATGGCCTATTGCGGCACCGCGGATGCGGTGGTTCTCTTGATGTTTGGTCCCGTGGCGGTTTCGGGGACCATCTTTGCCTCTGGTGGTTCATTGAATGAAGTCAGTTGGGGTCTGGGGTTCGGCCCTGGGTTCCTTGCGGTTGCGTTGCTGGCGATCAACAATCTCCGTGACCATTCGGAGGATGCCCTGGTGGGGAAAAAGACGCTCGCGGTTCGTTGTGGCCCCACATTTGTGCGTTGGCAGTGGCGGATGATGTTGGTCGGCTCGGCGGCTTTGAGCGTGTACTTGGCAATCAAGCTTGATCTTCTGGCGGGTCTGGGGGTGCTGGCGTTGGGCATTCCCGCGATGAAGCCTTTTGCACTCGGCCCAACTGCCGTGGCATTGTTTGGGTGGTCGTTGTTGACCGCGTTGGGTCTGGTCTTGGGATGATCACACGCTTTGCCAAACTGTCGGTCCCGATGGCTCCCCCTTTGCCGGTGGCGGGCGGGTTGCTGGAACGGGAGTTGGCCTTCGTGGAAGTGGATGGATGTGTGGCTGAGGTTTCTCCGCTTCCCGGTTTGCATCAAGAAAGTCTTTCGGAGGCTCTGGATGATTTGGCGGCCGGCACGTTGCGTACGCCGTCAGCCCGGTTCGCCGAGAGTGTTCTTCGAGCCCAGCAGGACGGGGAGTCTTGGACGCAGCGCGACGCGACGAGAAGTTTGCCGGCCCTGAACGCTCTCGTTGTGGGTGATGAGGCCGGTTCTGATGCTCACGCGGTCGTGAAAGTGAAAATTGGGCGTGACCCAAGCCGAGATGTTTCTCGAGTGCTTTCGGTGCTTGAGCAGTTGCCACATTGCCGACTTCGATTGGATGGCAATCGGCTTCTGAGTTTGGCGCAGGTATTGGAAGTGGTTTCTTCTCTGCCTCACGACCGCATTGAATATGTGGAAGAACCTCTGGTTGATCCTTCGCAACTTCCTGAGCTCGCCAAAGTGGTCCCCGTGGGTCTCGATGAGTCGCTCCATGACCCCACGGCCTCCCGCCATGAGGATGAACCGGGTGCATGGGTTCATGTCATGAAGCCCACGCGACTTGGCTCCCTTGAAGAGTTGGCCGATGAAATCACCTGTGCTGAGAAGCTTCAGCGAGACGTCGTTTTGACCAGTTGCTTCGAGTCGCCTTGGACCTTGGGCGTGCTGTGCCGAGTGGCTCAGCGATATGGACTGAGTCGCGCGCAAGGCCTTGGCACGGCAGACCTCTATGAAGCTTGGCCCGCGGTCGATGTGACGTCTTCATTGCCGGAGGTCGAATTGCCCGAACTGGACTGGCAGCCATGGATCTAGCGTCTCGGCTTCGGTCTGAACTGGTTCGAGGCGCTTCCGTTGGGTTGTGCGCTGGGGATGGCCCTTTTGACTTGCCCCCGGGTGAGGATTTTGCCAACCGCTTTTTGGGCACGCTGCAAGATCAAGGCGTGGTGGAACTTCTTCGGAACGCGGTGGGAAGTCCCACCCGAACGGTGGTTCCCGGACAGATTTCTTCTGACGCTTTGGTGCATTTGCGGACCAGCGGTACGACGGGGGAGCCGAAGGTGAGAACGTTGCGGTGGGAGGCGATGGTGCAGATGGCCACATTGGTCAACCACGCGGTTGCCTTTGGTCCGGGTGACTCTTGGGGCTGGTGTTTGCCTTGCGACCACATTGGTGGGATCTCGGTGCTGGTCAGGGCTTTGGTGGCTTCCGCTGTCGCGGACCCTGGGTCGCCGGCCGACTTGGTCCAGCGGTGCACCCACATCTCGTTGGTGCCGACGCAGTTGCGTGACCTTTTAGATGATGGAGTCAGGCCTTCGTCGACGCTTCGTTGTGCGATGGTTGGCGGAGCTCCCACCCCGCCAGCATGGATCCATGAAGCGCTTGAACTGGGGTGGCCTTTGTACGCCACTTGGGGGGCCACCGAGACCGCGGCGGCGGTCACCATTGGTCGGCGCTCTGGGAGTGAACCCGTCGGGTATTCCGGCCATCCCTTGCCCGGGGTCCAGTTGTCGATCGAGGACGGTGAAGTGGTCGTGCGCGGCCCGTTTGCTGAAGGTCCGGTCCTCACTGGTGACCTTGGGCGGTTGGCCGAAGACGGCAGCCTGATTATTGAGGGGCGAAGCGACGATGGATTCACGTGCGGTGGACACAACGTTCGTCCGGCCACCCTAGAGTCAGCCCTGCGATCATTGCCGGGTGTGCGTCAGGCGGTGGTGGTTGCTCAA
This sequence comes from Phycisphaerae bacterium, assembly GCA_002705085.1. GTDB lineage: Bacteria > Planctomycetota > Phycisphaerae > Phycisphaerales > SM1A02 > UBA8653. The sequence goes on along the minus strand of PAHO01000008.1, from coordinate 43,961 downwards.
CCCCATCCCCGCTGGCAGCACGTTCCCATCGCGTTCTTGGATGTGGTGCCAAGTTTGGAAGTGCTCGATGCCTTTGCCTGTGAACGCGAGCCTTGGTCGACGCCGCATGCCGTGTACCGGTTGCCGGATCTTGAGGGGCGGAAGCCGAGTCAATCTTCCTTGGACACTCTGGTGACCGAGGCCAGCCCAGTCTGGCAACGCCCCGCCTCAGGAAGGTAAGGCCTCAGTCAGCATCGTGGGCAGCGGCATGCTTTGGCCAGTGGTTCGGTCCAGGCAAGCGTGAACCACTTTGACGGTGGCGGCTTTTTGTTCAACCGCCCGGATCACGTGCGTCAGCGTGAGTGATTTTGATCCGGGATCCACCTCAGTCAGGAGCGCCTCACCTTCGGTGCCGAGATGCAGGGGGTGATGCCAATCAAGTTCCACCCGAACCACGGGTAACGCCCACGTCTGGTTGTTGATGATCTCGGTCAGGGGCAATCCCAAGCTGGCGAGCCAGGACTCGAGGTTGCGCTGGGCCAATTGAAGCGCGTACGGGTGGTACGCCACTCCCAGCGCATCGGTATCGGCCAAACCAACGGTAAAGGGCGTCGCGTGAATCATCACCTTGACGTTAGCATCTCTTTATGCCCCAAGGAGGAAGATTCATGCCCTGCCAAATTCGTGCGTTGTCGGTCGTCACCATTGGAATCGCCCTGTCGACGTTGGCCGCCAGTGGGGTCAGTGGACTCTCCACGGAAGATGACGGTTTCCGGTGGAGGGTGCACGATGAAGATCGACCCAAGCCACCAGTGGTTGCGGTTGAAAATGGCGTGCCATCTGACGCCATCGTGCTGGTGGGGCCGCGGTCTGGTGTTCAAGCCCTTCGCTCGGGAGACCATCCATGCCGCTGGCCTTTTTCTGAAGGTGTCCTGACGGTCGGCCCTGGGGCCGGTGATATCCACTCCCGTGAATCCTTCGGCGATTGTCAATTGCACTTGGAATGGAAGTTCCCCGAAGGTCGCAGCGTGAATGGACAAATGGGCGGGAACAGTGGCGTCTTCTTCTTGGACCGGTATGAAGTCCAAATTCTGCACACGTTCGAGAATGAGTCGTATGCCGATGGGATGGCAGGTTCGATTTATGGGCAATTCCCGCCATTGGCCAACCCCATCAAGCCGGCGGACCAGTGGAATTTCTACGACATCGTTTTTCGTGGGCCTCGATTCGATGAAGCCGGAGAACTGGTTCGTCCCGCAACGCTTACCGTCATGATCAATGGTGTCTTGGTCCAAGACCATGTGAGTCTCCTCGGGCCAACCAAGCACAAGGCTCGGACGTCTTACGAGCCCCACGAACCAGTTGGGCCGCTTCGATTCCAAGACCACGGTGACCCCATCGCCTTTCGGAACGTATGGCTGCGTCCCCTCTCCGACCCACAGGTGGCCGAGTAGGGGTTCCCGCACCTCTGATTCGACCGTTCGGCGAGATTCATTGTCCAAACGCTGTGGTCCGGAGTCCCAAACACTCCGCCACCAGTCTGGGCTCGTTCTCGTGCTGCTTGGTTTGGTGTCGATGCCAGTAGCTCTGGATCGGTTCGATCGCTTCTTGTAGGAATTGGCCACGTTCGATTCGACCGCGCACACTTCGAGGGTCGTGTCGGAACGGATGGCCTTGATCCACCAAGGCGTGGCAGGACCGTCCACCGCTGCGCTTTGTGGCCATGAGCAGATCCATGTCCCGGGGCGGGGGGCCAAATCGGTAGCCTTGGTCGGCCAAAAGGCGCTCGACGAAGCGGAGTTCATTCTCCGGAACCGCCATGGTCCCGCGGATGCATTCCCGCCACAAGCGTTCGTGGTCACACCAAGCTTCCACTGCGAGGAGGGAGCCTTCAAGAAAAAGCACATCCACGCCTTGGTCCATGAAACTGCTTCGGAGCAGATTGGCCCACCTGTCAGCTCGGGACTGCAACTCGGCCATCCGGATCAAGGTTCGATTTTTCCCGAACATGTTGTTCGTGGGTGTGTTCACAGCCTTCATTGTGCCTCAAAACTGACAGTTCCTCCAAGGAACGGCCGCCGCAGTGCCGATAGATGAACGTTGTCCACTCCATCAGAACCATCTTTGCACCAGAATCTTCGTTGGTGGCTGCCTTATCGCTTCATGGCAGGCTTGCACTTTTGGTATCCCATTTTCTTTCTGTACTTCTTGGCCCGCTTGCCTTTGGTTCAAGTTCTTCAGCTGGAAGCCATTTACTACGCCGGCGTGGTTTTGTTGGAAGTGCCCAGTGGTTGGTTCAGTGACCGCATCGGTCGTCGCCCCACGTTGTTGATTTCCAAGGCGGCTCACGTGGTATCGGCCTTGCTGTTTGCCACATCGGGTGAAGGTGATTTTGCTTTGCTTGCTGCCGCTCAACTTTTCTTGGCGGCTGGATTTGCATTTACAAGTGGCACTGACGCCGCGTTTTTGCATGACACCTTGCAATCCTCAGCCAACGACCGCTTCGAACGTTTAGAGGCCCGGTCAAGTCGAATGGGCTTTTTGGCGTCGGCCATCGCCGCGGCCGTGGGTGGGGTGTGCTGGTTGGTCGATCCCCGTCTGGCCTATGTCTTGACCGCGGTCGCATCGTTGGCAGCACTGCTCTTGTTGTTGAAAATGGTGGAGCCGCCCCGGTCTGTACTTGCTGCACCGCCTCTGCGGCAATTGAAAAATTGCATGCAGGACTTGCGCGATGCTGCCGTGTGGCGATTGGTTGCCTGGTGGGCGGGAATGATCGTGCTCTGGCACATCCCTTGGGAATATTTGCAACCTGCACTGCAAGATCTTTCGGGCGACACCTTTGTTGGGGTGACCGCCGGTGTGCATTGGACCCTGGCCATGCTGCTGGCGGCATGGGCGGCGGGCCTCGGGCCCTGGCTGCGAGCTCGATTTGGTCTTTCGGGCACGTTGTTGTTCAGCACCCTCTTCGTCACGATTTTGAACGCGTCTTTGTGGTTGGCGGTGCATCATCAAATCATGACAATCGTGGCGGTTGCCCTTGCGTTGGGCAGAAGCATGCCACGGGCGGCGGCCAACGCGCCCCACCGGGCCGCCTTGCTCTCAAGAATCGGTGAAGATCGCAAAGCCACGATGCTGAGTCTTCAGAGTCTCTTGGGTCGTGGTCTTTTTTCACTGACGTTGTTGCTCTTGGCCATGTGGCCTGATCGTGACGACCAGTTGGCGGTGGCCACGGCTTTGTCGTTGGTGTTCCTGCTCTTGGCCGTGCGATTCTTGGGCCGAGCCAGTCACATCACCCGCGTCGGAGCCGAGCGAGGAAAAAACCTTCCTCAATGATGGGATCTGCAGGTTGTGGCGTGAATCTTTGCGAAAACTCAACCGTCACGTCGTTGGGTATTTTTTCCAGGACCGTTTCGTTTTCTTCCGTAAGCAGTGAGCAGGTGGAATACACCAAGGTTCCGCCGGGCTTAAGTGCGGCGATTCCCGAGTGCAGAAGCATGCGTTGGAGTTTGGCGAGTCTCTTGACCGCACGTGGGCTCCATTCGCTCCAGGTGCGAGGATCGCCAAGCCAGACCCGGCCCGTTCCTGAACACGGGACATCGACGAGCACACGATCAAAGGTTGGGCCCAAACGTCTTCCCAGCGATTCTCCTGGACCGGTGAGCACCGTTGCTTTGATGTTCATCAGTTTGAGATTTCTCTGTAAGCGCTGACTTCGGTTGCGGCTCAATTCATTGACCACCAGTTCTCCTTGATGGTTCATCAACCATCCCATATGGCTCGCCTTGCTCCCTGGGGCGGCACACAAATCGAGCACCCGCTCCCCGGGTAGGGGCCCCAGGTTGGGGGCCACCCGGACGCTGCCCGGCGTGTGCATCCACGCTCGCCCGTCGTGCAATCCGGCCCATGCTTTGACGGCCTCGAGATGGGCGTTGGGGATGACTCGAATGTTCGCTTCATCGCTCCCGGGAAGAACGGGGAGGGGGCCAACTTCGGCTTCGAGTGCCTCGATTGCTCCGGGCTGGTGACCCCGGACGACGCGCCCGGGCCCCATCGGCAAGGCGGCCAGCCAGCGTTCAAAATCGTCGGGGTTCAACGATGCTTTGACCGCCGTGACCAAATCTGGAGGCAGTTCACTGGATGCTGAGGATGTCATCCAATGGCTTTCGAGATTGCACCGGTACGGTCGCTTCGGGGTGCGGCCATCCGATTGGGATCAGCACAAAAGGTCTTTCGTGTTCGGATGCCCCCAAACAGTCGGTAAGGAATCCCATGGGGCTAGGAGTGTGGGTCAGCGTGGCGAGACCGGCTTGTTGGGCGGCCACCAGCAAGAAGCCGGTGGCGATCCCTACGGATTCATTGACGTAGTACACCTTTTCGGAAACCCGATCGTCACGGTCATCCCGCATGCGCTTGAGAACAACAATGAGCCAAGGGGCTTCTTCAAGAAATGGCTTCTGGTCGTCGGTGCCAATATGGGCGAGATCTTGAAGCCACTCTTGACTTGCCCGGCCGTTGTAGAAAGCCTTTTCCTCAATTTCGGCGGCAGCGCGGATTTTCGATTTCAGGGCAGGGGTTTGGATCGCCACGAATCGCCAGGGTTGTTTGTTCGCGCCACTGGGAGCGGTTCCGGCGGTTGCAATCAGTGATCTAATCAATGCTTCGGGGACGGGTTCTGAGGAAAACCGCCGAACACTCCTCCGGGCACTCATGTGTTGAAAAAACGATTCGGCTTCGGCGACAGGGTCCTTGGGACGGAGAATCTGGTGCGGACGCTGCGTGGACATAAAAAGAATCCTACGCTTCGCACGTTGTGGACACCCGTCGAATCGATTTGTGCTTTCCGGTGGCCAAGGTCTCCGACCTTGCGGCCAAGGAACGTCGCTCCGCGGCGGCACAGCCTCTTCCTTCTTTCGGGAAGTGGTGGGGTCGCAAGCCCCACAGTTTGATCAGGGCCATTCTGTTGGGTTGCATGCCCGATGAAGGCGACCGCGAATCAATACTGGACCAGTGGGGCATGGCTCTTGAAAACGATGATCAGTCCAAGACGGACTTGGCGTCCGACTCATTGGGACGGGTGCTTGATCCTTTTGTTGGCGGGGGGTCGGTCCCTTGGACGTGTGCCAGCTTGGGCGTGGATTGTCTTGCTTCCGATCTGCAGCCCCAGTCGGTGTTTTTGACCAATGCTTCGCTCCACTTGGGGGCGTTGTCAGTTGATGATCGGCAGAGTTTGCATGGCTTTTTGACCGGAGCGTACGAGGAAGTCCAACGCCGCTTGCATGCTGATGGATTTACCCACGATGCCGGCGGGCGACGTATCGACATGACCCTTTACCACGGCCGCCTTCGCGGAGTGGATTGCATTTCTTCGCGTCGTATTGATCATCGTTGCAAGTTGTCCATCATCGACGGTGAACTCTGTACCACCGATGACCCGCATGCCGGCGGGACGGTCAAAAATGGTCGGGTTTTGATCGATGGTGCGCTGGTCCGGTTTGATGAACTTCGTGGCGATGGCCTTCCCCCTTGGGATCCCGAGCAGGTGGTCGCCGGGCCGGATGCATGGTTGGAGATCCCGTGGGCCATTCGCGTCCACGAAAGCGGCAAAAGGATCTGGGTCGTTCCGACCAAGGACGATCTCCTTCGCGATCACGCGCTGGCTCAGTTTGTGACCGAATCCCTGGAGGGATGGTTCGATGCAGGCTTCATTCCCGAATCGTCGATCCCCTCGGGTGTTGAGACCGATCGATTGGCGCGAGAGCGAGGCTGGACCCATTGGCATCACCTCTTCGCCCCGCGTCAACTGTTGCAAATGGTCCGGTTTCAGGAAGTCATTCGTTCGCGTGCACGGAATGATCACGAACATTTGGTCGGCGCGTTGGCCTTAGGTCGGATGTTGAATTGGAACTCTCGTCTTTGCATGTGGAATCGGCATCTGGCGAAGACAGAACAGACCTTTGCGAACCTCGCTCTCAACCCATTGTCTGATTTTGGGGTGAGATCTTGGCCCGCCTTGAAATCTGCGGTAGTTCGGAACATCCCCGGGCACGGTGGCCTGACTGGAGAAGCATCGATGGCCGACGCAAGATCGCCGGGGCCCGCTTTTGATCTCTGCATTACGGATCCCCCGTATGACGATGCTGTTCACTACGACGAACTGTCCTCATTCTTTTCAGTCTGGCTCCGTGATTTTCTCCCGGATCCGATTCCCGGACAGCCCTTGGAGTCAGGTGACTTCTCCACTGGCTTGGGAGAAGCTTTTTGCAATCTTCGGGCGCGCATGCGGGCAGGTGGGCGCATTGTTCTCATGTTTGCGCAAAATGCATCTTCCTCCTGGACCGACCTGGCTCATGCGATTGATGCCGCGGGCTTGTTCGTTCGCGCCGTCTGGCCGGTTGATTTGGAGACCCGTCCTGGTCTGAAAAGGGGACGATTTGGAACTTTGGCGGTGGTGGTGGTCCTTTCTGCAGAGGAGGGGCCTGGTGCTCCAGATGATCCTCGTGCCATGGCCAAGGCCGCTGGACTTGAGGCGGACGATGATCCGGACCGCCGGATGGCCAACCTCCGAGCGTGCGCTGGTGCCTGTGCCCTGCGTCGGTCGGCTCTTCTTGGTGGCGACCCCTCTTCCCACCTGCAATCCATTTTGGATGAATTGGCAGCCTGAACCCAAACTGAATTGTGTGTGACAGGCCAGAACGCTGAGTGCCTAAGATGGCATCATGGCTTCTCTCGATCGACGTTCCTTTGTCCAGACGGCCACCTTCGCGGCGGCTTTTGGTGGGCTGCACCGGTTCGTTCACGCCGGGAACACGCCCGGTTGGCCCGGCCCCGGTTTGATCTCCGACCCCAAGGGGCAATTCGATCTCCCTGAAGGCTTTGACTACACGATCATTTCTCGCCGGGGCGAGCAGATGACTGATGGTTTCCGTGTGCCTGGTCAGCATGATGGCATGGCGGCCTTCCCAGGCTCTGGTGATGAAGTGATCCTGATGCGCAATCACGAGCAGGTTCGCTCCCCTAAAGGGTGGTCGCCTTATCACGAAAGCGCGCCTTCCTCACGGCTTGAAGGCAAAGCTTGGGACCTTGGCGAAGACCCATTTCTTGGTGGCGTTACTTCAGTCGTGTACGACACCAAAAAACGAACACTCGTATCCCACCGCTTGGCATTGGCCGGAACCGCCCACAATTGTGCTGGCGGCGCGACCCCGTGGGGGACTTGGCTCTCCTGCGAAGAGTGGATTGATGTTGATGACCGCTCCACCAAGCGTGATCACGGCTGGGTGTTCGAGGTTCCAGCCATCGCCAATGGGGAATGCTCAATGCCAGAACCACTCCGCGCGCTGGGGCGGTTCCGTCACGAGGCCGTTGCGGTCGATGAGACATCGGGCGTTCTGTATCTCACTGAAGACGAACATGATGGGCTCTTGTACCGATTTGTGCCCAACGTTCAGGGTGACCTGACCTCGGGCAAGTTGCAGGCCTTGGCGATTCAGAACTCGCCTGGTTCGGATCTCCGCAATTGGGATCAAGATTCTCCGGGGCCTTCACCGGTGACGGGTGACACTCTTCCGGTCGAGTGGGTTGATTTGCTCGATATCCATGCCCCTCGTGGGGATCTCCGAATTCGCGGTTATGAGATTCACGGGGCCGCTCGCTTTGCTCGGGGCGAAGGCATTTGGGCCGGCAATGACTCCGTGTATGTCGCCTGCACCAATGGTGGTCGATCTCGAATTGGTCAGATTTGGCGGTACCACCCCAGTCCCTTTGAAGGGACCGATCGGGAGGCCGCTGAACCCGGTCGACTCGAACTCTTCGTGGAGTCACCCGACAAACTCACGCTCCACTACGCGGACAATCTGGTGGTCGCGCCGTGGGGCGATGTCTTTGTCAGTGAAGATGGAGAAGGCCACGACCGGGTGATTCGTATTGATCCCCAAGGTCGATGCACGCCGTTTTTGGCCAACCGATTGTCCAGTTCAGAATTGACCGGGGTGTGTTTCAGCCCAGATGGAAACACAATGTTTGTCAACGAGCAAGGCAGTGGGCTGACCTTGGCGGTCCACGGGCCTTTCCGTGAGCGATATGCCCAAGGATGAAAAAGGCCCCTCAGGCGTGCTGTTCGCACCCCTCAAGGTCGCAGCCTTCGCGGCACTTAGAGAGGTTGCGCACATGGGCGGTTACCAAGAACACTGATCCGAGCATGGTCAAGATGCTCTCATTACTGAGAAGGCTGTGCTGGTGCTCACTATGGGTGGCGTGTTCATCATGGTCAGCGAGCGGTGCGTGCTCGTGCTCATGCTCATGAAAATGTTCGTGAGTCGAATGATGTTCGGTCTCCAAAGGCGAAGCATGCTCATGCGTGCCGTGCCCATCTCCGGCCAGAAGCCCAACCAGAATTAAGACCAATCCCCAACTCCCAAACGCAAGAGTCGGCACATCTCGGTGCCGCTTGAATCCTCCCCGCAGGGCGGGGATGACCGCGGCGGTGACCAAGACGGCCATTAAAATATGAAAGCCAGTCCCCAAGGATGCTTCAAACTGAGCAAGTGCGGGCATACCCGCAAGCAAAAAGGGCAAGGCGACGCAGTGCACCAGACACAACGCGCTTGCTGATATTCCAAGGCGGTCCCACAGTCGGTGACGGATTTTTTCATTTTGCATGAACGGGCATCCTACAATTGCCCACTATGCGTTGTCATTCTTGTTTGATCGGGCTTCTGGTGGCTGGATGTGCCCTACCCAAGAGCAGTGACTATTCCGCCGGTGCGCTGCCGACGGCCATCGTCTCTTGTGCCTGTGTCATTCCCGATGCCGGCCCCGTGGGGCCAGTTGTCTCCGATTGGGATGAGCCTTTCCTCACTGATTACGTGCAGTTGACCTTCGCCGAGTCGTTCCACAAGGCGGGGGAGGCCTACTTTTCGCCAGACGGCGACTGGATCATCTTTCAGGCAGTGGCAAAGCCCTCCGAAGGACAGGCGCCCGATGAGCACTACGCCATGTATGTCGCGAAGTTGCAGGAGCAAGATGGAGCGGTGACGGGCTTGGAAGAGCCCATCTTGCTGTCTCCTCCGGGAAGTGCAAACACCTGTGGCTGGTTCCATCCTCATGATCCAGGTCGGATTCTTTTTGGTTGCACGTTGGTGCCTCCAAGCGGCACCAACGTGCCTGGCTACCAGCGTGAACAGTCCAAGTACCGCTGGGCCTTTCCAGAAGAGATGACGATCGTTCAAACTGTGGTGCCGCAGATGGTCGGAAAAGCTGGTGTTCTTAACCTCGAGCCAGTTGTCGACATGCCTGGATACTGCGCGGAAGGATCATGGAGCCCAGACGGGAAGACCATTCTGTACGCCCGAGTCCTGCCGGAGACCCAAGACGCCGATTTGTACGTGCATGACATGGCCTCGGGTAAGAAGACAAAGATCGTTGCCGCACCAGGCTACGACGGGGGGCCTTTCTTTTCCCCAGACGGCCAATTCATCTGCTACCGCTCCGATCGAGAAGGCAACAACCTGCTGCAAATCCAAGTTTCTAAATTGAAGATCGAAGATGGCGTGCCCTCAGGCATTGAAGCCGAATATGCGCTCACCGCGGATCGGCATGTGAACTGGGCGCCATTCTTTCATCCATCTGGGGAATGGTTGGTCTACGCCACAAGTCGCGTGTCGCACCGCAACTATGAAGTCTTTGCCCTGCCGGTCACTGGAGATATGTCGGTCAGGAAGGAGCCAACCCGGATCACAAATGCCAATGGATTTGACGGGCTGCCTGTCTTCAATCCTGATGGTTCCATGATGATGTGGACTGCTCAACGAGGACAGGACAGAAACCAGGAGGGAAGGCCATCAAGCCAACTTTGGCTGGCCAAGACAACCGGTATGTCCATTCCCGTGCCAAAGAAATCTGAACAGTAGAGAATGATCTCAACATTTCAGTTGTGCCAAAATTAGAGGGGTCTCGGATTGCAGCCCGAGACCCCTCTATTGGTTTAAAAACATCCTTTAGATGTTTATTTTAATTACTCGCAGACGTTTCCGAAGTTGGAAAGGACTTCGATTATGTCGCCGAACTCAATGTCGCCCGAACTGTTGACGTCAGTGCGACAAGTGCCGAGCAAGGCAAGCAATGTTTCGAGATCGGAATCGTTGATCTCTCCATCATTGTTCAAGTCGCCCGATGACTCAACGATTTCGACAACTGGGGTCAGGTCGCCACAGATATTCGAGTTGTCAAGGCCAATGCGATACTCAGGGAAGTAAGGAGTATCAATCGCATAGTCGGCTTCGGTTTCCAGCATGGAATCATCAGGATCGGTGGGATTTGGGAAATCAAGGTCATTATTGCCCACGAATCCACACCCAGAGAACATGACCTTTGGCTGTCCGCCTGCGGCAGATGGATGATCTACCCAGCCAACACCTCCGTAGAGGTTGGTGATGGTGTAATTCTTGATGAAGCAAGAGTTCAGGAAGCGGAATTCATCGGTGGCAAGGGAGCCTTCTGCATCCCAATAGAATGTGCCGCGGCCCGACTCGTTATCTGCGATGAGGCAGTCCGTGAATGTTCCTCTACCCCCAGCAGCGTGGATGGTGCCGTCAGCAGCGCGTGAGTCATTCTCTGTGACTTCGCAGAAAGACCAAGTCGAGTCGGCATTCTCTTGGTAAACGATGCCGTATTGGGCAGAGTCGTTTCCGTAGATGCGAACATCATGGAAGGTCGGACGCGTCGTCGAGTCACCAATGATCCCTACAACGCATACCGGCAAGCCACCGGCTTGATCGTGTGCATTGCCGGTTGCATAAAGCGTGGTCAGCGAACAATCAACAAAGGCAGTCTGGTTGTCAACTCCGGAGACCATGATCCCGCCACCGGATCCTTGCATGGAAGTGATCAAAGCACCGTGGAAGGTTCCAAGGCCGGACTCTGAAAGAATTGCGACGTCATCTAGCGTACGGGATTGGAATCGAATAACACCGTCGGCAGAGCCACCACTACCTGTCGAGTAAGTGGATTTTTGAATTGATGGGACTTCTACCAATCCACCAATAGCAGAGTAGTCAAAGGTGTCCCGAGGCTGAACACGGGTTTCCACATCCAGGCCATTGGAAAGTTCGGTGAACTGTCGTGGACGGCCCACATAGGTGCCACGGCCGCCTTCCATTTTCATTGCCCACCCGTTGTTGTTATTGAATCCTTCAGTTGGGTTCAAAAAGGTAACGGCTTCAAACGATGCCTCTTCGTCTGAACTGGTCACAAACGGGCGGATGGTTACTTCATTGTTGTCGATGTGAAGTGATTCGACGTAGAGGCCCTGACGGACCACAACTTCATCGCCGTCTGCGACAGCTTCAAGTACGTCTTGGATGACGGGGTACTGGGTGTTGTTGCCCACGTACCAGAGGAATGTTCCGTCTGCTTGAGGAACGGGATTGGGATCGGGAAATTCTTGCCCGAGTGCGACTGCAGTCACGGCTGATGCCGCGAACAGAGAAATGTGATTACGCATGAGGTTTACTCCGTGGAACGAACCCGTGCTTCAGTAGGTCGGGACCACCCCTCCCATGCGTCAGCGGATCCCCCCCTGACATCCGTTGCACGATGCAAGTCATTATATTCCAATAACTTACACATTAGTAGTCTAAACCAGCGGCTTTTATTGGAACATAAGTTTTGTAGCACTTTGGTAAAAAAACCCCAGGGATCGCTCCCTGGGGCTTGTGGGCAGGGTTCTGTGACTTGGATCAGTCGCAGTTGCTGCCAAAGTTGGAGAGGACTTCGATGATGTCACCGAATTCGATGTCTCCAGAAGTGTTGACGTCGGATCGGCAGGTGCCAAGCAATTCCAACATCTGATCAAGATCAATCTGATCGACGCTTCCATCCGAGTTCATATCGCCCATCGGTGCAGGGGGATCAAGAACCAGTGTCGCGTAGGACTCACAGGTGTTGGAGTTGTCCAGCCCGATTCGATACTCAGGGAAGTACGGAGTATGAATGGCGTAGTCAGCTTCTGTCTCCAGATTGGAGTCGTAAGGTGTTGTTGGATTCGGGAAGTCGAGTCCGTTGTTGTTCTGGAAAGCGCATCCGGAGAACATGATTTGTGGTTGACCACCAGCTGCACCGGCATGATCAACCCAGGCAACGCCACCGTACAAACTTGTCACTGTTTCATTATCAATGAAGCATGAGTTCAAGAATCGATGCTCGTCGGTCGCCAGTGATCCATCGGCTTCCGAGTAAAAGGTGCCACGGCCCGACTTGTTATCCCTGATTCGGCAGTCGGTCCACGTGGATCGACCATCCTTGGCCATGATGGCTCCATCAGCAGCACGAGAGTCGTTGTGGTGAATGTCGCAGAACGACCATGTGGAGTCAGCTCCGTTTTGATACACGGTTCCGTATTGTGCAGAATCGTTGTTTTCCACAGTGACCTTATGGAAAGTCGGACGAGTTGTTGAATCGCCATGGATGCCGATCACGCATACTGGAAGATCTCCAGCTTGATCGTGAGCGTTGCCGGTGGCATACAACTTCATGACCATACAGTCGACAAAGGCAGTTTGGTTGTCACTGCCACTGACCATGATGCCGCCGCCAGAGCCTTGCATCGAGGTGATCAAAGCTCCATGGAACGTTCCAAGTCCAGAATCAGAAAGGATGGCAACATCATCGACCGTACGTGATTGGAATCGGATCACTCCTGGCGCAGTGCCTGAGGCACCAGTTTGGTAAATCCCTTTGTTAATTTGAGGGACCTCGACGAGGCCACCGGCAGCGGCGTAGCTAAAAGTATCTCGAGGCTGAATGCGAGTTTCCACATCAAGGCCATTTGACAGCTCGGTGAATTGACGTGGACGACCGACGTAAGTTCCACGTCCGCCTTCCATCTTCATGGCCCACCCGTTGTTGTTGTTGAATCCTTCAGTGGGATTCAAAAAGGTGACCGATTCAAAACTTGCCGGTCCGTCCATGGGGGCTCTGTAGACAAATGGACGGATTGTCACTTCGTTGTTGTCAATGTGAAGTGACTCGACATAGAGGCCCTCGCGGACCACGACTTCATCGCCGTCAGAGACGGCTTCAAGCACGTCTTGAATAACGGGGTACTGGGTGTTGTTGCCCACGTACCAGAGGAATGTCCCGTCTGCTTGAGGAACGGGATTGGGATCAGGAAACTCTTGTGCCAAGGCCACAGAGCCGACCGCGAGGGTCGAAACAATAGAAAGTGCAAAACGCATGAGATCAATCTCCAGGCGCAAACATCCACCTTGGGCCTTTGGTGAGACCATCCCCCCATTGATGTCAGTGGTTCCCCCCCTGACTGCCCGTAGGTTATAAGCCCTTTTTTATCAGACATTTAGGGATTGGCAACTGCAAATTCGCAAATTTTTTTAGAGCCACTGCAGATTGCCCGAGATTGCCTCAAATTCAGACTACGGGCCGCTTCAGCACTCGCTATCCCATTCCAGAAGCACCATCAAGAGGTCATTGAATCCAATCGTGCCGTTGTGGTCGACGTCTTCTGGACATCCTTGGCAGCTGTCGGCCCAAAGAAGCAGAACGGACAGTACATCTTCAAAATCGACTTGGTTGTCTCCATTGGCGTCTCCATCGCAGATGGACGTTGCGGGATCGCACTGTCGGCTTATCCCTTGGATATTGGCCACTGCGGCCACCACGAGGCTTGGGAATCCAGCTTCTTCAACAAAAAATCTGAAGCGTGGTGCTTGAGAGATGTCAAAAGCGGGGGACTCGCTCAGATCAATCTCAACTTCACGCCACGCTGTGAGTCCAGGATTGTGCTCCTCGGTTCCAACAAACCGGTGAATCTCATGCCAATGGATCCCTTCGTCCCATGTCGCCTGAATGATGAGATCATCGTCAGAATGAGCGGGCACTCCAATTCCTGGTGAAAACCAATAGTCAAAGATCAAAGTATTTGTTCCAACGGGGAATGGGGTCGATTCTGCTGAGGTGTAACTATCCTCGAGACCGCTCCCACAGTACGGAAGCCCAGTGTCGTAGCCGGTGATCAGCACGTCATTGCTTGATCCATCGGGCCCCTGGTTGGGTATTCCAAGAAATGAGCAGTTCGGACTGGCCAGCAAACGGGCTGCCCGCCAAGCTCCTGCGCCAGCCGAATAAATTACGGACCAGTTCTGGTACTTTGCCAGGGTGTCATCGATTCGAGTTAAAATGGTAGAACCTCCGGCAGTGAAGGTTCTTTCGCCATCTGTGGGGAACTGGGCCAGAAGTTGTTGATTGTCATACAACTTCACCGAAAGTGAGGCCGTCTGGTCACATGGAGGAACTGGTGCTTTGGTGGAGAACTGACCTGGGCGAATTTGGTGAACTTCCAATTGTATTTGTTCACCGTGTAGGACCCGAGCTGCCTCGAGCGACGAAGTGACGGGGACGCCTTCGTTGAGTGCCCAAATCTGGACATCGATCTCAGCAGAGCCCAACAGGGAAGGTGATGGTTCACTCAGAACGCCGATTCTGGTGCCGGTGAAGTGGGCCCCATCCACGCACACCCCGACAGGAATTTGAATGCCCGGGCCTTCTCCGTCTCCTGTGATGACCATAAACCAGGTCCCAGGCTCGGGCTGGTCTACTGAAACCTGCTCAATTGTGTTGAGGATATCTGTCCCTTCAGATCGTGTTGCCGGCCATGATGGATTGTTTGGATCAAGTTGCCACGGGTAGTGGATGGTTCCGGATGGACTGATCAACTTTAAATCAAGGTTCCGTCGAATCACGCTGTCGGAGCCATCTGCAGGGGCATCTGACCAAGCGATGGTGCAGCGGAAGGGTGAGCCATCGGAGACAATTTGCCGAGCAGTGGTTGACCCGAATTGAAGCGATTCATCCAAGGCATTTCCGAACATCACAGCATCGAGTGCAGATGAGGCATTGAGTTGACCAAAACCACTGCGGAAATCTGGTCCTTGGGTGCTGATATCGGTTGTCGTACCGCAAAGGATGGCTCGTAAACATTCTGGAGTTGGTCTATCCGTGGTGGCTGGCGACATGAGCCATGCTTCTTGAAGCAGCGCTGCCGTCCCCGTGACACACGGTGCAGACATGGATGTTCCACTCCGCACTCCAATCGTATTTCCTGGCTCTAGGCTCGAAATCCCTAAGTCTTGTGAAAGCTGAGCGCCAGGGGCAACCAGGTCGGGTTTGATTCTTCCATCATTGGTCGGACCGTATGAACTGAAGAGTGTGACGGTGCCAAGGTCGGAATATGTTGCACCAACGGTTAGGGCATTTCTGTTGGTCGCCGGAGGCGCGATTGTTCCGTAGTCGCCGCAGGCGTCAAAGCTTCGTTCATTTCCAGCGGACCAAATTGATAGAACCGGGATCCCATAGGCCCCTCGAACCGCCTGATCAACCACATAAGACGCCAGACCGTATTGCCCGAGGAGATCGCAGCTGTAGCCATTCACATTGACGTTCACACCAATAGAGGCATTCAAAATCGAAATGTCACGTGAAGCAGCTTCCGTAAACGCGGTTTCGATCTGCCCCGGATTCGTGTAAAAGACATCCCCCTGACTGTCTGCAAAAAATGGTTTCACCACTGCCGAAAGTGCAGGGGCAGTACCTTTTGCAACATCAAAAGACGAAAGTATGGTCCCAGTGACATGTGTGGCATGTCCGTCGTCAAATCCACCCTCAAGGTTGATCACTCTTCCAGAAAATCCCGGGTGTGCCGCGTCGGCCGAGCCCGTGTCAAGGACAAAGACAGATTGGTTCTGGCCATACAGCGGAAAATACGACTGCAACGCTTCCACGGAAACCGCGGCTCTGATTTCGTTGTTGCAGGCAGAAAGAGGCGGCAACGCTGGTTCCGTGTACAGGACGTGCTCATCAAAAAATGGCCCATTGACTCGCATGATCTTTGGTATCGATGAGGTGATACTTCCTTGGCCACTGCTGTCGTCTACAAGCGCAAACCACGGGCGTTCTGTGGAGGCAATAGCAATGAGGGAGATCAAAATCATGGATACATCATCCTTCAAAACAAAGTACACAGCGAAAAAAGTTGGCCCCTTTTCGGGGCCAACTTCAATTCCACATTTATGTGTAAATGTGAGTGATCATCACTCGCAGATTTCGCCCCAGCTGTTCAAGATGGAGAGCACATCGGCGAATCCGACTTCGCCGTCGCGGGTAGGGTCATATTGACAAGTTCCCAGCAGTGACATGAGAACATCGAGGTCCGCAAAGTTGACTGCGTCATTGCCGTCAACATCACCTGGGATGCCGCTTCCACTATTGTCAACCACACTTAAGCCTGATGCAGGCCCGCCACCCACGCCCCAGTCGGTGCTGTCACCCCAATCGGAGTGCAAGCGATACTCAGGGAGATAGGGGGTGTAGATGGCGGATTCTTCAGGAACACCATTTGAACCATCCATGGTGCCGTATGGGCCATCATCGGTCACGTCGGTGACGTACTCGCAAGCGCTGAAAGAAATCTTTGGATCAAGATCCGATCCAGTTGCCGTCGAGTCAGACACGTAAGCGATTTCGCCCCATCCTTGGGAGGCTTCCGCAGTCGTATTGCGGTCAAAGTCGCAATGTGTAAACGCATACATTCCTGTGGATGCAGAAGCGTCCCAGTAGATGGTGCCAAGGTTTGAAACGTTGCCGGTGCCGCCGCCGGCGACGGCGGGGTCTGTCTGTTTGCCAAATGAGCAGCTCATGAACTCTGCAGAGCCACCCGAGCCCATGACTGTGCCAAGTGAGGCCTGAGCGTTGTTGCTCGCAATTAAGGTTTTCTCAAACCTAGGCGCTCCACCATCAAGATTCACAATGCCCGAGTTCGCGCCGAAGTTGCCGGTAATGGTGCAAGAAGCCATCGTGGTGGAAGAGTCCTTCATGGACACAGCGCACACAGGAAGTCCACTGATGTCGTGGGTGTTGCCAGTGCTGGTAAATCCAACAATTGTGCATTCGACCACAGTGGAGTTGTCACCGTTGTACGACATCAATCCGCCGCCAACACCTTGTCGTGGCTCCAGCGCACAGTCAGAGACAGTGCAAGACGAGCCATCCAGAAGAATGCTGACATCGTCAAAGGAACGTGCTCGGAACGTGAAAGCGACATCAGAGCCTTGGGCGATTCTCGTGGTGGCGCCTGGAGCAGCAGGCTCGGAGAAAGCCGCCTGGTCATCGAGGACAACCACAGCTTCTTGGCCATTCAGCAACTCATTGACAGAACGTGGGTTCCCAATGTAAGAGCCTCGGGATCCTGAGATGTGAATTGCATATTTGTTGTCATTGTTGAATCCCTGAGTAGGGTTCAAGAATACAACGTTATCGAATTCCATGAATCCAGCGCCACCAGTGACAGATACGTGTCGCACTCGTGGGCGAAGAGTCAGCATGTCTTTGTTGTCGATGACGAGGCTTTCGACGTAAAGAGCACTGTCAGTTCCAGTTTCACCGTTGACGACGATTTCATCACCGTCAGAGCATGCTGCAAGGACGTCTTGAATGACTGGATACTGGGTGTTGTTACCGACGTACCAGATTTGAGTGCCGTCAGCTTGTGGGGCCGGGTTTGGGTTTGGAAGCTCTTGCCCGAGTGTCACAGTGCTCGCGACGAGAGTGGTTAGCGCAAAGATTTTATTTTGCATGGTGCTATGACTCCTAAGTCAAAAAATGGGAGGGAACCGTTTGAAACGGGTTGACTTAGAAATTTAGAAAAGATGAATTTGGCGGTGTTCCTTTCCTTTGTTTTGTTTGACTTGTTGATAGCAATGTGGGCGAGCTGTCGGTTCGACTCTTCAGGTTGAGTCGTTCACGACCCGTCCCTGTGGCCTATACAAATTCGCTACATCTCATCCACAGGATGATCACGTTCTGTATGCAAATGACACAGATTGATCGCTGCATGTGCTGGATCCGCTTGAAGCCCAAGTTTCTGTTTTCTCAGGAATTCAATCAATAGTGGCTGCGTCTAAGTCAGTCCATGCTTCCGATTGGCTTTCAGGCAGTTTTGTTCCCTCAGATTTCTGCCAATGGAAATCGCCGTTTCCTTCAAGAATCCATTCGTGCATTTGAGGGACATCAACTGTCTCTCGTCCCCACCATTCTCCTTCTCCAGCAACGATCTCAATGCGGAGTTGATCTGCAGCGGCCAGGTACTCATACCTTTCCTTGGCATCTGGAGGGCATGCGCCATACTCAGACCCCCATCTCAGGTACAGGCGGCCTGGGAGTTCATTGAGCACGATGTTTGAGCCTGTGGTCATGTCGATCGGTGGGAATGTGGAAACCGCCGCAACACCACTGAACAAGCTTGGGTTCTGCCTTTGCAGTTCAAAAGCGGTCAGCCCTGCCTCTCCAAACCCAAGCAGTCCAATCCGAGTCCGATCAAGTCCGTGGCGATCAATGGCCGCCTCGATTGTCTCTAGCAGTGCTTCTCTTCGAAACTCATCATTGTGTCCGTTCGGGCTTGGGCGTCTGCCCCAACACACAAAAGTGTCGTGCTGTTCACTTGGCTCGTACGAGAGCGCCTGATTGCTGATCGATTGGCGTATGTGCGGCACTACAAAAATTGCTGGATTTGGTCCCTGATGGTTCCCGGTCCGAGGGATTTTGATCCAGCGTTGAATGCTTCCATCAATTTCTGACCGAAAAGTCTCCCAGGTGCGATCCTTGTGCTCTCTTACGGCCAAATTGACTGAGGATTTGCCCAACACTTCCCCGTCCTTCGTCCGCAATTCCAGTTCGAACGGGTACGGCTGGGGATCGACTTTAAACGGCGGGGGGCCCATCAAACGAAGTTCCACTTTTTGAGAAGCGTACGGTTGAAGATCACAAGTCGAACCTTGGGTCCACTCTCCTGGCTTCCAGTCCTCTGGATAAAGGCGCCCAACATATTTTTCATTGGGTTTGAACAGGCAACGTGCCCAAAGTGAACACTCGCGAATGGTTTTTTCGGTCAAATTGCTGACCACCATTGCGCCGAGGGCATTGGTCTCAATAAGGTCGATGGCTTGTGGGATGGTTCGGTCGTACTGCGAAATGTTGACCGTGGCTTTGGATGTCTCCGCGACCGGCCGTGCCGAGAGTAGGAGCGGCTTGCTGTTTCCCTCGATAAAGATCCAGTTTGCGCCTTTCTGTACAGGGAATGGCCACTGGTGCGCACCAATTGCACCGGGATCTCGCGGATGGGTGACGTTGTTGCCATAGATTGCGTTGTGCCCTTTGCACGTCAGCATCAAAACTCCATCCGTTGGAAGTTCGTACAAGAGCGCGAGCCCCTGCCCTTCGGGCAACGGTTCTTTCAATCGGTCGAGGCCTTGTTTGGTCCAATGCTCTTGGATGGGCTTTCCGTCGGCTGTCGTTACGGCCGCATCAAAGGTCCCGTTGGACGTCCATATTTGGCTGGGTTGAATGGTTGGTCCGAATTCCAGTTGCTGGAATGAGGACAGCGCGCACAGCATCAGAACCGAGATCATAAAATTCCCCCTGACTTATAAGGTTATGGTGTACGGGCCGAGAATCAACACCTTTTGGCCCTCTTTTGGGGGTTGTTGGGTCTGATTTTGCTTCTTCAACATATTTCAAAGGACTTTGGTCATGCAAATTCTTTCCTCGGTTGTGAGATCCGCATTGGTACCCGGATTGATTTTAGTTCTCTTTCCTCTGTCTCAAGTGACTGCAGGTTCTCCAGCCCCAAGACAACCGGTCGCATGGCAGCTCGACCCCGTGCATTCCTTTGGCCTTTTCCGGGTGCAGCACATGAATGCTGGGATGTTTTGGGGCCGATTTAACGACGTGACCGGCACCGTTATCCATCATGAGGACGGAAGCAATCCGCCGAAGCTTAAAGTCCGATGCGCGGTTGAGAGCATTGACACAGGAAGCGAAAAATTGGATCGCACCATGCTGGGTCCCAAGTGGTTCAACGGCAAAGAGCATGAAGCTATGACCTTTGTCTCTTCTGCAGGAGAAAAAATTGACGAGACCCACTGGCGGCTCAAAGGAGATTTGACCATCGCTGGCGTCACCCGTGAAGTCGACGTCATGACAGAGTTGACCGGAATTGGTGGAGGCCCTCAAGGTCGAAAAATCGGTTTTGAGTGCACGCTTGAAATCAATCGGAATGCTTTTGGCATCCGAATCCTTCGTGGCGCTATCGGTGACAAAGTCAGGTTGGTGGTCGGACTTGAAGCTGATGAGCGCAAGGCGGAGTAAAACAAATGCTGGCTGAATTGCTTGTTCCGATCTTCCTGCCCGGCATTGCCTTCTTGGCGACCTTGCTGGTTCTCAAAGCGGAGCAGCGCCCGAAGTGGTCTGGTCTGCTGGGCGGCCTTGTCGTGCCCATCGCCACATTGATCGGCTTTGCTTATGAAGGAGCATGGCCATCGTCGTTCTCCGACTGGCATCGTTTGCCCGTGATACTTGCTGGTGCTGGCCTGGCATCCGCTGTCCTTGTTCTGTTCCCCCAAGGGGCTACCCAATACGTCGCCCCCTTGACGCTTGGCGCCTTGGCTGGTCTTTTCGGAAAGTTTCCGGGCATGGACGCGGCTGACCAGTGGCTCTTGGGATTGAGCGTTGCGGCCTCGGTTAGGTTGTGGATACTTGCCTCGGCATGCTCCTTAGGGCGTCTGGTTGGAGTTGCTGCGTGGATCTCCTGTGTCGCCCTCGCGCCCATGGCGTTTGATGGAGGATTCACGACCTTGATGGTGTTGGCCGCCTCGGCCGCCACCATCTCTGGGGCCTTGGTCTTGGCCCCTCAAGCCCTTTCACCCGAGGGGAGTGGAGCCATGCTTCTGGGCGTGGTGTTGCCGACTTTGGCTTGGTGTGGCTTTTCTTACGACTACGCCGAAGCACCTTGGTGGCAATGGGCTGCCATGGCGGGGCTTCCGGTTCTGGTGCTGGTGTTTTTTGATCCTCGCCCCCCTTTAACCGGCCGGGACCGCCTTCCTTGGCTCTCAGGGCTTGTTCGAGCGGTGCTGATCGTGGTGTTGCTCGGATGGATGCTCCAGCCAACAGTGCGTTCGCTGGCCGCTCCCGCGGACGATTCTTACGGCTCGTACTAAATCTCGAGGTGTGGCTGGATTCTTTTTCCCTGTTGCCACATACTTACAAACATGAAACAACGTCGAGCTTTCACCATTGTTGAACTGCTGGTTGTCATTGCCATCATTGCCCTTCTGGTTTCGATCTTGCTGCCCGCGATTGGTAAAGCCAGAGATCAGGCCAAACTCACCCAGTCCATGGCCAATTTGCGGAACATGGGTGCGGGGAGCGATTCCTACGCCGCTGAATGGAACGACCGGCAGTTCACCCTGCTCGAAGACAACATTGCCCAGTACGCCAACAATGCTGACCAGGCGTTCCCCGCGTACCGCAACGCACACAATGGCATCAACCACCAAGGTGTCATTTTGGGATGGGGATATGTGCGAGCAGGCTTTCCTCCGGCGCCGACCGGGGAGTACCTGTACTTCGAATGGCCTGTCGACGGTGGTCACCCGGAAACCAGAGGCATGGTGCAGCCCATTGTTTTTTCTGGAGGCGGTTACTACTCCGGCGAATACTTTGGTTCGTTTCGACTGATCAATTGCCGCCAGTGGAACGTCTATATGGCGCCAAAGTACTACGATGAAATCTACTTCGCCCCCAAAGACAACGTGGTGCGTCGGGAGGTCGAGAAGCAGGGGTGCTTTGACGATCCAGGCGAATTCTGTGCCCACGACACCGCCATGACCTCGGTGTTGGCGAAGCCAATCTGGTCTTCGTACGTTCTTTCCCCAGCGGCCATGTTCAATCCAAGCGTGATGGCGAACCCGGAAAAAGGCGGGTGGACCAACCCTTGGACCATGCCCGGTGGCTTCCGATCGCCCAGCAAGGGGCAGTGCCGTTACCCGTCACTGAAGACTCATATTATTGAGCACCATTGGTTGCAGGCTCGCCGAAGTTCGTGCAACCCCAACTTCACCCCAGGCACCTTTGATGATGGGGCTTGTGAGCCTTGGTATTTCAACCACGGTTGGGAATCAAACCCGGCAACCCTGTTCTATGATGGGCATATTGAGACCGTTGGCGTTCGTAAGGCGGAAAGGGCCGATGGGCGAGTGACTGCTCAGGCGGGATACGGTCTGTGGAGCAGAGATTGCGGCAACTGGGGGGCAGATGGTTACCACATTGGTGGCTCGTATGACTATGCCAACACCTCGTTTCACGTCCTGACGACGGATGGAATCTTGGGACGCGACATCTTGGCAGACTGATTGCGACATATCGCACCTTCAAAAGGCCGCATGATGCATGCGGCCTTTTTTTATGCCTCCCAAAATGGCGAAATCGTTCTCCCTCATATTCCTCTTTAAATGTCGAAATCCGGGCTTGGATCGTTCATCTTTTGCCTTACATTGTCTCGATGCACCACACGGTGCGCACTCGGAGACGAGAGAGACAGAGGAAGCATGTTGCCCCTCTGTTCGTTTCTAAAGAACTCTTCCTGCACGCGCGACAGGATGGTTCTCAGAGTGAAAGTGAGAATTCAAAATGATGAAGTCTCTTTTGATCGTTGCAGCAACAACAACTGTTGCTTCTGCAAACACGATCGACTTGTTCGCGACCAGCTCCTGGGATTCCAGCAGTTACCTCATCGGTGCTGCCGGTGGCCCTGACTACGACTACACCGGTCAGTACGTTCAGGCCACCAGTGGAATGGACACCCTCGTCCACCCTGATGGTCAGCAAGTTGATGGTTGGCACGCATGGAACAACTATTCCTACGGGGATGCTGGTCAGTTCTGGCTTGAGAATGACGACTACAACCCAGACGATCCATATACCCCCGATGGGTTGTTCGATGGTGCGGTGCACAAGTTCTACTCCGCCCCTTGGGCCGGCCAAGGTGCTGGTTCCGCCATCAACCTCGATACGGGCAAGATGGGCGCCGGAGATGTTCTTGATTGGAGCATTGACATGTACACCCCAGCTGGTGACGGCTTGGGTCGCGACAAGGCCAACCACCGTGCCTATGTTGTCCTTGGCATCACCTATGCCGACGGATCGCAGGCTGAAATCCAAGCTCAAAACAGCTTTGATTGGTTGACCGAAGGCATTCAAAACCTTGTTGGCACCTACACGCTGACGGGCGATGAAGTTGCCATCGAGTTCAAGTACGGAATCCACAACGATGGTGACAGTGCCGACTGGGGTGCCGTCATCATGGACAACCGTCAGTTGAGCTTGACCCAGGTCCCAGCACCTGGTGCTTTGGCATTGATTGGTCTGGCAGCCGCCGGCCGTCGTCGCCGCAAGTAAGTCTTTTCTGACTTGCCAAACAAACGGACCGGAGCCTTCGGGCTCCGGTTTTTATTTGCCATGCGTGATCGAATGGGGGCGCCTTTCATTGACTGACGGGGTCGCAGGATTTCCAATCCAACCGGTAGCATGGCCCCCATGGCAGCAGTCGATCGCTTGCGCTGGGTCAGCTGGTTGCCCCTTTCGGGGTTCGGAGCGATCTTGACGCTGCTCCTCGCCGCCGCAATTCTGATGTTGCCCGGCATCACACAACTTCCAGTCCTTGACCGAGAAGAGTCGCGATTTGTCCAAATCTCACGCGCCCATTCGGGAGCATCCGATCACTCAAACTGGATCAACGGGCCTGATGCTTTCCCCGCTCCGCTGGTTCATCACATCCAGGCGTCCTTCGTTGAGTTGACGCAACTCCCTGACAACATCCTTCCTTATCGATTGGCGTCCGCCTTAGGGGCGGTTGTGGCTTCACTCCTGATCTTTGGTCTGGGCCGCCGCATGTTCAATGGGCGTGTCGGCTGGCTCGCCGCTTTGGCCACCCTCGCGGCCCCTCTGGTGGTGTGGGATGCCAAACAGGCCAAGCCCGATATGTGGCTCATGGCAACCACGGTGGCCGGCGCTTCTTTGGCCTGGCGTATGTGGCGGGCCGAAGGTGCGCGGCCCCTTCCCCGCCGCGATGTTACGCCCCTCGGTCTTGTGGTGGCCATCAGTGTGCTCATCAATGGGATGGCCTTGCCGTTGATGTTGGGGTTTGCGGCCCTGTCATTGGTTCTGTTTGACCGCTCATTCCATCGCTTGGGCGGGATGCGCCCATGGACGGTCCTTGGCGTTGCTTTGGCCGCGCTCTTGGCAGGCTTCATGGTGGTTACGCCAGTGCAGGACTGGTCGTCCATCGTGTCAAGCTTTGAAGCAGCCTTTCATATGCCGTTTGCAGATGAGGCCAAGGCTCCGGCTCGCCGCCCCCTTTTGCATCTGTTGATGCTTCCCATCTTCCTCTGGCCGCTCTCGCTGTTCTTCTTCGATGCGTTGCGATTGTGTTGGGTTGATCGCGATCGTTCCAGGATGTTCCTTTTGGCTTGGATTGTGCCGTGCTGGGTTGTGCTTGAGATTCTGCCGGGGAAGCAGTGGCATCACGTCTTGCCGTTGTATCCACTGGCGGCGTTGCTGCTGGCCTCAGCAGTGGCCGAGTGGCGCCCAGTTGAGGGCAGCCCCCGGAAGTTGCTTGTTTCCCTCTGGGGCATTTTGGGGGGGCTCTTGCCAGCTGGAGTTTGGATGGTCTGGGGCCATGCCATGCTCAACGAACAGCTTGATCCCTATGCCTCTGGGTCGTCCCTCTGGTTTTGCGTAACTCTGGGTGTGTCTTTTTTTATGTTGGGATTGGCAGTCCACCTTGTGGTGTTGGGGAGAGCGGCTGCGGCGGTCTGTGCAGCGTCCGGCACGGTCGCTGCAGCAAGTTGTGCGTTCTGCACCCAGGCCTTGCCCGGCCACGAAGGTGTGTGGATCACCAACGCGATCATCTCGGCTTTAGAGTCGTCTTCCGGGCGTTCGCCGGCATCTCCTGACGGTCCAGAGCTTGGCGCTGTTGGGTATTCAGAACCTTCATTGATCTTTGCCACCGGTAACCGATTGGCAACGGGGCTGAAGGCTCCTCTGGTGTGGATCCAAGAAAGACCTGACCGTTGGCTTTTGGACGATGGTTCCCTTGGCACTTTGCCGGAAAATCTTGTGCTTGAACGACAAATTCGCGGATACTGCATCCCAGAGGGGAAGGCCATGGATCTCCGGTTGATCCGTCCCCAGTGAGTTCACCCATGTCCCCAGATCGCATCCGCTCTATTTCTGTGGTGATCCCGGTCTTCCAAGAAGAGGCCAATTTGGCTGCGTTGAGTGAGAGGCTCTGGCCCGTTCTGGAAACACTCGCACTGGACGTCGAAGTGATCTTCGTGGACGACGGGTCTACCGATGGGTCCTTTGCGGTGCTGCGTGAGATTGCTGACACACGGACTGGGGTCCGCGTTTTCTCCTTTCGAAGGAACGCAGGGCAGACCGCGGCAATGCAGGCCGGGATTGATGCCGCCCGCCATGAGGTGATCGTGCCCATGGATGCAGATTTGCAAAATGATCCGGAAGACATCCCTCGACTGTTGGACAAATTGAACCAGGGATGGGACGTTGTGTCCGGGTGGCGAAAGCAGCGGCTTGATGCCCCGGTGCGAAGAAATTTTCTAAGCCGATTGGCCAGCCGACTGATCAGCAAGGTGACCGGGGTCGTCTTGCATGATTATGGTTGCTCGTTGAAAGCGTATCGCTCGGCCGTGGTGAAGGGCGTTCGACTCTACGGGGAGATGCACCGATTCCTTCCGTTGTATGCCGCCATGCAGGGGGCCAAGGTCACAGAGATCGCAGTACGCCATCATCCGAGATCGGCAGGTCAAAGTAAATATGGCATTGATCGTGTCATCAAAGTCAGTTTGGACCTGTTGGTCGTGCTCTTCTTGGAGCGTTACCTCACGCGTCCGGTGTATGTGTTCGGCACAGTGGGTCTGTTTGGACTTGGACTGTCCATCCTTTCATTCATTTTCATGATGATTCTCAAGTTTGGCTTCGGGACCAATTTCAGCCGGACCCCGCTGCCTGAACTGACCACTCTGTTTGCGGGACTGGGTGTTCAATCTCTCCTTTTGGGAGTGATTTCCGAGCTGCTGATGCGTACTTACTTTGAAAGCCAAGGACGTCGACCGTACGAGGTTCGAGAGACGATGTCATCCGCGATACGCCTGGTGCAGAGGGATGGACCAGCACGGCCGGACTCGACCTTGTGAACCTTCCGGCAGGCTCTTAGTTGCCGAGAGCGTGCACGTCTTCAACCCCTTCGTGTTGCCACTTCTTCAGCAGTGGAACCATGGCAAAGCAAATCGCGCTGACCACAAGAGCCGCAACGCCTATTTGGCCAAATACGCCCGCGTAAACATCAACGGTTTCGAGTGGTACCGGGACCCCGGCCTCGCCTTCGGTGGACTCGATGGCGGTCAATTTCGCGATCAGGCCTGCCAAGTCGTGGCTCAGGGCGGTGCCCAAGAACCATGCGCCCATGACTGTCGAAACAATTCGGGCAGGCGCAAGCCGGGTCACCATGGAAAGTCCCACAGGGGACAGACAGAGTTCCCCAGTGGTTTGCAGCATGTAGGACAGGAGGAGCCAGCCCACCGCGACCATGCCGAGATCGTCATGGTTTTTTGCGCCCCACCAAAGGGCCAAAAAGCCCAGTGCCAATTGGGCGATGCCCAAAGCAAATTTGGTCGGCGTCGAGGGTTCGATGCCTTTGCGGCCCATCCAGCCCCAAAGGGCACTGAACAGCAGGCCAAAGATCAAAATGAACGTGGGGTTGGCGGCTTGGAATTCACTGGTGCGAAGTTCCGATTCCCCGAGGCCCATGCCCACATGGGAGGCTTCGACCGGCCAGTCCACCGTCGCGCGGGTGAGGGCACCATCGCCGCTGGCTTCCAACGTTCCCATCAGGGTTGGGGCCAGCAGTATTGCTTTCTGGATGGTGCTGGCTTCGGGGCTCGTGTCGGATGCTTCTGGAGTGGTGCCTTCACCATTTTCTGCTTGATAGCGGGCCAATTCACGGGCGCCATCAACCACTTCGATGGTGATGACTTCGCCGGAAACCGTGTACCCCAGTTGTTCTTGGGTCAGGGTGAGATCCTGAATGGTGGTTCCAACCGCGTCGGCTTCAACCACCGCGGATTCTTGGACCCGGTCAACGTTTCGGTCGGTGAACAAGTTGATGGATGATCCACCTTGGTCGAAGAAGCTCCAGAAGATCATCAGGAAGAAGATCAGCACGAAGATGACCTTCATTCGGTCCCGTTCGATCTTGGTGGCCTTCGCCGCTTCCAAGATCATGTAGCCGAAAGCCAGTGATCCGGCGGTGAACAAGAAATACCGAGAGATTTCGGTGCGTTGGACCATTTGCGCGATGATTGGAATGGCGATCAAGATGCCCACCAAAGTCATGATCAGTTTGCCTTTGATGTTCTTCACTCCGTCAGGGGCACGTCCTACAAAGTCGGGAAGTCCGCCCTTGAGCATGGACAAGGCGGAGATACCGCCACCCGCGGTCAACGCGATCGCCAGCAGCCAACGCAGTCCGGCCTGGATGGTTGATTCAACCGGGAGCAGCAGCATGCCGACACTCAGGCTGAGGGCCGTCACCATCATCAGGAGGGCCCCAATGGTGCCAGGCAAGACGAACAGCACCAAGCCTGAGAGCATGCCGACGGTGGCCAGGCCGAAGCCGTAGTGCCATCCGTAGGCTTCACCGATGTAGCCGCACGCAATAGGGGCCAAGGCGGCGCCCAAGTTGATGCCGATGTAGAAGATCGTGAACCCAGAGTCTCGTTTGGCACCCTTGGGGTACAACTCCCCGACCATGGTGGAGATGTTCGGCTTGAAGAAGCCGTTGCCAACGATGAGCAACGCGAGCGCGTGGTAGAACGCTGGTTCGTTTTCCACCCCCATCAGCAGGTGCCCGGCACTCATCAAGAGTCCACCGATGATGACCGCCCGTCGCTTGCCTAAGAACTGATCGGCCAGCACGCCACCGATGTACGGCGTGGCGTAGACCAAAGCTCCGTAGGCTGCGTAGATGCTGTAGGCCCGGCTGTCTTCGGCTTGCAGGAAGCCTTTGATCATGTAGAGCGTGAGCAAGGCCCGCATGCCATAGAACGAGAACCGTTCCCACATTTCGACCATAAAGAGTTGGAAGAGGGGCCAAGGGTGTCCACCGGGGCCGTTCATCGCGACTGCATTGGGCGTGTTCATGACTGCTGGTTATTGTCCTTGATCGTGGCGAATACTGCACGATTTTCTTCCCCTTCGGCCCAATGGGGATCAGAACTTCAGCCGGCCCTGCAGAATTGAGGATCTGCGAGGCTCAGAGGCCAGATCTGTTGTGGGACTTCCAGTTCAGAGCGAAGCGGAATCCGGTAGCCGTGCTTCAAAGACCACCAGTCGTTCATGGTGTACACCATCGATCATCTGGTACGCCCCGGGAATTCGGGCCATTTCCAGCATGTACCGCTCATCTTCGAAGTAGTAGTCGCGGAACGGGCCGCTGGTTTCGCCAAGGATGCGAACCGTCATGGCACATTCTTCCATCAGGGCAATGGTCCGCGGAATGTCAATCATCGATGAGTTGATGAAGATCAACCGCCCACCAGGCTTCACCAGTTTGTGGGCGTCCAAGATCAACGTGTCGTGGAAGTACCGGCGGTAGTGCTTGCCAGCCTTGGCCGTGGGGGGATTGGTCACCAAGGTGTCCCAAGGCCCACCTTGATGGTTGGCCCCCTCGATGTGAATCCAGTCGGCAACCTGTTGGTGGATCGGAATCTCCACGCCGTGTTTTCTGAGATTGTGTACGGCGTTGGCGTTGGTCTCGGCATGGAGCTCGGTGATGGTGATTTCTCGAGCGCCGCGTTTGGCCAGCAAAATGGCATGGATGCCGCAGCCGGTCCCAATTTCCAAGACATGCTCGTTGCTGAAATCAAGCTTCATCAGCATGTTGCCCAGATGGATGCCGTGCGGCGTGGGGTTCCACACTCCTTCCGGAACGTCAAGCTCAAGCGACAAATCTCCAAACTGCTGCCGCATGGTGGCGGGATACAGATTGGAGCCCGTTCGGGCTGTCAAATCTTGATCGTGTGCATCAGCCATACCTCGAACCTACTCGATGCGGCGAAAGAGTCCAATCCAGCGCAATCGTTTCGTGAAGCGGGGCCAGAAATACCGGTGTTGTCCGAGAATCGTCCCCGTCACGATCAAAAGCAACTGGTAGGTCGGCGTCATGACCAGAATTCTCAGGGGCCAAAACACCCACGGTGACGACGAATCGCGTTCGATACCAAGGCTCTCGAGAACAGGTCCGGAAATCCACAGCGCTAGAGGTCCATTGACGCTGAAGGTCAGCATGACCATCAGGAATTGCAACTTGGATTCAAAACCCCATCTGGTTGATTTTGGTGGGTTTTTTAACATCTGGTGGACACCATTTTCGCTTTGCTTACCTCAACCGGCAAACTGGGTTGCTGAATCAGTCAACTTGGACGATGGTACCCGTTCATCGGAAAATTAATGTGGCGTCGCTTGCCACGAGTTCCGAACTAGGAGGTTGTTTTGTTCACACATTTGATTTCTTTCTCGCTTGTTGTTTCGGTCTCGGCCGCAGCTGAATCGCTCCCCTCTTCCATGGAAGAGTTCGTCAACTGGAACCTCGATCGTGGCGTTTGCGGCCAGTGGCAGACATCTGGAGTCACGAAAGATATGTGGGCAGGGGTCCCAAGTGGCTTGGAGTACACCCACACCATGACGTCAAAATTTGATGTCGATACTGGTCGCCTTGTGGACCATGGTCAGATGCAAGCCGAAGATGGCACCATCATCTCGACCGGATCGGGTGTGATGACTTGGGATGCCGAGCGGGGGACCGTCGTCGGAACGTTTTCTGGTTTTGACATGGGCAAGCCGTTCCATGGGAGTTCTGTCCTCACTTCAGCCACCGGCGACACCCTGACTTGGGAATACACCGAGATGTCACGCGGCGAGACCACCACGTACGTTCAGCGCACGAAGTACACCGGCCGCAACACCCGAGAAAATTCTTACCAAGTCAAAGGGTCCTCCGACGCACCATGGGTCACGATTGACCGCCGTGTGAAGCCCACCAAGGCCATGTTGGCCGATGCCGGCTTGCCGGGAACCTGGATGTCAACAAATCCAGACGGGTCTCGATCCAGGACGGTCGTTTCATGGGCTGCTGGGGAACACGTGTTGAAATACGAACGCTTTGAGCAAGCGGCTTCAGGCGGGGAGTGGACCAGTTCCAGCCTCTTTGTGTGGTACTGGGATGCGCATCATGATCACATCGCCACCATGTATTTGGATGATCATGGCACGGTGATCCATGGATCCGTGGAGTCTATTTCCAAGTCGGGTGATACGGTCACCATCATCTCCAACCATGAAGGCAACCGGTACCACGACTTGACGATGAGCACCCAGGCCAAGCAAGTGGTGACGCCGAAGTCGATCACCAACTCATGGACCGGTATGTCGCTCAATGGCAAGCGTCACAAGCTCAGCTGGAGCGAAGGCTCTTACACCACCCAGCGGGCCAAAAAGTAAGCCTCTCGCTGCATCAGTGTTCTTTTCAAGCCCCGGTTCGTCCGGGGCTTTTTTGTCTCACGTCTTCGCAGCGATCAACCTCTTTCCCCTTGGTCTCGGACTGCTATCTTTTGTGCATGCGAACCATTCCATGGCCGCTGCTGACCATCTGTGCGGTGCTCGCTTCTTGGAGCGACAGGGCGGTGGCTGTTGGGGCAGACTGGGCCGATGTCCGCCCGATCATCGAGTCCCGCTGTTTGCCGTGCCATGGTGGCGAACGGGTGCAAGGCGGATTGGTGATGACCGATGCGTCGGCCTTTGCTCGAGGTGGTGATCGGGGCGCAGTTGTGGACCGGAGCGATTGGGCCAGCAGTCTGCTTCTGCAAGTCATTGCGTACGACAATCCCGAATTGGCCATGCCTCCGTCGGGAATGCTGCCCGAGACCGAGCGGATGCTGCTGGAGTCTTGGGTCCTGTCTGGTGCCCATTGGCCCAAGGATGCCGAGGGCGTCCTTGCGGAATTCCCGGAACCCTCTCCGGTTCTTGATCGCACCAGTGATGCCGCCACCGGGTGGTGGTCCTATCAACCTCTCGCCGAACCGAAGCATGCGGACCTTAATCTTGCATCCCCCAGTGAAGCGATTGACCTTCTTTTCGACGAACACCTTTCTGCTCTCGGTTTGGCTGCGGCTGACGAGGCGTCTCCGGAGCAATTGCTGCGTCGTGCCAGTTACGATTTGATTGGCTTGCCACCGACGCCGGAAGAGACCGATTCGTTTGTCTTGGCTTGGCGACAAGATCCTTCTGCAACCTGGGCCGCGGCGGTTGATCGTCTGCTGGATTCGCCGGCCTACGGCGAGCACTGGGCACGATTTTGGTTGGATCAAGTTCGGTTCGCCGAAACCAACGGTTACGAGCGCGACAGCACAAAGCCGAATATCTGGCGGTACCGAGATTGGGTCATTCGTGCTTTGAATGAAGATCTTCCGTACGACGCGTTTCTCCGTTACCAGCTTGCCGGCGACGAATACGACACGCTGTCTGACCGACAGGAGTATCCTGTTTCTCCCGAATTGGCGACCGGATACTTTCGACTTGGAGTCTGGGATGATGAGCCTGCTGATCGCATTCAGGCTAAAGCCAATCAAACTGCAGACATCGTGGACACCACCGCGCAGCTTGCGTTGGGTATGACGCTTGGCTGCGCGCGGTGTCACGACCACAAAGCGGATCCGATCTCGCAACGTGATTATTTTGCATTCACCGCCTACTTCAACAACATCACCGGCTACGGGGACAACCATGCGTGGGCAAGCCGTCCCGAAAGTGTTCGTCTGGTGGCGGATGGCCACGGTCCAGAATTTCTTTCGGCCAAAGATCGTGATGAGAAAGTTGTTCGAATCCAGAACGAACTTATTGCCGAAGCACAAGAGCTAGCGCTCCCTCGTACGCCAACCCAGACGCTCCTTCCTGACGCTCGGGATGGAGGGACGCTCTGGCGGTACTGGGACCAACCCCAGCCAGACGGTGTGTCCGCCCAAGCGTACGATGACTCTGCATGGCCCCAAGGGCGGGGCGGCTTTGGGGCGGCCTCGACCCCGGGTGCGTTGGTTCAATCACCATGGCGCACACAAGAGATTTCCCTGCGGCACGACTTCGTGCTGCGTGATCTTCCGGATGGTCTTGTGCTCTCCATCCACCACGACGAGGACGCACTGGTCTTCTTGAATGGCATTCAGGTAGCTGCCTTTGATGGGTTTCGAACCGACTACATTGACGTGCAACTTCCCTCGTCCGCACTGGACGCTCTGGTCGTTGGCTCGAACACCCTGGTGGTCCTCTGTCGCCAATCCACCGGTGGGCAATACATTGATGTTGGCTTGAGAACGGGGTGGTTGGATTCATCTGAGGCAACGGTTGAGCGTCTTCGATCCGTCATTCGTGGCGGTTCGGCGGAACATGGGGCCGTTCGATCCCTCATTGATGCCATGGATCGTCTGAAGCAGGCCCCAGTGGCTGAACCTTACGAAGCTCTCGTTGTTGCCGAGTATGGGGTCCAGAGCCCCGACCAGCACATCCACCTTCGCGGGAGTGCCCATGCAGAAGGTGATCGGGTTGAGCCAGCTATCCCTGCTGTTCTTGCTTGGGCTGGTCAGCCTGATCTCGACGCCGACGGTTTGAAGCACTCTTCAGGCCGGCGCCGCGCGATCGCAGAATGGTTGACGGTCAATGCGAAAGACATCACGGCTCGTGTCTTGGCCAACAAACTGTGGCAGGGCCATTTTGGTCGAGGTCTCGCGCGGTCTTCCGGAGACTTCGGCCGTTTGGGAGAGCGCCCCACCCATCCGGAACTCTTGGAGCACTTGGCCTCTCGGGTGCTCGACCACAAGTGGTCCCTCAAGGCCATGCACCGCGAGATCATGATGAGCCGGGCCTACCGGATGTCATCTCGCGCGAGTGACATCGCTTTGGCAACCGACCGCAACAACAACCAGCTTCAACGTCGCGATCCTCGTCGTCTCACGGCCGAGCAATATCGCGATGCCGTTTTGCAAGTTTCAGGTCAGATCAACCGGAAGATGTTCGGCCCTTCGGTCTACCCCGAAATAGAACCCGAAGTTTTGGCCACCGCTTCCCGACCCAACGAGGCTTGGGGGCGGTCTTCCACCGATGAGGCCAACCGGAGATCCATCTACGTTTTTGCCAAACGGTCTCTTCGATTCCCATTGTTTGAAAGCTTCGACCAGCCTTCGCCTGATTCTGCCTGTTTGGTGCGGTTTGATACCAATGTGCCGACGCAGTCTCTTTTGACGCTCAATGGCAACTTTGTCAACGACGCCGCTCTTCACTTTTCGGATCGTTTGCAACAGGAGGCGTCCGGTCTTCCGCAGCAAATAGAACGGGGCATTCGACTGGCTTTTGGTCGTGCTCCGTCTTCAGAAGAAGTGGACCGCCACGTCGACTTCGTGCAGCGTATCTCGAAAGATTTTGACCTTTCCGAGGCTTCGGCCTTGCTCTATTTTGCCCTTGGCCTTTTGAATGCCAACGAATTTATGTGGATTGACTGAATGCACGATCATCCATCACATTTCTGTGGCCGCACCCGCCGGGAATTCTTGTGGCAGGCCGGTGGTGGATTCACCGGCATCGCTTTGGCCAACCTGCTCGGTGACGCGTGGATTGCTGATCAAGCCCAGGCGGCTCATGGTCTTTCCCCAAATCTCGCAGCCGATCCGCACCGTCCATTCCTCACCCATGCGCCCAAGGCTCGGAGCGTCATTTTCCTCTTCATGTACGGCGGTCCCAGCCAAGTCGACACGTTTGACCACAAACCCAAGCTGTACGGTCTCGACGGCAAGACCATTGATATTCCAACTTTCGGTCGACAGGGCAAGCGTGCTGGTGGCCGGATCGTGGGTCCGAAATGGAACTTCAAACCCCGAGGTCAGTGTGGGAAAATGGTCTCCGACTTGTTCCCATGTCTCGGTGAATGTGTTGATGACATGGCTTTTCTCCATTCGATGCACGCCGAGAGTCCTATCCACGGCTCGGCTCTGTTGAACATGAACTGTGGTCGCATCACGAGCGGTCACCCCAGTCTTGGGTCATGGGTGAACTATGGCCTCGGCAGCGCCAATGAGAACCTCCCGGGCTACGTGGTCATGCTGGATGAGACAGGCGGCCCCATCAGTGGGGCGAAGAACTGGACAAGTGGCTACATGCCTGCCTCCCACCAGGGGGTCCAACTTCGATCGGAAGGCCCACCCATTCTTGCTTTGGACCCGCCGGAGCATTTGCAGGGCCCTCTTCAGCGGGAACTGCTTGATCACCTTCGGACCGAAAATCTATTGCATGGTGCGAGCCGCTCAGACAATCCAGAGCTCAACGCCAGGATCAATCAGTTTGAGCTGGCCTATCGCATGCAGAGTGAGGCCCCGGAAGCGGTTGACCTTAGTCAAGAGCGTCAGAGCATTCTTGATCTGTATGGGATCGGAAAAGCGGAGACCGATCCTTTTGGGCGCAAATGTTTGATGGCCCGTCGGCTGGTGGAACGTGGCGTTCGCTTCATTCAGTTGTATTCCGGAGGTGGGCACAACGATGACAACTGGGACGCGCATGGCGATCTCGAGTTCAACCACACTAGGCATGCAGGACGAACCGATCGGCCTATTGCGGGTTTGTTGAAAGATCTTAAGCAGCGCGGCTTGCTCGATGAAACCTTAGTGGTGTGGGGAGGTGAGTTTGGTCGGCAGCCCACCGCGGAATATGAAAACCAAACCGGGCGTGACCACAACTCATGGGGATTCACCATGTGGATGGCGGGAGGTGGTATCAAAGGTGGCATCTCAGTGGGTGAAACCGACGAGTTGGGCGCGAAAGCCGTTCGTGACCGCTTCCATGTCAAAAATCTCCACGCGACCATTCTTCATCTCATGGGCATGGATCCCAACAATCTCACGTACTTCCACAACGGGCTTGATGAATCTTTGGTCGGGGTTGAAGGGGCCGAGCCGATCCGGCAGGTGCTGGCGTGACGAGGGGTTCGTTGCCCCCCAAGCCGCGGTGGGGCATTGTTGGTCCGGGTGAGATCGCCCATGTCTTTGCCCGGGCGCTCGCGAAGTACAACCTTGGCGCTGTCGCGGCGGTGTACGGGCGCCGTCCCGGTCGTCGTGAAGCCTTTTGCCGAGAATTCGGCGGTCGCCCGGCAGACTCACTGGATGGGTTGTTGCAGCCCGGCGAGGTTGATGTGATCTATGTCGCGTCGCCCCACCCCGCGCATGCTGAGGCGGTGGAGGGTGCTCTAGAGCGCGGGATTGCCGTGCTGTGCGAAAAACCCATGACAGTCGCTCCGGCCGAGACTTCCCGTTTGATCGATTTGGCCCAGCGACAATCCACGCTTCTGGTTGAAGGTTGGATGTATCGGTTTCATCCTCAGATTGAAGCGTTAGCCACGTTCTTGAAGGACCGGACAATCGGCGAAGTGCATCAGGTTGTGGCCTCGTTTGGTGTCTCTTGTGCGGGCCACCTTCCCGAACGCATTCTTGCTCCAGCCTTGGGGGGCGGGTCCATCCTTGACATTGGGGGGTACCCGGTTTCGGCCGCTCTGTTCGTTGATCGGATGCTTGGTGGGGATGGTGGGGTCACGCATCTTGATGTTTCGTCAGAGGTGCGATCGGACCGGGATGTCGAACTCGATTCCGAAGCCGAGATTCGATTTGATTCGGGACTCCGAGCCAGGTTGCAGTGTTCGTTTCATCGCGATCTGGGGTTCGGACTTCGGATCGATGGCACCGAAGGCGTTCTCGTCCTTCCATCTGTCTTTCTTCCTGAAGGTCGCCGTGATGGCCGCCAGGGGGCCATCGACGTGATCCGACCCGATGGATCGTGTGTCCGAACCCCTGTTTCAGCCGACATGTGCTGTTTTGGCATGCAGGCTCAGGCCGTGGGCCGAGCCCTTGAGAGTAAGAGACTCGCCATGGAATATCCAAAAGTCGATCACCAAGAATCCAGAGCCTTGGCCCATTTGCTCGATGTTTGGAAGTCGACGCCTCTGTCGGCATGATCCATGGCTGCCTAGGGCACTGAGGGCAATCGCATGAACTGGACCATGATTTCATTCATTCTGGCCACCGCCGCAGTTGCGGTGGGCACGGTGTTCTTTGTCCGCCGTATGAAACGATCAGAAAACGCCATCGAGGACTACTTTGCGGGTGGGCGTTCGTTGGCGTGGCCTGTGGTGGCGGGATCCCTCTTGTTGACCAACTTGTCAACCGAACAATTGGTCGGCCTGAATGGTGCTGTCTTTCAAGACGGTCGACTGGTGGGCATCGCTTGGGAGGTTCTTTCCGCGTTTGCGATGATCGCCACAGCCCTACTCTTCTTGCCTAAGTATTTGGCCAGTGGTTTTACTACTACGACCGGTTACCTCGAGCAGCGGTACGACCGCATGACCCGCCGGGTGGTGTCAGCGTTGTTTCTCTCGGGTTACGTCGCGGTGCTGTTGCCTGTGGTGCTTTACACCGGTGCGCTTGCCGTTCGCGGGATGTTTGGTCTTGAGCTTGATCTTTGGCTTGTGGTGGTGGGTATTGGCATTCTCGGCAGTGGCTACGCCATTTTTGGTGGACTCCGTGCCGTGGCCGTCAGTGACACCATCAATGGCGTCGGTCTCTTGGTTGGCGGCGTGGCCGTGCCGCTGCTTGCCCTGAACCTGCTGGGGGAAGGTTCGATTGCCGGGGGCCTATCCATCCTGGTGCAGGAAAAGCCCGAAGCCCTCAATCCGTTGACCACCCTCAACCAAGACGGTGCTCAGGTCTCGGTGCCTTGGCCGACCTTATTGACCGGCATGATGTTTATTCAGTTGTTCTACTGGTCCACCAATCAGGTGATTGTGCAGCGGGCCATGGGGGCCCGTGATCTCAAGTCTGGCCAGCAAGGCTTGATGTTTGCCGCAAGCCTCAAGATTCTTGGGCCGGTGATGCTTTGTCTGCCGGGCATCATTGCCTTGCACCTGACTGACACCCTCAAGATCGACCAAGCCGACACGGTCTATCCGGTACTGGTTCGCGCGGTTCTGCCAAAGTGGGCGTTGGGTCTCTTCGGCGCGGTGATTGTGGGGTCCATTCTCAGCTCTTTCAACAGCGCGCTCAACTCGGCTTCGACGCTGTTCTGTATCGATTTTTACCGACCGATGACGGCCCGGGTGAACGAGAGCGCCGATGACAAGCGGGTGGTCGCCGCCGGACAGATCTTTGCCGCAGGTATTGCCATTTTGGCCATGATCGTCGCGCCTCTGCTCGCCCAGATGCAGTCGATCTTTGACTATCTGCAAAAGGTCAACGGGCTGTACAGCGTCCCCATCATTGTGATCTTCTTGATGGGTATCTTGACCCGAAAGGCCAATGCTCGTGGGGCGAAGGCGGCCATGGCGGTGGGGGTTCTCTCTTACGCTGTATTCACCTTTGCCGACGTTCTGATTTCAGATCTGCAATGGCCCACTTGGTACCACTGGCTCCATGGCTACGGCATCAGTGTGGCGTTGGCTTTTGCCACAGTGGTGGTTTTCTTTGGTCAACCTCGAGTGCACACTGAAGACCCGCAATCATGTGCTTCACCCGTGGACATGAATCCTTGGTCCATGGCCAAGCCTATTGCGATGATGATCGCTTTGGCGGCCGTGGGGCTGTATGTCGGCTTGGTGTTCTTTTCGTCGGGTTGATTCCCTTTGGTGCGGATCGATTGCCGTGGATGGACCTTCGGAGTGATTTCACTACCTGCTATTTGGCCGGCTTGTTCCGGTGGGCAGGCAAGTAGGCCTGGTCCACATAGTCACCAACCATACGGTGGGTGCTGAATGCCCCGGGAACGGTAGCGGCACTCCGCAAGGCGCGCTTCATCCAGCGGGTTGGGAGTCCCTTCCGGTTTCTGGAGAAGAATTCTGGGATGAGTTCGTCTTCCAACACCGCGTAGAGGGCTTCTGCGTCGGCTTGGTCGCGAGCTGCCGCGCCGGAGCGGGAGGGCGATCCAACGATGGCGAACCCATTTTTTCCGTCAAACCCTTCGGGCCACCAGCCATCGAGAATCGAACAGTTCACCCCAAGGTGCATTGGTGGTTTCATGCCACTGGTGCCGCTGGCTTCGTGGGGGCGGATGGGGGTGTTGAGCCACACATCAGCGCCTGAGGTCAGTTCCCGTCCAACCCGCATGTCGTACTCGTCCAGCACCACAACTTTGCCAATGAATTCGGGTCGGCGTGACATCTTGAAGATCTTTTGGGCAAAGGCCTGGCCCTCAGCATCCCGTGGGTGCGCTTTTCCGGCAAAGATCAATTGTACCGGGTGTTCGGGGTTGTTCAGGATTTTGGCCAATCGTTTGGTGTCCCGAAAGACTAGTGGCGCACGCTTGTAGGTGGCAAACCGCCGGGCAAAACAGATGGTGAGTGCATCTTCTTGCAGGACTTGTCCTGCGGCAAGAACCTCGTCTGGTCCAGCGCCGTTTGCTACCGCTTGACGCACGGACCGCTCCCGAACGAACCGAACCAAACGCGCTCGGAGTAGATTGCGGAGTTCCCATGCTTTTGTGGCATCCACTTTGGCGGCCTTCTTCCATTGCGGCTGCTCAGGGGTTTGCATGCTCTGGTCGAGCTTGATGTGCCTGATCCAGAACGCTTGGGCGGCGGGGTCCATCCACGTGCCGGGATGCACGCCGTTGGTGACCGAACCAATAGGGACATCTTTGGGTTGGTCGAGTTCGGGGAACGCGCCGACCCACATGTCACGGCTGACTTCACCATGGAGTTTGGCAACACCGTTGACGTGGTTGGCGAACCGCAAGGCCAAGACGGTCATGCAGAATGATTCTTGCCTGTCGCCGGGACGTTCGCGACCAAAGTCCACAAAAGTGGACGGGGCAATGCCCGCGCGACGAATGACCTTGCCAATGACCCTTCGTACCGCGGCGGGGTCATATCGATCATGCCCGGCTGGCACTGGGGTGTGGGTGGTGAAGACCGTAGTTTCCCTGACCGTGGCCATCGCGTCCGCAAGATCATGTCCTTGCTCCACCAGCCGTGCGACCCGCTCCATGGCGGCAAAGGCGGCGTGGCCCTCGTTCAGATGGTGAACCGTCACACCCAAATCCGCAGCTTCGACGGCCATCGCGCCGCCTACCCCCAAGAGCACCTGTTGACGCATGCGGAGATCGGCATCGCCCTTGTACAGGCCCTCCGTCAACTTCCGATCTTCTTTGCGATTCTCGGGCAAGTTGGCGTCGAGGAGCAAGATGGGGGTCGATCCGACATGCATGCACATCACCCGGGCGATCACGGTTCTGGTCCCAATCGGGCACGAAACGGTGATGCCGGTTTCTTCGATCGGGTAGCAGTCAAAGTCGTACTGGGGATAGAGCACGCGTTGACTACCATCCTGCTCGAAGTGCTGCCGGTAGTAGCCGTGTTGGTACAAGAGGCCCACCCCAACCATGGGGACGCCCAAGTCTTCGGCGCTCTTGAGATGATCTCCAGCCAAGACCCCAAGGCCGCCCGAGTATTGCTGCATGGATTCGTGAATGGCAAACTCAGAGCAGTAGTACGCCACCTTGAGCTTGCGATCTCGCCCCCGATGGTTCTTGTTGAACCATTTGGGTTGCGAGCCGGCTTTGGCCAGCGTGCGCTCCGCCTCGTTCAGGACCTGCAGAAAGTTCGGATCACCCGCAACGGCTTCGATGCGGGCTCGACTGGTTTGGAGCATCGTCTCGATGGGAGCGTGGTTTGTGGTTTCCCATGCGATGGGGTCGAGCATGGCAAATGGCCGCTGGGCGGGCTCGTGCCACGTCCAAGTGAGGTTCTCTGCGACGGCCAAAAGTCGACCGATCACCCGGTCAGTCCCGGAGGAGGTCTTGGTTGATGCTTGCTTTGGCATGGTGTTCTTTCTTGACTAAAAGATGGGTGGGCTTAGCGGCCCGACATTTTGATGTGGGTGTGCAGCTTGGAGGCGTGGGCCATTTTGAGGTCAGAGGACTTCAGTCGCCAGAGCCAATTCCCTTGTGGACGGCCGGGGACATTCATCCGCGATCGGCGACCGTGACCGAGGAAGTCTTGCATCTGGATGACGGCGGTGTTTGCAGGGCTGTGGAGAGCCACTTGGATCAGCATGTCACTCGGCGAGAGCTGGCTGCCTTCACCGATGTAGCTCAGGAGGTTCTTTTTGGTGGCTCGGTCGAGGCCTTGGTGCCACCCTTGGATGGTGTCGTTGTCGTGGGTCCCCGGGTACACCACGCAGTGCTTGGGATGGTGGTGGGGCAAATCATTCGACCCACCCTCGGCATCAAAGAAGGCCCACTGCAAGATGCGCATGCCTGGAAGTTCGAATTCATCGCGGAGCCGGTGGACCGCGGCGGTGATGTCGCCGAGGTCTTCCGCGATGAAGGGAAGTTGCCCGAGTTCTTTGGCCAACTGCGTGAGCAACTCACGACCGGGCGTTCGTCCCCATTTTCCGTTGCGGGCGTTTTGGGCGTTTCCGGGCACTTCGTAGGCTCGAACAAATCCGATGAAGTGGTCGATGCGCACGAGATCGAATCGGTCCAGCGTTACCTTCACCCGCTCGGTCCACCATGAGAAGTGGTCCTTGCGGTGGGCCGACCATCGGTAGTGGGGGTGCCCCCACAGTTGACCGTCCACCGCAAAGGGATCGGGTGGGCAGCCTGTCAGCACTTGAGGTTGGCCCGAGCGGTCCAACCGGAACAGTTCGGGGTTGCCTTCGACATCAGCGCTGTCGGCTCCACAGAAGATGGGCAAGTCTCCAATTAATTTGATGTCGAGGCTGCGTGCGTACTTCCGCAATGCGTGCCACTGACGATCCAAGATCCACTGCACAAATGCGTGGTATTCAGGATGGGCTGAGATGTTCGAACTCTTCGGGTCGGCTTGGCGGACGGCAAAGTCTGTCCAAGGGTCGAGCCAGTGCGATTGGCATTTCCGAAAGGTTTGGAACTGCGTGCTGGCGCGACGATGCCGTCTGCTTTGTTGACGGAAGTTGAAGTAGGCCTGCTCCAGCAAAGGAAGCTTATGCTTGCGAGCCCGGGACCAAGAGGACCGATCCCCGCGTTCAGCCTTCTTCTGACCTTCTGATTGTCGAAGGACCGAGGCGGGCAGCCACCCATCTGAAACCAGGTCGGCCAGGGAAGCCAGCATGGGCTCGATCGCGAAGCTTGAAAGCGCGCTGTAGGGAGAGTCCCCGGCACCGACGGGACCGATGGGCAGCATTTGCCAACGCTTCAGACCAGCGCGATGCATCCAGTCGCAGAACTTTCGGGCCGCGGGTCCAAGATCACCAACCCCAGCGGTCCCGCGCGCGCCGGGCAGTGAGGTGGGGTGCAGCAGGACGCCAGCGGTCCGTTCTTCCAAAAGTGGATGGATGCGGTGCGGCATGATTAGGGCTTGGAGTGAAGGTAGACCGCCCCAGAGATCCCTTGCACTGTGCAATCTTGGGGAGTGCCGCTGGCGGTACCGAAGACGCGTTCCCATTCGCCATCAACGGGCACCGACAGGTTGGCCGCTGCGTCGCGGGCATTCAGGATCACCAGCAGCCGGCTGGCATCGTCTTCACGGACAAACGCCATGACATCTTGTTCGTCATCGGTCAGGATGGTCTCGATGGAGCCGGTCCGCAGGGCGGCGTACTGGTTTCGGAGCGCGACCGCGGACTGGTAGAACGCCAGATGATCATCCATCACCGCCATGCCAGACTCTTCGTAGGGCTCGAGGTCTTTCCAGAGCATTGGTTTGCGGTTGTTGGGATCGTCGGAACCCCAAAGGCCAACTTCATCGCCATAGTAGATCATGGGGGCTCCGGGCGAAGTCATTTGCAAGAGGGCGACCAGTCGTGCTTGTTGATAGGCACGGGCCGGGGGCTTCGAGCCGTCGTACGTTTGGTCTTCTTGTTCTCGGTTTCCGCTGTCGTACGCGCGATCGGGGTTGTGCAATTTGGAGACCAGTCGATCGGTGTCGTGGCTGTCGACCAGATTCTGCAGGGCGTAAGTGACTTCCGAGGGATAGGACTCCCGGTGGTCGGCGAATCGCCGAGCCGCCTCAGAGGCCGAGATCTTCTGCTCTTGATTGCCAATCCACTCCAGCGCGATCTCGGCGAAGGGATAATTCATGAGCGCGTCGAAGGTTCGGCCATCGAGCCACTCGGGCTTGGCCTTCCAGATTTCCCCCACGATGTACGCGTCAGGGTTGATGGACCGGACGTAGGCGCACCACTCCACCCAGAAAGCCATGGGCACTTCTTCGGGCACATCGAGCCTCCAACCGTCGACACCGTCGGACGGATCGCCGTCACCGTCGGGGTCCATCCAGCGTTTGGTGATGGCGAAAATATGTTCCCGAAGGGACTCGGAAGCGAGCCCGTGTTCATCGTTCTTACGGAAGGCGGGAAGCTCGCCGAAGCCAGCCCAGCCGTCGTACTCAAAGGGATCCCAGCTGCGAATGCTGAACCAATCGGCGAATGGGGAGTTCTGACCGTTCTTTTGCACATCGACGAAGGCGGGGTGGGCGGTTCCGACATGATTGAAGACACCGTCAATGATGACCCGGAAGCCTTGGCCTTTGGCCGCGCGGAGAAACTGCAAGAAGAACTCGTCGCTTTTGGACCACGTCCACGATGATGGATTGGTCAAGTTTTCTTTAGCAATCGTCTCAGTAAAGTCCGGCTCGCCGGTGCCGTAATGCTCATCGATGTGCCGGAAGTCGGTGGCGTTGTATTTGTGATGGGTGCTGGCCTGGAAGATTGGATTCAAATAGATCGCGTTCACTCCCAGAGACTTGAGGTAGGGGAGTTGCTCTTGCAGGCCTTGCAGGTCTCCGCCGTAATGTCGATCAAAGACGAAGTATTTGTAGAAAGATTGCCCGTCTTTCCCTTCCCACGGACTGGATTGGTACCAAGGGAAGGTCCAGGGGCGAACGGGGTCATGGTTGTTGAGAGGTGAACCGTCACGGAACCGCTCCACCATGACTTGGTACCAAATGGCATCCTTGGCCCAATCGGGCGTGCGGATGTTGGGGGCAGTAGCTTGGTCGAGTTGGTACACGTCTGGATGTCGCACTCGGAGTTCTCCGTCTTGGAACACAAAAGTGTATTGGTGGCCTTCTCTATCGGGTGAAAGCCTAGTGGTCCACCGGTCGAATAGATCCGATCCGCCCTTGGGCTTTAGTGGCTGGGTGTGGCCATCATCGAAAACGATCCACACTTTCTCGACATCATTGCGCAGGGTTTGGGTCGAGACGTCGAACCCCTGATCGCCGAAGGGCTGTAGGTCACGCCAGTCGGTTGGGTTGTGCCGGAGTGCGGCGCCGACGATGGCACCGTCACCGGTTTTGGCTTGGTTGGGGTTCAGCAGGGCTTCAGCACCCAAAGCGATGATCGTGTTTTGTCCCCCGTGCCCATCGGGGGCTCGAAAGTCATTCAAAGGATCAGGTTGCCACTCACCGTCGTTTCGGACAAATTTGTACAGGTGCGTGTCGTCCCAGAGCTCAAGCGTCAAGGTCCACTCTCCGCTCGGGCTCTTGGCCATCTCCCCTTCGTTGGGGTTCCACATGTTGAAAGAACCGGCCAGACGCATCCGCTGAGCATTCGGATCCTTGATTGAGAAGCGGACGGACCACCGATCATCATCCAAAGGCGTGGCTTGGAGATGCTCTGGGGTCCGCTGAACCCGGTCGGTGGAGATGGCCGCAACCGCAACATCAGGCGGCCAGCCAGCGTGAACGAATTGGATGTCCCCGTTGAAGGTGTAGATCACACAGGAAGAAACCAATACACCGGTGATGATGTTCATGGTTGCCAATTATAATTTTTTTGAATGCGACGCGGGTTTCAAAACTCGGTTCTTGCCCCAGCCTTTGGTGCGGCACGTGGCCTTTTGGTCGTGACCACGGCCGTCTTGGTCGTTTTGGCGTTTCTTCGTGTGGGTTACCGAGAGTCGTCCCGCATTGTTGGACCTGCCGATTCGAAAGCGGTTGAACTGGTGCT
>PAHO01000007.1 GCA_002705085.1 Phycisphaerae bacterium | reverse complement strand
GCCCCTCTCGCCGAACAGCGTGAAGCCGCCGAGACCAGGGACGACACCGGTCGAGGTGTTGGAGAGCCCACCGGGGTTCGTACCGAGTGACCTCCGTCCTCCAGACGACTGGACTGGTCTGCAAGCTTTGTCTCTTGCTGACGGCCGGAAACGCTCTTTGGGGATGCGCCTCCACATCCTCAAGCGTGGTCCAATCGTCTGAAGCCCCGGAGTTCAACCTTGAGGCGACTCCAACGGCATCGCAAGCTTTCCGTATTGCCGTTGAGCCACGAGGCCAAACCGCGTGGACTGGAGACCTCCCCGTGGTCTCACCCCAAGGGGACCGCATGG
The DNA here is from genome assembly GCA_002705085.1 of Phycisphaerae bacterium. Taxonomy (GTDB): domain Bacteria; phylum Planctomycetota; class Phycisphaerae; order Phycisphaerales; family SM1A02; genus UBA8653. The sequence continues at coordinate 16,386 of PAHO01000007.1, read as the reverse complement.
CCATAGCGGACCCCGAGTACCCGGGAGACGTGCTGATCCGTTCCATTCCCAACAACCGACTTGACGACCCGACGATCCTTGGTCGCGTTCCCGGCCCTGTTCAGTTTGGTCGCAGTGTTGATGACCTTGGATTCGCCGTCATGGATGGCGACCGCGTGGGTCGAGCATCTTGGGTGGGCGGAACAATTGAATGGTTCGCTGAACAAAACGCCAGTGATTTGGATCTGGGGCCAGAGAACAGCATCGCATTCATTCAAAGCGGAGGGCTGGTCGTACGCACCTCGAAAGCCACCCTGCGATTGGAGGATGACAGAGCCACTTGGCATGGCCCCAGGTGGCAAGGCGCCGACGGAACCCTCTTTTGTTGGCGGGTACGTGATGGGGCTTTGGATCTGGTGCGCTTCCGTACCGATGTGGAAGATTCGGATGCGCTTCGCCGCACTGCCCTGCCCATCCGCATTGCTGAATCTGGAGGCTCAGCGGCCACCATCGCCACCACCAGTACCTTTCGTCAATTTGATGCCACCCGACCAGGTCCCCCACGTTGCGTGTTCTGGGATCCAGCCCGCCAACGGGTTCGTCTCTGGGAGCCGCCATACCCCATTTTCGAATTCCCCGCTGGTGTGCTCGCCTTTGTGACCGATCCGAACGACCCACGCTTCGGTATGAGCGTCCAAAGCACCGTTGTGCGGAGGGTCTCGCTGCTGACGCCATCCAGTGGCGTGCCGATCTCTGGTGGACTTCGACTACCACGACCCATTCCAAACGGCGAATGGCTCTTGTTTGCCCCTCAGGACCAGCACATCTTCGTTGAGTGTGCGATTCTGCAGCCTTTGACCGATGACGAATCATGACAACTTCTGATCCCGAAGAATTCAAACCAGCCCTTCGGTTCATGCCGATGCCAAGAGACACCAACGTCTACGGCACCATCTTCGGCGGAGTGATTCTCTCTTGGATCGACCAGGCTGGTTTCGTTGAAGCCCGTCGGCATGCCAAGTGTCGATGGGTGACCGCTTCGATCGATCGAGTTGACTTTCGATCACCCGTCAAAGTTGGAGATCTTGTTCGCCTGCTCACTCGCCCCCACCGGAGCGGGAAGTCATCACTTGAAGTTGAAGTGCGCGTCGAAGCGGAACGATGGGAAAACGGCGAAACCGCGGAAGTCACAACCGCCCGTCTCACCATGGTGGCCGTTGATGAGCACGGACGGCCTTTTCCATGGAATGAGGCATGAACCAACTTTCGATTGTGGTTTTTGCTTCAGGGCGCGGCCGCACGTTGCAAAATCTATTGGAACGGATTCAGAAAGAATCACTCCCACTCGAAGTGAGAGCCTTGGTGGTCCACCGGGCATGCGCAGCCGAACAAATCGCAACCTCGCATGGCCTCCCCGTGCACCGCATCGATGCCGAAGACCACGAAGGTTGCCACCAAGTGCTGCAGAGCCTGGCTCCCGATCTGGCGGTCTTGGCCGGATGGATACGTCCCTTTCCCGCACCCAGTCCGATTCCCGCCATCAACATTCACCCTTCCCTGCTGCCCAAGTTTGGGGGGAAGGGGATGTATGGAAAGCATGTTCACGCTGCCGTCGTTGCGGCAAAAGAAAAAGTCAGCGGATGCACCATCCATGTGGTGACCGAACAATACGATCAGGGACCAGTCTTGGCCCAAATGGAGGTGTCCCTTGAAGCAGGCGACTCCGCAGAAATCGTGGGCAATCGGGTGTTCGAAGCCGAATGTGAATTGCTCCCCAACACCTTGGTCGCTCTGGCCAGTGGCCAGATCAGCATCACCGAAATGAAACGAGGGATACGATAAACACATGGCGAAAGCAGCAGGCATCAAAAATCGGTTCGTGCGTGGGATCGCCGCGTTGCTGCCCACCCTTTTGACCATTTGGGTCGTCTCCACCGTTTGGAGATTCACTTTCGACACCATCGCCGCACCAATCAACGCTTCGATACGTGAAGCCGTGACTTGGACCGCCGACGTCTTCCCACCGTTAAGTGATGCCTTTCAGCCTTCGGAAGAACAACTTGAACAAGCCCGGGCTCGGGCCACAACGCGTGGGGATGAACCGCCGACAGCACGTGATCTGTTGAACGACAACATCGACCAGTGGTGGTCCAGCCAATTTGGTTTGGATCTCATTGGTTTGCTGGTGGCTCTGTTGGGCATCGCATTGCTAGGGACGTTCCTGCAAGGCATGCTCGGCCGCTGGGTCTGGCGGCGGTTTGAAGTCTTCCTGGCACGATTACCGATCGTGCGTGCGATTTATCCTTCCGCCAAACAACTGGTTGATTTTGTACTGGGCGGCGGTGAGCGGGCGATGCAGTTTGAACGTCCCGTGGTCATCGAATACCCACGACCGGGCATTTGGAGCTTGGGTTTTGCAACCGGATCATCGCTTCGGACGGTCAAAGACCTCGCTCAAACTGAGATGGTGACCGTATTCATCCCGAACAGCCCCACCCCCTTCACCGGATTTACGGTCAATCTGCCCAAAGCAGAAGTCCATGAGGTGAATATGACCGTGGACGAGGCCATTCGATTTACGATTTCCGGAGGAGTCATTGTTCCCCAATCCGAAAGTTCCACCCCGCTCGGAGCCGAAAGTGCAGAAGGTAAACCTGCCCAGTAGGACCAAAGGAGAGGTGTCAGGACTCGGACGCCAGCAACCATGCAACTGACGAAACTTGTTGAAGACGGAGCCGTGGTAGCCTCACTCAATGCCTCAGAACGAGGACCAGTCATCCGCGAACTCTTGGAAAGCCTGGCCAGCGCCGGCCGCATTGACGACAGCGCGGTGGATCCTTTGCACAACGCCGTGATGAAGCGTGAACGTAAAGGTTCAACCGGATTTGGCCACGGGGTTGCAGTACCCCATGCCAAGACGGCCATGGTGGACAACATCAGAATCGCGGTTGGTCTGAGTTCTGACGGAGTGGAGTTCAACGCGCTCGACCGCCAACCAGTTTTCGCCTTCTTTCTCTTGCTGAGTCCTGAAGGACAACCAGAGCTCCACTTGGATGCCATGGAAACGGTCTTCGGCCGTCTGAGCGACGATGGATTCCGTCGATTCTTACGCCAAGCCGACAGCGTGGAAGACGTCATGACGCTGATCAGCGAAAGTGACGCAGGGAGTTCAGGCTGAAACATGCCCAGCCGGGTTAAAGCAACGGTGGACAATCCTCTTGGGCTGCACGCGCGGCCAGCGATGTTGCTTGCGCAAAAGGCGGCTGAATTTTCGTCCGAGATCACCATCGGTCGACAGGATCGAGAGGACGCGGTGGACGCCAAATCCATCATGCACCTCCTGATGCTGGCGGCGACGCAAGGGACCACACTTGAAATCACCGCCGAAGGACCAGACGAAGCCGAAGCCGCCCACGCGTTGGCGGAACTCGTTCGGACCCGGTTTGAAGAGGATTAAGTCCCCAGATATGCCCAAGATCGCTCGATCGAAGCGCCTGAACGCCGGCTGAACCCCCTTTGTGCGGATAGAATTCTGCCATGACTATGGAAGCCCCCGATTCCAACACCGAACTCGCCGCTGAATCCCTCGAACACCGATTGTTCATCGCTTTGGCCGGGGGCACCTTGTTGCTGGTCTCGTGGGTTGCAGGGATCTTTGGACTCCACCCGCAAGTTGTCCAAATCCCAGCATTCCTGGGCGCATTGGTCTTGGCGGCTCCACTGCTGCAAGGCGCTTTGAACGAACTGCGATCAGGCCAAGCGTCGAGTGAGTCGCTGGCTTCGCTGGCGGTGCTGGCGGCAATCGCCACCGGCAACTACCTCGCGGCGGGATTCTTGGCGTTCTTTCTTAAAGCGGCAAACTTGATCCTGTCGCGTACTGCTTGGGGTGCCCAGAGAGCCATTCGAGAGTTGGTTCGTCTGACTCCCGATTTGGCCCGCGTGGTCGAGCCCAGCGGCCAAGAAGTCGAAAAACGACTGGCTGAACTCTCGGTGGGAAGCATCGTGCGGGTTCGCCCCGGTGAGAACTTGCCAGTGGACGGAAGAATTGTGTCCGGCACCTCAGACATCAATCAAGCCTCATTGACTGGTGAAGCGGTGCCCATCGAAGCTTCCACCGGAATCGAGGTCTACGCGGGCACCACCAACTTGACCGGACAAATCGATGTCGAAGTGACGGCGGTCGCTGGGGACACCACCATTGGGAAAGTCGAAAACCTCATCCGTGAGGCTGAAAAAAGCAAGACCGAACGACAAGAGTTGATCGAGCAACTTGCTGCGTATTACGTCCCGGTCGTCCTGATGGTGGCTGGCGTGGTTTGGTTCTTTACGGCCCGCAGTGAGTTGCAGTCCATCCGTGATGAAGCGGCCATTCGCGCCATCACCGTGCTGGTGGTGACGTGTCCGGGAGCTCTGCTGATCGCCCACCCCACCGCGATGGTCGCGGCTTTTGCTTCGGCGGCCCGCCTGGGCATCATGATCAAACGCACAAGCACTCTGGAAGCCGCAGCCTCCGTCGACACCGTCGTGCTCGACAAAACCGGCACCATCACCACCGGTCGGTTTGCCGTCTCGCGACTTGCTCCTGCGGAGGGCATCGATGGAGCCGATTTGCTCCGGGCCGCGGCAGATGCCGAACAATCTTCGAACCACCCGCTGGCTCGGTCCATCCTTGAAACCGCCGAGCGAGCCAATCTTGACGTCTCGAGCGTCTCAGACTACGAAGAGGTCCATGGACGTGGGGTTCGCGCCAAGCGCGACGGCACCGCATTGGTTGCGGGCCGTGGTGGCTGGTTACGCGAACTTTTCCCCCAACAAGCTGATGTCATCTCGCAAGCTGAAGAAAAGATTGAAGGCATGTCGGGTGTCCACGTGGCTTTGGGTGACCAATATCTCGGCGCCGTCGGTCTTGAAGATCGCCTGCGCCGCCACGCCGGAGACTCCCTCGAACGCATGCGTGGGCTCGGCGTTCGGAGAATCGCCATGTTTACGGGGGACCGACTGTCGGTCGCCGAACGCGTTGGTCGAGCGGTTGGCGTCGACACCATCGAAGCAGAATGCCTTCCCGAGGAAAAGCACGCTGAATTGCTCTACCTCCAAGAGAAAGGTCACCGAACCTTGGTGGTCGGTGATGGCATCAACGATGGTCCCATCTTGGCCACCGCAGATGTTGGCGTTGCCATGGGCCTGTCAGGTTCAGACATCGCCACCAACTCTGCCGGGGTCGCCCTGATGAACGATGACCTTCGGCACGTCCCGTTCTTGCTCGAATTGGCCCGAAAAACCCGGGGGGTGATCGGCCAAAACATCGGGTTCTCCATCCTTCTCGCGTTGATTGGATTGGCATTGGCCGCCGGTGGCAACATCCAAATCTGGCTTGCCCCCATCGTGTACGCCGCGGGATACGGGTTGGTCATTTTCAACTCGTTGCGACTGGTCCGCTTTGGTGAGGAGTATGGCGAGGCGGAGGAAGCGCGCCGACGGATCGAAGACGCAACGCCACTCAAGCCCCAGCGTGCCATGGCCACCTCCTAAACAGAGGGCCGGCCAACAGATTCAGAGATTCACTCAGATTCGTCTGACTCAGGCACCGGAACCGGGTCGTAGCCATGTCCGCCTCCCGGACGGCAACGACACAATCGCCGAATGGTCAACCATCCCCCCCGCCATGCCCCGTGGCAGTCAATCGCTTCCAAGGCATACTCAGAGCAGGTGGGATGGAATCGGCACTGCCCCCCCAGCAAGGGACGCAAGGTGGCCTGGTAGGTCAGTACGGCCAAACGCAAACACCATGCTCCAACCCCACGCTTCATGACATTTGCCCCAGCAAGGCCTGTCGTGCTTCTCGCAAGAGCGCTGCGTAGTCCTGGGTCCCCAGGGGGTGATGGGGACGAACATTCACGACCACGTCGGCCCCTCCGGGCCACTCACCCTGCTGCAAACGAAAGGCTTCACGGAGACACCGTCGAATCCGGTTTCGCATGACGGCATTGCCAACCCGCTTCGGGAGGCTCACCCCAAATCGCGGGCCAATGCCACCCCCGCCCCGACGCACAAAGACCAACAGCGGCCCCACACGACGGGAGCGACGACTGGCATACACCGCCTCAAATCCGGAGCGATTCCGGAGACGCTGATGAGGTCCAAATCGGGCCGTCATACTTCATCCCCCTCCTCTTCCTCATGGGACGCGCGGTGGTAGTGCCCCATGACAGCCAAACGACTGGCCAAGCCCATCACCGACTTGCTCACCGGATCAACGACCGCCAGCGTATGAACATCATGCTGTACGAATCGATCAAGGACCTCATCAAGAGGTTCTTCAGGGCCCACTGTCGGCAAATTCGGCCGCATCATTTCTTCGACCTGAAGCAATGGCAAGGCTTCCCGGTACACCAATGCTTCCCGGAGGTCTTCACTGGTGACCAATCCCACGTAGCGATCTTTTCGATCAACCACCACGAAGTCATCAACATGGAGTTTGGAAGACAACGCAAGCAAACGTTCGGCCGTCTCATCAGGATGGACAAACACTGGGGCCACCAGCTTCAAATCCGCTGGTGTCGAGGAACGAAGTGCACCCAGATCGCTGATGGGTCCAAGCCGAACCCCAGCCCGACTCAATGACGCGGTGTAGACACTGTCACGGCGCAAAGCCCGGGCGATGGCCACCGCCAAGACCGCCGCGAGCATCAAAGGGAGCATGACGGAGTAGGACCGAGTGATCTCATACGCCAAGAAAATGGCCGTCAATGGGGCGTGGGTGGTCCCGGCGACCATCGCCCCCATTCCGACCAATGCGTAGTGAGCGGGTGATGCTGAAGGAAGCCAGCCCGCCTGATCCACCAAGAAGCCAAAAGCACCACCGATGGCCGCTCCCATGAACAGGGAAGGTGCGAACAAACCACCTGAACCTCCGGAACCAAAAGTCACAGCGGTAGCCACTCCTTTGGAGACGCCAACCAAGAGCAAGAGCCCGACAAACTGCCAGGTCCGATCTTCGTAATGCAGCGGCTCCAACAAAAGTTTGATCTGGTCGTAGCTTTTTCCCAAAAAGGGTGGCAAGTTTGCGGCATCGTTCGCCACCAGATGCCACACAAAAGCGAGCAGGCCCAAGATCGCACCCCCCAAACATGCTCGAACAGGAGTCCCGACGTTCACCTTTCGGAAGCGCGACCCCACAAAGCCGATCAGGGCGCCAAACCCAGCGGCTCCGGCGCCGCACAACAAGCCGAGAAGGAGATAATTGGGAATCTCCCACCATGCGAAAGCGCCGTCGCCAAAGTCTTCAGGAGTGGGGAACAGCGGGTGTCCGCCGGCCACCGACTGGGTAATAGCGGTACTGACCACCGCCGCCACCACGATCGGGGCAAAGGTTCGGCTCGACAAATCGCGGAGCATGACTTCGGTCACAAAGAACACGCCGGCGATTGGGGTATTAAAAACACTTGATATCCCGGCCGCGGCACCACAACCGAGAAGGGTGGTCATTTGCCGAGGAGGCAGGCGAAACAATTTGGCCAGTTGTGAACCGATCACACTTCCAATCGCAGCGATCGGACCTTCGGGACCGGCGGATCCTCCGGTGGCGATGGTGGCCGAAGAAGCCAGCCAAGTACGCACGCCCTCAAGGGCTGGCAGACGCCCCCGCTTGCGATAGATGCTCCACATGACACGAGAAACACCTTTCCCTTCACCAGGAGTGCGGAACACCTCGTAGAGCCATCCTGAGATCAATCCCCCCAACGCGGGAACGACAACCAGCAGCCAAGATGCTCGACTGGCCACCTGACCGAAGGCCGTAAATCCATATTCGATGGGGCGGATGAATGCCAAGGCCACACCGCTCATGAGTGAACCTAAGAGAGCTGCCAGCAGCAACTGGCGGGTACGTCGACCCACCCGACCACGCAGGCGGGGCAAGATCGGGGCCGAATGCTCAGGACGCATCACAGTGACTCCTGCCAATCCTCGTTGCGGCATGGCGCAAGAGGTTGGTTTTTAGACTGGGAATCCCGGTAGGCGGGTGCTGAAGGCCGTGCTATCATGGTCTGATTCTCGCCAAGCGAGTTTGGAGATTGAACCCCGTGATCGAAGCTCTGAAAAGTGATGATATCGTCGACCAAGTTGGTGGCCGCTTCAAGTTGACGGCCCTGATTCAACGACGGCTCAAAGAAATCGTCGTGGATGGTGCACGCCCCTTGATTGAGCGTGAAGGCCGCACCGACCTGGAACTTGTGGTTGAAGAAATTCGACAAGGCCTCATCGAACCCGACTTCAGCGCGACCGATTATGAGCCGCCTGCCTCTTGAATGAGGCTTGAACCTTGCGGATCACCAAGACCCGCAAGGCCACAAGGTTCTCTCCGCAGGCTCGCCCGAGCACCTGCACATGACCCACCAAGGCTCGAATTCAAACTCCCGCTCTGAACCTTTCCAAGGCAAACATATTGGTATTGGTATCAGTGGAGGGATCGCCGCCTACAAGGTGTGCCATGTCGTCAGCCAGTTGAACCAAGCCGGCGCTTTGGTGGACGTGATGATGACGCCCAGTGCCCAGAAGTTCGTGGGAAAAGCGACATTCCAAGCACTTTCAGGCCGTCCGGTGCTTTGTGATCCTTGGGAAGGTCCAGACCCCGCGGACCCCCAGCACATCCGTATCGCACGGCAGCTTGATGTGTTGCTGGTGGCCCCCGCAAGTATGAACACCATTGGCCGACTTGCGCACGGACTCACCGAAGATGTGGTCACGCTCACAGCAGCGGGCATCGAGCCCCGAACCACGCCTCGCATCCTCGCCCCAAGCATGAATGCCGCCATGTGGAGCCAAGCCTCAACCCAGCGGAACTTGAAGTTGCTGCAAGAAGACGGTTGGCAGGTCATCCCGCCCGATGAAGGCCTCCAAGCTTGCCAAACGGTTGGCCCCGGCCGACTCCCTGAGCCTGAAGTGCTGCTCCAAGCCATTGCTGATCATCTGTCGTGAGCAACACCCTTCGGCAAGCCCGCCTGGAACCCATTTTGGCAAGAAAAAACCGCCGACAGGCACAAGTCCGTGTCGGCGGCGGGTGGATGGCTCATTGTGTTCGGAATGGGGGATGTCCCATAGGAACGAATATGAGTTTACATTCACAGCCGCCAAATCAATATTACAAACCCTTTGTTGACAGGTATTTATGGATTTTTTTGCCTTTTTGCTCCTGAAATGGGGGCAAAGTGTGTCATTCTCGGACCTTTTCCGGGCTGATTCCCCGAAAAATTGAGCGCAGGCGACCCAACCCTTGGGCCAGTTTGGCTTCACTGGTGGCATAAGAAAGCCTGATGTGGGTGTCTTGCGATGAGAAAACGCCCCCTGGAATCACGATCACATTCGCCTGCATGGCCAACTCTGTGAAGGCTGTGCCGCTCAGCTGGAGCTCTTCAGGCACCCGCACCCAGGCATAAAAAGCACCCTCAGGGCGGGGAACCTCCGCCACCCCATCAAATGCTTCCATGACCATGTCCCGCCGGCGAAGGTAGCTGGCCACGATGGGTGACAAATCAACTTTGAATGCCGCAGGAATGGCCATCTGCAGTGGGGTTGGCGGACACACGTAGACGAACTGTTGCAGCTTTCTCATCTGATCGATGATGGTGGCGGGCCCGGCGGCATAACCAAGCCGCCATCCCGTACAGCCATAGGATTTTCCAAGCCCCCGGATGACCAACACTGAAGGATCATGGCGGGCCGGTGAGGGCATGCGACCTTGGTCGTCCAACCCATCTGGAAAAACAAACGCATCGTAAATTTCGTCAGAAAGAAGCACCACGCCTTTTTCCCGGCACAAGCGAGCAAGAGCATCCATTTCCTCTTGGTTTGGCATGACCCCGGTTGGGTTGGCTGGGGCGTTCAGCAGCACCGCACGCGTTCGAGATGTGATCAGGGGGGCCACCTTGTCGGCGGTCATCCGAAAATCTGGACCCAACGGACAAGGTACGGCGGTTGCCTCACATACTCGGGCCATGGCTGGATAAGCCACGAACCAAGGATCAGGAATGATGATTTCGTCGCCAGGATCCAACAACGCCATCATGGCCAGAACCAGCCCCCCACTGGTGCCACTGGTCAACATGATTCCCGCATCGTTGGCAAACGCCGGACCAAGGTCACCAAGCAAATGCTCTTGCACAGCCGACAACGCTGCCGCATCGCCCTGGGTCAAGCTGTACCCGTTCCGGTCGGATTCAATGCCCAAAGCCGCAGCCTTCTTCAATGCTTCTGGAACCGGAAAGTCGGGCTGTCCGATACTCAGATTGATGGGGTCCTTCAACTGGGCGCCACGCTCAAATGCTTTGCGAATACCTGAGAAATCAAGCGCTTGGGTGCGGGCCGAGAGATGAAACGAACGCGGGGCAGAATCCATACTTGGCATCCTGACCAATCTTGTGCAGACCGGCAAGCACACCCCCACAAAAGAAAAGCCGCCCCACGAAGGAGGGCGGCAGAAATCAAGGTCTGGATCGCAGAGCCCACGTCCCGTCGGTGAAATTCACCTCAAAGAACAAGTGGGTGCTGACGCGATGCCTCAACGGCATCACTCTTCTGCATCATCTTCTTCCTTCTTCACCTTTTTCTTGCCTGTCGACGGCTTGCGGTTGCCCACTTTGACCAATCCAGTTGGAGAAGATTCTCCAATGATGAATTGACCTTCCTCACGCAACCGAGCAATCCGCTCTTCGCGGGTCAGGACGTTGCGGTGCCGGTTCAATGCGGCTGGTTTGGTCTTCAGGCTTCGGTGCAAGCTCATGACAGGCTCCAATCAAGGGGATCCAAGCAGAAGGGGTCCCATCAGTGAACTCAGGGACCGTTGAACTTCTCCCAGTAGGCATCGGTCAAATCCGAATCACCTCCTGAGGCTTTCCACGCCGCCCCCGCACGGTGGAGACGGTCACGCAAAGCCACGGCTCTCGGGTCTGAGTTGGGGGCCGAATAGCCCTCAGACAAAAGAACACGGGAAGAGGAGATTGTAGCCGATGTCATGAACGCAGCAAGTCCTTCGCCACGAAGATGCTCTAGGAGCTCAGAAAGAGCCTTTTGATTGCTGCCGCTTTGCACCACCAAATAGTTCAAACCAGCCTGACGCGGATCCGAACCAGACCGCAGGGTGCTGCTAGACGACTCGGGGGGGAATCGCCCCGGGCCGCTGGCCTCTGGGGACAAGGGGGGCGGCGACACCTGCGGGATCGACTCGGTCTGGATCGCCTGAACCGCCTCTTCAAACCCCTGCTCTCGCCCCGACCCCCGCCCGAGACCCCATGCAAAGATCAGCGTGGCCACCCAAAGCAAAGCGAAGACATACACCAAGCCTTTGGGGAAACGAATCACCGAGCCGGCACCGGATTTTCCTGGCAACTCAGCAGCTTGCTCCGCACGCCGCTTCAGCAACGCCTCATACAACCCTGGCCTGGGACTGGTCATACGCCCCCCCCACCTGGATCGGCCACCACCACCGCCCCTGCGGTCTCGCGATCGTGGGTCAGACTCACCCTCCAGTTTGACAAACCCAACATACGTGCTCGATCGGCTGCACCGGCGTGAAGCAACAGAATTGGCGCCCCAGTCACACTCCGCTTGACTTCAACATCCTTCCAACCAATTCCCGAACCGCGGCCCGTTCCCAATGCTTTTAAGGCAGCCTCCTTGGCCGCAAAGCGTGCGGCCAAAGAAGCGACTTCTCCCGCACCACGATCTGCAGCATCCTCACACTCCGTCGCAGTGAAGACCCGCGAACGAAACCGGTCTGGGTGCGCGGCCAGAACGCGGCGGATTCTTTCGATCCGCACAAGATCGATCCCCAGACCAGCGCTCATCCCACACACTCCGGAAGCAATGAAGCAAAGTTGCGAGCCAGACGCTCTGCTTCCACCAAGCCACCATCACCAGTGACAAAAATCGGGAAAATGCGATCAGTCTGGAGTCCGGCGAACACCGCGAACGGCAACTGAAGGGCCGAAGCACTCTCGGCGACCAGCCGAAACGCCCCAGCATGAGCAGGAACATCCGAGCCAACCACCTCCACCAGGCCAGATGTGTCGGTTCCGCCAATGATCAACACATGACGACCGCGCCGTTCGGCTTCTTGCTGAATCAACGATGCTGCTTCCCCGTCCATCTCTGGCAATGTCACCCATTGGGCGTTGAGGGATTCAGCCAGGCCAATGGATTGGACCGCAGCCGCACAGGCCCGGTCCACAGTTTCCTCTCGAACAAAGTGTTCCGGAGGAATCGGCAACATGACCGCCATCGGGCTGACCCCTTGCTGGATCACCATGCGCCGCAAATCCGATCGAGCCCCGACATCAAGTTCGCGGGGCCGACGACCAACCACGGTGGCATCAATCGCCACACTTCTGAATCCGGCTTGGTGGGCCGAACCCAATCGAGACAAGTTGCCACCAACGGCAGATTCCTCGATCACAAAGCCGGGTGAGAAGGCCTGGTTCATGCCCTCTAGAATATCCGCCTGAGGATGACCAAACGAGGTACCGATCTCCCATTTGCGCTGCCCGCCACAACCTCCGCGGCCCGAGCTCGGGCCCGCCGGATCGATGACGCGCTGGCCAAAGCCCATCCCGATGCCCACTGCGAACTTCACTGGCAAGAGCCCCACGAGTTGCTTTTTGCCACCATCTTGTCCGCCCAATGCACGGACGTTGCGGTGAATCAAGCCACTGTCGGACTTTTTGCGGCCTTTCCCAAAGTGAACGACTACGCCCAAGCCTCACCCGAAGCGATCGGGGAACACATCAAAACCATCGGATTGCATCGCAACAAAGCCAAATTCTTGCACCGGTCCGCACAGCTGCTGATGCAGGACCACCAAGGTGACGTCCCGCAAGAACTCGAATCGCTGGTTGCGCTGCCCGGCGTTGCACGCAAAACCGCCAACGTGGTTCTTGGCAACGCCTTTGGCATCAATGTTGGCGTGGTCGTCGACACCCACGTGTCGCGACTCTCAGCGCGATTTGGCTTGACCACCGCGACCACCCCTTTGGGCATCGAAAAAGATCTCATGGCCCTGTTCCCTCGAGAGAGATGGTGCATGCTGAGCCACCGCATGATCTTTCATGGTCGCAGGGTCTGCAAAGCCCGCCATGGACGCTGCCATGAAGATTCACTTTGTCGCCGGTACTGTTCGGAAGCAGCCTCCGTAGAATGAAGTTGTGCCCAGCGAATCTGCCATTCGAACCCTGATTGATGCCGATCCCAGCGACCCCTTTGGTTGGTACGCCCTTGGCATCGAACTTCGCCGTCTCGCTCGATTTCCTGAGGCCCGTGAAGCCTTCCACACCAGTTTGCAGCACGACGAAAACCAACCGTACGCTTGGTTCCAAATCGCACAAATTTTTGCCGAGGAAGGCCAACGTCCAGAAGCGATTGCCGCGGCGCGAGATGGCTTGCACCGCGCGAACACCATGGGCGACCCCAAAGCGAGTGGCGAACTTGGCGGACTCCTTGAACAGTTGGAATCAGAACTTTAGATGGACATCGAAGCCCTTCGTTCTGAACCCGATGACCCCGGCCTGACCGGAGTTGTGGTTGAAGGTCGCATCGTGAGTGTGGTTCCCACCCACGACATTGATGCACTGGGTCTTGCGGTTGGCCAACCTTGGGACGAATCCACCCAAGCCAAAGTGCAGCACAGTTTGCTGGTCGATCGCGCCCGTCGCGATGCTCTGATCTTGCTGGCTGACGGCCTCTCAGAACAAGATCTCAGCCACAAGCTCAAAGCACAGAGCCACAGCCCCGAGGCGGTCGCCGATGCGCTTCAACACCTCCACGCCGACGGCTGGCTCACCTTTCCTCCCCAAGCCAGTGATGATTCGAGCCGCGCCCCATGACCACCCCGATACTTCCTTCGGCCTTGTTTGCCATACTGGTCGACACACGATGCCTCACCCCCGGAGTTCTTCCATGACCCTCCCACTTGAAATTGATCTCTCTACATTGGACACCATGAACGATGTGGTCTTGGTGGACTGCCGAACCCCAGAAGAGCGGGCCGAGGCCGCGATCACTGACCAAGCCTTCGTCCCCATGGATGAGGCGAGCGCTCGTATTGAAGACTTCAAAAACTGGGAAGAGCAGGGCACCGTGGTGATTTACTGTCGTTCGGGCCGGCGATCATTGAATTTGACCGTCGCTCTTCGTGAGGCTGGGGTTGAACAGGTTTGCAGCTTGGCCGGAGGCATCCAAGGTTGGATCAGCGAGGGCCGAGAGGTTCATTCAGGATCCTAATGGCCCCCAACATCAAAAATCGCGTTCTGGTGGGCACCCCAATGTTCTTGGCACTGATCGGGCTGTTTCTGCTCGACTCTGTGGCCGCGGACCATGGCTTAGCGGGGCTGCCACCGCTGATCGTGGGATGGATCCTGATCAGCATCGGAGGCTATGAGGCCGCACAACTTCTTCGGGCCGGCGGCCTGGCCGCAGATCGACTTTTGATTCCGGTGGGAGCCGTTCTCCTCCTGACGGCCATGCTTGCCGTCCATCGAGGGGACGCGAGTTTGGTCGTGCTGGGCATCTTTGGCGTGGCATTCCCGGCGGCGGCAATGATCAGGCCCGTTCTTGAAGGGGATCTGGGGAAAGCCACCGCCACCGCAGCAGCCTCCACAGGGATCACGATGTATCTGGGAGCCGGACTGGGCAGTATTTTCGCGCTGCAGCAAGAAGCGGGAGCAATGGTCGCATTGATGGCCGTGCTGGCCATCAAAAGCTGTGACATCGGGGCCTATTTCACCGGGTCCTGGTTGGGCCGAACACCACTTGCGCCATCGATCAGCCCCGCAAAAACCGTCGAAGGACTGATTGGGGGCATGCTTTTATCAGCGTTGGTGCTGATTCTCGCGGGCGAAGCCGACATCATCACCGCCACCCGCCCCCAACTTCTCGGGGTGGGCTTGGTCTTGGGGGCATTGGGGCAGGTGGGCGATCTGGCGGAAAGCGTTTGGAAGCGTGCCGCAGGAGCCAAAGATTCCGGCCGCGGACTGCCTGGGATCGGTGGCGTGCTTGATGTTCTGGATTCGCCCATGTTCGCCGGTCCATTTGCATGGTGGATGATGAGAGGATTCGGCATCGCGGACGGGATCGGCTAGACTCGGACATTCGTCCATGAACTTTCTTGAACCACCGCTTTCGGAGATCTGAGCCCCAATGAGCCTGATGGAACGCCTAGAACGCTTGAACTTGGTCGACGGACAACTCCGAGGACTCTCGGTTCGGGTGGAGAAGGCCACCACGTTCCACCGAGCTCAAACCAAGCAACTTGATCTCGAAAGAAATCGCACCGAAGAAGCCAAAGCCAATCTTCTGCAAGTCAAAGCGGCCTACGGCGTGGTTGAGACGGAAGCAAAAGCCCTTGATGCTCAAATCGAAACTTCTCGCGAACGCATGGATACCTCGGCCACTGCGAAGGAATACAACGCGTTGCTGGTTGAGTTGAATACCGTTAAAAACGAACGCTCCAAACTGGACGAAACCATGGTCCAGCAACTGAATGAAGTTGAGCGACTGGAAGCCCTCGTCGCAGAGTCCGAATCTTCAGCTGGCGAACGAGAGTCCGTGGTGGCCACCGCGGCCCAAGAGGTCAAAGAAAGAGAAGCCGAGATCGCCGAACGGGTCTCTGAGCTTCAGACGGAACGCGATCAAGCCGCCGCCGACATTCCCCCCGATGTGCTTGATTTGTACGACAGCCTCACCAAACAACTCGACGGTGAAGCGACGGCTCACGTGGAAATCGAAAGCTTCCGGCACAAAGAATTTTCGTGCAGTGCCTGCAGCATGCAGATCCCCTTTGCCATCGTCTCCAACCTCTACGCAGGACTTGGCCGAGTCCAACAATGCACCAACTGCCGATGCATCATGCTTTTGGGGGAAGAAGTACGAACCGAACTGGACAAAGATTCCAAAAAGAATGCCAAGCGTCGCGAGAAGGCGGCCCGCGAAGGCTGACCATCTCCAGCGGCGACATGTTCGCTAGAACAAATCTGATTCACCGGCCGGCGGCGAACGATTCGCCTCCGCCCGAGCAGCGTCCATCAAATCACTGATGGTGGCATGATCTTCGTAGACGCTGACAAACCGGACGTAAACGACTTGATCGAGCTCTCGAAGGCCTTCGGCCACCCGACGGCCAACCTCGGAAGATTCCACTTCACTTTGGAACTCCTCTTCAACCGCTCGAACCACCCGCTCCACCAATTCTTGGCGAGCGACTTCTGGGACCGGCCTTTTGCCGCAAGCAATGTCGATGCCCTGCAAGATCTTGCCGGGGTCAAAAGCCTCCCGGGAACCAGAGCGCTTGACCACACGCAGAGCACGGGCCCGCTCGGTTCGCTCCATGGTCGACCATTTGTGACCACAATTCACACACTT
>PAHO01000006.1 GCA_002705085.1 Phycisphaerae bacterium | reverse complement strand
TGCACACGTTAGTTTTGAAAGTTTTGAAAAAATAAATGATATCATCAATAAAATTAAATATCTAGGTATAAAACATGCTATTGTTCCTGCCCCTAAAGTAATACCTGGTAAAGAATTTAAGGATTTTTTCAACTTAAATGAAAAAGAATGGATTGATTACTTGGCCTTCGGCTTCTTCGCGCCGTACTTGGAGCGGCCGTTGCGTCGGGCATCGACGCCCAAGGTGTCGAGTGCTCCGCGAACCACGTGGTATCGCACACCAGGAAGGTCACGAACCCGGCCGCCACGCACCAACACGATGGAGTGTTCTTGCAAGTTGTGGCCTTCGCCACCGATGTATGCGGTCACTTCATTCCCGTTCGAGAGACGGACCCGGCAAACCTTCCGAAGGGCGGAGTTTGGCTTCTTGGGGGTCACGGTTCTCACTTGGAGGCAGACCCCACGACGCTGGGGACAGTTCTTCAAGTCGCGCGACTTGGAGGTGGAGTACTGCTGCTCGCGGGGACGGCGAATGAGTTGGTTGGTGGTTGGCATAGAAAATCTCGGGAGCTGCCCCGACATGGGGCGAGTCGCCGAGTTTAGCGAGTCCCGGGCGATGGGGCAAGGACTTGATGGTCCGCCACCACCACCGCCGATTGCATCCAATACCCCTCAAGGGGCTCATCCAGGTCCGTTTTGGGGGCCAGTCCAAGAAGTTCTAGGGTCACGGTATGGGGCCCCGGGGTCAATTCTGGAAGGGGAAGGATCTTGGCCTCCACGAGTCGGCCGGGGACCCAGCCGGAACGATCCAGATCGGAGGCGAGCAGGTTGGGCTGGTCTGGATCTGGCCGGCCGGCGGATGGATTCAGCCGCCTCGTGGTTCCGCCATCCTCTCGCCATGGTCGGAATCGAGCCACTTCTTGTCCATCCACCCGAATGACATGGGTCAATGAGACAAATTCGTGGTACGCCGAGCCGGTGGCGGAATGTCCGGTGGATCGCAAGATGATTCGAGGCGCCCGGACGTTTTCTGGAATGGTGACCTCTTGGGAGATCGAGCGGCGAGGGCGCATGACATCTTCAAGCCACAGCGGCTGGCAATAGCTCGGATTTCGGTTGCTGGCCCCTTGATCCTCGGTGACCAGTTGGACCCGCAGCGACCAGGTGGGCAATTTGGGGTATCCGGCCAAGGCCGCTTTCAATGTACAACGCTGGCCAAGGGCGGGCGTGAGTGCTGTGATGTCTTGGACAAAGCGACCACCGGCGCCGTAGCCGGTCATCGCTCGAATCAGTTCCAGCTCGCCCAATGGCGTGTCCGCAACCACTCGGGCGGGGCGGGTCCAGTTGTCGACTGGCCGTCCGTTTTCACCGAGGACCGGGATCGCGTCCAATACCACCAGCAAACGGCCGCCGGGGGGTGGTGTGGGGATGTCCAGCGTGGATTGAATTTCGTGTCCCGCGCCAAAGACCAC
Organism: Phycisphaerae bacterium; assembly: GCA_002705085.1. Taxonomy (GTDB): domain Bacteria; phylum Planctomycetota; class Phycisphaerae; order Phycisphaerales; family SM1A02; genus UBA8653. The sequence continues at coordinate 41,150 of PAHO01000006.1, read as the reverse complement.
AAATTGATCTTGAGGCGTGTCTTGGGGGCGGAAAGCCACCGTGCCCTCCATGCGATGAATCGGGGGGGTGGGGGCTGGTGCATTTTGAGAAGAGGTCCCCAGCGACAGCGATGCCGCAAATGCGATCCCAGCGACCCCCAATTCGAAGCACATCAACGGTCAGCTCCACTGGCACGCAGTTGCTCAATCGCCGCCACGGCCAATTGATCGCACCGTTCGTTGTGGATGTTGCCAGCGTGCCCACGCGTCCATTCGGCGGTGAGTTGGTGCCGTTCTCGCTGGGTCTCCAATCGTTGCCAGAGATCTTGGTTGGCCACAGGTTTGCGGGACGCATTGCGCCATCCGTTGCGAATCCACCCGTCCATCCATTCGTTCAGCCCTTGCACCACGTATTTGCTGTCGGAGATCAAGCGCACGATGGCTGGTTCCGCCAAAGATTCCAGCCCTTCCGCGGCCGCGGCAAGTTCCATCCTCTGGTTGGTGGTCGAAGTGGCGGCCCCGCTGGCTTCGTATTGGTTCTCTCCCTCAAGGCGAACCCACGCCCAGCCACCCGGGCCCGGGTTTCCAGAGCAAGCACCATCGGTGTACAGCAGCACTTCTTGCATGGTGCTCCCAGTGTACGCCGCGCCAAGATTCTGTTTGATTTCGTAGGATTCTTGCTTCTTCGAGGAGCCCCCATGCCCCAAGTGCATCGCGTTGAAGTCCGATCCCTCCAGCCGGATCAAGATCCACGTGCCCGACATGTGCGGTCCGAGGCAGAAGCGCTTGGTTTGCCAGTCCCTGAGCAGGTTGAAGTGGCATCGGTCTACCTCTTGGAGGGAGATCTCGATCAATCGTCCATCGACCGACTGATCGAAGAATTGTTGTGCGATCCTGTGACCGAAAACGCGGTGGTTGGAGTTGCACCAGTTGCCGGCACGGTCATTGAAGTGCATCCTCGTCCCGGCGTCACCGATCCCGAAGCCGAAGCGGTTGAATTTGCTGCAGAGCGTTTGCTCGGTTCTTCGCCCAACGTTCGTACGGGCACCCGCTACGACTTTGCCTCCCATGAGCCAGAAGCGGCTGCGGACTTGGCCCGCCGGGCATTGGCCAATGAAGTGATTCAGGAAGTCCATGCTGCCCCCCATCACCCCGATGCATTTCGCGTGGCTCCGCCACGTGAATTTGAGGTTCGTGAAGTTGCGCTGATTGGCCTTGATGACACCGACTTGATGCAGCTTTCGCGTGAAGCCCACTTGTTCTTGTCATTGGAAGAGATGCGAGAAATCCGCGATCGGTACCAGAAACTTGGTCGCAACCCTCGGGAAATTGAGTTGGAAACCCTCGCCCAAACTTGGAGCGAGCACTGTGTCCACAAAACCTTGAAAAGTCGAGTGCGCTACGAAGGTGAGATGCCTGCTGGCGATCGTGAGGGGGTCACTCGAAATGAAGATGGCACGCACACCATTGAAAACCTTTTGGCCAATCTTGTGGCGGCTCCGACCAACCGCATGATCAACGAAGGTGCCGATTGGTTGCTTTCGGTCTTTGTTGACAATTCAGGGGTAGTGGCGTTCGACGACGAGCACGCGGTGTGCTTCAAGGTGGAGACCCACAACCACCCAAGTGCCATTGAGCCTTATGGCGGTGCTGCGACAGGGATTGGTGGCTGCATCCGTGATGTGATTGGTACCGGTCTGGGGGCCAAGCCAATTGCGGCCACGGATGTCTTTTGTGTTGCGGCCCCTGATTTGGCCGACGTTCCTTCGGGCTGTTTGCCCCCGCGCCGCATTCTTCAGCAGGTGGTCGCCGGGGTTCGAGATTACGGCAATCGGATGGGTATCCCAACGCTGAATGGCGGGGTGTGGTTCGATGATCGCCACGTGGGGAACCCCCTTGTGTTTTGTGGCGTCGTCGGTGTGATGCCCCGAGCTTTTGTGCATGGTGATCCTAAGACGGGTGATCGCATCATCGCGGTTGGGGGACGCACCGGACGAGATGGCATCCATGGCGCGACATTTTCATCTGCAGAATTGTCGGATACCCATGCGGATGAGTTCAGCCATGCCGTGCAGATTGGGAACCCAATCGTTGAGAAGAAATTCCTCGATGCTTTGCTTGAAGCACGAGACCATGAATCAGGATGTTTGTTCCGGGCCATGACTGATTGTGGCGCGGGCGGCTTTTCCAGTGCGATCGGAGAGATGGGAGAGGAACTTGGTGCCGAAGTTCAGTTGGAACGGGCGCCATTGAAGTACGACGGTTTGACGCCCACCGAAATTTGGATCAGCGAAGCCCAAGAGCGCATGGTGCTGGCCGTTCCCGAGGAACACATCGAAGCCTTTGCGGAGATCTGCGATCGACACGACGTCGAATGGTGCGATCTTGGTGTCTTTGGCACCGAAGGTCGAGAGCTGATTCTGCGGCATCACGATGTGGAAGTGGGACGTTTGCCCATGTCCTTTTTGCATGACGGCATTCCACGTCTGGAGCGTGAGGCCAGCTTTACGCCTCAGCCATCTCCGCCAACGCTTGCTCACGAACCCGATGCGGCTGGCCTGCTCGAAGGATTGGTGGGGCATCCGAATTTGGCTTCCAAGCATTGGATCATCCGGCAATACGACCATGAAGTGCAGGGTGGCTCGGTGGCCAAGCCTCTGGTGGGTCCTCATGCCGACGGCCCTGGCAATGCCGCGGTGGTTCGTCCGGTCCCCCATTCAGAACGTGGCTTGGCCATTGCCAATGGATTGGCCACCGGTTGGTGCGCAGATCCGTATCGAATGGGTTTGGCTGCAATCGACGAGTGCGTTCGGAACCTGGTGTGCACCGGAGCGGATCCAGAACGGATTGCCATTTTGGACAACTTCTGTTGGCCGGGCTGTGACGACGAAGTTCGGATGGGTGAATTGGTGCGGGCGTCGTTGGCGTGCTATGACGGTGCGACGGCGTACGGCGCACCTTTCATTTCCGGCAAGGACTCCCTCAACAACCAGTTCCGAACGGAAGAGGGAGATGTCATCCGAATTCCCCCCACCTTGTTGATCAGTGGATTTGCTCCCGTCGAAGAAGAGCGCTTGGTGACGTCCATGGACGCAAAATCAGCGGGCAATGTGTTGTTGCTGGTGGGGGCGACCACCGGAGATCTTGGTGGGGCCCACGTCACGGAATTGGCTGGCGGTATTTTGCCCGGCGGCTCGGGAGACATTCCTCTGCTCGACCTGCATGCTGGTCCCGCGAACGCGAAAGCTGTAGCCCATGCCATTCGCACTGGGCTGGTGTCTTCCGCCCATGACCTGAGTGAAGGTGGTTTGTTGGTGGCCGCCGCCGAAATGGGCTTCGCTGGTCGCCTTGGCATCGAGTTGGAGTTGGAAGCCGTCCTGGGAGCAGAAGGCCGTCCGTTGGTGGCCGGATTTGCCGAAACACCCTCCCGGTATCTGTTGGAAGTGGCCCCAGAACATGTGAAAGCCGTGATGGCCGCGTTGGGCGAGGTGCCTCAAGCTGTGGTGGGGCGTGTGACCGCCGACAGCATTCTCCGTGTGCCCGCCTTGGGCTTGGCAGAGAGTTTGGATGCACTGCGGAAGCGTTGGCTCGCACCGCTGGATTGGTAAAGGAGGTCTTTCGATGCAAGCCATGGTGATTGTGACTTCAGGGACCAACTGTGATCTCGAGCTCGCGCAAGCGTTTGAGGATGCGGGGGCTTCTTGCCAAACGGTACAACTGCACAGCATCTTGGATGCCCCCGAAGCGCTTGATGGTGCTGAACTGGTGGGTCTTCCGGGCGGCTTTGCCTATGGCGATGCCGTTGCGGCCGGTCGAATCAAAGCGGCACTGATGCGCGAACGTGTCGTTCCAGTGCTGGCCCGGTTGTTGGACCGAGGCGTTCCGATGATTGCCCCATGCAACGGATTCCAAACCGCGGTGCAGTGTGGTTTGCTTCCTGGCCCGGCCCCGGCCCGCCCCGAGGTCGCCCTCGCACCCAATGTCTCGGGTCGGTTCGAGGACCGCTGGACGGGCGTGGATTTCCCTGAGAGTCGGTGCATTTGGACCCACGGTCTTGCTGGTGAGCTTGGGCATGAGTTGCCCAGTGCCCACGGTGAGGGCCGATTTGTGGCCAATGAGGCCACATTGTCTCGCTTGGTGGACGATCGACAGGTCGCGGTGCGGTATCAAGACAATTTCAACGGTTCAGACGACGCCATTGCTGGGATTTGCGACCCCAGCGGCCTGTTGCTTGGGTTGATGCCGCATCCGGAACGTTGGACCCGGCATTCTCAGCACCCTTCTTGGACCAGACGCCCGGCAGGATCATCCACCACGGGTCAGCGCATGTTCCGCGCGGCGGTGGAACACGCCCAAGCCGCTTTGCGTTGAGTTCAACGCCATGACTTTTGCCTACGCCACGCCGTAGTTGCTGTGTTTTGAGAACGAGAAGCCCCAAAAAAGAACGAGGTACCGCTCCACCTGCGGTACCCCGTTGCGAAAGGAGTCGGAGTGCGCGGAAGCCTACCGACAATCGCCAGCGTGCACACGCTGGCATGAGGAGAAAAGACAAAGTTCTTGGTGCAAATGGCGCGCCGCGCAAGAATCAACGGCCCCAACCGGGACCGGGTGAAGGTGGTCCTCGTTTGGGCTCCGGCGGCATCGCGGGGGCGGCTTCAGGGATGAAGCCGTGGCCAACCACGAAAATTTCGACAGAATCCCCCCGACTGGCTGCGGGTTTGTAAGGCTTCGCTTTCTCAAAGCAGTCGCGTGTTTTTTGCAGGAGCTCTGGCGACCGTTCTCCTTCGAAGATTTTGTACACAACATTCCCGCCTTCTCGAAGCAGCCCTGGCAGGGCCGCCAAGAGTCGTTCCACGATCCGGGCGGACGCGTGGTGGTCGGTGGCTTGTGATCCGGTCGTGAACGCCATCATGTCTGAGAGGACAACATCAAATCGACTTGGTCCTCGACGATGATTTTCCACCCCTTGGAGCAGGGATTCTGCCGATGCTTGGAGAAAATCACCTTCAATGAGGCGAAGGTTGGGGGGAGCTTCCCGCCACTCCACTGGCTGAAGGTCGATGCCCACCACGGCCCCTTCCGGCCCCACTCGCTGGAGGGCGACTTCACACCAAGACCCAGGGGCGCAGCCTGCATCAAGGACTCGATCGCCTTTGCGGATCACGTTCCGCTTGTCATCGATGTCGATCAGTTTGAAAGCCGCCCTTGAGCGGTAGCCCTGAGATTGGGCCTGGCGATACCAGTGGTCCCAGACTTCGCGATCACTGCTCACGGCGTATCAAAGTGGAACGCGGTGAATTCTGGGTTCGGAATGGCGTGGAAGCTTGCGTTGGCTTCTGTCGCCCGGACCGTGATCATCCACGTGCCTTCGTTCATGACCCCTTTGAACCGGCTGGCGGTGGTGCCGGGCAGAATGTTGAGGGCGGCACCCAGGACGCGGCTTCGGGCTTCGCCTCCCATGGCTTCCAAATCCACCATGGCGTCGGTCTCTCCTCGGACCGCCACCAAAGCGGACCCTCGATTGGAGATCGCGGCCACATCGCCTTGCAAAGGTCGGTGGGAGCGAACCAGCACATTGCCTTCGTTGGTTTGGGCATCAATGGGGCCAACACAGCCTCGAACTTCAATGTGTCCGCAACCGGATCGAACGCGAACCCCAGTGGGCTCGGGCAACTCAACGATGACATCCGTTCGCATCTGATCGGCATCTGGGTGGCCACTGTTCGCCGTGATCACCAAGACCGGCCCTTCGGGGCCAGATTCCAGCCGAGCTTTGATTTGGACATCATCCAGAGCCAAGAAGCCGTCCTCAGATCGTCCCGCCCCAAAATCTGCACGACGGGTGGTGATCAATCGTGGTGATTCGAGCCCTTCGGCTCGTCGCACCAAGACATCTCCGCGGAAAATGTCAACATTCAGATTCACAGGTCCGGTGATGGGCAAAGATTCAGCAGGATCTTCGGCAAATGCTTCAAACAGTGGATCGACCAGTTCCTTGGGTGACATGGGGTCGCTGCCGTCGACGCGAGCAATCCCTCCACATCCCACCAAGAGCAATCCCATGAGTCTGGCAATGCGCATGGACTTTTATCGTCGCGGTCCGCCTCATCCCTATACTTCTTCTGCACGCACGGGGCGCGGTTTGGTCCGCTGAGAAGAACCCGTTGCACCTGATCCGGGTCGTGCCGGCGGAGGGATGCGTGCCCTTCGTCCCTTCGGCACGTCCTCTGTTTGCGTCATAAGGACCGCCATGGACCTCACCAATCCGCCTCTGCTTGGAGCCACCGACCCTGCCACCGTTCCGACCGGGACCACCCCAGGTTGTTTTGCCAATCCTCCTCAAGTGGGTGGCCCCCGAACGTATTCCAGTCCGGACACCCCAGGCATGCCAGAGCCGTCGGACAAGACGGCCTGGGATTTTCTTCCTGATGGCTGGTCGATTGAATTTCATCCCAATGGCTGCCTGGGACATGGGCGCGGCACCGAGCCCATTCGTGCGATTGCCCCGGAAGGCTTTGTCCCCATCACCCAATTGGAACATGCTCGTCTTGGCACCGTGACCGTCGAAATGCGCCGGGTCTCCGAACGAGAGCCCCATCTGACCCCCGAACAGGTTCGTGACGAAGTGGCGTCTGGGCGTTTGGTGATTCCCGCCAACCGCAACCACCTCGCCAACAAGCTGGACCCGATGGCCATCGGCCGGGCCAGTCGCACCAAAGTGAACGCCAACATGGGCGCTTCGCCGGTTTCATCAGGCACCGACGAGGAAGTGGAGAAGTTGAAGTGGGCCGAACGTTGGACCGCCGACACGGTGATGGACTTGTCCACCGGTGGCGATCTTGACGCGTGCCGCGAAGCCATTTTGACCGAGAGCACGGTGCCAATTGGCACCGTGCCCATCTACTCGATGATCATTGGCCGAAAGATTGAAGACCTCAATCGAGAGATCATCTTGGACACCTGCCGCCATCAAGCCAAGCAAGGGGTGGATTACTTCACCATCCACGCTGGGGTGCTCAAGGAGCACATCCCCTTGGTTCGTGATCGGGTGATTGGCATTGTTTCCCGGGGGGGTTCGTTGTTGGCCAAATGGATGATCCAACATGGTCAACAAAACCCCATGTATGACTGCTGGGACGACATTTGTGAAATCTGCCGTGAGCATGATGTGACCTTCTCGGTCGGAGATGGCTTGCGTCCGGGCGGCTTGGCCGACGCCACCGACGCCGCACAAATTGCGGAACTCTCCACCATTGGCGAATTGGTCGAGCGGGCCTGGCGACATGGCGTTCAAGCCATGGTCGAAGGCCCCGGCCACGTCCCCGTGGATCAAATTGAATGGAACATGAAGCTGCAGCGTCGACTGTGTCACGGTGCACCGTTCTATGTGCTTGGCCCATTGGTCACCGACATGTTCCCTGGCTACGACCACATCACCAGCGCCATCGGCGCCACCATGGCGGCGTATCACGGTGCATCCATGCTGTGTTACGTGACGCCAAAAGAACATCTTGGTTTGCCCAAGCGAGATGACGTGAAGCAGGGTTGTGTGGCGTATCGCATTGCCGCCCACTCGGCGGATATTGCTTTGGGGATCCCGGGAAGTCGTGACAACGATGATGAGTTGACCAAGGCCCGAGCGGCCCTCAATTGGCAGCGTCACTTTGATTTGTCGTTCGACCCAGACTTGGCCCGTGCATACCACGACGAAGATCTGGATGTTGACACTGATTTCTGCGCCATGTGTGGACATGACTGGTGCAGCGTTCGGATTTCCAAGGAGATCCAAGAATTTGCCAGTGGTAAAACCACCGAGAACGCCTGGGACAAACCAACTCTCAGTGCGGCGTTGAACGACGAGCAACGCAAAATTTTGGAGCAGCGCGGCGTCCTTTCCCCCGATGAGATTCATCGCCTTGCCGCCAAGACCAAAGGTCGGGTCAAATCTGGTGATGAGGACGGAAAGGCCGCGTGTCACTCAGATTTTGTTTCTGAGGAGGCGGCCCAAAGCATGCACTTGGCCCCGGGCGAAACGTTGGTCGAGCTTCGCACTGAGGAGGCCCACAACTTGCCCAAACATGATCCGGTGATCTGATGACGGATGCAGATGAATTGCCCGAACGTATTGCCCGCTTAGAGTCTCGGTTGCTCCAGTTGGAGGAATCTCTGGCCTTTCTGCAACACACCCAAGATCAGCTCAACACCGAATTGACTCGGGTGGCCACGCAGGCTGATCGGATTGAACCCAAATTGGGCGAGTTGCACGGTGCTTTGCAGGCCATTGATGAACGCACCAAGCCGAACCAAACCACGGACGAAGCCGTGGACCACCGACCGCCTCATTGGGACGGCCGATCGCGTTGAGCCTGTTCCATTTGCCGGGTGGTCTTCCTCCACGCGATGTGTTCGTCCCTGGGTGAGACCCGCGGGGGTGGAGGAACGCCCGCGGGTCTCAAGCACCAGGTTGAATTCATGCCCGTGGAGTCGGTCGGGCATGGCAAAGGGGGGATCTTGGGGAGGGCCTTATTGGTCGTGCCATTGACCAGTGATCGTGTCGTAGAGAACCGCCACACCAGCAGGACTCTGAAGATCGGGTTCGACCTGGACGCCAATGTCCAGATGCGTCATGCCCCGCTCGGTTTCGATGGGGCGAATCCGCAACCGACCGCTGGCGCTGAGCAAGCGATCCACCATGTCGATGGGAGGACGTGTCAGTTCTGCATCAGTTCCCAAAAAGCGTTGGGCGTACTGCTGCAACGCTTCTGACATGCACTCCAGCGCATCTTGACGTTCGCGGGCTTCGAGGATGACCGAAGAGCCACGTTGTTGCAGCACCCGTTGCACTCTTGGCTCGGCCGCCAGGAGTCCGAGTTTTCGTTGGAGCACGGTTCGAAAGAACAGCACATCAGAAACATCAACGGGTCCTGCGACTTCAACGAAGATGACCTGCTTGAGGTCCGCAACCCGAACAAAATCAGCGATCGTTCGAGTGGGAATGACGGCCGCATCGGCGAGCGCTCGGCCGGGGAGTCCTGTTACAGCGAGGATCCGAGCTGGCGAAGCCTGATCGCTTTGGGATCGGGGCAGCACGAGCGTCTGGGGGCCGGCCAAACTCATCCAAGCCCGAGCGGCGGCCAAATCATCCCAAGGCTCCAGTTGAAAGACCACGACTTCATTTGTGGTCTCCAATGAAGCCGCCAACGCCGAGAGCATGCCCGCGAGAGGACTTCCTTGACGCTGGGGTGGGTTGGAGAACGAGACGGAGGTGTTCAAAAAGTCTGCAGGACTCATGCGGCACCTCCCGAGGGACTGGCGCCTCGGCCTCGCCGCAAGCAAGGATGGGCGACAACAACAACTGGGGAGGAGATTTTGGCAAGCATGGTGAGGGTCATGGTGGGATTCCTTCGGGTTTGGAAAAAGAAGTGGTGAATGAAAAAAGGCCCCGCGAGCTGCGGGGCCTTCAAGAGGCGTGCGATGAACTCGCGTGTGCTCTAGGAGACCCCTCGCTCAAGGATGTGGAGCATGAGGGTGCAAATGCAGACGGAAACCAGGGTGGTGACCACGCAAAGGGCGACCCGGGTGGCATACGCCTTCGGGCATCGCCGAGCATCATGGGAGTTGTTCAGCGGGAGGGCGATCGCTTTGCTTCGCGCACGGACAGGCAAGCCCCTTTGGGCGGCTTGGTGGACGTGTTGGGAAGAAAAGTTACGCATTCCTACTTGAGCATACGACCCAAACCTGAATTTGGTCGCACAATGTTTCACGAATGACAAGAAAAAATGCCAACGCTGAAGACTTCGCCACTCTGGGAGTGGAGACCGTTCTGGTGAACAACTTGGGTTCTGCCGGCGCCACTGTGCCAAGACCGATTCAAGCAGCTGCCATTCCGCCAGCCCTTGACGGGAAAGACGTCATCGGTATTGCGCAAACTGGTCGAGGCAAGACGTTCGCCTATTTGGTGCCCATGATTCAGCGCATTGTTGAAGAGGCTGAAATCCCCAAGGGTCGGCTTCACGGCCGAAAGCCAAAAAAGCCATTGGCCAAGGGCGCGGCTCGACTTAGAGGCTTGGTGTTGGTGCCGACACGTGAGCTGGCTTTTCAGGTGGCCAAAGAAGCAGAGCTGTTGACCAAGCGGCTCCGATTTACGGTGGCCGTTGCGGTGGGGAAATCACCCATCGGTCCACAGACCAAAGCCATCACCGATGGGGCAGAGCTCTTGGTGGCCACGCCAGGGCGGGTTCGGGAACTTGGTGAAAAAAGTGTTTTTGATTGGTGCAACCTTTCGGTCGCCGCCATCGATGAAGCGGACCGGATGATGGACATGGGCTTTTTGCCCCAAATTGAGTCATTGCTTTCGGAACTTCCTGCGGGTCGCCAGCACCTGCTCTTCAGTGCCACCATGCCCAAGCAGGTCGAGCGTTTGTCGGCGCGATTTTTGGTGGAGCCGGTTCGTCTTGAAGTGGATCCGGAGGGATCGACTGCGGCAAACCTCAAACATCGACCCATTGTCGTTCCGGGCTTGCGCAAGATTCCGTTGCTGCTCGAAAAGGTTCTTCCGCGGCGTAAAGGGGTATTGGTGTTCTGCCGCACCCGTCGTCGGGTGGATTTTGTGGCCAAGGCATTGCGAGAAGCGGGGATTGCTTGTGATTCCATCCATGGCGACCGATCGCAGTCGGCCCGGCGGCAGGCATTGTCTGATTTCACCGACGGTCAGGTGGAGGTGTTGATCTCCACGGATGTGGCGGCCCGGGGTTTACACATTGAGCGCGTGAAGACCGTGGTGCATTACGACATCCCTTTGGAACCAGATGGGTACGTTCACCGTTCAGGTCGCGCCGGACACGGTGGGGGACGCGGCACCGCGGTGGCCTTGGTCATGCCCACTGAGCGCAACTTGTGGCGAAAATTGGCCAAGGCGTGTGAGGTCAACGAATCACTGGAAGCGGTTGAGGGCTATGAGCCGCACGCCAAGAAGCCATCGGGTACCCGGCCGCCCAAATCACGTCGTGTGCGTCACGAAACCGTGCGGCGAAAAGGACGTTCACGAGCTTCGAAGCCGATTGCCAAAGGTGAAAAGCCAGGGTCAGGCGTCAAGCGCCGGCCGAGTACTTAGAGCTCCACCTGAACCATAACCTTGACGTTCCAAGCGCTGCGGACCAGTCGAGCGGTGTCGTACTCCTGGTCAGCATTGATTCGGAGTGACAGGCCTTGATCGGGGTCGAGCATGTAGTTCCAGTCGATGTTGGTGAACGTTCGGTAATCCTCGAGCCCGTTCAGATCGGGATACAGGAACAATGAGCCTTTGAGGGTTTGGCGTTCGGACGGCTCCATTGAGCCCCGGAAGCCAATATTGCCTTCAGGAACAAATTCGTCAGCGGTGGGATCGGCCAAGCCACTGTCGAGGCGGAAGCCGGCTCCGAAAACGGCGTCCAGATCCCACTTCTTTTCGCCTTCGTTTTCGTACACCTGATAGGTCCCCCCGAGCGATTCGGTGAGTCGGGTTTCAAAGTTCTGGAACTCGTCGATCCGAAATCGCGTGTCACTGAACAGGCCCCATCGCTCTTCGCCGCATTTCCAGTCACCTCGGAACCGAGCTTCCACATCGTTGCGGATCCGCTCGCCTTCGCTTTCTCCATATTGAATGCGAAGCAGGGTCTCGTAGGTGTGGTCTTCGGTTTTTTGGTCACCTTCGATGTCCACTCGGAAATTGGTCACGGTTTGGGCATCACCGGAGGCGTCAAAGCCCAAAGACAATTTGAAATTCCAGTCGTCGTCGGCGGCAATGAGGGCCAAGGCAGCGAGGGTTGTGATCATTCGTGGTCGTACTCAGTGTTGGTTGGGGGGTTGGCGGAAAGAGGAAACACGACGTTGCGTTTCGTCTTGGGACATCAGAGTGGCCGATACGTCGGCGGCATGATCCAGGATCAAATCCTGATCGGAACCTTCAACATGGTTCAAAAAGCGTTTGGTTGTTCGCAACGCGGTGGGATCCGCGCCAAGAAGTTGATCGGCCAAACGGTCGGTGGATTCTGAAAGTTCTTCCTCAGGCACCAGATCGGTCAGAAGTCCCAAGCGGGCTGCTTCCGTGCCCGAAGTGGTGCCTCCCCGAAGCATGAAAGCTCGGGCAGGAGAGGGGCCAATTTTTTGCACCAGCCATGGCGTCATGAGCGCTGGTGAGAGTCCCAGTTCGAGAGGGGGATAGCCCACTTTCGTATTTGGCGTGCCAATGGCAAAGTCGCAGGCACACAAAAGGCCAAAACCACCGCCAATGGCAGCGCCTTGAACTGGCGCAATCGTAATGGCCGGTACACGCCGAACCGCCCGCATCAGTTGGGAGAGCAATCGGAGCAGGCGAAAGCAGGTTTCGGAATTTTCAAGGACCTCATCGAGATCGATGCCCGCACAAAAATGCGGGCCTTCTCCCCGAATCACCAAAACGCTTCGGTCGCTGCCCAAACCTTGAATCAAGGTGATGGCTTCTTCGAGCAGGCCAATCGATGTGGCATTGCGTCGCTCGGGGTGCGCCAAGACCAAATCTGCGCGACCATCTTTGGGGTGTTCCAATCGGGCAAGAGGCATTCCCCTCTCATCGGCCGCTTGGGCGGGAAATCACGAACCAGAAAGCAAGCCCCGCAACGCGGCCCCGGGGTCGGGTTGCCGCATCAAGTGTTCACCAATGAGTCCATTGCGAATACCCACCCGTTGCATGCGAGCGAGGTCTTCTGGTTCCCGCAAGCCTGATTCGGCCACGACGCTGCTTGGATTTGGCAGTTGCGGCAACAAGGCCTCAATGTGTCCCAGATCGGTGGTCATGGTGCGAAGGTTGCGGTTGTTGATGCCCAAACGGACATGTCTTGGGTGCTGCTCGGTCCAGACCAAAGCTCGGGGCAATTGTTCACCGTCGTGGATCTCCAGCAAGACATCGAGTCCGAGGGCCAGCGCTTCGCCCATCATGTCCTCCAGAGCTTGCCCGGGGAGGCATTCAGCGATCAACAAGACGGCATCGGCCCCGGCCCCACGTGCTTCGAGCAATTGACGACGGTCCACCACGAAGTCTTTCCGCAGCACGGGGATGGCCACCGAGTCCTTCACAGCCTTCAAATCATTCAGGGTGCCGCCGAAAAAGGTGAGGTTGGTCAGACAGGAAATAGCCGCTGCCCCGGCAGATTCGTAGGCGGAGACAACTTCTTGGGGGGTGGACCCCGGGCGTATTTCTCCGCCGGAAGGGGATTTTCGCTTGAATTCAGCAATGACTCGGAAGCTTCCAGGGGCATTGAGAGCATCAATAAGCGACCGCGTAGGCGGGGCGTCACCGGCGGCTCCGGCCGCCACCGCGGTGCGGTCGAGGGCCGATTCCAATGTGGCACGGGTCTCTGAGACGATTTCATCCAAGATGGTCATGACGGTGTTCGATGGCATCCTGATTGGGGCGGCGGCGGTCGTGATCCTGCACGGCCGCTTGGCTGGATGGTACGCCCTGCCTGACAGCGCGAGCACGACCAATCGTTCGTCGGCTGAAGGATTCTTCGTGTTTGCTGGTCTGATGCTCTTGGGGCTCTTGGGGCATAGCGTGGTGGCTCCGCTCCAGTCGGCCTACCCGGTCAGCGAATTGGAAGTGCACACCTTGGGTCTGTTGCTCAGTTTGCCGTTGCAGATCGTGCTCTTGGCTACCGTGGCCAGATTTTTTCCCACCTTGCCCGTGTCGAATCGCATTTCCCGCCGCGAGGCCATTCGTTTGGGCGTTCGTCGATTCGTCCCGGTGTGTTTGCTGGTGGCTGGGGTGGCCCAGAGCTCTTTGCTGATGCGGCAACTTCTCGTTGGTGAAGCCTCAGATCCCGTTGGTCATGTCTCTCTGGTCATGCTTGTTGAGAGTTCCGGCTGGGTGGTTCCCACTTTCGTGCTGCTGGTCACTCTGGCGGTGCCATGGCTGGAAGAAGTTGCCTTCCGCGGCATGCTCCAGCCCGCACTCTCCAGTTTGCTTGGTTCCGCTTGGTTGGGCTTGGTCGTGACGGCAGCCCTCTTTGCCACTGCGCATCTGGGGGCGGTTCCAGTGGATGGTCTGCCCGGGCTGTTCGTGCTTGGCCTTGGCCTAGGGGTCTTGCGGGCCCAAACCGGTCGAATCGAGAGTGCGGTGGTGGTCCATGTGCTTTTCAACCTCCTCAACATTGTCTTGGCGTGGATCTCGACCTCGGCTTCCGTATGATGGCCTTTTCCCCCTTTTTGAAGGATGAATTGTCATGACGCAACGTCGCATGCTCACCGGTGATACTCCGACCGGACAACTCCACCTTGGCCACTGGGTCGGTTCGGTTCGTCGACGCGTCGAATTGCAGAGCCAAGCCGAGTGCTTCGTTTTGATTGCCAACATGCATGCGTTTACGACTCGAAGTGAAAAGCCCGACGAGATCCGTCGGGACACCTTGCAGATCGTGCGTGACTATTTGGCCATGGGACTTGATCCCGAAAAGACGGCGATCTTCCTGCAGACAGAAGTTCCGGCGATTTCGGAACTCACGTATTTGTTCGCCATGTTGTTGCCTTACAACCGCGTGATGCGCAATCCCACCTTGAAGGACGAAATCAAGGTCAAGAATCTTGGCGACAATTACTCCTTTGGCTTCCCGCTGTATGCCGTGGGGCAAACTGCGGACATTCTGGCGTTCCGCGCCCATGCTGTTCCAGTCGGTGAAGATCAAATTCCCCACATTGAGTTGACCCGAGAAGTGGCACGGCGATTCAACCAGCTGTACTGCGGAGTGGACCCCAAGACCGAAGATGCTGATCATGCCGCCGCGGGCGGGGTCTTCCCCATCCCGGAAGCGGATGTGGGCAAGGTTGCTCGTCTGCCGGGCACCGATGGCGTCAACAAAATGAGCAAGAGCTTGGGCAACGCCATTTTCCTTACTGACGAACTCAAGCAGATCAAAAAGAAATTGGGCAAGCTCTACACTGGTCGGCAGTCTCCCGATGAGCCAGGTGACATCGAAAATGCCCTGTTCCAGTACGTTCGCACCTTCATCAGTGACGCCGATCGGGTTGCGGAACTCGAACGGCGCTACGCTGCGGGTGATGACATTGGGGATGGCCACATCAAAATTGAGGTTGCCGAGGCCATTAATGCCTTGATTGGCCCCATGCGAGAACGTCGGGCCGCCTGGGACGACCGGGACGATGATCTCATCGATATTTTGCGTGAAGGCAGCCGCCGGGCCAATGCCGTGGCGGAAGAAACCCTCGCCATGGCCAAAGAAGCCGCAGGATTGGGCTTCTGGAAGCGAACCCTCTCTTTGGACTGAGGTACAGGTGGGGCCCGGAAGAGCCGATACCACTGCATGCGCCCTCTTGGTCAAGAACTCGATCCGGCCAAGGCTTCCGAAAATCGCGAAGTCATGGAGTCCGCGTGCGCGGAACTTGCCGTGCGTCGGGCGGCCGTTCAAGAGGGCGGTGGGGCGAAGGCGCGGGACAAACACACCGCTCGCGGCAAGTTGTTCGTCCGAGATCGAATCCAGCGTTTGATTGATCCCGGAAGCATGTTCCTGGAAGTGGCACCCTTCGCTGCCGATGGGGTGTACGACTCAGCCGTGCCGAGTGCAGGAATCGTGTGCGGGGTGGGTGACATCGCGCGTCGACCGTGCATGATTGTGGCCAACGACGCCACCGTGAAGGGTGGCACGTATTTCCCGCTCACGGTGAAGAAGCATTTGCGGGCGCAAGAGATCGCAGCCGAGAACGGTCTGCCTTGTGTGTACTTGGTCGACTCCGGTGGCGCATTTTTGCCATTGCAATCTGAGGTGTTTCCTGATCGGGATCACTTTGGCCGCATCTTCTACAACCAAGCGCAGTTGTCGGCCCAAGGCATTCCGCAGATCGCGGCCGTGATGGGATCGTGCACGGCCGGAGGTGCGTACGTGCCATCCATGTGCGATGAATCCATCATTGTTCGCGGCACGGGAACGATTTACCTGGCGGGTCCACCCTTGGTGAAAGCGGCCATTGGTGAAGATGTGGACGATCAAACACTTGGTGGCGCGGAGACCCACGGAAAGCGCAGCGGGGTGGTCGATCACATTGCCGAGAACGACGAAGAATGTCTTGAGTTGGTGCGTTCCATCGTGGCCAATCTTGGTGTGCCGCATCTGCAGCCCATCCCTCGAGCGCTCCCCGAAGCGCCCAAGTACCCGTCCGACGATTTGCTCGGACTCATGCCCGCCGATGCCCGCGTGCAGTCTGATGTACGCGAAGTGATCGCCCGTTTGGTCGATGCAAGTGAGTTCCATGAATTCAAAAGTGAGTATGGGACATCTTTGGTGACCGGATTTGCCCGGATCGACGGCTGGAGCGTCGGGATTGTCGCCAACAATGGGGTGTTGTTTTCAGAGTCTTCTTTGAAAGGCGCTCACTTTGTCGAGTTGTGCTCGCAGCGCGGGATCCCTTTGGTCTTTTTGCAGAACATCACCGGCTTCATGGTGGGGTCCAAAGTTGAGGCTGGAGGCATCGCCAAGGATGGTGCCAAACTGGTGGCCGCGGTCTCCAATGCCAACGTTCCGAAGTTCACCGTGGTCATTGGCGGCTCGTTTGGCGCAGGGAACTACGGCATGTGTGGTCGGGCCTTCGGTCCTCGCATGATGTGGATGTGGCCCAACGCCCGGATCTCGGTGATGGGTGGCCCCCAAGCGGCTGGTGTTTTGCGCACGGTGAAAGATGCGCAGCGAGAGGCTGCCGGCGATCCTCCCCTGAGCGAAGAAGACGCACGAGAGATCACTGAACCGGTCTTGCAGAAGTACGAGACCGAAGGCAGTGCGTGGTATGCCTCCGCTCGGTTGTGGGACGATGGGGTCATTGACCCTCGCGAAACTCGGGCGGTGCTGGCCCGGGCGATTGAAGTGTCCCGGTACCAGCCTTGGCCGGACCGATCCCATTCGGTGTTCCGGATGTGACCGAATGACCAAGTTGACGATCAAAGACGAAGGTGATGTGCGACGGATGCGTTTGAGCAATCCCGAACGTCACAACGCTTTTGATGATGGATTGGTTTCCGATTTGTACGACGCGTTCCAAGATGTTGGCGAATCTGACGCCATCCGCGCGGTGGTGTTGGCTTCCGAAGGTCCTTCGTTCAGTGCTGGGGCGGACCTGACTTGGATGCGACGGATGGCCGAGGCGAGTCGGGATGAAAACATTGCCGACGCTCAAGCGCTTTCCGCCATGTTGTCGGCGGTGCGCGATTGTCCCAAGCCGGTGATTGCTCGCGTGCAGGGGGCCGCGTATGGAGGGGGGGTTGGCTTGGTGGCGGCGTGTGATTTGGCCTACGCCTTGCCTTCGGCCCGCTTTGCCCTCACGGAAGTTCGTCTGGGTCTTCTTCCGGCCGTGATTGCCCCCTTCCTTTTGGGCAAGATGAGTCCCGGTGCGGTTCGGGCTCTGGGCATCACGGGTGCGAGCATTGACGCGGCCCGAGCTTCGGATCTGGGGCTGGTGCATTCGGTGGTTGATGAAGATGGACTCGACTTGGCCATCCACGCCACGATTGATCGTATTCGCCGTGCGGCGCCGGGCGCCATTGCGGCTTGGAAAGCGTTGCTGCAACAGCTTCCCGGTCACGCTGATCCAGCCACGCTGACTGCCGAAGCGATTGCAGACCGTCGAGCCAGTGCCGAAGGTGTAGCGGGCATGCAAGCATTTTTTGAACGCACACCGCCACCGTGGAGCCCTCCTCGTGACTGAACCGGTGACGGTGGTCGAAGTGGGACCTCGCGACGGTCTTCAGAACGAATGTGCGGTGTTGTCTGCTGAAGTCAAACTCGCGTTTGTTCGCGCGCTGGCATCGGCGGGGCTTTCTCGAATTGAAGTCGCGGCGTTTGTTCGGCCTGATCGTGTTCCAGCGATGGCCGATGCTGCCGAAGTGGCTGCCGTCGCTAAAGATGTTGTGCCCTTTGCTTCTGCGTTGGTGCCCAACCGACGTGGCCTCGATGATGCCTTGGCGGCGGGGCTGTCCTCGGTGGCGGTTTTTGCTTCGGTCACCGAGGGTTTCGCGCAGGCCAATCTGGGGCAGTCGGTCGACGGCTCACTTGCAACCTTTGCTGAAGTGGTCACCCAAGCCAAGCATGCGAACTTGCATGTGCGGGGGTATGTTTCTTGTGCTTTTGATTGCCCCTACGACGGGGCGGTTGATCCTGGTCAGGTGAACGGTGTGGTGGAGCGTTTGCTTGAAATGGGTTGCGATGAGATCGCTATCTCCGACACGATTGGTTCCGCGGTGCCGGCCAAAGTCAACGCTGTTCTTTCGGCGTGCGCGAACAGTTTGCCACTCACGGCCACCGCTTTGCATCTCCATGACACCCGTAGTGCGGCTTTGTCGTGTGTTGGCGCCGGTCTGGCGGCGGGGGTCCGAACATTCGATGCGTCGGCAGGTGGTTTCGGCGGGTGTCCGTTCGCGCCGGGGGCCGGAGGAAATTTGGCCACAGAAGATTTGGTGGACTTCTTGATGAACGAAGGCTTCGACCCAGGCGTCGATTTGGCCAAGTTGGCTCGAGCGACCGATGTGGTGGCCACGGCGCTCGAGCGTGAGCCGCCCTCGAAAGTATGGAAGCGTTTGCGGGGCACCTCGTGCTGATTGAAACGCTCGACCAGATCGACTCCACCAACGAAGAAGCCAAACGCCGATTGGAAGCCGGAGCGGAAGGCGTGCATTGGCTGCGTGCAACCATGCAAACAGCTGGCCGGGGCACGCACGGCCGGGCTTGGGATTCACCCGATGGCGCCGGTCTGTATCTCACCCGCTACGCGCGCCATGAGGAACCGTTGTCGCCGGATGGTTTGACGCCAACGGTGGGGATTGCCTTGGCGGAAGCCATCCGTGCTGCGACCAGTGTGCCGGTGTGTGTGAAGCCCATCAACGATTTGGTGTGCGATGGTTTCAAACTCGGCGGCATTTTGGTGGAAGGCACCCGGACTCCGGATGGCATGGCGACCTCCATCATTGGGATCGGTTTGAATGTCGCGACTGGTCCTCGCCGGGTGCGGGCCGATGGTTGGCCGGCGGCTTCGTTGCAAGACGTGTTGCCGGCCGGTCAGCCTCTTCCTGAGGTTTCTGAACTGGCCCGCCTGGTGGCATCAAGTGTCGAGGAGCGCTTGGCGGTCCTGCATCGTGGTGGCCCGACGGAACTGCACACCGCTTGGTCGAGGGTGGTGCTTGACGACGCACCTTGGCCCCAAAACGAACCCGGCGGCCGCTGAGCGACCGCCGGGGAAAGGTATTGAAAAAGAAGGAAGTGTCCGGACGTGCCGGTCACCCATCCCGTCGGCAGGTGATCGCTTTGCGGGGGGCACGGTTCCGGTGTGGGGTTTGAATAGTCATGCTGGATCACCTCCTTGAAGAAGAATTGTGGCCAGCCGTCGCAGCCCCAAGCTGCCGCCGGCCGAAATTTTCCCTTCAGCGTCCCGAAGGGCACATCGCCCAGTGCCTCAAAAGAGGTACCGGTCGTCAAGGATTTCTTCGTTCGTCGCCGTCGGGTTCTCCGCCGGTTGTGAGCGAAGTCCTCCTTGATAGTTCTTACTTCGGAGATTTGAGGCACGCAGCATGAGCCCGATCAAAAGGTGTCGCGTGAGAGATCACTCGTCGTCTTCAATTTCCCAATCTTCGCCATCAAGATCTTCTTCTTCTTCGCCGTGGTACTCCGCGAGCATGCTGGACCGGTCTTTGGCTTGCATGAGTTTCTTCATGTCTTCCCAGCCGGCCAAGTCGATCAGGATGTCGCTGGCCACGCCAGCGCCTTTGGCCTCCCCGACGATGCCTGCTTGTCGCATTTGCTCCACCATGCGGCTGGCTCGGGTATCACCCATCCGAAGGCGGGTCTTGAGCAGGGTGATGGAGCCGCTGTCACGTTCAATCAGCAAGCGAACCGCTTTGTCGAACTCTTGATCTTCCAAAGCTTCCTTCAGAACGTCGTACGGGTCAGCTTCGTCGCTTTCGGCAATCTCATCAAGCCGAACTAGGTCACGCTCGAATTGCGGCGCTGCGACAT
This sequence comes from Phycisphaerae bacterium, assembly GCA_002705085.1. GTDB lineage: Bacteria > Planctomycetota > Phycisphaerae > Phycisphaerales > SM1A02 > UBA8653. Next base: position 21,150 of record PAHO01000006.1, on the reverse strand, counting down.
CTTCAAGGAATCCCGCAGTGTGGACAATTTCTTCGGTGGAGACAAAGGCCCCTTGGCCTCGAACTAGATTCGGTCCATCCTTGATCAACATGTCGCCGTTGCCAAGCAAGACTTCAGCTCCGCTGACATCAAGCATGATGCGACTGTCAAGGGAGGAGTTCACTCGACACGCAACCCGGAACGGAACGTTGGATTTGATTAGGCCCGTGACCACGTTGCGCTCAGGTCGTTGTGTGGCCAAGATCAAGTGGATGCCCACGGCCCGAGCCTTCTGGGCAATCTTGACGATCGGGACTTCGGCGTCCTTCCCTTCCTCGAGGATCAAGTCGGCAAGCTCATCGACAACAATCACAATAAACGGCAACTTCTTGGGCGTGAGTTTCATTTCGCGCTCATTCGTGATGCCCATTTTCTTGCAGAGCTTTTCAGGATCCTCGCCGAGTTTGTTGTACTCAGCGATGTTTCGGACCTTGGCGTTCTTCAGAAGCGTGTATCGGCTTTCCATTTGATGAACTGCCCACTGCAAGACACCCTTTGCTCTCTCTGTTTTAGTCACTACGGGACAAGCCAAGTGTGGGATGGCTTTGTAGGTGTCGAACTCAACCTGCTTCGGATCCACCAGCACGAGTTTCACTTCATCCGGGCGCTTGGTGAACAGCCAACTCATCAAGATGGTGTTGATGCATACCGATTTACCGGAACCCGTGGTTCCCGCAATCAACATGTGCGGCATCTTGGTGAGGTCGTAGACCATTGGTTCCCCAGACGCATTCTTTCCGAGGTACATGGGCAAGGCCATCTTTGCCCCTCGCCCTGATTCCAAGATTTCCCGAATTCGAACGAGTTCTGGGGCCGGGTTTGGCACTTCAATTCCGATTCGACCCTGGCCGATGTTCGAGTCAATTCGCAAGCTGGGAACTTCTATCGCCCGGGCCAAGTCTTCAGCCAAGCCGCGAATCGATTTCACCTTTGTGCCCCTGGCCAACTTGACCGCAAACAGCGTGATGGTCGGCCCGGCATCGATGTCTTGGATTTCGCCATCAATGCCAAATTCACTGAAGGCCTCCAAGAGTTGCTCGGCTTGATCCGAGATGGTCAAGCTGCGATCGGCTTCGTCGACGGGTTCGCTCTCTTCCAGTTGATCCGTTTGAGGGAACTTCCACTTGCCGTCGTACTGCACTTGTGGTGGCAAAGGGGTGTTTTCATTTCGTTTGCTCAGCCGCTCTCGGATTTTCTCCAAGGCCGCTGATTTGGCTGCGGCCAGCGACTCGTCCTCGTCCTCTTCCTCTTCCTCTTCTTCTTCTTCCCAATCCTCTTCTTCTTCTTCCTCCCAGTCTTCTTCCTCCGCATCGGTCAATTCATATTCGTCTTCGTCTTCCTCCCACTCATCCTCTTCAGCATCCTCAGGCTCAAGCACCGCCACGGTGGCTGCGGGCTTGGCTTTCTTCGATTTGCGTCCACCGGCTCGAGCGCCACCCGCGGTTGCTGGCTCGGGTTGCACCAAGTTGATCACTACTGTGATGGACTCTCGACCGTACTGCAGCAGTCTGGCGAAGGGGAGTCGAGCCAAGATGGGAGAGAGCATGCGATCGGCCGCACACCACAAGCCAATGGCCAAACCCGTGCCGCAGATGATTGGTGTGCCCAACCAGCCGAAGCGGGGGCCCAGTTCGCCCACAATCCAAGCGCCCACCGCACCGCCGTTGCCGGCAGGAAGAACCCCGAATCCGGTGGCGAACTCCGCCCAGAGTGCGGCCAGAGCCAAGGTGCTCATCACGACGCCACCGGCCCGCACCCAGAGCTGGTCGGTTTCTTGTCCTCGGATGGATTGGATCAGCAGCATGATGGCGCCAATCACCGCCAACCACACGCCCGTCCCGAAGGTGCCGAACAGCCGGGCGGCCAAGAGCGCTCCCAAGCTGCCCATGGCGTTTTGGATGTTCTCCCCTTCGTTGGCGGGGGCCACGAATTCTGAAGGGGCATCGGCCGCGTCATAAGTCAGCAGGGCCAGTGCACAGAAGATGGCTGCAAACAGGAGGCCGGGACCGATCAGCGGCATCAGCGCGGTTTTGAGCTGGTTGAATCGATTGATAGTGAACAACGACTCGCCTTTTTTGGACGAGGACTTCTTTTTTCGTGGCATGACATCCATATCGGCCGAGCCGGCTGTTTTGGCCCCCAGATTGAGCCTTTGGCAAGAACTTTTTGTCTTCGGGGTCCAGTCCGCACGGTCGTACGGGCTGGGGTAGGCTTCCCGCTATGCCTGAGGCAGAATCACCCTCTCTTATGGACCTTTCAGAACGTTACCGGACTTTGAACGATCGAATTGATGCTGCGGCGGCCAAAGATGGACGCACCGGCAGTGATGTTCGATTGGTGGCGGTGACCAAGTTTGCCTCCGACGACCAGATCCGCGAACTGCTGGATCTGGGGCATCGGGATTTGGGGGAAAACCGACAGCAGGTCATGGAGGCCCATGCGGAGACCGTGGCCGACTGGCAAGAGCGTCATGCCTTGATTGGGGCCGGCGAGGAAACCGTCCGGTGGCACTTCATTGGCGGTCTGCAGCGCAACAAGATCAAGTCGGTTTGTCGATCGTGCCGGTTGATCCATTCGGTGGACAACCTCCGGCTGGCGGAAGAGATCGACAAAGCCTCGGCCAACTTGGGTCGGTCCGAGCCCATGGAAGCGTTGATCCAAGTCAACGTTGCTGGCGAGAAACAAAAAGGTGGATGCCCTCCAGGCGCGGAGGGCCCTTTGATTGAAGTCATCACCGAGGAGTACCCCGACATTCGGGTCCGCGGGTTGATGTGCATGGCCCCGCTTTCGGACAACCCTGAAGACGCCCGTCCCGTGTTTGAGCAGGCCCGTGAAATGTTCGAGACCATTCGTCGGCTGGGCACAGGCGGTCCATCTTTCGACATCCTTTCTATGGGCATGACCAACGATTTTGAAGTCGCGGTGGAATGTGGGTCCAACTTGATTCGTGTGGGCAGCGCGCTCTTCCCGCCCCCTGCTGACGCATGAGCCGCATCGACGAGATGTTCAGTAAGCGAGGCCCCACCGCTTCGTTTGAATTTTTCCCGCCCAAAAATGGCGAAGCTTGGGACGCGCTGTTCGCGGGGATCAGTGCGTTTGAGCGACTGCAGCCATCTTTTGTTTCGGTGACCTATGGCGCTGGAGGAAGCACCCGGGCCCGCACCCACGACTTGGTGGTGCGGCTGCGGAGTGAGACGTCGTTGTTGCCCATGCCCCACCTGACAGGCCGTGGGCACACCAAGGGCGAGGTTGAGTCCATTTTGGTTCGGTACGCCGAGAGCGGTGTCGACAACATTTTGGCTCTTCGGGGCGATCCTCCTCAAGATGGTGATCCTGGCCCCGGTGATTTTCCCCATGCCATTGATTTGGTTCGGTTCATCAAAGCATTCAATGAGTCGGGGGGGCATCCAAACGGGGGCTTTGCCATTGGCATTGCCGGGTATCCCGAAGGGCATCATGAAACTCCCAACCTACTGACTGAGATGGACCACTTTCGGGCCAAGGTAGATGCCGGGGCCGATTTTGCGATTTCTCAATTGTTCTTCGACAACCGACGCTTCTTGGATTGGCGGGACCGCTGCACCATGGCGGGTATTCAGATTCCCTTGGTGGCGGGGTTGATGCCCATCACGAGCGCCAGTGGCATGCGACGCATGGCTGAGTTGGCGGCTGGCACTTTGATTCCGGCCCGATTGCTTCGGGGGGTGTTGGATCGTGAAGCCGATCCGGAAATGGTCGAGTCGTTCGGCGTGCTCTGGGCCACCGAGCAGTCACGCGATTTGTTGGACCATGACGTGGCCGGTTTGCATTACTACACCCTGAATCGATCCCGTGCCGCCCGCCGGGTCTACGAGACGCTGGGGATTCGGGACAGCCGTTCTTTCATGTCGGGTTCGTGATTGGCTTCGGCCCCGGTATGCTGCCCCTTATGTTCCCATCTGCAGCTGTTGCCGCCTTTCTTGCTCAAGAGGCTCTAAAGGGTCCAAAGGGTCCACCGGAAGCGGTGGTCTCGGGCACGCCTTCCCCATTGCTCGCTTTTCTTCTGATGGCGGTCATTGGTGCGGCCGTGGTTTTGATCAACCTTTGGTCAAGCAAGCGGAGTCACCGGGAGTGAGCCCGCTTGGTCGATCGCTGTTGGCGGTCAACGTGGTGTTGCTGTCGGCCTTGTGTGTCTTCCAATTGGAATCACCCGCACGTGGTGGTGCGGTGGACCCACGACCTCGTGGTTCTTATTTGATGGTGACCAGCACCATGGAAGCCGGGAACTCGGAAGTCCTGTATCTGATCGATGACGCGAACCGCGAAATGGTCGCGTTGCGTTGGGATCAAGTCAGCCAAGCCTTCATTGGTTTGGGATACCGGGACATCGATCGGGACACGAAGCAGTTGGCGCCCAAAGCTTCGGAGGTGGGACGATGAAGCATGAATGGCCTCTGTTGGCTTCAAGTCTGGTTTTGGTGGGCTTGCTGGTGGCGGGACCGTTGTCAGCCGGGCCAACCCCAAGTTCTTTGGCGGCAGCCGCTTTGGCCGGTGACAGCATCGTGCACGATGACTTCAGTGTCACGACCTATCGCCCCGGGACTTCAGCCGGCGAGGCGTTTGTGGTGGTTTTGGATCACCGCACGGAAACGATTCATGCGTACCGAGTTCGACCGGGGGCTCGCCCCGAGCTTGAGCGCTTGAGTGTGGACCGTTTGTCGGATGTGTTTGAACGGGCCGCTGGCGATCGTTGATTGTGTTTCGCTCGGAGTGGAGAGCGTTCGTCTTAAGGGGTGGTGATGCAACCGCAGGATGAATGGCTGCTGACCGACGGACTTGGTGGGTTCGCCATGGGCACCCGAGATGGTGTGCCGCGCCGGCGATACCACGGTTTGTGCATGGCCAGCATGGCGCCACCCTTGCGGCGCCGAACCATCCTTCGGGCTGCGATGGCCGAGATCATTGAGCATGGTGAAAAGACACCATTGTGGCAAGCCACTTTTGCTCCGCATGGTGTGCTGTCCCCACCAATGCATGTGCCCAACCACACGACGCACGAACCGAACGGTATTCGCACCGAGTGGGCCTCCGGCAAAGTTGAACTTGTTCGCACGCTCACCATGAAGCGAGGATCGCCAGGGGTGGTGTTGCGCTGGCGAGGATTTGTTGCTCCAAACGCCACCGTTCGGGTGCATTTGCTGGCCCCTTTGGTTGATTTTCATGCGTTCGATCGCGGTGAGGATCCACCCCAGATCGAATTGATTTCAAATGGCGTCTTGCTCCAGCGAGGGGAGGTCCGGGCTCGGTTTGAAATCTCTGGCGGAGTGTTCGTTGCCGCGCCAGACCATTGGCATGGTTTGCGTTTCGCCGAAGAACACACGCGAGGTTATGACGCGGAAGAAGAATGCTTCACGCCGGGTTATGTCGATGCCGTCGCCGATGATCAGGGTCGGGTGGATTTCACCATCAACGTGCTGCCCCAAGTGCCTCAGTACCCCGTACCGCCGGTGGCCGACTCTGACATTCCGTTGGCGCAAGCGGCCGCCGATTTCTTGGTCGCACGTGGTCATCCGCAGGGACCATCGGTGATCGCGGGGTGGCCTTGGTTTGCCGATTGGGGCCGCGACACTTTGCTTTCGATTCCAGGTTTGTTGTTGGTCGATGGCCGAACGGATGAAGCCGAGGCCATGCTGGAAACTTGGGGCGCCACCGTTTCGGATGGTCGGATTCCCAATCGTTTTCTCGATGAAAATGAGGGGCGCGATCTGGGTTCAGCTGATGCCGCGCTTTGGTACCTGCATGTGGTTGGACTCTGGCTCGAAGCGACGGATCAACCATTCGCCCATGGTCCTGTGGCCACCGCCTGTCGATCCATCGTGGAAGCTTGGCTTGATGGGGCCTCTCCAGGAACCCACATCGACAGTGATGGGTTGGTGGTGGCCGAAGAGCCAGGCCGCGCGCTGACTTGGATGGACGCCGTGGTGGATGGCATTCCTATCACTCCACGGATGGGCAAGCCGGTCGAACTGTCGGCCTTGTGGTGCCACAGCTTGCGGGTGCTGGCTGAGCGGGCTGCTGATGGTGCCGAAGGCGGACGCTTGCGGCGCATTGCCGAACGCACCGCTGGATCATTTGGCGCGTTCTATTGTGACCAGACCGGGGGGCTGGTCGACCGCTTGTGTTCACCGAGCGAGGGCGGGGGCGTGGATCGCGCGATTCGACCCAACATGGTCATCGCCGCAGCGCTGAGGGCGGCCCCATTGGATCGAGCTCGACGGTTGAGGATTGTTGACCTCTGTCGAACCCATCTGCTCACGCCTTACGGGCTAAGAACCCTCGCGCCATCCGACCCTGAGTACCAAGGGCGGTACGAAGGCACGGTGCCCAATCGGGATCGTGCGTATCACCAAGGCACGGTCTGGCCCTGGCTCTTGGGTTTCTTGGTTGAAGCACACTTGCGGGCTTCAGACCATGACCCAGCGTCGCGGACCACGGCCCAGACCTGGCTGCAGCCTCTTGCCGGAGAGCTGGATTCGGCAGGATTGGGTCAACTGTCGGAGGTCTACGACGGGGATCTGCCTCATCGTCCAAACGGATGTCCGGCCCAAGCGTGGAGTGTCGCTGAATGGCGCCGCGCGGCCGCCTTGGTGGAACGTGGCCCCAAGTGGTGGATGTCTCCTCAGACTCTGGCCAGTTTCAGTTGATCACACTCCGAAGACGGTTTCCAGCAATCTTGTGATCCACGGTTTGCTGGAAGCACGCCGGAGTTCACCTTCCGAATGCTGTGTGACCTCAAGATCATGCAACTGGGTGGAATACACCGTGTTCAGTTGGCTGACATCTTCGGCTCGGCATCGTCCACGGACCACAATCGCGCTTCGTTCGCCATCAACTTCGGTGACCGATCGGGCTTCAAGGATGAGGTTCCCGTTGGGGAGAACCTGGGCGACCTCAGCCATGACTCGGGCCGTGAAGGAATCTTCTCGTTCAAATTCGCCTTCGGTTTCATGCCGGTTTTGAATGGTTCCGGCAATCGTTGGAAGGCCCTGGGTGTAATTTTGCTGCCCCTGTTCATTCAACAGCGCCCGGAAATTGGGCCACTGGTTGATCCCGGCATTCAGATCGGCTCGGCGCTGCGTGGACAATTCCGCAGTGCGTTCGCTGCGGCTGTTTTCACGAACCAAGACTTCGATGAGATCGTGTTCGTGGAAGGTGCGTGGTTTGTGTTCACCCGGGGTGTGGGCCACTTGGAGGTGACTGGTGTCCCAAGGGTCCACCGGCGTCATCGATTGGGGGGCATTTGGTTTCGCGGCGTCCGGACGGACCTGGACGGTGGGCAAGACCCCTGGAGTGATGGATGGGGCGGGGGGCACTCGGACCGAGGCTGGTCCAGCGCAGGCCGTCAACGAAAGCAGACCAAGACACACAAGTCGGTTCATGACGAACCCTCCATCAGTTCCACCACGCCGTCCTTCCGGAGGGTGCCGTGTCGGATCACTCCATCATCAAGCCGCACCTGGACCGGTTCGCCTGCTTTGGCTGACCGAAGGACCCGTCCATTGGTGCGGGCCAAGAACCCGCCCAAACGCCGTTCAACCGAGACTTGGTTGCCGCGTTTGATCAAATCCGGAGGTATTGCGGCCTCCGACTTGGATCGCGAGTTGAATTGCCAGTTGGGATGCCATTCACCCTTCTCGTCGGCGATTTCCAATGTGAAGGCGTGCTCTGCTTCGCCAAGCCTGGCCCGCACGGTTCGGACGGTCGGGTGGGTTCGGAGGGTCCAGTTGCCTTCTTGGAGTTCGGCTTCATCCAAGCTGCGAACTCGAAGTTGATCGGGGTTCAGTTTCAACCGCTTGGCGATGATCGCTCGCAGAGTCTGAGGACCGGGGTTGGGCGCAGCGGTTGGCGTTGGCTTTTCGATGGCTGGAAGGGGCGTTCGTTCAATGACCGCCACGCTTCCGCGGAATTCCCATTGGAAGACGGGCGCGGCACAGTGATCGAGCAGATCCATCACGAAGGCAAGATCGACAGGCTCGTTGGGCTGGTGCTGTGGGATTTCGATCGCGTGGTAGCGACATGCGTCGCCCTCGAGTTTGGCCAGATCGCCAAGCGTGAGCGGCGCGTCGCCCTCCAGCCACACCTCGTGCTGCAAGGTGACGCGGCTCGAAGCCAAAGCCGTCATCAGGACGAAAGCATCAACCACGACGGAGGTTCGCCACTTCGCGGAGCAGTTCGTCGGCTGCTTGGATGGACTGACTGTTCATTTCGAACAATCTCTGGGTGCGAATCAAATCAATCAACTCTTTGGTGGGGTCCACGTTCGAAGCTTCCAAGAAGCCTTGAAGAATGTTTCCGGCCCCATTTTCGGTGGGCGTGGTGTTGATGGCTTGCCCACTCGCGGTGGTTTCCACAAACAGATTTTCGCCTACGGGCTGCAGACCAGATGTGTTCGGGAAGACGGTCAGTTCCAATTGTCCTGCTTCTTGGGTTTGTCCGTTTTGGATGAAGGACACGATGCCATCGGCGGTCACCGTGATGTTCTCTTCCGGCACATCCTCAGGGATCGTGATGGCCGGCACCAAACGGCGACCGTTGGAGTTGGCCACGACCAATTCTCGGTTGGCGTTCAGGGCGAAGTTGCCAGCCCTGGTGTACGCGAGTCCATTCACGCCCAGACCATCTTCGACCTGGACAGCAAAGAAGCCGCTGCCCTGGATGGTGAAGTCAAGGGTGCGTCCGGTGGGTTCCATGCCGCCTTGTCGGAAGTCAAGTTGGGTGCCCGAGACCTTGGTGCCCAAGCCCACAAAGACCCCGGTGGGTCGGATGTCACCGTTCACATTCTCGGTTCCCGGTTGCTCACGTTCCTGATACATCAGGTCTTCGAACATCACGCGGCTGCCTTTGAAGCCTTGGGTGCCGGCATTGGCAATGTTGTTGGCAATCACTTCGAGCTTGGTGTCCAGGGCGGACAATCCCGAAGAAGCGCTGTGCAGGGAAAGAATGGCCATCAGTCAAACTCCAGAAAATCAAACAGGTCGAGCCAGCGTGTTCCACGCCAGATCAAGGGTGGTGTCGTGCATGCGCAGCAGTTCCAAGTTGGCTTGGGCTGCACGGTTGGTTTCGATGAGGTCGGTCATCGCCCGAATGGGGTTCACGCTGGAACCTTCGAGCATGCCTTGGTGGATGCGACTGGTGGCGGGCGACGCCTGTCCTTGGACCAGTCGGACCAAGCCCCCGCCGATCTTTTGCAGACCTTCAGCGGGCAACAGGTCCACTCCGAGTTTGGCGACGGGGAGACCATTCTCCAAGATGGTGCCGTCGGCTTGAATGACCGGCGTGGTGTTGGGGTCCATCGTGATGATGGCGCCACCATCGTCGAGCATGGGTTGTCCGCTGGCCGCGTGGACCAAGCGTCCTTCGGCATCCACCAACAGCCGGCCATCCCGGGTGTATTCCGTTAGCCCAGTGTCGCCTTCGACGCGGAGCCAGCCGTTGCCTTCTAGGGCAATGTGGAAAGGGTCTTCGGTGCGTTCCATGGGGCCGGGGCGAACATCAACCCGGTTGGGGGCGGTGAAGAGTCCTCCACCAAGCCGAGCCAGGAGGGCGTTGGGGCCAAGATCTGGCGCATCGGCGGCCGCGCTGGGGGCCGGCCGCTGCATGGCCAAAGCAAAATCCGCCTGGAAGCCAGGGGTCTCGGCGTTGGCCAGATTGTTGGAGAGGGTGTCCAACCGGTGCAATGCGGCGAGGGTGCCCGAAGCCGAGACTGACATGCCGTAATTCATTGCGAGCGCCTCCTGCGTCCAATTGGCCGCGGTCCTCCATGACCCACGGCGTAGAGGAAGACAGTGCAAACCCCATGCCGGCGGCCTCATGCGCAATATGTGCGCAATGGTGGGGCTGTGAGATCACAAAGAATGAAGGAATCCGCATTCTGCAGCGAAGTTGGTGGACCACCGGGACGATTTGAAGGTGATGGCTCTCAGTGTGTCAGCACGGACTCCGGTCGATGCCTTCCTGCACTGGATGCAGGTGGAGGCCGGGGCTTCTCCTCGGACCCTTGAGGCGTACCAGCGTGATCTGCGGGGCTTGACTGGATTCCTCAAGCGGCGGGGGATCCAAGACCCCAACGCGGCTTCTCCGGAGGACATCGAAGCGTGGGCCCGTTGGTTGGCCAAACGAGGTCTGGCCGCAACCACCCGCCGACGTCACATGGCGGCCGCGCGATCCTTCTATAAACACCAGCGGGCGGAAGGGCGTTTGTCGAACGATCCCCTTCGCAGGCTCGATCCGCCAAAGCGGCCGCAGCGGTTGCCACGGGTGGCGACCGCCAAGGAAGTGGCCGCGATGTTGCGAGCGGCGGCCGAGGGCAGCATGCCCGTCCGAGACGTGGCTTTGTTGGAAGTGCTGTACGGCACGGGCATTCGGGCCAGTGAAGCGGCGGGATTGCGGCTGCGGGACCAAATTCCAGCCCAGCGGGCGCTGAGGGTGATGGGCAAGGGGCGAAAAGAACGCATCGTGCTGCTGGGCCAGCCTGCGGTTCATGCTTTGGACGCTTGGCTGGAAGAGCGGGCGATCCGTGTTGCAGGCAAGGATGAAGGACGGTTGTTCTTGTCGCGGACCGGTCGACCCATGGACCGGAAGGCCCTGTGGAAGCGGCTGAGAACTCTCGCCGACGCGGCGGGTGTTCGCACCATGCATCCACACCGATTGCGGCATGCCTTCGCCACGGACTTGCTTCGGGGCGGGGCGGATTTGCGGGTGATTCAAGAACTCTTGGGGCACGCCCGGCTCGAAACAACTCGGATCTACACCCACCTGGCGTCTTCAAAATTGGCCGAAACCATCGCCCAGCACCATCCAAGGGCCTAACTCTCAAAAGAACCGAACTCTGGGGATCGTTGGCGGCGTAGCATGGGGTCTTATGCGCATGCCGTTTGTTCTTGCTTTGTTGTGGTGTTCCTTGGCTTTTGCCGATCGCTTGGTTCCAGAATTGGATCCTGGCCGCTTTGGGATGCTGGAGCGTGAATTGCAGCTCAACCGTGAGCAAGCCGGACTGTTGCGTGCGGCGCGATTGGCCTATGTCTCTGAGCTTGATCTGATTCGGGAAGAACGCGCCGCCGCTCTTTCGGCCGCGGGCCAAGACCGCATTGAAGCCGCTCTTCGGGGTGAACTTATTTTGGATCGAACGGAACGTCGATCGCTTCAAGCTGCGGTCCGCAAAGTTGAGGCACCGTTCCGGCGCCGTGCCGCCCAAGAGCTCGACACTCTGATTTTGACCGCGGCCATCACCATGCCTGAAGATTCGGGTCAGGCCCAAGAAGCGTTCCGTGCTCTGCGCCGAGAAGCATGGCTGCAACCCTGGGGATTGGGCACGAAAGGTCGAGCGGGTGGAGGCGAGGGGGTTGACCTGTTGCGCCTTTTGGATGAAGCACTTCAACCCGGTGGTGCGTTGTCTGGTGGATTGCGTGAAGACTGGGCTCCCTTTCTTTCCGATTGGGCCACTGAGATCGATCGATATTTGAATGGTCCTGCTCTTGAGCTGGCCGATGCCTTTGATCGGCACGCCATTGCCAAACTGCAAGGGGTTGGTGTGCCGGAAGCTGAGGCGGCGGTGGCCGCCCAACTGGCCACGTTGGAGCGCATTCATCGTCGTCACGCCGAAGCCTTGGCCCAGATCATCGAAGCGTCGCTGGATCCAGCGGCCGGGTCTCGATGGATGCTGTCGGTGTACGACGCGACGTGGCCTTGGATGGGCATTGGCAATGTACGGCGAGAAGCGTTGTGGATCGCCAGCACCATCCAAGATCAGACGGTGGTTGATTCTGCATTGAGTGCGCTTGCGGCTTCCGAAAAATCGTTGCTGCCTCTGGTTCAAGGGGGGGTCGATGATGCACGGACCCGGCGTGATACCGAAGCTCGGGTCTTGAATCCTCTCTTGCCCCCTGACGAAGGAATTCCAACTCCAGCACGTATTGCCCTGCTGTCCAAAACCGGCGCGATTGGAGAGGTGGCGAATGAAACCAGCCACACGCTTCGCATGCTGCTGACCAAAAATCAGCGATTGCAGATGGAATCTGACCTTCTGGTGGGCGATCGCCGCCGCCGTTGACCAAATTTCCCTGTCGGGTGGATACCATTTTTGCCCCTGCCTTTTGGGGACCGGAGCCCGACCATGCATTCTGAATTTGAAATCGAAGCCATTCATGCCCGCCAGATCCTCGACAGTCGCGGGAACCCCACCCTCGAATGCGAAGTGCAGTTGGCAGGTGGTGCAGTCGGTGATGCCGCAGTGCCCAGTGGCGCCAGTACCGGCGAGCACGAAGCTGTCGAATTGCGTGATGGCAATCCCGACTACTACCTCGGCAAGAGTGTCGAGCAGGCCGTCGACAATGTGAACACCACCATTGCCGGTGAGTTGCTGGGGCTTGACGCTCGCGAGCAAGGCATGGTGGATATGTTGATGCTCGAAGCAGACGGGACGCCCAACAAGTCAACCTTCGGCGCGAACGCCACGCTCGCGGTTTCATTGGCCACGGCCCAGGCGGCGGCCATGCAGCATGGCATGCCATTGTGGCGCTACGTCGGCGGCGCGCGGTCGAACGTCCTCCCCGTCCCGATGTTCAACATCCTCAACGGTGGTAAGCACGCGGACAACACCGTGGACTTCCAGGAATTCATGGTGCAACCATGGGGCTTTGACACGTTTGAAGATGGCCTGCGCTGTGGTGTTGAGATTTACCACCACTTGAAGAAGGTGCTGAAAGAAGCTGGCCTTTCTACCGCAGTGGGCGATGAGGGTGGCTTTGCCCCCAACTTGGCCAAAGCCGAAGACGCTCTGGAACTGATCGCCAAGGCCACCGAGAGCGCTGGGTACAGCTTGGGCGAGCAAGTGTTCATCGCGTTGGACCCCGCGACCAGTGAAATGGTGGGGGAAGCCAAGAAGCAAGGCAAAGAAGGCTATTGCTTCTTCAAGAGTGACCCGTCACGGGTGGCGTCCACCGACGAAATGATCGATCTGTGGGCAGGTTGGTGTGAGCGTTGGCCCATCCGCTCCATTGAAGATGGTCTTGACGAAAACGACTGGGACGGGTGGCGCAAGCTCACCGAACGTCTCGGTGACAAGGTCCAGTTGGTGGGCGACGACCTGTTCGTGACCAATCCCAACTTCCTTGGCCGTGGCATCGAAGAAGGCTGTGCCAACGCCATCTTGGTGAAGGTCAACCAAATCGGAACCCTCACTGAAACCTTGCAAGCGGTCGCCATGGGCGCTCGCCACGGTTACGCCGCGGTCTTGTCTCACCGTTCTGGTGAAACCGAAGATTCGGTGATTGCGGATCTGGCGGTCGCCACGAATTGCGGACAAATCAAGACTGGTGCACCGTGTCGTTCCGACCGAACCGCGAAGTACAACCAGCTCCTTCGCATTGCCGAGCAGCTTGGTGACGACGCGGAATACGGCAGCGTGACCTGGACCCGTTGATCACGATCTGAACAGCAAAACAAAAAGCGGGGCCCAAAAGGCCCCGCTTTTCACGTGGTTGTTGGTTGCTTATCCCGCTTTGATGCCTTCAAGGCTGACGATGATCTTGGTCGTATCGCCCAATGCTCCATTCTCAACCCCCCAGTTCATACCGAAATCAGATCGTTTGATGGTGAAAGTCGTCTCGAACCCCACCCGATCGCCTCGGCCAACATCGGCTCGACCCACGAACTCCATGTCGACTTCGACCGGCTTGGTCACACCGTGCATGGTCATCTCACCCGTCACTTTCCAGTTGTCGCCCATCTTTTTGGCGCCAGTGCTTTTGAAGGTCATGGTCGGGAACTGCTTGGCGTCGAAGAAGTCGGCATTCTTGAGGTGCTTGTCCAGGGCTTCGTTGCCGGAATCCACACTTTCGATCTTGATGCTCACATCGAAGGATGGGCCGTCTTCGGCATCCCAGTCGATGGTGCCCTCGAGTTCATTGAAGCGGCCATAAAAGTTGCCCGCCCCCAAATGTTGCACTCGGAAGATTGCGGTGGAATGCACGCTGTCAATGTTGAAGGTTTCTTTGGCGGCGATGTTTGATTTGGATGCCATGGCCAGAGGCGCGAGCGCCAGAAGCAGCAGAGCGGTGGTTGCACGAATCGACATGGTTTGATTCCTTATGGTGATCTGGTCTCGGACAGAAATGAACGAAGCCCATCCTAGACCTCACTTGAGCGATCAGAACGCCAGTTGTCGTTCTTGGATCAGTCGATGCAGCAGTTCAGCCCCAGGCACGGTTCGGTTGTGGGCAAAAGCCCGGTGCAGCGCTGCCAGGGCAACGCCATCTTCTTGGGCCACGGCCGCCAACATCCCCACCACGACCCACCGTTCGGGCACGTCCACTCGGTTGGCGTCCCGGCTCGCATCACGCAACAGCCCATTCAATAGAGCTCTGAGGGTTGCTGGCCTCCAACCCATGCAGACCCATGGATCATCTTCAAGCGCCCTCAGCAATTCTGCTTGCATGCCGGAGGCATTTCCTCGCAACCCCTCGCACAGCGCGAGCCCCAGCCGACTGTCGGCGTCAAAGGGGTCCACTGCGAGCCGCTTGAGAAAATCACGCCGGGCCACGCCAAGATCTCCATACTCCAATGCTTCCCAGCACTGTTGGGAAGATGGCGGCGGCGGAGGTGGCAGCGTGACGTAGTGCACGCTGGGCTGGCACCAATGCCAAGTGGGCGTCCACCATTCCACACAGTTGGGGCGGTCCCACCAGGGTCGCCATCCCAAGGTGTGGCACCCCGGGCGACTCCAGCACAAAAAGCCCCAGCCAAAAGAATGACAGGTGGAGGCGTGGTGATGCCAGTGCCAGCCGCCACCAAACCACCAATGGTGGTGATCCATGGGGGTCCAGCAGTGGAATCCAGAACCCAAATGAATGTTGATGTTGATGACGGGGCTGGGTTCGGGTTCCCACCAGCAGACCGTGGTGGCGCTTTCGCTGTCGGGCTGAGACAGGGGACCGTTCTTTCTGGGGGCACTGTCCAGGAACCAGGGAGTCTGGTTGGTCGTGGTCGATGGCGGGAATGGAGCAAGGGCGGCATCCGTTTTCTGCACAGGTCTCACATTGGTTGTGATCGGTGCAGAGGCCGGCGATGGACGTTTGATGGCGGTATTGCTTTTGGTTCTGACCAGAGGGGTCGGCTCTTTTTGTGGCTGGTGTCCGATGTTGAAGGGCGCGGGGTTCGGTTTCACTTTGGATGGATTGCGTTCACTGATTTTTCGAGCTGATTCTCGTCTCGCAATTTCTTGTTGGGCCTTGCGCCGTGCGTCTTCTTGTGCTTTTCGCCTGGCGGCTTCTTGCTGGGCCTTGCGCCGTGCGTCTTCTTGTGCTTTTCGCCTGGCGGCTTCTTGCTGGGCCTTGCGCCGCGCGTCTTCTTGAGCTTTTCGCCTGGCGGCTTCTTGCTGGGCCTTGCGCCGTGCGTCTTCTTGAGCTTTTCGCCTGGCGGCTTCTTGCTGGGCCTTGCGCCGTGCGTCTTCTTGAGCTTTTCGTCTGGCGGCTTCTTGCTGGGCCTTGCGTCGTGCGTCTTCTTGAGCTTTTCGCCTGGCGGCATCTTGCTGGGCCTTGCGTCGTGCGTCTTCTTGAGCTTTTCGTCTGGCGGCTTCTTGCTGGGCCTTGCGACGTGCTGCTTCTTGGGCCCTTCGACGGGCTTCATCGTTGGCCTTCTTTTTGTCTTTGGGCGCGTGGCTGATTTCACCTTGCACCACCCCCTGTGGCGGGGTGTGAGCCCATGAGGTGATGGGCCATGTCAGTGGGGTGAGCAGGAGGAAGACAGCGAGAGCAAGAGGGTATTGGCGCATGGGAATGCTCCTTTTCACCTTCTTGGGACGGTTCATCTTGGGTCCGTATTCCAGAAAAAGAAGGATTTACACTCTGCCTCATGCGAGCGGTATTGATTGAGCGTCAGGGCGAACCAGTTCACGAATCTGTCCATTTGGCTTTGGAGCACCCTGATCCTTCGCCCAAGCCGGGTGAAGTGGTGGTCCGAACCGAGGCGGCGGCCCTGAACCATTTGGATCTTTGGGTTGGTCGTGGTTTGCCCGGCCTCCCCAACGAGTGGCCCAAAATTTCCGGATCCGATGGATGTGGCATCGTGGAGCGATTGGGTGAAGGTGTTGACCCCCAGTGGTTGGGCCGCCGTGTTCTGTTGAACGCCGCCACGTTTCACTCAGCCGCAGCGCACCCCGATGTTGCCCCCGCGCCCGAAGACATCTCCATGATTGGTGAACACGGGCCGGGCACCATGGCTGAGTTCTTTGTTGCGCCGGTCGACCA
Source organism: Phycisphaerae bacterium (assembly GCA_002705085.1). Taxonomy (GTDB): domain Bacteria; phylum Planctomycetota; class Phycisphaerae; order Phycisphaerales; family SM1A02; genus UBA8653. Next base: position 4,828 of record PAHO01000006.1, on the reverse strand, counting down.
ACTGCTTGATGTTGGGGACCATGATCCGGTGGAGGCCGCGGCCTGTGCCCTTTCGTACCTCACCGCTTGGCGGATGCTGCGGAAAGCCGACCTCCGTGGGGGGGACCATGTCTTGATCACGGGGATTGGAGGGGGAGTTGCGTTGGGCACTTTGGATTTGGTCCGCCATTTTGGGGCCCACGCCATCGTGACCAGTCGATCGACGGAAAAATTGGCACGGGCCGAGTCGTTGGGCGCCGCCGAAGGCATCTTGGACACAGGTGAAGATTGGTCACGCACCGTCCGTACCTGGACCAAGAAGCGTGGTGTGGACGTGGCGATCGACAGCGTGGGAAAGGCCGTCCATCTTTCGTGCGTCAAGAGCTTGCGCCGTGGCGGAACGTTGGTGTTGTGTGGATGCACCAGTGGCCCAGATGCCACCACCGACTTGGCCCGAGTGTTCTGGAACCAACTCAACATTCTCGGATCCACGATGGGGGACATGGCGGAATTCCGTGAAGTCGTGGCGCTGATGCGATCCGGTGCACTGCACCCGGTCATTGACACCGTGGTGGCCCCTGACGCCGCCTCAGAGGCCTACGCCCGGCTTGAATCAGGAGAGCAGTTTGGAAAAGTGGTGGTGGATTGGCGCGGATGAATCTTTGGCAGCAACGGATGATCGACCGGTATACTTGTGCCATGGATCCTTCAAAGCCGGCCCAATCGACTCCGGCCCCCAACCTCGCCCCACCTCGGCTTGACCGACTCCCGGGTTGGAAGGTTCTCCTGCACAACGATCAAAGCAATGAGTTTGGTCACGTGATACGAACGGTTGCTCGGGTATGCCTTTTGGGGGCTCAAGAGGCCTTTGATCGAACCCGCGAAGCCCACGAATACGGTCTTTCTCTATTGACGGTCACCCACCGAGAGCATGCTGAGTTGCTTCGAGAACAGTTGGCTGAGTTTGGCCTTGAAGTGACCATCGAGCCGGAAAGTTAAGCGGGCCCCTTCGGTCTCCCCTTCTTTGTCATGCGCCCTGTCGTCGCCATTGTCGGTCGTCCCAATGTCGGGAAGTCAAGCCTGCTCAACAAGTTGGTTGGGCGTCGCGTTTCCATTGTGGACTCCACGCCCGGGGTCACTCGTGACCGGGTGGTCACGCTGCTGGCCCTCGATGCGCCAACCGAAACGCCAAAAGGCACGCCAGAGATTGTCGTCGAGTGCATGGATACGGGCGGCTTTGGGGTGTACACCGCTGAAGGGGCTCGGTTTGATGACGTGGGCAAAGATCTTGCCGAACTGACGCCTGACATTGAAGCCCAGATCGCACGAGCGCGGCAAGAGAGCGACGTGATCTTGTTTGTCGTGGATGCGCAAACTGGTCTCACCGCTTTGGATCGGACCGTGGCGCGATTGATCCGACAAGAAGGGGTCGCGAATCGGGTGATCGTGGTGGCGAACAAAGTAGACGGCCCCAACTGGGAAGCTCCAGGCCTTGAGGCCTCGGCGCTGGGGCTTGGTGAACCAACACTGTGTTCAACCACCAATGGACACGGGATGCGCAAGCTTCGTGAACGGATGTGGTTCGTGCTCAACGAAGCGGGGCATCCTCAGCCTGAGGTCGAAGCGTCTTCTGATGTGCGGTTCGCCATTGTGGGGAAAAGAAATGCCGGCAAGAGCAGCCTGCTGAATGCTCTTTGTGGCGAAGATCGTGCGATCGTCAGTGATATCGCTGGCACCACCCGGGATGCGGTGGATGTGCGTATTGAGTACGAAGGTCGGGGGCTGGTTGCGGTCGATACGGCGGGGCTTCGCAAACGAAAAAGCTTTGCCGATGACGTCGAGCACTACGCCTATTTCCGAATGCTTGACGCCATTCGAAGAGCAGATGTGGCCATATTGGTCATCGATGCGACCGAGCCGGTTTCGTCGGTGGATCGAAAGTTGGCCGCCGAGTTGGCCCGCCAGGCCAAACCCACTGTTCTGGTGGTGAACAAAACCGATTTGGTGGATCCAGCGGAAGCCGGGGCGGAGAAGTTTGCCGAATACTTGGCCAAAGAATTAAAAGCATTCCATTTTGCCCCCATTGTTTTTGCGGCCGCCGCCAAGAGTGAGGGTGTCGCTGAGCTTTCGCAGTTGGTTTTGGACCTGTTCGATCAAGCTCGCGAGCGTATGGCCACGGGTCCATTGAATGCCGCATTCGAAGCGATCCTGAAAGAGCGTGGTCCGTCCTCTGCCTTGGGGACGCGAGCGAAAATCTACTTTGTCTCCCAACCCTCAGTGGCCCCTCCGACCATTGTCTGCAAAGTCAACAAGCCCGAATTGTTTGAAGGTGGATATCGCCGTTATCTCGAGAACAGGCTGCGCGAACTGGTGCCTTTTCCCGAGGTTCCATTTGTGGTCGACTTTGTCACTCGATCACGCAAGAGTGTGCATGAGCTTCGAACCGCCGGTCGTCGAGCGGAGCACGACGCCGCCCAAAAGTTGGATGAGTTCTTGGCGGAAGATCTTGACTTGGGGGACACGCTTCCCCCGGTCGAAGACCAAGATCAGGAGCAGGGAGGTGAGTCGTGAAGATCATGCCGCTGCCCCAATTTGAAGCGGATGCCGATCCAGAGCGCCGATCCGCGCTGACCGTTGCGGAACAAGCGGCTCGTCTGCAAAAGCCTTCAACGATCGTTGTGAAATACGGTGACTTGGGTTGGGTGGGGGAATACGCCTGGGAGGGTGATGCTTCTCCAGGGTGTGGTTCCAAAATCCTCTGCAAGACCCACCGTGGCACAGAAATCGGCGAAATGTTGACGACCACCTGTGAGAACTCGGGCTGTGGCAAGAGCGTCTCGCGTCAGGAAATGCTGGAGTTCATCGAGAATTCAGGCGGGAAGGATTATCCCTTCCAAACGTGGGGCCGTGCCATTCGTGTGGCCACGGTTGAGGAACTGCAAAAACATGATGCGTTGCGTGACCAGCGACGTTCGTTGCTGGAGCAGTTTTCCACTTTGGTGGAGAAGCACCAGTTGGAACTGCGTCCGGTCGACGCAGAGCCCATTCTCGGTGGCGAGCTCATCACGTTCTATTACACCAGCGAAGATTTCGTTGACTTCCGCGCTCTTCTGCCAGACATCCGAGAGGCGGTTGGTGCCAAGATCGAAATGCGGCAAATTGGCGCCCGCGATGAAGCACGCATCAAGGCCGATTACGAGAAGTGCGGACAGTACTGCTGCTGCAAGAATTTTCTGAAGGTCTTGAAGCCGGTGTCGATGGGGAACGCCAAGTTGCAGAAGCACACCCTTGATCCGCTGAAGATCTCCGGTCGGTGTGGTCGATTGATGTGTTGCCTGCGCTATGAGCAAGAAACCTACAAGGACCTGAAGGCCAAATTGCCGGCCAGGCGTAGTCGGGTGGGCACTCCTGAAGGTCCAGGCACGGTGATTGAAGGCAAGATTTTGGTCCAACTGGTGTTGGTGAAATTGGAAGCCGATGGTCGTGAGATCGCCGTTCCAATCGAAGATTTGTGTGATCCTGATGCGGCGCCCCGCCCGGCCGATCCTCTCCGAGGCCTCGACCCTGAGATTATCCGTGCCCCAGATGACGGAGAAGCGCCTCCGGCCCGCCGTCGGCGGCGCCGCAAGCCCAAAGCCGCGCCTCAAGCGAGTGCTGGCCCCGCTGAGCCTTCTTCGGATTCAGCTGACCCTGCCTCTGGCGCACCCTCGCCAGGCAAGAAAAAACGCCGCCGTCGGCGTCGCCGCAAGCCCAATGAGGGGCGTGGCGAATCGGACGGGGCACCTGCCGCCGAAGACTAAACCGGCCGTTCACGGAACCCTGCCCCGCGTCCCGATAAAGGACCCATGACCGACCGGCCTGCTTGCTACCGAGACCGTATCCCTGGGCACGTTGCGGCTGAAACTGTGGTGCAGCTCAGTCTCTCTGGTTCCTTCTCCAAGTTTGCCGCCAGTCAAGCCAACGAGCACCCCGAAGTGACCGCCCGCGACGGTGAACGTGGAGTTGTTGTTTTGGAAGGTCCCGCTGGTTCGGTTCGTCGTGCAGCTGCAGCCTTACGCCGACAAGATGCCAAACCGGTGGTCGCGGTCGACGCGGATCCTGATCGAAACACTTTCCCTTATTCCTTCCAGTCCATGATTGTTGCCTTCGTTATTGCGATGGCGGCACGATCATTTGTGGCTGAGGGCTTTGTGATTCCCACGGGGTCCATGGCGCCTACGCTGCGAGGTCAACATGCTTTGATGCGAGGTCCGCAAACCGGTGGTGAGTTTGCCGTTGGTCTTCGGGTCGGGGCCCCGGCGCCAATCTCTGATGCAATTTTGAACACCGCCGCGGATCGACTGCTGGGGCCTCGATTCCCCGGCACAGCAAAATCTGAGGGCTGGTCTGCGAAGCCTCGTCAGGGGGATCGCATCTTGACCCACAAGACGCTGTATCACTTCCGAGATCCCCGCCGTTGGGAAGTCGTGGTATTTCGGAATCCGGCGAATCCGTTTGGCCCTGCTCCAACCTACATCAAACGTTTGTGTGGTTTGCCCAATGAGCGTCTTTGGATTGTTGATGGTGATTTGTTTACGGCTCCACGGGTGATCGATGGACCATTGGACTGGGATGCCTTTCAGATTCAGCGTAAGCCAGATTGGGTGCAACGCGCGTTGTGGGTTCCGGTTTACGATCAACGGCAGGACCATGGTGGTATGTCCACGCCGGATGGCTTTGGCGCCTTTGTTCCCAAAGGCGACGATTGGTCTCTTGAGGGGCCTGTTTGGAGCTTCCGTGGGGAACAGCCCACCCAATTGGAATGGAACCGCCGCGCTCGGGAGTTCACCAATTGGAACGCGTACAACGT
>PAHO01000005.1 GCA_002705085.1 Phycisphaerae bacterium | reverse complement strand
TTCGCTTTCGTTTTCCGACGGGACCAACGAGCGGAACCTGCCAACCCGGCTCTTCGCTGCCCGAGTGGAAGCCGGCGAATCACCGGCGGTCGGCATTGCCCCCAACGCTTGGTCAGCCGTCTTTGCTGGCACCCTCAACCTCCCGATCCGAACCCGAGCCGAATTGGCACTGCGCGGCACCGGATCCGCCGTGCTGACCATCGACGGCGAAGCGGTGCTTGAGGGCGACCTGGATGCGGCGCTCCAAACCAAGCAGCTCCGCCTCAACAAAGGGGCCCGCTCCATCACTCTGGATTGGACACCGCCAACCGAAGGCCCGGCCTGGATTCGACTGCTCTGGGACGGACGCGATTTCACGCTAGAACCCATCCCCACCAAACAGCTTGTCGCCCCAAACGCTCACGACCCCATCGAACATGGACTGAACTTGCTTGCTGAACACCGGTGCACCGCCTGTCACGCCTCCCAAGCGTCTGCGTTCGTCTCCGATCTTGATCGACCCGCCGGCTCGCTCCGAGATGCAGGACAGCGTTTGCATGGCCGCTGGGTGCAAGAGTGGCTGCTTGATCCATCAGCGCACCGTGCCGACACCGCCATGCCCGCCTTGCTTTCCGGCCCCAACGCCGAACAAGATGCCGCGGACCTTGCGGCTTGGGTGGTCTCCATGGGCTCAGGAACATTGCAATCCATCGAAGGTCAACCGCAAGACGGCAAGATCTTGGCAGCCAAACTGCAGTGTTTGAATTGCCATGTGCTCGGACCCGAGGACGACTATGACGGCATTTCGTTGGCTGGAGTCAGTCAGAAATACCAACCCGGCGCCGTGGCCGACTTCCTTCGCGCCCCCCACGCAAGGTCCCCGTGGTCCAAGATGCCCAACTTCCGACTGTCCGAGCAAGAAGCCGCCGACCTTGAAGCCTTCTTGAGAGAAGCGGTTCCCGGCCAAGGTTCCGACGTGAGCGGAGATGTGGTCCGAGGCGAAGCGTTGGCTTCAACCCTCAGATGCGGCAACTGCCACCAATCCGATGCGCCTCCGATTCCCAGCGTCCCCTTGCCAACGAAGCCGCAAGAGAACATGTCGGGTTGCTTGGCCAACGAGGTCAGTACCGCGCCAGACTTCCGGTTGAGCGCCTCCGAGCAAACCGCCATCAACCAAACTTTTGCCGCGTTGGCCTCAACCACCGCCCCCACCAACTTGGGGTTTGCCGCCCGTGCCATGCAAAGTCTGCGCTGCACCTCGTGCCACGCGCGTGACGGACAAGGCGCCACCGGCGAGGGAAGAACTCTGGATGTGGATCCCGCCCTTCTTGCCGATCCCCATGCCCCCGAAGTGGACCAAACGCTCCCCCACCTCGATGACACGGGTGAAAAGTTGCGAACCGCGCACCTGCTGGAGACTTTGGCCGGCAACCGATCCCAAGAGGTGCGCCCTTGGATGCACGCGAGGATGCCCGGCTTTGGCGCATGGGCTGAACCACTCACCACCTCCTTGGTGGCTGAACATGGCATGCCCCAAGAAGAAAACTTTACGGCCACCCAAGAAGCCGATGCTGCGGTCGGCCGCATGCTCGTTGGCCTTGAGGGCTATGGGTGCATCACTTGCCACGGCGTGGGGGACGAGCCCCCTATGGCCGCATTCGAAGCAGTAGGGGTGAACTTCGCCCAGTCCGCCGAGCGACTTCGGTCCGGTTGGTACCACCGCTGGATGGACGACCCGCTCCGCATCACCCCATCATCTCGAATGCCTCGCTACGCCGACCCGGTGACGGGGAAGGCGGTGCGTCCGGACATTTTGGATGGGGACGCCACCGCCCAATTCGATGCCATCGCCGCTTGGCTCGCCAATGGCGCCCAGCCCGGCTTTGCTGATGAATACGACTTCGACGATGAGGAAGAGTACGACGACGAGTGATCTCACCCGACCACGGGAAGAGAGATCGAGGTATCAAGGTCGGCAGTCGGCACCGCGAGCAAGTCGTACCCGTCAGCTTCCACAACCGTGCATCGCACCAGTTCGCCCGGAACCAGCGGGTTGATGCTTTTCACGCGAACCACCGAATCGACTTCCGGAGCTTGAAAATAAGCACGGCCTAGCGCCAAGCCTTCTTGGTCAGTGCGACCGTCGATCAAGACATCGAACTGCACGGCCTGCTCAACGAGGTAGTTCATGTTGTCAAAGCAAACCGCTTGCTGGGTCAACATCAAAGCTTCCTCGCGGGCAGCCTTCACCTCATCAGGAACATGAAGTTTGGGATCGGCATCCAAAGTACCAGCCGGAGTGCCCGGCTCCGGAGAAAACTGGAACGAGCCGACCATGTCGAACCCAAAGGTATCGACGAAGCCGCGAAGCTCCTCAAAGTGTTCATCGGTCTCGCCGGGGAAGCCCACAATGAACGTGGTTCGGATGGCCACCCCGGGAATGCGATCCCGAAGTTTTTCCAACAGCTCGACTTGCTGTTCACCGGTGGTCCGCCGCCGCATCAAGTCCAAGACCGGGGTGGCCATGTGCTGCAGGGGAATATCGATGTACTTCACGATGTTGGGCAGTCGAGCGATGGCATCAATCATCTCGTCGGTGAAGTCCGTCGGGTAGGCGTACATCAAACGCCCCCAGCCTCCTCCAGACTCACCAAGCACGCGGTCAATGGTTTCAAGGACGCCGACCAAACCACGGTCATCCCCAATGTCTCGCCCCCAACTGGTGGTGTCTTGGCCGATCAATCCCAGTTCAAAGGCTCCATCGGCCACCAAGGCGCGGGCTTCACGCTCAATGTGATCGAGCGGCTTGGAACGCATCTTGCCGCGGATTGAAGGAATGGTGCAAAAAGCACAGCGCTGGTTGCACCCTTCACTGATCCGAAGGTACGCACGGTGGCGCGGGGTCAATCGCACCCGGGTGTCGTCGCCCTCCCAATAGCCGATGCCTTGTCCATCCTTGCCGTGCACGGTCAGGCCAACGGTGTCACGCCCCCGAGCCTCGGCGGCCTGGAGGGCATTGCCACTGATCCAATAGGGAGGGGCGGCATCCCCATCGGGAAGGGACTCACGATCAACCCCGCCGACCGCATCCAAGACGCGGTCACGATCAAACACCCCAACCATGGCGTCGATGCCCGGCACCCAATCCAAGATCTTGGCCCGGTGGCGCTGCACCAAACAGCCCGCCACCACCACCCGCTTGGCTTCTCCACGATCACGCCGGGCGATGGCTTCTCGGATGACTTGAAGCGATTCTTCTTTCGATGACTCCAAGAAGCCACAGGTGTTGACCACGATGGCATCGGCAGGGTCATCAGACGAGACCACGGTGAAGCCAGCCTCCCGGACGGTGCCCAGCATTTGCTCAGAGTCCACCAGGTTCTTGGGACAGCCCAAGCTGATGAAAGCAACGCGTTCGATGTTGGCAGTCGTGGTGGGGGGCACAGGATTCCTCAACGGGACAAAAAGACTACTCCTGCATCGGCTCAATGCTGCCAGCGGGATGCACTCATGTTGGCCGAATCTCGGTCCGGTGCAAGAAGCTTTCGAGGTGTTGGATGCTCAAGAGCACCATGCAGTGAAATCGAGACGGCCACCGGGCAATTTTTGGGCGATTTCTTAGGCCGAACGCGAACCCCAAGACGGCTGCTGCTGGGCGGCTTCATGGACCCACCCCGGGAGCATCAGCGATCGCCCCCCCACGATGGCCTTGTGGGATCGGGTGATCCTGCCAAAGCTCCCTTGCGGCTGCCATTCGATCTCTGACCAAGGGATAGAAAATGGCTCACCGGACATCCAGCGAAAAGGGCGAGTCAATGTGGCATGCACCCCATACCGATCGGTGGCCAGACGAACACAGTTGTTGAAGCCCGCCAGAGACTGCAGCGTTCGAACTTCGGCATCCTCTTGGAGCGGCTCAAAAGGCCACCGGCTCGACCAGGGACGCCAGAGGAGCCAAAGGAGCGGGTAGATCACGGCGACGGGCAAGAGCAGGGCCGCCATCGTCGTCACCAAAGTCGCCCCCGATTTGAGCATCAGAAAGCCCACCAGTGGACCGTGCAAACCAAGAACCAAAGCCAAGACCCCCATCTCCGCCGATCCGGCCGTGTCGAAATCAATGGGATGCCGATCCTGTTTCATGTGATGTTCGAGTGTACCTCAACGCCCAACGAACAAGACCCTCCCCAAGGGGGAGGGCCTTCAGTGCCCGTTACTGGACTCGAACCAGTGACCTCACGGGTGTGATCCGTGCGCTCTAGCCAGCTGAGCTAAACGGGCCAAGATGATCAATATATCCGGCGAAGCGAGGAAGGGAATCCCACCCCCGTCAGTTCAGCGGAGAATTTCACTCGTTGTCTTGGAGGTCCTCTTCGACCTGCCGCAACTCTTCTTTGGCATCTTCGTATTCCCGCTTGCCTTCGGAGAGGCCTTTCTTGAATTCAAAAATGCTCTTGCCGAGGCTTTTGCCAACTTCGGGAAGCCGTCGACCAAAGATCAGCAAGCCGATGCCCAGAATGATGGTCCATTCGAATGGGCCTGGCATGCCAAAAGCGAGTTGGAGGGGGATGAAGGTGGACATGTCGGTACCTCTCGGACGATCTAGTGTACGCAGAACGCATCCGTCTGTTGTCAGGAGTCTCAAACCAATGCGTCACACCGTTCTGATCGCGCTATCCGCCCTGATCTTCTCGGGCTGCCAATCCCCCGAAAAAGCCCCCGAAAAAGACCTGTTGGGCAAATATGAGCGCCCTCTCCCCGATGGGGCACCGGCCCTGCGGAAGGTCCCGGCCAGCCAATGGCCCGATGTGGCCTCAAATTTCCGCCGCAACCCCACCGATCTGGTCAAAGCAGGCAAACGTTCGCTGGCCTGGTTCGACAACGCAAGCACCACCAACCACTTCCCCAAGGAAGGCATTTCGCACGCCCACGCCAAGGCTTCCGTGGAGGCCATGCTCCGATTGCTCCGCACGTCACGAAGCGACGCCGCGTTCACCCGCGCGCTCCAACGAGACTTTGACTGCTACATGAGTATTGGGTGTGATGACGAAGGCACAGTCTTGTTCACCGGTTACTGCTCGCTGGAACTGGAGGCCCGCCGCCGACCATCTGGTGCGTTTCGGCATCCCGTTTATGCACGGCCTGATGCACTGAAAACCGACCCGCTCACCGGCACAGTGCTGGGATGGCAAATAGAAGGCCAAGATTTGGTGCCCGCGCCCGACCGAGCCGCCCTTGAAAGTGGGCTGCTCCGGGGGACCGAACTGTTCTATTTCAACTCTCCCCTCGAAGCCTACTTGGTCCATGTGAACGGCTCGGCACGACTCCGACTGGGAGACGGATCGATCACCTACTTGGGGTACGCAGGCAAGAACGATCACGAGTACACCTCACTCGGGCGCACCTTAAAAAACAAGGGCGTGGTTCGAGGACCGGTGACCATCGAAGCCATTCGGGAGGCGTACCGTCGCCGACCAAATGATGTCATCGCCGGGATGCGTCAAAACAAAAGATTCATCTTTTTTCGCGAGACCGATGCCGATGGCTGGCCATCGGGCTCTCTTGGATTCCAAGTGGAACCAAAGCGTTCGTTGGCCACCGACAAGACCGTCTTTCCTCGAGGGGGCTTTGTCTTTGTGGACACTTTTGTGAATGGCGAGCACTTTGCCCAGTGGATGATGGACCAAGATACCGGCGGAGCCATTCGCGCCCCCGGCCGGGCCGATCTGTACATGGGCGCAGGCAATCGGGCCACCGCCCTGGCCGGAGAGCAAGCTGAAGAAGGCCGGCTGTATTACTTCTTCCTGAAGGATCCCCCCCGTTGACCGCCATCAGCACCCAAGGTCTCGAGAAGAGATACCGCGGAGGCATCCACGCCTTGCGCGGGGTCGACCTTCAAGTTGATCGAGGCGAAATCTTTGGGCTGATCGGTCCCAACGGCGCGGGAAAAAGCACGCTGGTCAAAGTACTGCTGACCATCGTGCGCCGAACTTCAGGCACCGCCAGTTTGCTGGGCCAACCTGTGGGGCACCGACCGACCTTGGCGAAAGTTGGCTTTCTTCCCGAACACCATCGCATGCCCCGGTATCTCACGGGACGCCAAGCGGTGTTGTACTACGCCCGATTGTTGGGCATGACCAAACGGGAACGAGAACACCGAGCGGATGAAATGATCGACATTGTCGGCATGGGCCATGCCGCCCACCGAAAACTAGGTACCTACTCCAAAGGGATGCAACAGCGCATTGGCCTAGCCCAGGCCTTCGTGAACGAACCCGAACTGGTGGTGCTTGATGAACCCACCGATGGTGTCGACCCCGTCGGCCGGGTCGAAATTCGAGAAGTCCTGCTTCGCATGCGTGAACGTGGCACCGCGATCTTTCTAAATTCGCACCTGCTCTCCGAGCTGGAAACCGTGTGCGACCGGGTGGCCATCATGCTTGAAGGCACGGTCCGTCGCCAAGGCACCCCGGCTGAACTTTCAGGAAATCCCAAGTGGCGGCTGTCCTATCAGGGCGATGCCGTCGCCGGCCATGACTCCAACGACTTCCACTTCGAGGGTGACGAACACCAAGCCCAGCGAGAACTCGATCTCGCCCGCCAACAAGGTCGAGTGATCACGCATTTTGCTCAAGAACCAATCTCACTGGAAGAACTGTTCTTGGCCGAAGTTCGAGACCAGCAGGGAGATCAGCCGTGACCCTCTTGATCGCAATGTTGATCGACACGTGGCGCGAGCTCACCAGCCGCTTCCTGTTTTGGATCGTGCTGGCCATCTCCGCCTTCATCGTCCTCCTGTTGACCAGCGTGGGCTTTGACGAAACCGGAATCAGTTTGTGGTGGGGTCTGTCTCATTCCGAACACGAGCTGCTTCGACGCGGGACCCGGAATCTCGATGTGGTCTACCGGGCCTTTTTCTCTGACGTTTTGGTCGGCTTTTGGCTGACGTATGCGGCCACCTTCCTTGGATTGATCAGCACCGCTTCAGTGTTTCCCGATTTCCTTTCGGGGGGCGGGGTCGACATGCTGTTGGCCAAGCCTCGGCGGCGGGCCAGCATCTTCATGGCCAAGTTTGTGGCCAGCCTGCTCTTTGCCGCGGTGCCCGTCACCTTGGTTTGCTTGGGCGTCCTCCTCTCGATGCGAATGGCACTTGGCGTTTGGGAATTCGAGATCCTTTACGCCTTGCCCTACGTCCTCCTCTTCTACAGCAGCCTCTTTGCAGTGTGCGTTTTGGTGGGCACCGTCACCCGATCCTCATTGGCCAGTCTGCTGCTCACCGTGGTGATCTGGGGCCTGTTCTTGGCAGCCGGGGCCGTTGAAAGCACCGCCGGCTTCGCCTACGACCAGATCCAAGATGACATCGAACGGGTGCAGAACGGCGACGATGGGCCGAAGAACAAACGAAGACGGCGTGGCCCACCCCGGGCCGTGCAGGTCGAGATGGAAGAGGGCGAGTTTGACTTCGAAGACGAAGGCGAGTTCAGCCAACCCCCCCTCGAAGAGTCGGCGTTTGACCGGGCCGCCCGTCTGGAGTCACTTGAAGAATTCGCGGCGAACGCCGCCCTCACCGAACGCATCGCCAGCGCCATTCGCTGGCCATTGCCCAAGGGGGTGGAGATCATCGATCTGATGCGAGAACGCATTACCCCCGAGGATGACCCCAATTTCTTCATTGCCTTTGGCATGACGATGAGCGGGCAACCCATCGAATTGGCCGAAACGGTGGGCTCTCTTGCCGACCAAGTGACGGACAACATCCTGTCGGCCAGAAAAGTACGCCGGAGCAACCGCTACGTCATCGGCACCACGGTTTTGTTCCAAGCCATCACCCTTGGCTTGGCCATTGGCTGGTTTAGCCGGCGGGATTATTGACGGCCCAGTTCGGCCCCGCGGTCCCTTGCGGCCGTGAGGGCTTCTTGAGCCATCGCGTCCAGCGCCTGATCAAACACGTCCAGACCCGCAGCGGTGGTTCCGCCCGGTGTGGTCACGCGTTCTCGCAAGGTGGACGGCGCATCTTCACCTTGCATCATCTGCCCGGCCCCCGCGGCCGTTGATCGCACCAATGTGGCCGCATCCTCCGGCGACAATCCGAGGTCGACCGCGGCTTTTTCTAGAGCTTCGACGAAGCGAAAAAACCAAGCGGGGCCAGATCCTGACACCGCGGTCACCGCGTCCAACAACGATTCCTCAACTTCAACCACGCCCCCCAGTTCGCGGAAGATGGTGGCCACATATTCGACATCTTCTGGGGTGGAGCCCGGTCCTCCCGCGACCCCCGTCACCCCCTGACGAAGCAAGCATGGTGTGTTGGGCATGGTGCGCACCACCCGGCACCCACCACCGAACGCGTGATGCAACGTCGATGCTTGCACCCCCGCCATGACGCTCACCACCCGTTCATCGGTCGGACCAAGCGCGGCCGCAACGTCCTCGACCAACCAAGGCTTGACCGCAAGGACCGTGGTCTTGGCCCCGGCCAGCGAGCCCAAGTCTTCGGAGACCTGGCAACCCCGTTTGGCAAACAAGGCCCTTCGATCTGGGTCCAAGTCGACTACCCCGATCTCCGTGGCGGGAACCAATCCGGCGTCCAAGACCCCAGAAAGGACCGCGCCCCCCATGTTTCCGACACCAACCATGGCCAATTCCAAAGGAGCACCTCCGTTGGGTTAGGATATCGATCAGGAACCCCCTGCCGTGACCACCGCCGCCGGATACCGATTCTCCCTGCCCTTCGACGAACCCGTCGAACAGCTGGAAGACCAAATCGCCGCCCTTCGGGCCCTACCTGATGCCGATCGCATGGGTGAGGAATTGACCCAACTCGAAACCGGCCGCGATGCCATGCTGCGCAAGATTTACAGCAGCCTCTCGGCTTGGGACACGGTTCGGGTGTCTCGCCACCCCTCCCGTCCGCAGACTCGGGACTACATCCAAATGATCTGCCGCGACTTTCGAGAATTGCACGGTGATCGCCAGTTCGGTGATGACCCGGCGATCGTGTGCGGGTTTGGCCGGATCGGCCAACGCAAGGTGATGATCATTGGTCACCAAAAAGGCAGCACCACCCAAGAGAAGATCAGATGCCACTTTGGCTGCGCTCACCCCGAGGGCTACCGCAAAGCCTTGCACAAAATGCAATTGGCCGAGAAGTTCCGACTGCCCATTGTCTGTCTGGTCGACACTCCGGGGGCCTATCCCGGGATGAAAGCCGAGGAACGGGGGCAAGCCGAAGCGATTGCCTTCAACCTTCGAGAGATGAGCCGATTGGAGACGCCCATTGTTTCTTGCGTTATTGGCGAGGGCGGCTCGGGCGGGGCGCTGGGCATCGCGGTCGCCGACCGGGTGGCGATGCTGGAATACAGCTGGTACTCGGTGATTTCACCTGAGGGTTGCGCAGCCATCCTTTGGAAAGTGGCCAACGACGAAACCAACCGTTCCGCCGCCGATGCCCTCCATCTGACGGCCGCTCAAAATCTCAAGAATGGATTAATCGACGACGTCGTCCCAGAGCCTCTGGGGGGCGCCCATCGGGCCCCCGAACAGGCCGCTGATGCCCTAGCGGCGTGGATTGACCGGTCCTTGGCTGAATTGGAGGACGTACCTCCGGCCACGCTGCGGCGGCATCGCCACGACAAGTTCCGAGCCATGGGCCGGGTGGGGACCGTCCATGATGACGCCGAAACGGCGTGATACCTGACCATTCGCTACACTTTGGCCTTACGACGCTCCCCACTGCCGTCGGAGATCTCGCCTTTGGCCAAACGATCCACCACCAAGAAGACCACCAAGAAGGCTCCAGCCAAGAAAGCGGCCAAAAAAGCCGCCAAGAAGGTGACCAAAAAGGCCACCAAGAAGGCGACAGCCAAGAAGGTGACCAAAAAGGCCGCCAAGAAGGCAACAGCCAAGAAGATGACCAAAAAGGCCGCCAAGAAGGCAACAGCCAAGAAGGTGACCAAAAAGGCCGCCAAGAAGGTGACCAAAAAGGCCGCCAAAAAGGCCGCCAAGAAGGTGACCAAAAAGGCCGCCAAGAAAGCCACCAAGAAGGTGACCAAAAAGGCGGCCAAGAAAGCCACCAAGAAGCAATCCAAAGCCGGTGATGACACGTTGCGTCCTACAGGCGGGGCCGCCTT
>PAHO01000004.1 GCA_002705085.1 Phycisphaerae bacterium | reverse complement strand
TCCAACTGCAACAACTCATCAACGGAAGGTCCCATGCAGGAACTATCGGACCTCGACGCGATATCACTGCACATTTTTCAGCAGAACTTGCGCTTGTCTCAACTGAAGTTGGACAGCAAGAACACCAGATCACTGAATCCGACATCCCCGTCACCATCTAGGTCTTCTGGGCAACCCGAGCATGGTCCCCAGGCTGACAGCAGGGCCAAGAGGTCACTGAAATCAACCACGCCATCACCGGTCACATCACCGGGAACCGAAGGTTCCAGATCAAAGACCAAGGCATCCATATCAACCGGGACCGAACGGTTTCCGATCTCAGGGTCGTTCCACAGTGACCACGCCACGATGCCATTCTCATCAGTGACATTGTTGTCAAGCAACGAATTGATGTAGTCAGGCGTCGTGGTTTGGTGCAACAAGGTGACGGCCACTTGGGTGGCGCCGGCGGGAATGACAAATCGTGAATCATCCCAGTGCTGACCATCGGCGTAGGTCGCCCCGACTGGCGGTGCACCGAAAGCCTCGAACTCGGTGTTCACAAATCCTGCCGGAGGAATCCGGTTGTCGAATTCTGTTTTGTTCAGCAGCACCAAGTGGTGGGTGGTGCCATCCGGAACCCCGGCCGCTTGGGCCATGGCCCCCGCCGCCACCTGCACGGATTTCCACACCTTGGTGGATGCTTCATCAATGTCACCGGTTGCTGGATTCCAGACACCAGCTTCCTCAACCACACCCCCAGAGGCATCGAGCCAACGCAACTGAAGCCACATGCGGCGGCCTTCGCTGTATCCGGTAGGCAATTTATGGCCTGACCAGTTGGTAACGCGAACAACCAATTCGTTGCCTTCGACCCACGCCTCCATGTCCGAGGCATCACGCATCATTTGGATGTTGCGCTCCAACGAGGCTTCCATCCGCTCGTCGCTCAGACCGGTCTGCGAATCGTCGTAGAGGCTCCGAACCCCCTTCAGAACCCAAGAGTTGGCGCCGGCAAAGCCGTGATCCCCGAGATCTTGACGCTCAAACCAAGGTTCGTTTTCCCAAGCAAAGCAACCCCCGGCCACGCGGTCGGGCATGTGGCAGTCTTGGCAGGTCGAAACGGGACCATCCAAATTGCCGGCAAAGCGATCGTCCGGAACGACGTCTGCACCATCAGCAAAGGACGAGTGAAGCCACTCGCTCCACGTGGTTTGCTCGGGGTACATGTCATAGGGATCTTGGGTGGGGTGCGGCTCCCCATCCGCCACCGGGGCGTAGGTGCCATCAGACTGTTTCATGGTGACGGGGTTGCGCACCTCGTGGCACGCAGAACACGCGGCCGAGCGTTGGTGAAATGGAGAATGGATCACATCGGCAGGGGGACTGATGTGCAAATTCATCGCTGGGTTGTTGGCAATATCCGAATACGGGCCCCGGCGGACGTTCACCGGGTCCAAAACCAGTCGACCGTTGCCATACCCATCGCCGGGAGGAAACTCCAAAGCAGCACGAATGGCATCGTCCTCAAACGGATCACCCGGCACGGGTACGGGAGAAACCGCGCGGTGGCAAATCTGGCAGTTGACCCCATCGAAGTCATTGACTTGGAAGCCCCCCTCGAGGGCCGAACCATCAGAGGGAAGCGAGTGCCCGCGGTACCAACCCACCGGGGCATGACAGCGGATGCAGTATTCACCGGAGTCGGTGGCATCTTGGTTGGCAATGGTCAGGGCGGCGTGCCAAATCGGATCCCTCGCCGATTGGGCCATGAGGTTCGACACCCAACCATCCCATGGCTCATGAAAGTTGTCATCGAGATAGTCACCGTGGCAGCTTTGGCAGGTGTTGGAACTGGTCAGAGGATCCAACATCTGAACCATGTCGTCGGGCTGGGTGCCGGGCTGTAAAAAGTCCTCCACCGACGTGGGCAGCGGGACCGGATCTCCAAGGGCGAACAGTATGGATGGAACCAAAATCAGCACATTCTTTCTCCGACCGTACAGTACGGGAGGGACCACCCTTTGGATGCCCAAATTCAGCCTAAAGCGTGATCGGACCACCGCAAATCCAAGAACAGGAGAACCCGTGAAAAAAGAACGATTTTGCCCCATTTGGGCCCTCCTGTTGACCACTTTGTGCGGATGCTTGGCCCCGGCCCAGTCCAAAGTGTCTGCCAACATCCCCGAGGTGCTGGCCGCCCTGGAATCCGAAGGATGGGACATCGCGTTCGTCGAACCAAGCTCTGGACGCATCCGAACCGAACCCCGGAATTTGCCCAAGCATCGGCTCGCCCCGAGCCCCACCCGAGTGGTCCTTGAATTTCGGCTGCAGCAACCCCAACCTCGGGTGCAAGCCATCGTGGCCCAGCAGCTCGACACGCCACCTTCTGATGCACCAAATGCCGACGCAGGAAGTCCCACCCGATGGGTGGAGGTTGGCCGCGATGCAACCCTTGAGAACGCATGGTCATCTCGATTCGATGCGCCCGGTTCTTGAACGCTGCGTGTAGAATTCAACCAGCGGTTCAGGACGGATCTTGACCGCCCATCGTTGCCCCGCCGGCTGGAGACCACCGCCGCAATGTCACCGAGCGATCCTGCCCGTCCCAGTTTGAATGGTTGGAACGCCGCGTACTTGGACGCGATGCACGAACAATGGCGGACCGACCCCGATTCGGTTGAACCAGCTTGGCGATCCTTCTTCCAAGGATTTGATCTGGGCCTTGCCCAAGCCGACTCTGGCGCCCCGGCTTTGCCGGATGCCGAAACGATGGCTTCGCACACCGCCCACACCGCGCAGGGCCGAGTGGACAGCCTGATCTACCACTACCGAGATATTGGGCACCTTCACGCCAAGTTGGACCCTTTGGGTTCAGAGCGGACCAAGCCCAACACCTTGGAGTTGGAATCCTTTGGACTCAGCGAAGCCGACCTCGATCAATCTTTTGATCCTGGGCACCTGCCGCTGGACAATCCAGCGACCCTTCAAGACATCATCGCGCACCTCGAAAGCACCTATTGCGGCTCCATCGGTGCTGAGTACATGCATATCCAAGATCGGGAACGCCGTCGCTGGTTGCAACAGCGCATGGAACCCGTGCAGAACCAACCGCCCTTCGACGCCGACTTGCGCCAGCGCATTTTGCGTGATCTGGTCAATGCAGATGTCTTCGAAGAGTTCCTGCACACTCGATACCGCGGGAAAAAGCGATTCGGACTGGATGGTGGCGAAAGTCTGATCCCCATGATGGTGGAACTCATCGAGCAGGCTCCCGGCCTGGGGATAGAAGAGTTCTGCATCGGCATGGCCCACCGGGGTCGTTTGAATGTGCTCACCAACATCTTGGAAAAGTCGCACGATCAAATCTTCACTGAATTCGAGGAAGCCTGGACCGAAGATTTCGCTGAAGGCGGCGGAGATGTGAAGTACCACCTCGGCTACTCGAACACGTGGCGCACCGCTTCCGGGCAAGACGTCCACCTGTCCCTGAGTCCGAACCCCTCGCACTTGGAATTCGTTAGTTCCGTCATTTTGGGGCGGGTCCGTGCCAAACAACGCTTGCGGGTGGACCCCGACCGCATCCGCGTGGTGCCGGTGGCCATCCATGGCGACGCCGCTTTCCCAGGACAAGGCGTGGTCTCCGAATGCTTCAACATGATGAAGTTGGATGGCTACGACGTTGGCGGCATGATCCACTTGGTGGTCAACAACCAAGTTGGCTTCACCACCGACCCCCACGACACCTTTTCGGGACGCTACTGCACCGACTTGGCGAAGATGGTGGAATCCCCAATCCTGCACGTCAATGGAGATGACCCCGAAGCGTGTGTGTTTGCAGCCCGACTGGCCTTGGCCTATCGGCAAGAATTTGGCACCGATGTGGTCATCGAAATGTGGTGCTACCGGCGCCATGGACACAACGAAGGCGATGAGCCCACCTTCACCCAGCCTGAGCTCTACGAACGCATCAAGAACCAACCTCGCGTGGCCAAATCCCACGCCGAACGGCTGGTCCAAGAAGGTGTCTTGACCGCCGAAGCGGCTGAAGGCATGCGGACTGCACGGCGTGAACGTCTGGACGAGGCGCAGACTCGAACCAAAGACGCCCCCGTCGCCCCTGGCACCCCGGGGTACCGAAACCATTGGTCGGGGCTGACTGAAGAATGGCACGACGAACCCGTGGAGACCAACGTCCCGCTGGCCACCCTGCGTGAAGTCAGCAGTGGCTTGGCCAAGCTTCCGGCCAACTTCGAACTCCACCGCAAGTTGCAACGTTTGACCGAAGCGCGATCCAAAGCGATGGAAGATGGCAGTCAAGTCGACTGGGCCACGGGTGAACTGTTGGCGTTCGGCACGCTTCTGCTAGAAGGGCATGCCGTTCGGCTCACCGGACAGGACGTCCAACGTGGCACCTTCAGCCACCGCCACGCTGTTTTCGTCGACCAAAAGACCGGCGAAAAATACTGCCCGCTTGACCACCTCCGTGAGGAGCAAGGCCGCATCTGCGTGCACAACTCCCCGCTGACCGAAAGCGCCTGTTTGGGCTACGAGTATGGCTACTCGTTGACCGACCCAAGGATGCTGATCTTGTGGGAAGCCCAGTTTGGCGATTTTGCCAATGGGGCCCAAGTGATCATTGACCAGTTCATTGCCTCGGCCGAAACCAAATGGAAGCGTTCTTCGGGTCTGGTGCTGATGCTGCCCCATGGCTACGAGGGCCAAGGACCCGAGCACTCGTCGGCCCGAATGGAACGATTCTTGACGCTGTGCGCGGGCGACAACATGCAAGTGGTGCAGCCTTCCACGCCGGCCCAACACTTTCATCTCTTGCGTCGACAACTGGCCCGCGATTTCCGCCGCCCGTTGATCATCATGACGCCCAAGAGTCTGCTTCGTCATCCCAAAGCAACCAGCGTGGCCACCGACTTCTCCGAGGGCCGGTTCCACCACATCCTGCCCGACTCGGCCGAGCTCGATCACGCGGCGGTCAAAGACCTGATCTTCTGCTCCGGCAAGGTGTTCTACGAGTTGGACCAACGCCGAACCGATACTGGTCGCCGCGATCTTGGCATCCTGCGCATGGAACAACTGCACCCACTGCGGGTGGAAAGCATCAAGGCCGCTTTGGCCGCGTACCCCAACGCCCAACGGCTGCTGTGGGTCCAAGATGAGCCCAAAAACATGGGGGCGTACCGACACGTCGAGTCCTTCTTCCGCGAGCAGTTGGGGCGAGATTTGGTGTACGTTGGTCGGCGAGAAAATGCGTCCCCCGCGGTCGGTTCAAGTCGAATCCACGCCCGCGAACAACACGAAATAATGGACCTTGCGGTGGGTCGCACCGCAGAAGACACCGCCGATCCTGCCGCAGAACGCCTCGTTGAAGGCCCCCGTCCCTGACCCTCAATCGGAGTACTGACTGATGTCTGTCGAAGTCGTCATCCCATCCCCCGGAGAATCCATCACCGAAGTGACGCTGGGCCAGTGGCTTTGCAATGACGGCGACTGGGTGGCGCAAGACGACAATCTTGTGGAAATCGAGTCCGACAAGGTCACCCTTGAAATCCCCGCCCCTGCCAGTGGCGTCTTGCGCATCACGGCGGAAGCCGGCGCCGAGATGGAAGTTGGCGATGTGGTGGCCACCATCGACACGGACGCCACCGCACCTTCGGGCGATCAAGGCTCGGATGCTCAAGCCGCGGATCCCGGAGATTCTGGGCCAGCCAGTGTGGTTGAAGCGGCCACCGCGGCTGCCGCTGAAGAAACCCCTCGTCCCACCAGCATGGCCGCCAAAGTCGCGGCCGATGCCGGCGTGGACGTCAACAGTGTCACCGGCACCGGAGCCCACGGCCGCGTCACCAAAGCCGATGTGCTTGCGGCATCCATGCCGGTGCCCACCACGCCCAACCGACCAAGCGAACCAGCCGCACCAGTCACGCAGCCTTTGGCCATTGACGCCACCGGCAGTCGAGGCGTCCGCCGCGAGAAAATGAGCCGCTTGCGTGCTCGAATTGCCGAACGTTTGGTGGAAGCCCAGCAAACCGCAGCCATGTTGACGACGTTCAATGAAGTCGACATGAGCGAAGTGATGCGGCTTCGAAAATTGCACAAAGAAGCGTTTGCCGAGCGACACGGGGTGGGACTGGGCTTCATGAGCTTCTTCGTCAAAGCCTGCTGTGAAGCGTTGCGTCGGCACGAAGGCATCAACGCCTACATCGACGGACAAGAAGTGGAATACCACGATTACTGCGACGTCTCGGTTGCAGTTGGCACCCCCAAAGGCTTGGTCGTTCCCGTTCTGCGAAATGCCGATCGTTTGTCCTTTGCTGAAATCGAACGTGGCATCAAAGATCTCGCCATCCGCGCTCGAGATGGGCAGCTGGGTATGGAAGAAATGCTTGGGGGCACCTTCACCATCTCCAACGGTGGCGTGTATGGCTCTCTGATGAGCACGCCCATCCTCAACCCCCCACAGTCTGGCATCCTGGGGATGCACAAGATCATGAACCGAGCGGTCGAAGACCCCAAGAATCCTGGTCAGATTGTGCTTCGTCCCATGATGTACTTGGCGTTGTCCTACGACCACCGCATTGTTGATGGCGAACAAGCTGTTCGATTCTTGGTTGACGTCAAAGAAGCGTTGGAAAACCCGGAACGGATGCTGCTCCAGTTGTAAGCCGCCCTCGCGCGAGACGCCTTTCGGCGGTATGCTCGCGACCGGATGGATGCTGCCGGACACGAGCCGGTCCTCATGGATGAGGTCCTCAGAACTTTGGCACTTCAGCCAGGGGAATCGGTGGTGGACTGCACCGCCGGCCGCGGCGGTCACGCCTTGCGCATGGCCCAAGCAGTCGGACCAAATGGACACCTGATTTTGGTGGATCTGGATCCCGAAAACTTGCAGTATGCAAGCGACCGGGTGGCGCCATCGGGCACTTCCACGTGCCGCTGGCAACATTCGTTCGCCGAGGTGCCACGAGCTCTTCGAAATTTCGAGCCCAAACCCAACGCCCTGCTGGCCGACCTTGGCGTGGCTTCTACCCACCTTGACCGTCCCGAACGGGGCTTTTCTTTCCGCGAAGAGGGCCCTTTGGACATGCGGCTGGCGGCAGGTGAGTCCCTCACGCCGACCACCCGGGCGGCTCCGGGAGAACCCGCCACCGCGGGCGATCTGGTGGCGGTTCTGCCCGAACGAGAATTGGCCGATCTGATCAAGACCTGGGGAGAAGACCCATTTGCCAAGCGGATCGCAAGGGCCATTGTCGAAGCCCGGGAGCGCGAGCCGATACGTACAACGACCGCTTTGGCTGAAATTGTCCGGCGGGCCTACGGCGCTCGAGCCCGGGAAAGTCGCATGCACCCCGCCACTCGAACCTTCATGGCCCTCCGCATCGCGGTCAACGATGAACTTGGCGCTCTGGAGCGACTGCTGGATGCATTGCCCCGAGCGTCAGACTGGCTTGCTCCGGAGGCCCGTGTGGCGATGATCTCTTTTCACAGTTTGGAAGATCGCTTGATCAAACGGGCGTTTGCCGGAATGGTTCGATCCGGGCAGGCCATTGACTTAACCCGTGGCGGCTTGGTGGCTTGTGATGCCGAGGCCCAGAGCAACCCCCGAGCCCGCTCTGCCCGGCTGCGGGTGGTGCAATTGACGGAGCCCACGTCATGACGCAAGAAACCAAATCAGCCCTATTGATCGGATTTATCTTCATCATGATTGTCTTGGTGGTGGTGGTGGACGGTATCGATGCCGGACGAACACCAACCACGGCTGACGCCTCGCCGGAAACAAACGAGATTGTGCCCCCGGCTGAAGATGACTCATTCCAACGCTCACGGCCACCTGCCTCGGGGCAACTTGAAGCCGCTCCCGTGCCAATAGAACGCTACGAGGTGAAACGAGGGGACACCCTCAGCGGCATCTGCGCGGAGTATTACGGCGACGCGAGGTTGTTCCCGGCCTTGCAGAAGGCAAATGGACTGGCAAGTCCAGACCTGGTGCCCGGTCAAACCATCAATCTGCCCCCCCGTGCGGTGTTGACCAGCCGCGAATCCCCGGCGGCATCATCCCCCCAGACCACGCAAACCGCACAACCGGAACAACCCGCACCGGCGGAAACCGTCCGAAAAAATCGAACGTACACGGTGCAAAAGGGAGACATGCTCGAGCGGATCGCCCGACGAGAACTCGGAGACGCCAGGAGAGCCGACGACATCTTCAAAATGAACAGAGATCAACTCACTTCGCCCGATGACATACAACCAGGCATGGTGCTGCGACTCCCCGAATGACATCCAGTTTGCCCCATCTTGACCGACTCATTCGCCTCGGAAGCTTGGTGGTGGCTGTGGGCATCGGCGGCGGTTCGCTTCTGGAGCTGCGACTGGAGACTCGGCGCCAGCATCGGGAAATGCAACAACTGGAAGGGGAGCGGCAAGAGATCGAGCGCCGCACCCTTGACCTCTTGGCTCGGGAAGCGGCCCTGATCAACGATCCCTCGGTCAGAGAAGCCTTGAAAGTCGAGTCGCCGTCGTTCCCCGTGATCGAAGAACGCCCACAAACCCTGCCCAACCGGCCGGAGCCCCGCCGTTGAACCGACCAGGCTTCGCATGGCTGTTGGTGCTCCCGCTCATGGTGGCTTTGGCCCGGCATGTGCAACTTGTGCTCGACCCGCCTGCTGGATTGCTCGACGCCATTGCTGTCGATGACGACCAGACTCGAAACCGCACCGAAGCCGCATTCCGCGGCCCCATCGTTGATCGACGGGGCCGGCCACTGGCCATCTCCTCCCCCGGCATCCAACTGTTTGTGGATTTGGTGGCTCGGCGTGAGAAGCACGAATACGAACAGAGCACCCGAACCGGCCGGTCCAGATTTCCCCAAGGCCTGAAGCCCGCGACCGAAGAAAATCTGCGAGTCATGGAATTCGCGTTGGAGCTTGCCCATCTCTTCCCTGAACTCGGGATGTCACCCGCAGAAATAGAAGCAACCATCCAAGAAGCTGACCTGAGAAACCGAGCCTCCGGAAGATCCACGAGGTACTGCAAGTTGGGCGACGTGCTGCCCCAAACACCATCCATCGTGGAACGACAAAAGTATGTGAGAGCGCGGCACGAGCACCGTGTCCTTTTCGCCGGTTTGAACTGGGATCAGGTGGAGATTCGACAAACCAGCGCGCCGTACAGCCTGCGCAGTCTGATTGGAAAAACGGTCCCTGCGCCAAAGGGCCTTACCGGGCTCTACGGCATCGAAGCGGAGTGCAACGCACAACTCACCGGCACTTCGGGGCAACGCCACGACGTGGTTGACAGTCGAGGTCGACGGCTTTCGGGGGCCGCCGCACAACCCGCGATTGACGGTCGAACCGTCACACTGACATTGGATCTGGATCTTCAGGAGTATGCCACCGCCCAATTGAAAGAAGCAGTGACGTCTTGTCATGCGGCCGGTGGGCGGTTGATGGTGCTTGATGTCTCCACCGGTGGCCTCTTGAGCATGGTGGACGTCTTGGCCCCTCCCCGAGAAGGGGCTTGGCCGGATGCTCCGACAGATGCCGCTCGGCCAGAAGGGGGCTTGGTGGGGCGCCCGCGCTGCATCAGCGATGTCTTCGAACCGGGTTCTACTTTCAAACCAATCGTCTGGGCCATTGCGGTGGAAGAAGGTGTGGTCCAACCCTCAGAACGCATTGACGCGGTGCCTCCGGGCAAAGAATGGATGACCTCATACGGTCGTCGCATTCGTGACGTCTCGGGACGTGGCAATCTGAAATGGGATGAAGTCCTTCGCTATTCCAAAAATGCTTGCATGGCTCATGTGGCCGACCGACTGAGCACCACCACACTGCGCGATGGCGTCTTGGACTTTGGCTTCGGCGAACGCACCCACTTGGAACTCTCGGCGGAAGCTCGAGGCATTGTGCCCAAGCCTCGAAACTGGAACCACTACACGCAAACCTCTGTTTCATTTGGCCAGAACATCTCGGTCACCGCCGCACAGTTGCTGCAAGGGGTTTCGATTTTGGCCAGTGGCGGAGAGCTGCGGCCGATCCATCTGCTGCATCCTGGTCCTGACTTTCGCCCCGCCCATATCCCCGTGATTTCGTCGGCCACCGCCCAGGCCTCCATCGAAGCCATGGTGCCGCTGGTTGAAGACACCAAACACCTTCGAATTCAAGGGGTTCGCGCGTTTGGAAAATCGGGGACCGCCCAGTTGCCACGATCAGCCAAGCCTGAACAAGGCATCAAACATGGGATGTACGAAGACCGCTACATCTGCTCTTTTGTAATGGGCGCGCCCGCAGAAGATCCCAAAGTGTTGGTGCTGTGCACCATTGACGATCCCGACCGATACGCACTGGAGCGTGAGAACCGACGGCACACCGGGTCGTACACCGCGGGACCAGTGGCCAAAAGAGTGGTCGAAGCCGCTTTGAGCAGGTTGGGTGTCCCCCAAGTGGTTGCCGAGGCGTCCAACGACTTGGGTATGGGGATCAACTGATCCCCAAACGTCTCATTTTCTTGTACAGCGACGCGCGATGAATGCCCAACGCGACGGCCGCTTGGGTTCGGTTCTGCTGATGGGCCGCCAAAGCGGCTTCAATGCGCTCGCGTTCATCCTGTTGCAAACCGCCCGCAAGTTGCTCCGCCTGGTGGTCCTTGGGTTTTTGGACTCGGGGAGGCAAGTCCACGGCAGATATCAATGGGCCTCGAGTCACCGCCACCGCCCGTGCCATGGCATGCTCCAATTCACGAACATTCCCGGGCCAGGTGTAAGACGACAGCACTTCCAGCGCTGATGGGTCAAGACCATCAACCCGTCTTGCAAGACGGTGGGCGTACCGTTCGCAGAGGTGATGCGCCAACAAGGGGAGATCTTCCATCCGGGCCGACAAACTTGGAATGTCAACTTCGACCACCGCCAATCGCCAAAGCAAATCCTCACGGAACCCGCCCCGAGCCACCAACTGGTGCAAATCGGTATTGCCCGCAGCCAGCACACGCACATCACACGACCGAGTCTCCTCAGAACCTACGGGCTCGAAAGTGCCTTCTTGCAGAATTCGAAGCAATCGAGCTTGCAGGGCCGGGGTAGCCGAATTGATCTCATCTAGGAAAAGAGTGCCCCCCTGGGCCAATTCAAAGCGGCCCCGCCGATCACGCTCAGCACCAGTAAATGCTCCACGGACATGCCCGAACAATTCTGATTCGAGGAGTTCTTCGCCCAACGCGGCACATGACACCTCGATGAATGGTCCGCTGCTGCGGGACGATCGATCGTGCACCCGCCGGGCCAAGCGACTCTTCCCGCTTCCGGTGGGGCCCGTCAGAAGAACGCCAACGTCCAAAGAAGCCACTTGATCCAACAGTTGAACCGCTCGATTCATGGCCGGACTGGCGCCCACTACGAACGAAGGATCACCATCAGAAGGTTGTTCTTCGGGGGCCAACAGCGAAAGTCGGTCCAAGGACTCACCAACAATCTGCTGCAGCCGATCCGGGTGGATTGGTCGTTCCAGATAATCAAGCGCACCGGCCTTCAGACAATCAACCGCTTCGGTGGTGGAGCCCCATCCCGTCATCACGATCACCCCAGTCCGGGGGAAGCGTTCACGAATACGAGCAACGGAGGTCGATGCCAGTTCTCCTTCTGGAGGAGTCAACAGAACCAGAGCAGCCTCTTCCAACTCTGAAAGGGGGCGCGGCCCGTCCACTTCACAGTCCAACATCGACACCGCAGACCGAACCATTTGGCCGGCCGTTTGATCGGTATCGATGATCAGGATCCGTGGTTTCATCCGGCTTCCCGACTTCGAGGGCGGACCGGGATCACCACATCTTGGGCGTAAGGCACACTGGTGGCTTGGATCGAGAGATCGACCACCCCACTCGGCAAGGTGAGATACCCCACCAGCTCACCGTTGGTCTTTTCCACCTCCAAACGTCCACCAACTCCAGCCGGGACCTCCTGCACAGCGGATTCAATGGCCGCCAGAAGTGCCTCGCCAGGCTCATCCATGGCATCAGGGGACAGATGGACATGCTGGATGCGTCCGTCACAGAACAATTCGGGCAGACAATCCGAGATGGTTTTGCCGTTCGGGAAGGGGATCGGCCCCCAAATCTCGGCACGTCGTTTGGCGATGGCTTCGGGCAAGGTGTTCATGGTTCTGGCATCGGATGGAACCACCGGCTCGGTCAGCGCCTCCGCCTGGCGGCGCTGCCCCGCTGGTGGATTCACCCCACCAACCCGCACAAACGGACCGCCGCATAGAATCATGCCCTCATGCGTCAAACCAGCCCAACCCCCTTGGCCTCCGTGCCGGCCACCGCACGCATCGCCGTCGTTGGTGCCAACTGGCACACCGAGATCGTCGATGGTCTTCGTCAAGGTGCCCGGCAAGCCTACGACGCGGCCGGAGGCACCCTTGCTCTCTCAGAGTTCACCGCGCCGGGCGCCTTTGAGTTGCCCGTCTTAGCGGCCTCGCTGCTCCAAGAAGGCTTTGACGGCGTCGCCGTTTTGGGCTGCATCATCAAAGGTGAAACCATCCATGACGAGGTGATCGCCCACGCCATCGCCCAAGGTTGCACCCAACTGGCCATCAACACCCAAAAACCAGTCGGCTTCGGGGTCATTACCGCCAACACCCTTGCCCAAGCCGAAGCTCGGAGTGCCGACAACCCAAACAACAAAGGCTACGAGGCCATGGTTGCGGTGACTGGGGTCTTGTCCACCATGGGGTCGTTGCGATGAGAGTGGCGAAGGACTGGCGACGGGCGGCGTTGCAAGCCATGTACATTCTGGATCGCGGGGGCGATCCTGCGCCCGAAGGGTTGACCTCGGCTCTTGAAGGTAGTGCTGCCTCAGAAGCCGACCGAGCCAAAGGGGTCGACTTCGCTTTGCGGACTTGGGACTGCAGTCGCATCTTGGATGAAGAACTCAACCCCCTCAGCCCCGACTGGCCACTGCACCGCCAGCCGGTGTTGGACCGTTCGATCTTGCGCCTCGCCGCTCAAGAGATGACCGACGCGCCCGAGCAGTGGAAAGTTGTGATTTCTGAGGCCATCGACTTGGCCCGGGAATTCAGCACCGAAGAAAGCCCTCGCTTCATCAACGGTGTGCTCGATCGATTGCAACGAGAACGCCAACGCAACCAAGACCAATCTGGAGAAGCAGACCATGGGATTGTTTCGCCGGGCGACTGAAGCACTTCGTTCAGGATTGACCAAGACCCGCACCGCCCTCACCGGTGTTTTTGGGGCCTTGGCCGGTCGGAAGATCGATGAGGAAGCACTCCAGACCATCGAAGCCTCCCTGCTTCGCGCAGACGTTGGTCCCGCGCTCAGCCAAAGTTTGGTCGAGTCCCTGCGTACGGCTTGGCGGCAAGGCACGGTCACCACCGGTGAAGAGGCCCGAGACCATCTGGCCAATGATCTCCGGGAACGCTTGGGCGACCATCGTGGAAGCATCACCCGCGCCGACCAAGGGCCCACCGTTCTCTTGGTCGTTGGGGTGAATGGTGCCGGCAAGACCACCAGCATCGCCAAATTGGCTAAACAATTTTCTGCCGAAGGAAAAGTGGTGCTTGCCGCCGCCGACACCTTCCGGGCCGGCGCCGTGCACCAACTGGAAGTGTGGGCCGAGCGTTTGGGGGTGGACATCATCAAAGGCAAAGAAGGCGCCGATCCGGCGGCGGTGGCCTGGGATGGCGCCGAAGCCGCGGTGGCTCGAAACGCTGACTTCCTCATTGTGGACACCGCGGGCCGACTGCATGTTCAAGAAGAATTGATGCGACAACTGTCCAAAATCAAAGATGTCCTCGGCAGGGTGATTCCCAACGCCCCGCACGAAAGTCTGCTGGTGCTTGATGCCACGGCCGGCCAAAACGGCTTGCGACAAGCCGAACACTTTTTGGCCGCGGCGGCAATTGATGGCATCGTTCTTGCCAAATTGGACGGCACCGCCCGCGGCGGCGTGGCCCTTTCCATTCGTGAACACACCGGCGTCCCCGTCAAATTTGTTGGGACCGGTGAGCGACCAGAAGATCTTGAAGTGTTCGACCCCGAGCCATACGTGGATGCGCTGCTCGGCCTCGATGACGGCTCAACCGAGTGATTCACTCAGGTGAGTCGCGTGCATGCGTTTCGAATTGGCTTCCACCACACGCACAAGATGGGAAGAACAAGAAGCACCAACCAAGCATCCCACGTGAAGTGGTAGGTGGCGCTGAACACGGAACCATCAGGGTTGAGGTGCTCGGAATTCAAGGCCCCGCTGCTGATGAGAATGGGCAACGGCAGCAAGATGAGTTGAAGAAGTGCCCATCGAACCCACAGAATGTCCAACATCGATCGTGTCGTCTTCATGATGTCAACCATGCTACTACGTTGAACCATCTGCAAGAACGGTCGTTCACGTCAAGATCGAGAAGCACTCAATTGTCGTAACGAGCCGCGGTTCTTCGCGCCAACAACGCAACTTCAGTGGCCAACTCCGGGGGCGACTCCACCACAACCGCCGGCCCACGACCCAAGATCCACCATTTGATTTCATCAAGCCCAGCAACCTGGAATGTGAGCCGCCATCGGCCATCTGGCAACGGGTGCGATTCTTGCGAGTGGTGCCAGCGGATTTCACAGATCGTGGACACAAACTCTGGGTCCACCAAGAGGGAGACGTCGTACTTCGTTGGCGAAGGCACCATGGACCAAGCGCCCGCAAGCCACGCATCCAAATCAAAATCTGTCGCACGGTGGGCCGCCTCACCCGTCGAGTTCGCGCTGATAAATCGTGAGACCTTCAAACAGCGGACCGACTCCCGGTCGGACCGCCAACCAAAGACGTACCACCCCCGCTCAGCGGCCAACAGATGCCAGGGTGAGAACTCGAACACAGCTTCCTTGCCATCGAGGCGGGCCGTTTCGTACCGGCACGACACCCGGGTGTTGTCCAATATGGCCTGCTGGAGCGCTTGGAAAATCGGGGCGGCAGCCTCAGGGTCGTCGGCGCTTGGCGCAAGACGGACCGTGATCCGGCCTCGCAATCTCTCGGCCACCTCACGGGCCGCATCACTGGACTGCTCGGCCAACCGACGCACCGCGCGATCCGCCGCATCGAGGTAGGGCACTTGTCCCTTGCCCGCGACTTCTTCCACCAAGACCCGCAACGCCGCCAGCTCGTCGGCCTCCAAACCTCGGGCGGAAGACAGCACCTCCCCTTCAATCACATACCCCCCCAATTGACGTCTGGCTTTGACCGGAACCCCCGCGACTCGCATGGCATCCACGTCACGAAAAACCGTTCGCTCAGACACTTGCAATTCTGCAGCCAGTTCGGCGGAGCCAAGCCCGGGACGAGCCTCAATCATGCGCATCAGCCGAAGCAGCCGGATCAGGCGGTTGCCGCCGTCAGATTCACCTTCACCGCGTGGCATGTGCAAAGTGTACGGCCCCACACTCCTCGCGCCCTCGGCGTACCATCCGCCTTGTGTCAGGACTGAAGGTTTTTGGAATCTTGGTCACGCTTCTCTCGGCGTTTGCCCCTGCGGCTTCGGCGCAAACGGTTGACGGCAAATCACTCGGGGGCTGGATTCTGCCCGTGGTCCCTGCGGAGCGAGCCGTGCGACTGGAGTCAGACCGGGCATCGGGAAGCCTGGTGGATGACACTCGGCGACTGACGCTGGAAGGCCGGGTCAAAATCACCATTGGTGACATCAAGCTCCGTGGCAACTGGGTGCAAGTCTGGATCAACCGAGTGGAAACTGGTGCGGGAACCGTGACGCAGTTGGCCGCGTGGTTTGAAAAGCTCGATCAGCCGGCCCGCACCTCTTCGGTGGTATTGCGAGATGGGTCCGTTCTGGTGACCGCCACCACCACCGGTGAAGTCACGCTAGACACCGGACTGTTGCTGGACACCCCTGTCCAAGACCCACGACTTGAGGTGGCCGAACGGGCTTTGGCACGCCGCTTGGCGGAGATCGCCGCCGGAGCCCCCGGTGCCCAGCAGCCGCAAATCGGCATCGAAGCCAGCCCAGAAACACTTCCAGCCCCAACCACCCAAGGGCCACAAGGCACCAACGCGTTACCGCTGGTCCAACCCATCGGTGATGTGCGTCTTTTCGCCGGCACATTGGAATTCAATCAAGGACCTGAGCGAAGCGAAATCGTCATCAGCCGTGGCCTTGATCTTGAAGTACCAGCCAACCGCGGCCCGATTGGCAGTCGCCTGAATCTCACCGCCCGGCGAGCGGTGCTTTTTGGCAAACCTGAACTGGCGGAAGCCATCCGGGAAGGACGGGCCGACGCCAGCATGCTGGAGGGAGCCTATCTGGAGGGCTTGGTTCGAATCCGGGGATTGCCCAATCAAGCCGATCTGCATGCCGATCGAATCTGGTGGGACTTCCAAACCGGAGAGGCGGTGGTCCCTGATCCAGTCATCCGAATGAAGGACGACTCGGGTCGCCCGCTCACCTTGGTCGCAGAAGAAGTTCGTCGAACGGCTGAAGGCGGATGGCGGCTGGAAAATGGACAGATCTCCGTTTCCACTTGGCGAGATGGGCACTTGGCCATCGCGTCGGACCGCCTTGAGGTCAACTCACAAAATGGTCAATTCCGTTTCTCGACCGACAATGCTCGACTCCGAGTCGGAGGACGGGATGTTGGCGTGCCGTTCAATGCCTCAGGGCGTTTGGATCGACAACCACTCCGCGGTCTTGGCGTGCAGAACCTCTCGGGCAACGTGGTACCCAGCGTGGACTGGAACCTTCCGGATGATTTGGGAACCGGCGAGATTGGCACTCGGTACGCCGATGGCCGTGGCCCCGGCATCACTCTGGACGCCAGCACCGAATCCACCGATCTCGCCTTGCAATTGCAGTACGACGATGGCATCGACCGCACCAGCGCCGGGGTGCAGATCGAACCCCAACAAAACCTCCGCGGCTCGTTGCAGTTCCGCCGACGTGATCGCCGAGATGGCTGGAACATCGACACTCGGGCTTACGCCACCTCCGACCCAACTTGGCTGAGTGCATGGGAACGCAATCGATTTGAAGCGGGGCCGACCACCAATTCCGGCATTCTGGCCAGCCGACCTTCCGACGATGCCACGATTGAAATTGAAGCTTCAGGCAATTTGGACGGTCGAGTCGGGACCGGTTGGGAACTGGCCTCGGTCGGCGCAACCACCGATCGGCTGCCCGAGTTCCGACATCAAGTGGCGGGCCGTCCGGTCGGCCCTGGTGTGCTGTACAACGCAAGTTCAGGCTTGGGCCAGTTGCGCTGGCGCTTGGATCCAGAGAGTCCAGCAACACGTGGCTTGCGTGGCGCATTGATTGAAGGGGACCCGCTGTACAGCTTTGACGCTTGGCTCCAAGACCAAGGACTCGGGAATGGGTACGTCACCCGAGCGCACACTCGCCATGAATTCCGTTTTGCCAGGTCGGTGGGCCCCTTCCGCATGGTGCCCTTTGTCTTTGGCGGTGCGGCATGGTGGGATGGCATCGATGGGGTCAGCGACCCCCAGGGATTGCTTGGTGGCGGGGTTGAGATCTCCACCACTTTGGAACGCATCTTTGAAGACGTGGAACGCCCAGATCTTGGACTCTCCCGGTTGCGCTGGTTGGTGGAACCCTCCCTGACGTTGACCCAAGTCGAAGTCACTGGAGATTCGGTCAGCGAAGCGGCCGCGTGGGACCCTCTGGTTGAACAACGCTCTGCCGCGAGCTTGCTTCGGCTCAGTCTTGACCAGCGGGTGCAAACCAAGCGGGGCCCGCTTGGGGATCGCCGGACCCATGACTTGTTCGAGCTCCGAACCGCGATCGTGATCCACGACACCCAAACCCCCTTCGATCCAACCCAGCCCCCCCGCTACGACCCCCTTCGACCCGAATATGGCATCCGGCGGGACCATGTTGAGATTCGAGCATTCTGGAACCCGGGCACCTCGCTTTCCATCGGTGGAGAAGGCATCTGGGACCTCGATGGCGAAAGTTCACACGTCTCGGCTGGCGTGTCATGGCGGCCGACCGAAACCTTGCGTACGGCAGCGGAATACCGAAAGCTGCGGACCGATCAGACTGCGTTCTTGGATTTCACCTTCGAAACTGGGGTGAATGACCTGTGGGCGGCGGCGTTCAGACCACGCTGGAACTTGGATGAAGGTGGATTTCGGGCGTGGAGCGTTCTGCTGAGCCGGACCTTTCCCGAAGCCACCGCCTCACTTCGCTTCGGGCGGGACCAGTTCCGGGACGAGTTGATCCTGGGCGGCTCACTGCAACTGTTGGGCCAATAATGAAAAAAGCTGATTCCAAATCAGCAATATTTCATTGCTGCTGCATCAAGTGGTGATCGGCCGGCAAGTGGCCACGCAGAGCCAGCAATTGCTCAGCACTCAATGTCTCCGCACGGGTCCGGGCATCGATGCCCAAGGACGCTGCGATTTCATGACCCAGAATCCCCCCAATCTGCTTTCGACGTTGTGAAAGCAGTTTGGTCACGAACCGAGCGAATCCATCTGGATCATCTGGACGATCAGCCAACCCAATGGGCAGCAACTCAGCCATGGCGCTGGTGACCTTTGGCGCTGGCCAGAAACACCCCGGCGGCAGAAGCGCGATGCGACGGGCGTTGGCAAAAGCACGGACGATGGCCGTCAAAGGCCCCCACGCTTTGGTCCCTGGATGGGCGACCAAACGATCCACCACTTCCTTTTGGATCGTGACCCACTGTCCACAGCACTCGGGGTGGTGCATCAACAGCGAAGCCATCAATGGGCTCGCCGCTTGGTATGGCAAGTTGGCCACCAACTTGAACTCGGCCCCTTCAAGAGCCGACACCGCCTCTGGAGAAAGTCGACGACCTTTCGCCAAGCAATCGCCCTCAACAAGTGTGAGCCGGTCACCAAATCGATCTCGGATCAGACCAGCCAAGTCACGATCAATCTCGACCGCAACCACCCTCACCTCGCGCTCGAGCAAGCATTCGGTTAACGCGCCAGTGCCCGGTCCAACCTCAAGGACGGTCTCGCCAGGTTGCAGATTGGCTGCTTCCACCAACTCAAGGATTTTGCTGTGATCGTGCAGAAAATTTTGTCCGAACCGATGGCGCGGCGTGAGTCCACGCGCGGCCAAAAGCTCTCGGATTTCTCGAAGTGACTGCACCTCAGGCCTTGCCGAGATACTCCCCGGTTTCCGTATTGATGCGAACCACGGTGCCCTGCTCGATGAACGAAGGGACGCGGACACGGGCTCCGGTTTCAACGATGGCCTCTTTCAACTGGTTGGTCACCGTGGCACCCTTGGGCTGTGGGGTGGTTTCGGTGATCTCCAGATCAATGGCCGCGGGCAATTCGATCCCCAAAGGCTTTTCGTCGTAAACCTGCACCTCACAGACAGTGTTTTCCTTCAGGAACTTGGCTGAGTCACCCACCAAATCCTCGTCCAACTCAACCTGCTCGTAGGACTCTTGATCCATGAATACCCAAGGGCCGTTGGGGCCGGAGGTGTACAGGAATTCCATCTTGCGCTTGTCGATGTTGACATCCTCAACCTTGTCGGAAGAGTTGATGCGGTTCACCTTGATGGTGCCCGTGGCGACGTTCTTCATCTTGGCTTGCACATACGCGGGCCCCTTCCCCGGCTTGGTGTGCTCGGTGCCGATGACAACGTGCAGTTGGCCTTCCCAAATCAGAGCGTTCCCGCGTTTCAGATCAGTGGCTTTGATAGGCATGGTGGTTCTCCTAGGCGGGCTATGTTAACGGGCAAGAGTCTCTGCTTTGACTTCCCGAACAACGGTGACCTTGATCTCACCGGGGAACGTCAAACGGTCTTCGACTTCTTTGGCG
This sequence comes from Phycisphaerae bacterium, assembly GCA_002705085.1. GTDB lineage: Bacteria > Planctomycetota > Phycisphaerae > Phycisphaerales > SM1A02 > UBA8653. Next base: position 36,093 of record PAHO01000004.1, on the reverse strand, counting down.
ATGGCTCGGCTGGCATCCCAGGCTTGGGCATCGGTGGTGTCTTCGGCCTGCAAGACCACTCGAACTTCCCGTCCTGCTTGGAACGCGTGGGCCTCCACGACGCCGGGCTGGTCTTTGGCAATGGATTCCAGTTCCTCGAGGCGTTTGATGTACGCCTCCATGGATTCTCGGCGGGCACCCGGCCGAGCTCCCGAAAGGGCATCCGCGGCCATCACGATCGGGGTATACGGCGAGAGAATTTCAATGTCGCCGTGGTGGCCTCCAATGGCGTTGAGGATGTATTCCGAACTCTCACCATTGCGTTTGGCGAACTCCATACCGATGGCGGGGTGACCACCCTCAACCTCATGGTCCATGGCCTTCCCGATGTCGTGCAAGAATCCAGCTCGGCGGGCAATCGTGCCGTCAAACCCAAGTTGCTCGGCAATCATCTGGGACAAAAATCCCACTTCAATCGAGTGCCGAAGGACATTCTGACCATACGAGGTTCGGAAATGCAGACGGCCCATCATCTCCACCATCTTCTTGGATAGCCCCTTGATTCCGGTTTCAATAACCGCGTCTTGGCCCTTCTTCCGAATGGTGGTCTCAATGTCGGCCTTCGCCTTGGCGACGTATTCATCCACCTTGGTGGGATTGACCCGACCATCGGCCACCATGCGAGAAAGGGTTTCGGCGGCGATGGCACGGCGGATGGGATCAAAGCAAGAAACCGCAATGACGCCAGGCGAATCGTCGATCAGGACATCCACTCCAGTGGCCAATTCAATCGCACGGATGTTGCGACCTTCACGGCCAATGATCCGTCCCTTCATATCATCAGAAGGAATCTTGACCGATCGAACGGTGGACTCGGCCACATGCTCGGCCGCACAACGCTGGATCGCCATGAGGGTGATTTCACGAGCCTTGTCATTCGCCTCTTCCTCGGCGGCCTCCACCAAATCACGCCCCACTTCAAGTGCTTCCAAGCGGTACGCCTCTCGGACTTCATCAAGAAATTGAGAGCGGGCTTGATCTTCGGTCAACCCCGAGACACCCTCGAGGCGAGCTCGAAATTCGTTGCGGGCTTGGGCCAACTGCTCCCGTTGGTCTTGAACTTCTTGCAAAGCAGCCGTCCGCTGGCTCACCAAGGCTTCGGCTTGTGCCTCTTGGTTGGCAACGGTCTCGGCTCGGTCTTCCAACTTTTCGGCCCGGCGGTCAAGTCGGGCCTCCATTTCTCGAAGTTCTTGCTGTTGACGCTCACCGTCAGCATCAAGCGACTCGCGCCGTTTGGCGATCTTCCTCTCGGCTTCCAACTCCAGATCTTTGGCCTTGGCTTTGGCTTCCGCCTCCGCCTTCTCCAAGAGAGCGGTCGCGGCGCGGTCCGCCTCGCGCTGGGTGCCGATTGCGCCGGCTCGGAGGACCATCCAAGCCACCCCACCGCCAAAACCTGCGCCAAGAACTCCTCCAAGTAGAACGGAAATGGCATCAAGTTCGGTCACTGGACAACTCCAAAGGGGAGCGCATGCCGAAAACTGCGACTTCAGGTGCTCAAAATGGCGGGTTGCCCCATATATGAGAACGCGGGAGGTTCCGCGAAGCAGCAAACATCATTCCCAAACCGGCATACGAAGTTTGGTGGCACCATTCTATCCCCAAGCCGCTCCAACCGAGCCCCCTCATTCAGCGAATAGGATGCCGGAGGTGCGATTCTTGAATCTTCCATCTTGGCTCCATAACCCAGTGGCCGTTCGCATCATTGAGACCGCGGGTCGAAGGCGCGGGCCCACATGGGCCCGTTCGACGGCACTGCTCCTGTTGTGCGTGATCACGCTCGGCCTGCTCGCCGGTGGAGAACTCAGTCGAGGCTCCGAACGAGAGCTGGCCTCAACCAGTGCGCAATGGATCGCGTCGCTCGTCAGACTGCAGATCCTGTCCAGCTTTGTGCTCATGCCCACCTTCATCGCCGGGGCCATCACCCGAGAGTCAGATCCCAAAACTTGGGAAGTGGCGCTGACCACCCCCACCCGTCCACGATCCATTGTGTTTGGGCAATGGTTTGGAAGGGTCTTCTTGGCCACCACCCTTCTTCTTTCGGGACTACCAATCCTGCTGTCGCTGGGCACCTTTGGCGGCATCCCCTTACAAACCGTGGTGCTGGGCACCGCCCTCGGCATGGCCACCATGGTGCTGGTGAGTGCTGCCGCCGTGCTGCTGGCCGCCTCTCGGCGCGGTGGACGTCGGGTGCTGTTCGTGTTCTTCTCGGTGTTGGCGGCCTGGCTGTGTTTGACCGAAATCGTGCACAGTCTCTTGGGATTCTCACGTTCAGATTTGAGTGTGCTCACCCCCTTCTCTCCCCTTCTGTCTCTGGAGGCCATGTTGGCTGGAACCCCTGGGGGCAACCGTGCGGTGACCGTCCACATCATGGCCTCGTTGGCTCTTACCGGAGGCCTCCTCTTGGCGGCGGTCCTGCGAGCTGGCCTCGGCGATTCACGGGGCTCCGGTCGAACCTTGTCCCGACCAGCCCAAGAGGCTGATGATGGCAACCCCATTCGGTGGCGGGAGCGGCTGCGAATGCCCTCGGGTCTCCATGCTTGGATCCGTTGGTGGCCAGCTCTGGTGGCCGGCCTGCTTGGCGCTGCTCTGGCGGTTCCAGAATGGCAAAGCCAACTGAGCCCCAGAACCTTGCAAGGACTGGTGCAAACTGGGGTGAGTCTGACCAGCGTGGTCGCCATCATCGCTTGCATTCTTGAATCGTCCAGTTCAGTGACCGTCGAACGAGAACAGGGCACCCTTGACTTGCTTCTTTCCACGCCCTTGCAGCCGAAGGACTACCTGACTGGGAAAGCACGATCATTGCTGGAAGGCCGTTGGCCCTTGTTGGTGGCTCCCTCCCTGTTTGCACTGGGTCCCGCACTCGGCCGAGCCACTCTCGCTTGGGAAATTCCGGTGTTGTTGCTGCTCATCATTCCAACGTTGTGCAGTTTCATCTTGTCCGTAGGCTTGCACCAATCCGTCACCAGCCGGACCACTGTCCGAGCGACGGTCGTCACCATCGGTCTGTTGCTCCTGGGGCTCCTCCCTTTGGATGGGATCGGAGCGGCCATTGCACGATTGGGTCCGGGCGCCGAAGTGAGCCGAGCCATCGCACCAATAGATCTTATTGGCACGCTTGCGGACCGCTTGCTGGAATCTCCCGTCCGCGTCGAAGACACCGCGAGAATCTCAGCCGCAGCGGCCGCCACCAGTGGCGCGATACTGTGGTGGGGTCTCAGCATCATGGTCCGCGCGAACACGGCCCGAGGGTTCGTCCGAAGTGTGCGCAAACTTTCCGGTTTGCGTTAACAACTGACGCCCCTAGCCTGAATTCGAACTTCCACCAGCACTTACACCAGCAATAGTGTCGGGTGCTCAACGGATTCACGAACCGTCTGCAACCAACGCGCCGCCATCGCACCATCAATGACCCGGTGATCATTCGACAACGTTGCGGTCATTCGGTGACCCACTTCGATGGCATCACCCCGGACCACGGGCTGCTTCAAGGCGCCACCCACGGCGAGGATCGCACTGTTGGGGGGATTGATGATGGCCGTGAAGTGGTCAACGCCAAACATCCCCAAGTTGGAGATGGTGAAGGTAGCGCCTTCCATGTCCTCCGGGGCCAAGCCTCGGGTGCGGGCCTTCTCGGCGAGGGCTTTGGACTCAGCAGAGATCATGCGCAAGCTCTTGCGATCGGCATCCCGAATCACCCCCACCACAAGTCCCCCACCTTTGTCTTCAGGAAGGGAGATGGCCACGCCAACATTGACCGCGCCGTGTTGCACAATGGCATCACCATCGAACGAAGCGTTGAAGTCAGGATGCTGGTGCATGGCCAAAGCAGCGGCCCGGACCAAGAAGTCGTTGACCGACAACTTCACGTCGCCCCCGGCCAATTTCTCGTTGAGGTCCTTGCGCATCGTCATCAATGGATCCATGTCGAACGACATCGAAACTTGATAGTGCGGGATGGTGGTTTTGGATTCGACCAACCGCCGTGCGATCACTTGCCGCATGTTGGACAGTGGCACCCGCCGGCTGGCCATCGGGGATCCGTGGCCGGCCATGGATTCGATTGGGGTAATGGCGGTGGATGAAGCTGGAGCAACCGGCTGCGCGATTGGCGCGGCGGCCACGGCCGGCACATTGATGGCCGGTGGCACGCTGGCCGCCGTCTCGGCACCGGCCGCCAACGCCGCTTCAACGTCACGCTTGATGATGCGACCTGAAGGACCCGTGCCCACGATCGTGGACAACGGAATCCCAGCCGCTTCGGCCATCCGCCGTGCCACCGGGCTGATTCGCATGCCTCCTCCAGACGAAGATGCAGGAGGCGGGACCGAACCCACTGCACTTGCAGCCGGGGCTGGAGTTGGTTCTGGTTCTGGAGCCGGCGCCGGAGCTGTCGCTGGCGCGGCTGCAGCAGATGCAGGTTTGAGGTTCGCTGGATCCTCGCCTTTTTCGGCAAGCAATGCGATCACCGTGCCGACATCAACCTGCTGGCCTGGCTCCACATCAATGGAGGCGATGGTGCCGTCGTCATAGACCGCGAGTTCCATGGTGGCCTTGTCGGTTTCAACATCGGCAACGACATCTCCAGAAGAGACTTTGTCGCCAACGGCAACTTTCCACTCAACGATGGTGCCCGACTCCATGGTGTCGGACAAGCGGGGCATGGTCACTTCGATGGACAAAGCTGAATTCCTTCTCGCTCAGGGTCAGGCGACATAGCAGCAGCTGCGAACCGCTTCACAGATGCGTCGAGCATTGGGCAGCATCTCTTGTTCGAGATTGGCTGCATACGGGGCGGGAACATCGTGGGTGTGCACGCGATGGACGTGGTTGTCCAAATCGTCAAAGCAAGCTGCATGCACTTGGGAGGCCACTTCGGACCCCGGGGAGCCGAAGCTCCACGACTGGTCAATGACCACCAGACGATTGGTTTTCTTCACACTGCGGACGATCGTCTCAAGGTCAAGAGGACGAATGGTGCGTCCGTCAATCACCTCACAGGAGAGACCTTCCTTGGCCAGTTCCTCGGCGGCTTCGACCGCAAAGTTCACCGGACGCCCCCAAGAGAACAGGGTGCAGTCGGTGCCTTCACGCACCACGTTGGCTTTACCAAAGGGGATCAGGTACTCCTCTTCCGGAACTTCGCCCTTGTCCCCCAGCATGCGTTCGGATTCCAAGAAGAACACCGGGTCGTCATCACGGATGGCGGTCTTGAGCAAGCCTTTGGCTTCGTAGGGATTGGATGGGATCACCATTTTCAGCCCCGGCACGTTGGAGTACAAACCTTCCACGCACCAAGAGTGGGTCGAACCCAGCTGGCCGCCGGCACCGTCATTGCCGCGGAAGACAATGGGGCAACCAAATTGGCCACCGGACATGTACAGCATCTTCGGGGCGTTGTTCAAAATGGGGTCGGCGGCGACCAGACTGAACGACCAACTCATGAACTCACAAATCGGACGAAGTCCACGCATGGCAGCACCAATGGCCATGCCGGCAAAACCTGATTCTGAAATTGGCGTATCGATGATGCGCTTGGGACCAAACTCATCCAACATCCCACGGGAGACCTTGTACGCGCCGTTGTACTGCGCGACTTCCTCACCAAGAAGGAAGACCCGCTGGTCACGCCGCATTTCTTCGCTCATGGCTTCATTCAAAGCATCACGGAATTCAATTTGACGACTCACCGGGCACCTCCGTTGTAGTTGGGGTCATTCGCCAGCATCTCGGGCAAGCTGGTGCCCGTCCAAGGGCCAAACGACTCGACGTACACATCTTTGTACAGCTCGTCCAAGCCCGGAGCCGGGGCGTTCTCGGAGAACTCAACCGCCTCACGCACGATCTTCTTCTGGGCGTCGTAGATCGTTTCCATGTCGGCCTCAGTCACCTCACGCTGGGTCTTCAGGACCTGCTCCAATCGACCGATTGGGTCTTTAGCTTCGTACTGGGCCTCTTCTTCTTTGGTCCGGTACTTTCGCGGATCGGACATGGAGTGACCTTTGAACCGGTAGGTCTGCATGTCAACGAATCCTGGGCGGCTGTTTTCTCGACACTGGTCGACAAATGGCTTCATCCCGTCATACACCGACATCACGTCCATGCCTTGAATCGTGATGTGGTCGATGCCGTTGGCTCGGGCTTTCGCGCCGAGGTCATGGGCCATGGTGGTACCGCGTTCGATCGCCGTGCCCATGGAATACCCGTTGTTCTCAACGATAAAGATCACCGGGAGATCGAACAGGCCCGCCAAGTTCATGGCTTCGTGAAAAGCGCCTTGATTGACCGCACCGTCACCTAGGAAGCACAACGTCACCTTGTCGCTCTTGCCGCCTCCGATGACTTCGTCTTCGTATTTCGTCGCGAACGCAAGGCCAGCACCGAGCGGCGTCTGTGCGCCGACAATGCCGTGCCCGCCGTACATCGCGTTGGCGGCATCAAAGAAGTGCATGGAGCCGCCTTTGCCTTTGGCACAGCCCGCCAGCTTGCCAAACATTTCGGCCATGCCGTACTTGGGGTCCATCCCACGAGCCAAACCATGGCCATGATCGCGGTAAGCGGTAACCAAAGGATCATCGTTCCGTGTGGCGGCCACGCAACCCACTGCCACGGCCTCTTGACCGATGTACACGTGGCAAAAACCACCGATCTTCTTGTTCTGGTAAGCCTGCATGGTCCGGATCTCGAACTCGCGGATCAGGTACATGTCACGCAGCCAGCCAAGGAGCGTCTCGGTTGGCAACGATTCGGCGATGGCAGGATGGGAAAGCGTCGTCATGGCGTCACTCCATTCGCAATCCGAGGAAGCGGATCGAATCGCAAATGATACACCGGCGGGGACCCATTCGACCCCCTTCACTCGTATCGGTCAACGCTCGGTTATGGCGTGTAAGACCACGCACTGCCCGGAACCACGGTTTTACCCGTTCCCGGCCCTTCCCAACGCACGATGATGCCCGCGCCCCCACCGCGTTCAAAGAACTCCACCCTCACGTCACGAGGACCGATTTGGTCGATCTCAATCGTTCCAGAACGCTCCTGCATGCCGTGCAAACCGTCATTGTCGACGATTTGGACGCCATCAACCAACAAACGAGACCCATCATCGCTTTCGGTGAACAAGGTCCAGACGCCAGGAGCAGGGAAAAGAATTTGGGCTTCGAACACCGCCCCGACGTTGTCAGAGAGCCCAGAACCCGCAAAATCCCCGCCGGTCGATGGCAGATTGATCAAGGGCAACACTTCGGCGGAGATCGGCACCAGCGGGCCAAAGTCCGGCAATTCGCTCAACGCATCTAGGGCGTAGTACTCGACCTGCACACCCGGGAGCGCGTCGGTCAATTCGATCACCACGGTGCCTTCCGAGATCAATCCAAAGATCGATTGCACCTGATACCCAAACGTGTCCACGCCGGTGGCCGAAGGCGCGACGTAGCGCAACCCATCGCCATCTTGAGTGATGCTTCCACCCAAAGTCGAGGTGGCATCAAACGAAGCCAAACTCAGACCAAAGCCTTCGACATCAATGTCGTTGGCCAAGACGTCGAGCACCACCGAGCCCTCTGGGGCCAACACTGCATCATCATCGTTGGCGGTTGGTGCGGTAGGACAGAAGTAACTCTCACAGGAGACATCGGCACCGCGATACGAACCGCCGAGTTGAACGCATGCAATCGCGGTACTGTCCTGACAGATCCCGTCGCTCAAACAGCAACCTCCACGATCAACCTGGCACAAATTGGTTGGACAGATCGAGCCTTGACCATTGAACTGTCCACCACTGGCCTCACAATCCGTGGCCGAGACCGATGCTCCGCAGGATCCGTCTGGCAAACAACAGGAACCCGTGCGATCTAGAGGAGGTGGAGGGAGTGGACAATCGCCAAAGGCATTCAGAACCAACAGGATCTCAGCAAACCCGACCGTGCCGTTGTCGTCAATATCCTCGGGACACGGATCACCGCATGGCCCCCACGCATTGAGCACCAACAGGATGTCGTCGAAGTTCACGGTCCCGCTGGAGTCCACATCACCTTGGCAATTCAATGGTGGCGGAGGCGGGCAGGCAGTGTCGCTGCACCGCACCTCGGCACCTTGCCAGACACCACCAGATGAATTGCAGAAAACCTCTGGCTCCACCGAACATTGGCCGTCGGGATAACAACATGACCCAGTTTGGGTTTCGATCACAAATGGAATTTCTCGGAGCCCCCCTCCGGTTTCCTCGATCAGCAATGAACCCCGATAGACCAAACGACCATCAGTTGACACTTGGGCCAGCGTGGACTCGCCAACCACCGGAGAACTGGACGGATCTTGATCAAAAATCGCCCCACCTTGGTCTTCCAAGAAACCGAATCCGGAGACCACCGATGCGTTGGGGTCAACCCCCGCAAAACCAGAGGTAAACGCCGTTTCGTGCGCATCAGGCTCACCGATCACCACCCAAGAATCTCCCGGGCCCGAGAACGCCCCGGGGAAATCGCCAAGACGACCCAGACCAGTTGGATTTTGTCGAAGCTCGGTGGCCGAAGCCAACACCAAAGGTCGCTCGGTGGTGCCGGTCACCCCGAGAATTTTGCCCACACTCGGAAATTGGCTGAGTTCGGAACGCCAGATCTCGGTCCGACCACCTTCAGGGTGCAGGTCGATGAACACTTCGCTGGTCACCGGGGCTCGTGCCGGATCGCATGCGGTCGTTGCGCAAGTGGAGTTGAGGGCGCCAACGGACGCTCCGGCCGAGAAGCAAGAGGCTGGATCACCCTCCATGCACACACCATCAGGGAAGCAACACGCCCAAGTCTGCGTACAAGCCTCCGGTGGACAGCTGGCGTCGGTCGAATCCAAAAAACCACCCAAGTTCAAACAAGCGTCCCGGAAGATCGCTTGGCAGGAACCATCAAGCAGACAACATCGGATGGGGGCCGACTCGAGACAACTTCGGGTTGAGCGAAATCCGGTGATGTCTGCCACCGTCTGGGAAGGACTGAATTGGTTCGCGCAGGTAATGCTCGGGTTCATCGTGTACTGCGGATTGCCACAATCACAATGATCGGCCGACCAGTTGTGCCCTAGCTCATGGGCGATCAAGTCGGTGCGACAGTTGAAATTGCCGAACTCTTGATCCAACCCATAGGCGTTGCTGGTGCAAATCACCCCCAGATACGCAACCCCGATCACACCGCCATCCAAATCTTTTCCGGTGAAAAGGTGGGCAACATCACGTTCGATGAGTTGTTGGTTGGCATTCCACCAAGAGCCAAACTGTGAGAGCAAACTGGACGGGTTGGTGATGCTCCCGTAAGGATCATCACCGGACGAAGTGCGGACCAGGAAGTAGGACAAATCATGGGTAATGCCAACCTCAGATTCATACTGCAGATTCATGGCATCAAGGACAGACTCGACCCGGCCCAGAGCGTCGGCGCCCCAGGTTTGAAAAAAAGCCCAATCGGCCTCGGCCGCGAGACCACAGACTTGAAGTCCGCCCCCTCCCCCGGGGCCACCCGCATTCGCAATCACCGGACCGCGGCTGTCTTTGATCATCCAATCCTCAACCCCGCAGATCCCCCCACATTCCAAGGCATCCAAGGAGTTGTAGACCGCGGTGTGCTCACCCCAGGGTTCAAGCATCCAAGATTGGCCATCGTCCCCAACAACTCGCCCCCACCACCCGTCACGCAGACGCGAACAAGAAATACGCAATCCCCCCGGTTCGACGCTGCCCCGCCACAAACGTTCCCGCTGATCCACCAAACCCAAAGGGTCACCTTCCACACTGAACCCACGCTCCCGAAGGGACCACGGGACCAAACGAACCAAGCGTGGCTTCCCATCCAATGTCAACATGAACGAACCGGAAGAACCAAATTCAATCTCAGGAAGATCTTGAACCGTTCCCCGTTCAATGCCCAACTCCGTACACGCTTGTGGCGGGAGGGCCGGAGTGGTTGAAGCACACAAAACGGACAGAATCAGCGTTCCCAGCATGATGCAAAGGTACGCACAAACTTTGGGTTTGCTTCGCAAAACAAAAAAAGACCCTCCGAATCTCTGGAGGGTCAACGCGGATGGCAGGATTCGAACCTGCAACCGCCGGTTTCGTAGACCGGTGCTCTATCCAATTGAGCTACACCCGCAGGGTGAAGGGCCCAATATAGCGGAAAAAGAGAGCAACGGGCTCTTCTTCATTCACTCTACGCCGTCCATCCTCCACTCATCCTGGATCCCGGTGGCCAGAACTTGGAACTCCACATGCGCCGCGGAAAGAACGGATTGCGGCACATCCAACTGACATTGCTCGAAATGCACCAGACACTCCAAAGCCGTCATGTCTCCCTCGAGATAAGAAAGTTCCAAGTGTGTCGCAAGACCCAAATCATCACCAGCCCCCAACAGCATTGAAGATGACTCCATCGCTCCAGGGCTCGCCATTGTTTGCGTGGTGGCCGTGCAACCACAAAGTGTGGCCGAGGCAAGTCCGAGAATCATGCAAATCCGGTTCATGGTGCGTGTCCTTTCGCCGGTCAAGCCGGCCAAGCGTCTTCATCGTTCCGAACCCCAACCGGCTTCTGTTCGATCGAAGACTTTGCGAGGCACAACCCTCCCAGATGGCACAACCAGAACGCCCCTGTTTTATCGGACGGCCCCTCGCCAAACGCACCGTATTTCACACTTCTTCGCGGTGACTGCTTCAATCGCTGTCATAATGAACGGTTCACGCTTCCCGGAGTTGTTCATGCCTGTCATCCGTCAAATGTTGATTGTCTGTTTCGCTTGTGTGTGGGCCGCCACCGCGGTCGCTCAAGACGCCTCTGACAACGCTGACATCCAAGCCATGAGATACGCCACGAGTGAACTCAAGATTGAATTCAGACCCTCGATGGCACAAGAAGAACAATTGCGAGAGCAATTGATGTCGACCCCCCTGCCATTGACCATCCGGGAGGGCTTCATTGATGCTGGTGAACAAGCCCGATGGAGTCTCGGCGGCCTGAACCGAAGAGCCAACATGGAGTTCTCGGTGGCCGGGCTGCAAAAAATCAACGAAGGCCTCCTGCAAGCCCTCAACCAAGATCTCGGGTTGGTGGGTGTTTTTGTTGTTCCCAAAGACATCGATCGGCAGACCGGTGTCGACAACCGAAGCGACAAAGAAACGCTTGTTTTCTTGGTGATCACGAACATCATCGAAGACGTTCGAACCTTGGCCTCCGGCACTCGAGTTGGCGAACGGTCTGAGATTGCCCCGTCCGAACGAATCAATCACCCTGTTCATGATTCCATTCGCAAGCGTGCTCCCGTACAGCCAGGAGAACTGTTGACCCGTGAGTCTTTGGAGGCTTTTGCCGCCGAACTGTCGTTGCACCCGGGTCGCACGGTTGATGTGGGTTTGGGGCGAGGTTCAGAGCCTGGACTGGCGGTGGTGGACTTCAACATCACCGAACGGGATCCTCAAGTATGGACGATTGCGACTGAAAATACCGGCACTCAAGGAACAAGCCAGTGGCGCTATGTTCTTGGATGGCGAGACACCCAGCTCACCGATCGTGATGACGTTTTGAGTGTGCAACTGCGAACCTCCGGTGATTCAGATGCCACCGGCATCAATGCGGGCTGGACCCACCCGTTGTTTGATTCATGGAAAGGCAATGCCTTCTTCCACGCAGACCAATATGTCTCAAGTCAATTTGGCGTGCCGATTGAGTTTGAAGGCAACAGCACGGGCCTTTCTTATTCCATCTCACCAAGACCCCTGCCACTGGGACGCAACCCTGCACGTCCACACTTCGTCACGCCCTTCTTCAGGGTTGGCGTGGATCGATTTGACGTGACCCAGAGTTTTGTCTTCAACAGTGGCGCCATCGAAATTGGTGGTGGTCAAACAAGTTTGCTGACCGCCCAAGCAGGGGTCTCCGTCCAGCATCTCAGTGAGCAAGGATCCCTTCGCGGCGGCGTCTCCCTTGCTTGGCAAGGTGGCGACGATGAAGATGATGTCGGTCGATTCGAGCGGGATGATTCATGGTCCTCCCTGAACGCCAACATCGACCTCCGCCGCTTCCTTGATGCTGAAGGCGTTGGGGAGTTTCGGCTCCGCGCGAACGTTGGTGGAGCTCTGGACGGCCGGGTGGCCCCACAGGCCTACACCGTTCTGGGGGGCATGAACACCATCCGAGGCTATCCCGAAGCCGCCGCCGCGGGCGACCAAGGGTGGTCCGCCTCGGTCGAATATTGGTGGCATCCTGGGCGATCCTCAGCATCAAACCAGCGTTTTCAGTCCCAAGACTGGGATGTGGCCTTTGGCGGCTTTGTCGACGCAGGCGGGACCAAAATCAACAACCCAGTGGTGAGTTATGAGGTGGATGAAGACCTCCTGGGGGCCGGTGTTGGCCTCGAGGGCCTTTTTGATCGCTCGGTTCAAGTCCGGTTGTACTGGGGGTTCGCTTTGTCGGATCTGGACGGACGAGACACAGAATCTGGCGATAACCGAGTGCATTTTTCTGCCACTTATGAGTTCTAAGCCTCATAGTGGAGTACCGGGCCAGTGCCCAAAGACCACGAATTCCAACCACGAAGAGACCGCACCATGAAGCAACACCTGCTGAATGCCACCTTGGGAACCCTGCTCACCAGCACTTTGGCCCTCTCGGCCGCCGCGGATGGACCGGAAACCGTTTGGGGATCGGCCACCATCACGATTCAAAATGGGCAAACGGTGATCACGGCCTCGGACGGAACCGTTTTGGATTGGCAAAGCCTGATGGTCGCCCCGTGGGAGACACTTGAGTTCAACTTGCCCGATGGCGAATCAGCCATTTTGAATCGAGTCTTGGGCGGCACGCCAACGGACATCCAAGGATCTCTGCTTTCCAATGGCCAGGTCTATATTGTGAACCCCGCCGGTGTGGTCTTCGGTGCGGATGCAGTGGTTGACTGTGGGGCGTTGTATGCGGTCGCTGGCAACATGAGTCTTGACGACTGGATGCAAGGCCTGGATCGTTTTGAACTGACCGGAGACGTCACCAACCACGGTCACCTTCAAGCCAACAAAGTGGCCTTGTTGGGACAACGCGTCTTGAACCACGGGACGGTGCAAGCGGGAAATGGTCTGGTTGCCTTGGTTGCTGGTGACGAAGTCTTGCTGTGGGAATCGGGCGGTCGACTTCACGCCAAAATCGACGGTGAACTTTTGGCCAATACCGCGGGAACCGGTCAAGCCCAAGGCGATCTCACCGGATTGGCCGCCGTTGAAAATACCGGAAGCATCCAAGGTGGATCGGTGCTTTTTGGCGCCGGGGACGCCTTTGCATTGGCCCTCAACAACCAAGGCTTGATTCAAGCCGACACCGCTGAATTCTCAGCCGTGGGCGGCGGGGTTGTCCTTGGAGGCATGATCGAGAGCCAAACCATCCAAGCCACTGGACCAGTGGTGGTCCTCGAAGGCGACCTGTCCTCAACTGGGGGACTGATTGCATTGGATGCCAGCGAATTCCTTCAACTGGCCAGCGGAAGTTCCGTTGATGTTTCCAATCAAGGTGGTGCAGCTGGGGCATTCACAGCCTCCAGTGACGGCAGCCTCATCATCGCTCCCGACGCACAGATCAACGCGTCGGGAAATGTTGGCGGGCTGGTTGATCTCTCCGGAGACAGTGCGTTCTTTGGGGGAGATATCGATGTTGAAGGCGATCACATGGACGGTCTTCTGATGCTTGGTGGAGGCGTCCTGGGAGCCGACATTCTGATTGTTGAGGACGTCCCGAACGAAGATGCAAACAACGTCACCTTTGATTTCAATGGCAGCATCGACCTTGATAACCCTGCGTTGATCTCCGGCACAAACTACTTGGTGGCCAATGCGTTGACCCAGTTCTTTGGCCCCATCCGAATTCACACCAGCGGCGACATCGAAGTGCTGGCCGAGTTGGATTTCACCAACAGCTTCGTGCCCGAACTTCTGCTGCACGCCGGCCAGCAATTGACCGTCAATGCGGCCATCTACATCAATGGTGATCTGACCCTGATGGCCGGTGGTTCACCATCGGTTGACGAAGGAGGCCAGTTCGGGTTGATCGAAATCAATGCCGGCTTGAACGCCAGTGGCAACATCTTGATTGACGGAGTCGCCGAAGGATTTGATCCCACAAACGGCCTTCCTTACCAAAACGTGATTTACATCAACACCTCGGAGTTGATCTCCGCGGGAGAAGAACTCCGATTCGCAGACGAGGCTCGCTTGTTTACCGATGCCAACCTCGCGGGCGATGTCGTCTTTGAGCAATCGGTCTTTGATGGCAACACCAGTGGCGCTGGCGGCCTGTTTGCGATTGCTGTTGATGGCAATCTCAATCTGGGCGGGGATGCCGGTGGCATTGCACCAAACCAACGGCTGCGCAGCCTTGACATCACCGGTGATCTGACCTTGGCCGAAGGAAAGACCATTCGAGTGGAAGAATTCATTTCGGCCGATTCATTCACCGCCGGCGATGGTGCTGGAGTGCAGATTGCGGTCCTGCCAACCGAAAGTGGCAGCATGATCCTGGATGGTGATTTGGTTGCCGAAGGGGATCTGACCTTGGCCGGCAACTTCGCCGCCGAAGCCGACAGCATGACGGTCGCGGGGAATCTCACCACATCCTCTTCGGTTGGAATGTCATTGGATGTCGATGGCGATGTCATGATTGGCGGCAACTTGAATGCCCTGAGTGACCTCAACATCGCTGCCGCTGGTGATTTGGAAGTCGCACAAAATGTAAACGCCGAGTTCTCCAACCTTGAACTGATGGCCGACCGCATGCGGTTTGGTGGCAGTTTGGTCAAGGCAGCATCCCTCCGATTGACGGCCTTGGGCGGTGGCGACGAAAGCCCCGTGCTGTTCCTCAATGAAAACGGGGTCCAATTGTTGGTTGAAGGTGACTTCAACCTAGACAGCAACGCGCCCGCCGGTGTGGCTGGTCTGGGCGCCATGGGAAGTTTGAGCCTGAACGCCGAGAACATTGACTTGGGAACGTCCACCGCAACCGCACTCGGTGACCTCACGCTCAGCGCCAACGGCACACTCACGGTGAAAGACCTCAACGCTCTTGGGAACCTGATCCTTCAAGGAGCCGAGTTGATCATCCAGCTCGAGGATGGTCGGACCATCGACATGATCTGTGGTGGTGACTTCGTTGCTGATGTGGCCGCGGTCACCAAAGTTGGCGAAGGCAACTTCCGCTTTGCCCCAACCACGGGGGTTGCACTGAGCGAAGCTTTCCTGCAAAACGTGGGACCAGATTTCCAGATTGGTCAACCCGATGCCAGCTTCAATGCTGAGTCTTTGGGGGCAGGCACCACCCGCCTTCTGGACGCCACCTCGGTCGAACTGCCCGCGCAGTTGCTTCCCCCCGATGAAGACCAACTGGCTGCGCAAACTGCTCGAGCCGAACGAGAGCTTGGAATGGCCGAAAATCAGGCCTTCCAAGAAGCATTCAACATTGCGGTCCGTTCCAACCCCCTCGGCGAACTTGGACGGCGTTTGGGACTGGTGAGCCTTGATGCGAACAACGTGGGGGGAGAAGGCAACCGCCCAGCCAACATCTCCGAACTGCGACTTCGGCCCTCAGCCGCTCGTGCCGCGGTGGCCGCCCATCAAGAACTCATGGCATCCGGCTCAACTGAAGTCTTGCAAGCCGCCTGGGACCGCTTCACTGCGGCCCGCGAGTCCGCCGATCCGGCTGCTTTCCGAGTTTGGCTTGCTGAAGCCGACGAAGTGCTCGCGGCCGAAGGCTGGGCCGCCCACGATCGCATGCGAACCGCCCTCAACCTCTCTGGCCTGACTCCGAGCGAAGCCCGAGCGGCAGTACAGGCCGCAAACGGCAAATTGGGGGTCGCAGAGCTCTCAGAACCCCTCCAGACGATTCTGGGCGGCGTCAAGGAAGAAGCAACGACGGCATCGGTTCTGGAAGGCCCAGAAGCCCCAGCCGCCTGAGCCGACCCCCTTCTTGGGGTTCCCCCTTGCCAAAGGGCGGAATATTGGCGACAATACTTGGCTCGCCTCTTTGGAAGAGGCTGTCCCATTGATCAGACGAGGGTATTGCATTGCCGAACAACGAGTCCACCAAAAAGCGCGTCCGCCAAACCGTCCGACGCACCGCCCTGAACCGATGGCGCAAAGTGCGTCTGAAAACCCAAACCAAGGCCTTCGAGTCATCACTCCGTGGAGATGATGTTGGCGAAGCCACCACCCAATTCCGCCGTCTGTGTCGACTCCTCGACAAGATGAGCCACACCCCCATCTTGCACCGCAACACGGCAGCCCGCCGCAAGGCACGGATGCACGCACGGCTCAAAGCCATGCAAGAGGCCCCCGCGGCCTAACTCTTCCCCCCAGCTCTTGTGGCTGAAACGATCAATGGAACGCAAACGGGTCGCCCTCAGGGCGGCCCGTTTGCGTTTCCGTGTCCACCAAGACAAGATCCATTCCTGTGAAGGTCCCGAGAAAGCTCGAGCGATACATCGTTGAGACCAAGGTCGGAGCTCCGGCCACTTTGGTGATCTGCGCTGTTGCGGCAGGACACTTGGTACTCGAGCAGATCACCAACGCCACCCCAACTCTGGCCCAATACCGTCTCCAGGATTTTGCGGCCTTGTTGGGACTGACGACCGCCACTCCAGTCTTGGCGACTCTGGTCATCGGACTGTCCTTGCTGCGCCACCATCAACAGGCACGGTCCTGGCGCTTCTCCCCCCTGTTCTTGATCGGGATGGGGGTCGAGGCGGCTCTGTGCACCATGCCCTTGTTCGGCCTAGGCATCCTCATTGGCGTGTTGATGCCGTTCGCATCGATCGAAACTGGGGGTCTGACGCTGGCTTTGTCGGCCGGCCTGTACGAAGAATTGGTGTTTCGGCTGCTCGTGATCGAAGCAGGGATCCATGTGGGAATGACTTTCCTCGGCCTGTCCCGAGCCGCCTCAACGCCCTATGTCATCGGGCTCTCAGGGGTTCTCTTCGCGTGCTATCACGCCCCCCTCCTTGAAGGGTTCGACTGGACAAGCCTGCTGGTGTACACCTGCGGGGGGATTTGGCTTGGTGTGCTGTATCGATTCCGAGGATTGGCCATCGCGGTACTGACCCATGTCCTGTATGACATCTTGGTGCTCGAGCAGATCGCCAACGCCACTCTGGCCCAATGATCAGGAAGAGCTTGTCGGCTCCAAGCATCGCCGCATTCTGATTCGGCAGCCGCCATCAAGATGCTCCACGTGATGCATGAATGCACGAATCAACAGCAGGCCTCGACCAGATGAACGTTCAAGCCCCTCTGGTGATCGAGGGTCAGGCACCGTGGCCGGATCAAATCCAGCACCGGTGTCCGCAACTTCGAGAATCAAATCATGGTCTTGCCGAGAAACCGATATGGAAATCGGCCGATCAGGATCACCGCCGTGGCCGTGCCGATGGGCGTTGGTGACCGCTTCTTCAAGAGCAAGTCGAATGGCGAAAATCAGCTCCTCGCTGAGATCCTCCAGCGGAACGCCTTCGAAGACAAAGGTCCGGGTGGACTGGACAACCTCCGACAAAGAGCCAGTGAAGGAACGCACCAAACGTTGATCGCTTAAGCCTGGCAAAGATCAATTGCTGCTGAGCGGTCGATGGCGAAGTCAAAGACTGGACGCAAACAGGCAATGTCAAAGACCTCATCAATGGCGGGGCTCAGACCAGCGAGCACCAACTGACCTTGGCGGCCTTCGATCTCACGGCGGATGGTCAACAAGGCTCCCAAGGCCGCGGACGTCAGATGCACGACCCCATCAAAATCAACGACCAGTTTGGGTCGCTCCACTGTCACGGCCGCATTCAGGGCCTTGCTCTCCAAGGCCCGCACCAATGATTCATCAAGCAACGATCCAGTTTGGAATCCAATGATGCTGACGTCACCAAAAGTGGTTGACTCGATGGCCTGGTCCAAGTTTTGGTCAAAAGGATGAGAAGTCATGGATCCTTCATCGACCAATTCTGGGGTCAATTTCACGAAAAAGCTCGCTGGAGCCAGAGGTTGGACATCTGGTGAACCAGACTCAACCCATGGCCCCAGCGAGCGGGACATGTCAAAAAGAGGGCTTACCGAATCGTAGAGCCGTATCCGAGGGTCTCCGAGAGGCCGGGGAAGAGGACGTCTTCGGTCTCTTCCTGGATGATGATCTCTGGTCGCATCAAGAACAACACGGTCTTTTCGCTCTTGGATTGCTTGCGGTTGGTAAAGAACCGGTTGACCCATGGGATCTTGGAAAGGATCGGAACCCCAACCTCGGTCTCGAATTCATCCACTTGTCGCTGACCGCCGAGCATCACGGTGCCCTTATCTGGGACGGAGACTGTGGTTCGGATTTGGTTGACCGCAATGATGGGCAGTTCAATCTCACCGGCGAAGTTGCCGACGCCGCCGCCAGCACCACCGGCACCGCCGCCACCGCCACCACCGCCGGGGCCGCCGAAGCCGCCGCCGCCGCCACCGGCTGCACCGGTAAAGGCTGTCTTCTTGAGCTCCACGAGCTCGGAAGAATCAAACCAACTGGTCAACTGCACGTAGCGGCGATCGGCCGAGACCACGGCCGAGACATCAAGGGTGATGCCCGAGGACACCCGACCAATGATGGGCTGGAAGGCACCCGTCGCCGTACCGGTGATTGGCACCAGACCGGAAACAAACGCTTCCTGTCGTTGAAGAGCCATCCAAGCACGTTGTCCATTGAAGAAGGTCAAACGAGGAGCCGTCAGGACCACCGACCGGTCGTCGGCTTGAGTGGCTTCGACCAACAGGTCGACTTGCACGTCATCGAGGAATTGAATTCCTGAAGAGAAGGCTGGGGCTTGGTTGCCGAGAGCTGAAGCAAAGGCAGTGTCAGAGCCAACCGAATCAAGGATGTCAAAGGAGTTCTGAAGAACACCGAACGGGGCAAACCCTTCGGTTGCGCGGAGGGGGGCACCAAAGAAGGTGGAGATGTACGGGATTTCAGCCGCGTCTTCACCAATGGATTCAGGATCAGAGATGATGCCGCCCCAAGGAATGGCGTTGTAGTACGGATTCCCTCCGGCACCACCGGCACCACCAGCACCACCACCACCACCTTGACCGCCTTGGCCACCCTGTTGTTGACCGGGGATCGGTACTTGGTCAAAGCCGCCGTACAACAAAGGATCACGGAGCGTGCCGTCTTCACCGAAGAAGTCGGACAAGTGCCCCAACGGGTTCATGGCCAACTGCTGCTGGCGAAGATCATCGTTGGTGTTGAAGTACATGTCCAAATCGATACCGATGCGCTCGAACCAGTCCGTCGAGACGTTCAGCACTCGGGCTTCCATGTTGATTTGGATGGCCCGGATATCGCGGAGCATGTCCAGCAGATCACCAATTTGCTTGTGCCATTTTGGCGCGGTGTAGATCACGAGGTTGTCGCCACCAGCAGTCTCTTCGGCATTCAGAGGCGGGAAGATCTTGATGGTGCTCTTGGAGTTCCGGTTGTAAACGATGGCATCGCCACCCCAGTCGGCCGGGACGTTCTCATAGATCAGCTCCAAAATGGCATTGACCAATTCACCCCGAGGGATCGCGTCACCGTCGTCGTCAGCATCACCAAAGAGGCTGCCGCCACCGCCGCCGCCGAAGCCGCCGCCGCCACCGCCGCCACCGCCGCCGCCGCCGCCTTGCTGACCACCCTGGCTGAGGGCGGCACCAAGGTCGAGACGAGGACCGTCATCGAAATAAGGCACGGGGAAGGTGAGATCACGGATGTCGTAGACCAACGGCTGGTAGTCGCGGTCAAGCGCACTCCGGCTTGTCACGGTCAACAGGCCATTGCGGATGGCGTAGTCCGCCCCATCCTCGGTGGGGTCGGCACCATCGTTGACCTGCTCAAAGACAATCCGGAAAGCGTCCTCAACTTTGACCGAGGGAACATTGATCGTGACTTCGGTGTCTTCGGTCACTCCCAGCTCATCGAGAGCCGTCCAATCCTGATGAATGTTCAGACCGGTGGCGTTTTCAATCCACGCGAGCACGTCGCTGAAAGGGGCGTCGGTGAACTCCAATGGAATTTCCGACTGCATGCTGCGGTAAATCGACTTCTCTTTGGCCGAAGGGGCATAGCCCGTTTCGTCGTATCGACGCTGGCTGAGCTCTTCCCAGTCTTCAGGGTACTGGAGCACCTCGTTGATGCCACGCATGCCAGGGCCGTCAATATTGGGCACGGGCATCATGAAGCGGTCTTGCACTTCAAGGGTTTGCTCGGTGTAGGTGTACTCCTGGAGCCGCTTGCGCTCCATGTAGTCCACGTAGATCTTGGAGGTCTTGATGAGATCCCGCATGGCCAAGCCGGCCGGGTGGGACGGGTCCAAGAACAGAATTTCATCAACAACCTTCAGAGCTTCGGCGTACTTCTGCTCTTCTTGGAGCTGACGCACTCGAAGGATTTTTTCATTGATGCTGCGCTCGATGCGGCCGGACTCGGCGGAGTCGGAGGCCGACTTCTCGTCGCGTGCATTTCGGATGGCCAACTCTTGCTCGACTTGCTGCTGCAGGGCACGGGCTTCGTCGATTTGCAGGAGCAACGCCTCGGCAGACTCGTACAAGCCTGTGAATTCGGCAGTAGTGAACAAATTCCGAGCCCGGGAGAGTTTGACTCGACCGGTCAGCACCACGTTCGTCGCACCGGAATAATCCTCACGTTCGAGGAGTTCACCGCCACGCTGCATGGATGCTTCGAACTCGACCCGTGCTTGCTTCAACAGCACGGAACGTTCGTTAACAACAGCATCGATGGTGGACCCGCGGTCCAGCATCGAAGCGGCTTCGTCGCGAATCATTGAAGCGTCTTCGTTTCCTGGATCCTCAGCGAGGACTTCTTCGGCTGCGGCGATGGCCATTTCCCAGCGGCCTTTGGCCAAGTGGTCTCGAGCAGAGGCCAAGACGGGGTTTTCCTCGGCTTCCACAACTTCCACGACCGGTGCTTCGGGCACGGGGGCATCTTGGGCAAACACGGGAGAGACAAGGCAGGCCGCAAGAGTCGCGACACCGATGAACTGAGGTTCGAGCTTCACTGTTGGCTCCTCAGGCCGCCTCCGGCGGCCATTACAAATATTCCTCCACCAGCCTTTCGGCCGGCCTCCAACAATCTGTCGGAGAGGCGAACCTTACCTTCTAGAAGACCCCTGCTGCAACACGCAACGCGGATTCGCGGTGGTTCTTTTGTGAGATGAATTTCCCCGCCGCCCATCATCCTCGGGCCTCGGCCATCTGGGCCACGAAGTCGTCGAACAAATAGGCCGAATCGTGAGGCCCGGGAGAGGCTTCTGGGTGGTACTGAACGGCAAAAATTGGCCGAGAATCGTGCTTGAATCCCGCCACCGTGCCATCATTGACATGCCGGTGGGTGATCGAGCATCCCGCCGCCTCCAGGGAAGAGGCTTCGACGCAAAAACCGTGATTTTGGCTCGTAATCTCGATTCGATCCCGCCCCGTGGCATGCACGGGCTGGTTGGCCCCTCGATGCCCGAACTTCATTTTGGTGGTCTTGGCCCCCAACGCGAGGCTCAGGAGCTGGTGGCCTAAGCAAATACCGAAAGTCGGAACCTCTCCAGCGACCTCTTGAAGTGTCGAAATAGCCTGATCGACGGCCGCAGGATCACCGGGGCCATTGCTGACAAAAATGCCCTCTGGCTGCAGCGCGCGGATGGCGGATGGAGGACTGTTGGCTGGCAAAGCGTGAACCTCACAGCCCCGATCAACCAGGTGCTTGTAGATCGTCCGCTTT
This sequence comes from Phycisphaerae bacterium, assembly GCA_002705085.1. Lineage (GTDB taxonomy): Bacteria > Planctomycetota > Phycisphaerae > Phycisphaerales > SM1A02 > UBA8653. Next base: position 14,272 of record PAHO01000004.1, on the reverse strand, counting down.
GCGCCACAATCCAGAGCCACCACCCGGTACGGACGATCGCTGCCCCGAGCACGATCCATAGGCATGTCCCGTGCCCCATCCCACCAGCCTCCAAGATCCTCAGAAGGCTGATGCGGAGCCTCTGGGCCCGCCGACTCCGCCAAATTGGCCCCCGACATATCTGGAGCGGCTCGGGCCGCCGCGAGAAGGGATGCAGGGGTTTCTGCAGGGTCGTTGGAAATGGCCCCTCGCATGGCCCCCGATTCCCGGAGCCGGCGGACCAATGCTCTGGTGTCCAGGCCTTCCATCGCGGGAATTCCGGCCTCGGCCAACCAACTTGGGAGTTCGGTCTTGGCTCGACAGTTGGAAACCAGTGGGGTGGCTTCACGAACAACAAAGCCGGCCACTTGTGGATGAGCACTTTCTCCGTCTTCGGTCGTGATCCCGGTGTTCCCGATCTGGGTGGCGGTAAGCACCAAAATTTGACCTTGGTAGGAAGGGTCGGTCAACGCTTCCTCATACCCCGTCATTGCGGTACAGAAGACCACTTCACCGGTTTTGGTGGTCGCATTGCCAAAACCCCGTCCTCTCCAAACTGATCCGTCTTCAAGAACAAGCAACGCTGGGGTCGGCTCGGTGTGCATCAAAAGCGGATTGTAGAGCGACTCGCCGTTGTAGGCTTCGGATGTGGACCTCTTTGAGCCCGATGGGCCGCCAAGCTGGGTGCAAGTCGCCGTTGAGCGTGGGCTAAGCCTCGATGCCGACGTCCTGACCTATGCCGTTCCGAAGGAGCTGCACCCCATCGCCTTGGGCTCCCGCGTCCGCGTGCCGTTGGGCCGCGGGGCAACCCCGACCGCAGGGTGGGTGGTGGCCCCAGGAACAGCCCCAAACCTCGCCCCAGAACGCATCAAACGGGTCATTGACGTCGATGATCGGGTCACTCCGCTTCCAGAGTCTTTGATCGATATCTCTCGGTGGGTCAGCGACTACTACCAGTGCCCCATGGGCATGACGCTGGCTTCCGTGGTGCCCGCGGCGGTGAAGCGTGGGACCGGCCGCACACTCAACCGCCACTGGTCCCGATCTCCAGCCCCCCAACCCGATCGTCTGCCACCAGCGCAACGCCGAATCTTGGAAGTGCTCAACACACACTCTGGGAGCGATCCTCTTCCTGAATCGGAACTGCTCGAAGCCGCAGGGGTCAAAACCCGTGGCCCCCTGCAAGCTTTGGAGCGAGCAGGGCTTTTGGAGGTGACTCTGGTCGAAGCCATCCGCGGGACGGACATCCCGGGTGGGCTGGATCCACGACGCCCCGATTGCCTCACCGACGAACAACGAAGAGTGGTTGAATCCATTGGGAAAGCCATCCCTGATGGCGCTTCGGTGCACGTGTTGCACGGGGTGACCGGCTCGGGCAAAACCGAGGTGTACTTGCAACTCATCGAGCAGGTGTTGGCCGCCGGAAAGACCGCGCTCATGCTGGTCCCCGAAATCGCGCTGACCCCACAAACTGGCGCACGACTCTCTGGACGATTCCCCGACCACCGAGTCGCCATTTTGCACTCCGGACTGCACGCCAGCCAGCGTCACGCCGAGTGGCAAGCGGTTCGGTCCGGTGAAGCCCGAGTCATCTTGGGGGCTCGGTCGGCGGTGTTTGCCCCCGTCTGTGAAAATGAACTCGGGTTGGTCGTGGTGGATGAAGAGCACGAGAGTTCATACAAACAAGAACAAGCCCCCCGCTACCACGGCCGAGACCTGGCCATCCTCCGTGCCCATCGCGCCGAATGCCCGATTGTTTTGGGGTCCGCCACCCCTTCTATGGAGACCTGGTCCAAAGCGGTCAGCGGCCGTTGGCAATTGCACCGCATGCGCTCGCGTCCTCCCGGAATGGCGTTGCCCAAAGTGGAAGTGGTGGACTTGGCTCAAGAGCAAAAATCCAGCCATGACCGCAGCCTCGGCCAAACCTTGATGAGCGGGTTGCATGAGGTCACGCAGGCTGGTGACCAAGCCATCGTGCTGCTCAACCGTCGCGGTTGGGCCTCTTGGATTGGCTGTTCCAGTCAGACCTGTGGCTACACCTTGCGTTGTGAAGCATGTGAAGCATCGATGGTGATGCATCGCGATCGGCGTCTGCCCCAAGGGGGCCACGTCAAATGCCACCATTGTCTTCGGGCCAATCGACTCCCCGCCACGTGCCCCGACTGTGGAAAAGGATTGATCAAGCTTGGCCTTGGAACCCAACGGTTGGAAGAGGTGCTTCGGGAAGAGTTGCCCCATCTGGAGGCCCATCAGATTGTGAGGGTCGACTCGGATCAGATCTCCGGACTGCAAGACTTGCACGACATTCTGGGGGCTTTCGGTCGCCGAGAAATTCGGGTACTGCTGGGCACCCAGATGATCGCCAAAGGTTTGGACTTCCCGGGAGTTCGATTGGTCGGCGTGGTGAGCGCCGACACCGCCTTACAACTTCCTGACTTCCGAGCTTCTGAACGCACCTTCCAACTGGTCTCTCAGGTGGCTGGTCGTGCTGGTCGAACCGCCGATGGTCCCCAAGCGCGGGTCATTGTGCAGTCCATGCACCCGGACAATCCTGCGGTCCTGCATGCCGCCGCCCACGAATGGGATCGATTTGCCGAACATGAGTTGGCCATGCGCGCCGGAGCAGGTTTGCCTCCCCTCAAACGAATGGCGCGGATTGTGTTCCGCGATCGAGATCTTGATACCGCCATGGCCATGGCGAACGCCGCGGCCCAAGCGCTCAGCAACACCAACGAGGAGATCGAACTGTTGGGACCCGCCCCCTGTCCCATGGCTCGCATTGATGATCGCCATCGCATCGGGCTGGAAGTATTGGCCGACACCCCTGGCACCTTGGGCCGGGCTTTGGCGAAAGCCCGCGTCGCTGGAGGGCTCAAACCCGGCGAAAAAGTGATCATTGACGTGGATCCAACCACCCTGCTGTAAAGCGCCGTCCCATAATTGCCCGCACAACTGGACAAAGCCGCACCATTGAATCTTGCCCCAAGTGCCTTCGGCACGACAGTGGCCTACTGGCAGATCGAACCCCATGTTGCAGCCAGAAATGGCCCTCCCACCGCCCATTCCGAAGAAGCGGCGACGGCCCAGTGTGCTGCTGGCCGATGCTGATCCTGCGCGCCGCGGATTGCTGGCCCACCACCTGCGCCAGATGGGACATGAGGTTTGGGAAGCAACCAATGCCGCAAGCGCGTTTGAACTTTTCGAGTGCCACCACCCCCCACTCCTTTTGGTGGATCAGAATCTTCCCGCGAAAGGCGCCGAACGCCTGTTGCAGCACGCCAGGGAGTTAAGCGAACGAACGCCAGCGATTTTTGCGTGGTCGGTCTTGCTCAACAACCAAAATGACACCGGGACCAACGCCATGCCTTCGTGCGATCAACTTTTGATCACACCAACCAACCACGATGCTTTGCATCGGGCCTTGGCTCCAGGCATACGCCTCTTGGAACTTCTCGAGTCTTTGGAGTCAGAACGCGAAGCTGCCCGAATGGCTTTAGAAACCGCTCATCGCGAAACAAAACGCGCCCAAATGGCCACCGAACGGATGCGCCGGCACGCGTTGACCGATGATCTCACGCGACTGGGGAATCGGCGTGCGGCCCTTGACCATCTCAAAGACTGTTGGGACAAACGAGGGCCACTGGGAGTGGTCATGCTCGACCTCGATCATTTCAAAGAGATCAACGATCGGTTCGGACATGGGGTGGGCGACATGGTTTTGGAAGCGGTCGCCACCCGCTGGCGACGATGCACCCGATCCGGAGACCAGCTGTACCGCATGGGCGGCGAAGAGTTTTTGCTGCTGTGCCCGCGGGCGGACGAAGGCGTGGCCGCCACGGCTGCTGAACGTTTGCGACGGGCCCTCGAAGAAGCTCCCATCGGGACCGATGCAGGGCCCATTGCCGTCACACTCAGTGCAGGGGTGGCCGCTCGAACGCTGCCGATGGACTCCCACCACGCGCTGCTCCGCGCCGCCGACCGAGCGTTGTATCGAGCCAAGAATGCCGGTCGAAACCAGATACGGCGTGAATCCAGCCACCGCCGCGCGGGCTAACTCAACGTTCAACCGGTTGTTCAGCGTCTATCCAGCCTCGCCAACCTCCGTCCATGGAGGTGACATTGGTGTACCCCATCGCCATCAATGATTCAGCGGCAATGGCCGAGCGATAGCCACCACCGCAGTACAAGACCAGGCGTTCATCCTGCCCCGGAATGGCCGACTCAATGTCGCGTTCGATCACGCCTTTGGAAAGATGGATGGCCCCGGGAATGTGCCCCGCCGCAAATTCCCCTTCTTCACGCACATCGATCAATGTGAACGATTCACCCTCCTCTTTGGCCTGAATAAATTCCTCCACAGTGCATTCACAGATGCTCCGACGGGCTTGGTCAACTCTGGCTAAAAATTTAGGATTGTGTTTCATGACTCTTTTTGGCTCACTACCTTATTGGCAAGACGATGCCATTAGATGTCGCTCTCTCTCTCTCTCACACATCTCAGGATAGACAAATCATGTTTCGCTGGTCATTCGCCGCTTTCGTACTCGCCGCCTCCTCCTCAGCCGCCAATGCTGATCTTGTGATCGACTCGGCCTTAGGAACCACCCTTGATGTTTCGCACTCGGTTGGCTCTGGGGACTTCACTTCCTACATGGTCATCGATTTCAGTGCGACCGGTGGCGATAGTGTGGCGTTTAGTTACTCGTGGAGCGGACCCACCATCGCCACCAGCAACGACATGATCGAGGCCATCGTGGCTGCTGGATTTCTGAGTTGGGAATACACCGATTACTCCTTCGGACGCGCCGTGGACAATTTCACCTACGGCGACATGACCGGGGATGAAAGTTTGTACTGGGGACTGAGTTTGGGTGACGTTGTTGACCCCGGCGTGGATTGGGTTGGATCTCCAGTTGGCGTCTCAGACAACCTCTTGAGCAACAACTCGCTCGAAGGCTGGTACAACGGCTTCAACGATGATTTCTCGACGATTCCACCAGCGCTCCCCTTGGTTCCCGCCCCCGGCGTGATGACCGCAATGCTGTTGGTGGCAGGCCAAAGCCGGCGACGACGAGCAAGCTGCTGAACTTTTGCCGGCAGGGTTCGTAACATTGGTCCCAAATCCAATCCTGGGAAAGGACCACCCATGCTGCTTTCAACTCCGCTGTCTCTTCCTTTGTCTATCAGTGCTCTGAAGGGTGCTGACGAGGTCGTTGTTGAACGACAGTTCAATGCGGTGATCATTCAAAATGGCTTGAAGGTCGAAGTCGAGGGCTCGGGGCCGGAGTCGTATGTTGTCGAAGTGGATGGCGCTCGGGTCCCCCCCGAGAGAACCCGCTGGCAAGACGATGTCCTGCAGATTTTGAACGAAGACGGCGGTGTGCTCATCAGCCTTCCACTTTCTTCGTGGGGCTCGATGGCTCAAGGGGCCATCGAGAATTTGCCCCCGAAAAAAATGCGGGGCCTCCAAAAGCAATTGCCTAAGAAAGCCGCTCCCGGCTTTCTCGGGATCCAAATGGCCCCGATCAACGACCTTCCAGCGAACAACGCCGACGGCCGTCCGTGGGACCTTGATGCGAGTCGCTGCACGATGATCGCAGCCGTTGTTCCGAACTCACCTGCGGCCTCGGCGGGCTTGCGTGCCGGCGACATCATCATTCCGCAAACCAAGCGCAGTGCCGATCCTCAAACCTTGTCGTCCACCATCGCGGGCATGCAACCAGGCACTGTCGTCTCGGCCATCGTCATCAGAGACGGTCAAAAGATGAAAGTGGAGATCGAACTGGGGGCGCGGCCCGCAGACGCCCCCGCCCCCCAGCGCATGCTCAACCCAGCGGAAGCTGAAGCCCAATTGCAGAACCTGATGGAGAACCTTCAACAGCAAGTCCAAAGCCGCATGAAGCGGTTCGAACGTGAACAACTGAAGCCATTCTTGCAAGAAGCGCAACGCCAAATGGAGAATGCTTCTTCGGAACAAGGCCGGATGCAGTGGGAGCAAGACATGAATCAACTCATGTCCCAGTTCGAATCAGAGCTGGAACGTCGCTTTAAACAACTTGAACAAGACTTCCGACCTTGGGCGGCCGACATGGGAAACCGGCTTGAAAAGCGTCTCCAGCAATGGGGCGAAGGCATTGGCAAATGGTCCGAAGAGATGCGGAATGAAGAGAAATCTGAATCACGCAAAGAAGATCTTTGAGCCCGGGAATCAAGAACCATTGATGGTGTGATTCCAACCTCCTGATCATCGTTCCTGATCACTTACAAATTGCCTGCTATGCTTTGTAGCCAATGCTACATAATCGCCATGCCCACCCAACTCTGCTCGCTGCTTTGCTCCTCGGTTTCGGAGGCAATGCTGCCCACGCCGATACCTCGAGCAAATCAGAACACACGCTCTGGAACCCCACCCCGCGGAGCGAGTGGAGATCCATGAGTGCTGACCGACCAGACTTCACGGAGAGCCCTTACACCGTTGATGCTGGCGCCTTCCAGTTGGAAATGAGCTTTGTGGATTACAGCCAAACCGATGATGCCGAAAGCACAACACTCGCGCCAATCAACTTCAAAGTGGGCCTGCGGCACGACATGGACATCCAGTTCGTCATGGACCCATTTGTTATTTCTGATGACGGGACCCAAAAAATCGATGGGGTTGGCGACACCCAGATCCGGCTCAAAATGAACCTTTGGGGAAACGATTCTGAAGGCGATGCATTCGCGTTCATGCCTTTTGTTCAAATCCCAACCTCAACCAACGGCATTGGTGGGGACGAGATTGAAGGGGGATTCATCTTCCCGTATGCAACGACCTTGAGCGAGACCGTGGGTCTTGGGCTCATGTTTGAAACCGACTTCGTGCACAACGAGACCGAAGACCATTACGACGTGGAATACGTTGGTACCGGTGTTTTTGGTTTTGAAATCACCGAAGTACTTGGAACCTACGTTGAAGGCATTGGGATCCTGCGGCCTGACGCCGATGAGGAGTTCACTTCCATTTTGGGGGTAGGAGTCACGTATGAGGTGGCCACCGACACGGTGCTCGATGCGGGCTGCAATTTCGGCTTGGAAGGGGATGCCGACGACTTCAATTTTTTCACCGGTATCTCGATTCGCTATTGACCAAAAGATCCCCCCAGAAGATCACTCGCCTCGAACCGGAAAAAGAACCTGTCCCTTCTGATGAGGACAAGCACTTCGCACCTCTGGCAAACCATCCACCACTTCGTAACCCACGAGACCGTCGACCCAACAATCCCGCACTTCAATCGGCGCCTCGGCTGGGAACGCACCCGTACGAGTTCGCTCTCGATAGGCTGCCACAACCAATGACATGGCTTCTATTTCCATTCGCTTCAATTGCACTTGGTCGATGGCTTTGGTGAGGGCGGGAAGCGTGAGATCGATGATTGGATTCCCGGTCCCCTCAAACTGAGAGTCTTCCGGACGGTCCCACAAGGGAGCCTTACAGAACTGGACTTGCTCAGCCATCATTGCGGCATACAGCTCTCGGGTGGTTTGGCGATCAGGCATCCATTGGGCAAGGAAGGGGGCCACGACGGTGTCAACCGTGGTTCGGCGGCGGTCAGGAAACCCCATGAATTCCATGCCGTCGGACAACGCATCTGACCCTCCGATGAAAATGCCATTGCCCGCACCATCGTCGGAGTACATACGCTGAAGCACATCATCAAACATGATCTGCTCACCCTGAAGTGATAGAGGAGACAACGCAGCCAGCGCCAAATCCAGTTCCGCTTCAAACGATTCCAAGACTTCATCGGAATACGTTGTCCCGTGGTCCTCAAGCAAATGCGACATGGTGTCAACTTCGAGGGCCAAGATTGCCATGCCAACCAACTGATTGATGAGGGTGGGCTGCTCATGACAAAGAACTGAGAGTCGACGCATCGCTCGCAGGTCTTCGAGGGAACCACCCTCTCCCTGCTCCAATGCATGATCCTTGAGGTAAAGAGCGGCCTCCCTGAAATCAGCCAAATGCGGTAGTTGGATGGCGATTGCAGATCGTTCCCAACTCCAAGGGTTGGCGTCCACGCTTAATTCTTCATCGGAAAATTTTTCCGGCCACAGTTCCCTGTCTTCGGGGCTGAAATCCTCAGGATGACCCGCGTAAAAGCCAAGCACTTCACAGCGGCTGGCCTCGCGAAGCAACTCTGCAGCCTGTGGATCGTCAGCGTGCATGGCCACCAACGCCTTCCGCATTTCGGGCCATCCTCGATCTTCGACTGGAACGTCGGCGAACCCGGCGTTCATGGCCACGACGGGATCAAAGGCCAAAACCCGTTCTACCGTGGTATAGCGCATCCAAAGCAACGCGTACCCCAGGGCAAGGGCGAGCAGTACCCATCTTGCCATCTTCCAAAACTTCACAAAAGTGGGAAAAGTTGATAGCGTCGCACTCATAAATCCAACGGTACCACAGAAAAACGCCCGGACCGAAATCCGGGCGTTCTGTCTGCGATCACCCCCCCCGGCGATCGCAAGAGTTCATGAGACCAAATCAACGTTTGTTCAACAAACGCCCCAGGTCACGCAGCATGGCTCCAGCCTCTTCTGGAAGCTCCAACTGATCGAAGCGAATGGTCGAAGGCTGCCATCCCGTTTGGGTCATCACCATGCGAGTGGTTCCATAGGACAACTCACGGTGCACCACGCCGACCAACGCAGGTGCTGCCAAGAGACCGTCACCAGAATCGCATTGGGCTGAAGCTTCCGTGTCCAGCCGCCCCTTGGCCACCGAGGTTTGCAGTGTGGAGGCCAAGAAATGATTGGGCTGGTCGTAATCGCTCAACCAAGTGGCATCCCAACAACGAATACAACGTCCGGTGCCGCTGAATTTGACTTCATTGGCATTCCAAATTTCCCACTTGGCTTTCGTTGAAGCTGGGACAGCCCCAGAAGAGTGGCGAAGATCAAGATCCATGCCCAGCAAGACGACTTCGTGATCAATCATGCCCTGGACTGGCTCGAAGCCCAACAACAGCCGGTTGGATGTTGACGCATAGTCGGATCCATCCAGGTTGATGGTGCCACTGCCATCCCCCACGATCCCACCGTGCGGCACCGAACCATCGACCACTGGCCAGGCCATGGCCGAATATTCCGAAGCGGAAATCTCATTGACCACCACTGCGGCACCAGACAAGTGGTTGTGACGGATGGGACGGAATTCTGAATCGGTTGCGACGACCACCAAGAATCCACGAGCCAGATACGAACCATCAGATTCTTCAATGCCCAAGCCATTTGGATACAAGGCGCCAAATGGGGCCACCGATCCGCCAAGGCGCTCGCCGTCAGAAGCCCGCCACCAGGTGGGCTGGTTGCCGGTGAGCACAATGGTTTGGTCCAAGAAGACACAGTTGCCAGCACCATCAACCAAGTACATGTGCAATTGAACCGCATCTGGATGGTCATTGCTGATCTGGATCAACGTGTCCAATCGGACCTCGCCATTCGGATCGTGCTCAACCACAACATCTGGGAAGACCAGAACAGAGCCCTTCAGGCCCGCGTCACCGCGAGTTGGATTGTCGTCGGTCTCACAGGGATTTGGTGAACAGCTGGTGTTGTCCCCACCATAAACACCACCCTGGCTCAGACAACAAGCTTCGACGGCGACTACACATGACTCCCCGATGCAGCAAGAACCCTGAGGGTCACACTCGTCGGGCTGACCATTCGCATCACAGTCTTCGCTTGACCCTTCCGCGATATCGCAATCGTCAGGTTGCCCATTGCCGTTGCAATCATCTTCGCAACTGTCAGGCGTGCCATCGTTGTCGCAGTCACTCTGGCAATCATCAGGCGTGCCGTTGCTGTCGCAGTCGTTGTCTTGAAGTTCACATTCGTCTGGGATGCCGTTGACGTTGCAGTCATTGCCTTCGACTTCACAACGGTCCGGAATGCCAGATCCGTTGCAATCTTCGGCGGGCTCGCACACATCAGGCGTGCCATTGGCATCGCAGTCCGCCAGGGATTGGCAGTCGTCCGGGGTGCCGTCGGCATTGCAATCGACTTCGCAGGCATCAATCAAACCATCAGCATCACAGTCCGATTCGCAATCGTCGGGAATACCGTTGGCATCGCAATCGTTGCCTGCAAGGTCACACTCGTCTGGGATGCCATTGCTGTTGCAGTCGTTGCCATCGACCTCACAACGGTCGGGAATGCCAGAACCATTGCAATCTTCAGAGGGTTCGCACACATCTGGCGTGCCATTTTGATCGCAGTCGGCAAGATCCTGACAATCGTCTGGCGTGCCATCGTCGTTGCAATCGACTTCACAAGCATCAATCAAACCATCAGCATCACAGTCCGATTCGCAATCGTCAGGAATGCCGTTGGCATCGCAGTCGTTGCCTTCGGTTTCACAACGGTCGGGCAGACCATTGCCATTGCAATCTTCGGAAGGCTCGCACTCATCGGGAGTTCCGTTGGCATCACAGTCGGGCAAACCTTCGCAATCATCAGGGATTCCGTTGGCATTGCAGTCACCGGAGTCTTCGCAGGCATCGGGGATACCGTCGTTGTCACAGTCCTCTTGACATTCGTCAGGAACACCATTGGCATCACAGTCGTTGCCATCGAGTTCACAGCGGTCAGGGACACCTGACCCGTTGCAATCGTCGAACGGCTCACAGGCGTCTGGGGTGCCATTCGCGTCGCAATCAACTTCGCAAGCATCCGGGACACCATTGGCATCACAATCCGTCTGGCATTCATCAGGAATGCCATTGCCATCGCAATCATTGATGTTCTCGCACACGTCTGGGGTGCCGTTGCCATTGCAGTCCGCGAGGTCCTGACAATCATCGGCAACACCGTCCTCGTTGCAATCTTTCTCGCAAGCATCAGGGATGCCATCAGCATCGCAATCTGAATCACATTCGTCGGGAATGCCATTGGCATCACAGTCGTTGCCACTCAATTCGCAGCGGTCGGGAATGCCAGAACCATTGCAATCTTCAGAGGGCTCGCACACATCCGGCGTGCCATTGGCATCGCAGTCCGCCAGGGATTGGCAGTCGTCCGGGGTGCCGTCGTCATTGCAATCGACTTCACATGCATCAATCAAGCCATCGGCATCGCAGTCCGGTTCGCAATCGTCGGGAATGCCGTTGGCATCGCAATCGTTGCCGTCGGTTTCACATCGGTCGGGCACACCGGAACCATTGCAATCTTCAAACGGCTCACAAACATCTGGCGTGCCATTCGCATCGCAGTCCGCGAGATCTTGGCAGTCATCGGGTGTGCCGTCGCCGTTGCAATCCACCTCGCAGGCGTCAGGGATGCTGTCCCCGTCGCAATCAGTTTGGCAATCATCTGGGATGCCATTGCCATCGCAGTCGTTCCCATCGATTTCGCATTCGTCGGGGATCGAGTTGCCGTTGCAATCTTCGATGGGGCAGGGATCCATATCGCAAGTGCCACATTCGATCCAAGAACCACCAACGCCTCGACAGAAGCCATCGGTGACATCATCCAGGCACAACAAGCCATCCTCATTGGGACAAGGCAAGCAGCATCGACCCCGTGGGGTGCAGGATTTCTGCGAGCAGAGGCTTCCTGCTCCTGAGAAGACGCCACCTTGGTCCAAGCAATCATCTTCAAGCGTGTCGAAGCAAGTCCCATCGCACAAGCAGCATGCTCCACCGACGTAATTGAATGAGTAACGCACCCACACTTCGGCTTGACCAACATTGGGGCCCACCACAAACAAAGAGCCACCGGGAGGGGCCGCAAAATCATTGTCCCCCTCGAATCCGATCTCAAGCTGTCCATCACCGGTGAGATCATCAAAGCATGATTCCGGCAACTCAAGAAGCAGGTCACCATCGACTCGGTCATAAACCCGTCCACATCCATAATCGCAAGATTCACCTGCGGGCAAAGGATTGGTGGCACAAGCTTCAATTCCGGTCTCATCCAAAAGGGTGGTCTCGGGGAAACCAATGCCACAAGGACCGTTCACCAAACGGAACTCCACGTTGTAAGGCACGCTGGTGTCGATTGGTTCGGATGAGACATTGAGGAGTTGGAGTTTGGCCACAACTTTGGAGCGAACCTCCAGGGTGGCCCCCGTCAACTCGAACAGTCCTCCGTTGGTGTCGAACTGAGGAACCTGCACCATCCACTCTTGACCATCGGGAGAATTCAGTCCAACCCCCCGTCCCAATTGCGTCCGACAATCTTCACCCGTGCAGTCGGAAACGTCACCCTGATGCAAACCACCAGATGCAGCACAGGATTCTCGACTCTGGCCTGAAACGCATGTGCCATCCATCAAACAGCAGGCACCTGCACAGCCCTGCGGGCCACAGGTTGTGCCATAGCCACCCCAAGATCCGCCAACGGTTTCGCATTCTTCAAGAGTGATGGCATCGCCACAAGTGCCGTCGTTCAAACAGCACCGTCCCACCACCGGACAGATCACCGAAGACTGACCGCTGATGCAGCTGGTGCCAACCCCTTGGAACCGCCCCCCCGAAGCGATGCAGTCGGCTTCTTCAAGTTCGGTGCAACACAAGTCAGCGGTGCAGCATCCGCCCAGCAGCGAAGCAACACATGGTTCATCATCGCAAGTCACCCCCCCAGGTTGTGGTTCGCCGCCAGTGGCCAAGCAAACGTCAACCGGGAAATTATCAATGCACTCTCCGGCGATGCAGCAGGCGGCAAAGCCACCAAGGCTGTCGGGACGTCCGGCGTCATCACCCAACGGATCTGTACCGCCATCATTGAACTGCGCAACTGTGGGCGCAGTACAGACAATGAAAAATGTGCTGAACAACAGTCGGCGGAAAAAGTCCACAGCAAGCCCCCTTGGCTTCATCCACCACCAAAACATGTCATTCGGAAGATCCCACCCCCGAAGTAAGAAGTATTAAACCTCAGATACAACTAATATTCAAGCATGAAATCTATTTTCGGACGTTGGACAGAATCTTCCCTCTGGCTTCGACTCCCGGCCTAGAGTTGAAAATGCCCGCTTTTTTCGCCGCGATCGCCCTTTTATTCGCCACTGGCCCGTCGAATCCCGCCAAAGCCCCCGTTGAACTGGCATCCACCCAGTGGCGGGTGGTCCTCGATGGGGTCATGGGCGGTCTCTCCAGGGGGACATTGACCGAATCGAACACCGGCCTCAGATTTCGAGGGGACCTCTCACTGGAGAACAATGGCGGATTTGCTTGGGCCAGAACCCGTCAACTGAATTTGGGGCAGAACTTCGACGGCTTCGAAATTGAAGTTCTTGGCGACGGTCGCACGTGGGATTTCATGATCGACTCTTCCCGCCGCAGAATGATGGCTGGGGGATATCGAACCCGGTTTCAGACAAAAAAAGGGGTTCGAACCACCCACCGCCTCCCCCTCTCTGGATTTGAAGCCGTGAGCTTTGGTCGTGTCTTGGCCCGTGGTGATCTTCAAGCTTCCGACTGTGCTGGGCTCGGAGTCCTTATTGGTGACAAGAAGGAAGCTGAGTTTGACCTCACCTTGATCAAGATTTCAACCTATGCCAACTCACCGACAGCCACCCAACCTGGCAACCGCACCGCCGAACAGTCAATTCTTCTGCAAGCCATCGAAATGGGGGTGCCCCGGTACAACGATGGTGACCATGCGGGGTGTGCAGACCTCTATGAATTGGCCATCAGCAGCGTCCTGATGATGGGCAATTTGCCGGAAGAAATCCGGTCAGAAACGCGGCAAGACTTCCGGGGCGCCATGGGCATGAATTCCGACCAAGATCGAGCTTGGGCCCATCGCCGCAACATCGACCGGCTCTTGGAACAGCGTCTGGAGCCAACCTCACGCTGACCCCTGGATGGGCCGAACAACCAACGCAGCCCGTACAGGCTGCAAATCCACCCCAAGGTCCCCAATAATGCCCCCCCTTTCGCGTTCTCAATGCGGATCTGGCCACCGGATGAAATATTTTCAGATTCCCACTTGCCTTTGGCACGGTCTTTCTGCATTTTGGTTGTGTGTGGCGAATGTCGTCACAAATGAAGATTGAAGAGAACGCCGGTTCGCCGGCTACCACAAATTGGAAAGAGAGAGGACCACCTATGTCCCGTATTGCATTTGCAGCCGTTCTTGGCGCAACCGCCATGGCTTCCGCTGATTTCGTTGGCGCTTCTTACACCGAAGAATCGCTGGCCGCAGGTGAAGTCACCTACAAAATCTTTTTGAACTACAGCAACCCACTCGACAAGCAGCTCGCTGTCTCCGG
>PAHO01000003.1 GCA_002705085.1 Phycisphaerae bacterium | reverse complement strand
GGGATGTGGTTCTTGCTCGAGCCGAAGGAGAGGTTCAGCCCTTTCCCGTTTGGGATGACGCGTCCACGGTGCCCCCGACGGTTGAAGTTTTTCTTGCCTGCGAGCTTGGGGTAGATGGCGGAGGTCTTCCAGCAGGTTTTGAACTTTGGAGCAATTTTGCCGATCGGTCTCCGTCTCGACGAGCGGTACTCGCTCGAGTTGAAGTTCTTGCCCGCGGTGCCGCATCCCCAATGGCAGATCTGGCCGGCTGGCAAGCGGTTGAAATGTTGAAGGCCATGTCGCTTCCCGCGGAAGCTGATCGACTCCTTGAACATTTGCGTCGTGTTGACGCCAATGCTCTTTCTTCGTCTCTTAACCAAGGATCGTCTTGATATGACACCAGTTTTCATACTCGCCCAAACCGAATCTTCAAGATCGCTGTTGCAGGCGGTTTCGGACTCTGGCCCCGTTGGGACCTTGCTGATTTTACTTTCCATGGCTGCGTTCGCGCTGATCCTTGTTCGGTTGTGGCAACTTCGACGCGTTGCCTTGCTCCCAGAGTTGCAGTTGACGGAACTTGAATCTCTGCTTCATGGGGGACGGGTTGACGAGGCTTTGGCGTATTGCAGTGCCCCTGCCAATGATTCATTCATTACCAGAGCTCTGGAGCCAGCTTTGGCCAGACTCTCGAAATCACCGATGGCAGTTTTTGAACTCCGTGCGTCGATCGAAGAGGCTGGCGAAGTCGAAGTGGCGGCGTTGCATCGCCAGACCGAGCCGATCGCAGTCATTGGTGCCATCGCGCCACTCATCGGCCTCTTGGGAACTGTGCTTGGCATGATTGGTGCTTTTGATGCGTTGGGAGCCGGAGCCCAAAGCAATCAAGAATCCATTGCGGGAAGCATTTCACTGGCATTGACCACCACCCTGTTGGGTCTGGTCATCGCCATCCCTTGTGTCGCATCTGTCTCATGGTTGCGCAGTCGGATCGATGCCACTGCGGCCGAAGCGGGACGGGAACTTGAGCGCTTGGTGTTGCCGCTTGAATTGGGGGCTGACGCAGAATGAGGCTCGGACGTGGTCATCCGGTTCAGCGAACCCCTGATCTCACGCCCATGGTGGACGTGATTTTCTTGCTGATTGTGTTTTTTCTGGCCGCTGCTCGGTTGGAACAAGATCGACGTGAACCGGTAGACCTTCCGATGCAAGCGGGTGAAACCGAACAAAACCGCCGCGAGGGCCTGGTGCTGACCCTCTTAGCTGATGGGACGTTACGCATTGCAGGTGTTTCTAGGGACATCGAAGCACTCCCTGCTCTGCTCGCAGAAGCGAGTCGCGATGGGATGCCTTCGGTCACGTTGCGGGCCAACCGTGAAGTGGACGTGGTCGTCATTGATCGGGTGATTCGCCTTCTCGCTCGGAGCGGTGTGCCGGGAGTGGAGATGGCGGTATCTCCGGGAGGTGACTCGTGAATTTCAGTCGCCGTCGGCCCGATCCTGTTGCCTCTCCCAGTCTTTCAAGTTTGATTGACGTGGTTTTCTTGTTGCTGGCCTACTTCGTCTTGACGGCGGCTTTTGCGCTGCCCGAACGGTCCCTTACCCCTGCTATTTCAGTCGATGGCCAGGGGGCTGATGCCTCGGCAGAAGTCGAGCCACAGGTCGTGCAGGTGCGTGCGCAATCTGGTCAGGTGGTGTATCAATTGGGTGCCCAATCCCACAGCACCTTGGACGCATTGCGTGCAGCGCTTCGAAAGTTGCCCCAAGACCCAGGCTTGGTCATCAAGGCAGAGCCCGGAACCCCTTTTGGGGCAGGGGCCGGCGCCATTCAGGCTGGTCGTGATGTCGGATTCCAAGACATCACTTGGTCGGCCGATGGAGAGCCATCTTGATTTTGGTGTATGTACTGACCGGTGCGATGTTGTCGCAAGAGTTGTCGATCTCTGCCTACGCGGAGCGCGCTGGTCTTTTCGAAATCGAGCGGTGGGCTTTGGAAGATACTTGGAGATCCGCTTCCGGACGAGATCGTGAAGAAGCTGCGATACGGTTTGCCACGGTCTTGGCTGATGCGTTCCTGTCTCATCCTGATCGTGCCGAAGAGTTTCGCCAAGAAGCATCATCTTTGCTTGAGAGTCTGCCCAGATCATCACCGGCTCGTTTACGACTGGAAGTTGAATTGCTGTCGGCGCAAGCTCTCCCGATTGAGAACGCAGCTTCGGTCGCATTGTGCTCCTTTGCACCGATGGAGCCAGATCAGATTGCTTTGGGGCTCTCCGAAGTCTTGGTCCAGTCAGAGCAATTGTTCAAGAGAGCCAATGCACGCTTTGAGTCGGCCGCGAACACGGTGGTCCGCACCAACAGTGAAGAGCAGCGGACGCGATTGTCAGAGTTTGGTGGGATTTCCGAAAGCGTTCGCACGCGGTCGGCCTTGATGGCCGGATGGGCCCGGACCTTCCGGGTCCTCCTCGGGCTTTCTCCTGACCCAATGGCCGATCGGGCCGCTGGCTTGGAATCCTTTGCCTGGGTTTTGGCTGGTGAGCCCAACTTGCCTAATTTTTCAGAGCTGCCAGAATCATGGATGCCCCGAAGGGATGTGGCTTTTGCGATCCATGGTGTCTTGTTGTTGCAGTCACACGCCGGGCTTCCGGACCAGTGGGGCCCTTTGCTTGAGGACTTCGGCAGTGCTGAGGATCGGCGGCAGGCGGGATTTCGCAGAGCGTTGGCCCGAGCCATCGCCAAAGATCCCATCGGTGTTCGGGATCGGTTGGACGATGTCGTGGAAGGTCAGGAATTGGTCATGTTGCTGGGCTTCCTGTTGCGTTCCGGACCGGAATCGGTTGTCGAGGATGTGCTCGAGGCCCTGATCGCTCGTGATGGTTTGGACGACCTTCTCGCTTCCGGCCCCAATTTCGATCCAAACCGGCTGAGCAACGCCGACTTGTCTGAATTGGTTTCGGCCCATCTGGATTATGTCAAGTTGCTGGAAGATGATCCCGAACCGGAACCCAAAGATGAGTCGAGGACATCATGGTCGAGATTGTTTGATCAACTGAGTTCGCTCAGCCTCCGCGCCCGGCCTGATGGCATTCGTCACGACACCCACGTTCGTGCAGCATGGTCTGCTTGGAAGGCGGGTCGCTTTTTTGAAAGCGCTGAGATGTGGTCCCTAGCGCGAGAGTCTGGGGGAGATTCGGCTGATCTCACGGCACGTCGACTGCAAGCATTGATCGAATGGCAGCAAGCCAGTGGCAACAATGGACTCTTCGCTCAGGAGTTTTCATCTTTTCTTCGTGATTTTCCAGATCATCCATTTGCTGTGGAAATTCTGTTGCAGCAAACGGCCACGGAGCCTCCGTCAATGGATCTCGTTTCGAGATTGTTGGGGATCCCCAACGACTCTCCGCGATTCCTTGAAGCTCGGAGACGAGCGGAGGCCTTGCTTTTTTCTTTGACGCAAGATGGCCGCCTGCCCGTTGATCAGCATGTTGATCTTGCCCTCGAGTTGCATCGAATGTGGCTTGATTCCCCCGAAATGTTGGACACCGGCCGGGTTCGTGTTGGCTTGGTCCGGGCCCGCCGTCTGCTGGAGTCTGCCAGTGATCGTCCTTCCTTCGCTTCAGTTCGCCAAGAGGTCTTGTCTGACCTGTCTGATCTTCGTGCCCGCGGGGTGGTCGGTGGTGCTGAATTGGGTCTTGAACTTGATTTTCGGGCTGTTGAGAGTGCCATCTCCCTGGGGGACCTGCATACGGCGCGAGCATTGGCCAAGACGTTGGCTTCCGAGGATCCACAAGGTCGATGGTCACAGGCCGCCAATATTCGACTCGTGCAATGGGCTGCTCGACACCCGTCTTCAGACCACACCGCAGAGATCTTGAAGTCAGTGGGTCCCGAGGTGCTTGAGGACCTTGAAGCGGGAGCAACATCCGATCAACTCCGACTCTTGATCGCCCCGTATTTTTTGCCGGACCAGCCTGATTTGGCCTCCGAGATTCTGTCCTTGTTGCAGCCTGAAGCATCCCAATCCCTTTCCGCCCAGATTTTGTGGGCACGAATTTCCAGTCTGATAGGAGACGACTGGGCGTATGCCGTCATGCAGTGGTCCAAAGTGCGTAGCCTCTGCTCGATTGGTTCAGATGCCTGGTGCCAGTCCATGGTTGGCGAAGCTGCTGCTTGGGTTCGTCTTGCTGAGCCTGAACAAGCCGCCCGTCTGATCGGTCAACTTCGAGGGCTTGGACCGGACCCACTTCCTGCCCACATTGCTGAAAAGATCGCCGAACTTGCGCCTGCTTTGGAGGGCACCCCATGAATTCCATGGTGGAGCAACTCTTCGATGCCAATTTGACAGACCACGAACGTCTGGGCGTTACAGCTGCTGCTCAACCGGCTGAAATCCGCGAAGCGGTCGCGCGTATACGCCGAGCCTTTCTCGATCCCCATCTTTCTGAGGCTGACCGTCACCGAGGGCAACTGGTTCTTTCCGAACTTGCCCCTCGACTGTACGGAGGCCCTCTTCCTCCGATTGCCGCCGCCGCGCCGCCCGTTCCAGTTCCCCCAATGCCCAGTCCGGCCACATCGCCAGAACTGCACCTCACGGTTTTTGATCGTCAGTTGTTGGCATTGCTGTCTCGTGGAGGTTTTCGGGGACCAGGCCGTCGCAAGATCCTTGCTCTCGCTCGACGTCATGGGGTGGAGCCAGAGCAACTTGGCAACATCATGATGGGCTTGGCCAAGTGGACTCGGGAGGGCCGCGGACGTCATGCGAACCCGGACGTCACCGTCAACTCTCTGCCTGATTTTGCTCCGACTTTTGACCGCAAAAGCACCCTTCGCTTGGCCATCGGATTGACCATTTTCTTGACGGTCACGGTTGGGGTGATGATGTTCCGTTGGTTGGGTTCCGAACCTTCTGCCCCGCCCGTTCCGATGGTCGTTGCTCCTGAATTGTCTCAGCCCACACCTGTGGTCGAAAAAGCACCCGATCCTGCGGTGTCCAAAGTTTTGAGTTGGGATCGCCCCCCAGGCCTACTTGCACGCGCACGACCTGACGGAGCCCGATCTGCGGCCAGTGGTCTCCGGTCGATTCGATCGATACTCCGGGCAGCATCTGCCCAAACCAAACCGGTTGCGACTGCTGATCTGTTGCGGTTTGTTGACCAGTTGGGCTTGGCTTGGCTTGCGGTCTCCCCTTCCGAACGCGATGCAGTGGTTCGCGAGCTTGTGCCGGTCCTCCTTCAGCGATCACAGGAAGACCCTGTCGGATTTGGTGGGCTTCTTCGTTCATTGTCTCCAGGGCAGGCTCCAGATCCCGAACTCCCAAGTGCTCGGGCCCGCCTTGAGGTCTTGGTGGAATTGGATCGTTCGCCCCAGCTGCCCTCGGAAGTTCGTTCTTTGGTTCAAACCGCAATCAGCCGCGCTTTGGGAGCATCCGATGGTCGACCATCGAGCAGTCCAAGAACTGAATGGTTGATTCGTTCTGGACAACGCCTGGTGGAGGCAATGAACAATGAGCGAGATCGAAGTCAAGCCGCGGCCCGGTGGATGGCCTTGCTTCCCAGTGATGAGGCCAGCCGAGTGGAGGTCGTGATCCCGGTCTTGCAGCAGTTGCTTCGGACCCCGAGGGTTCTTGAACACCAATCCCCAAATGGGCTCATGGATTATTTGGCTTCTCTGCTGTCGGTTGTTCCTCCTGGACACCCTGATTTGCGTGAACTTGTGGTCCGAGGCCATCGCGACCCAACCGTTCGATCTGGCACTATTTGGGCGTTGGGCAGTTATCTGGCCGCCCAAAGGTGGGGGGGGTTCTTTGACGCGCGACTTGTTTTGGATCATCTGGGTTTGGTTGGTGTGGATCGGCAAGCTTCCCGAGAACGGCTGGCCCGCCGAATTTCCGAAGCTTGGCCTACCCAGTGGACTCCTGCGAAAGAAGAACAAGCATTCTGGTCAAATTTTGTTGCCGATTGGCGTGCACTTCGTGATCGGATTGCTGGGGACGGGTCTACCGGTTTGACCCGGGCGGGTCGACTTGCTTATGCCAACAGTGTTGGTCTTGAAGCCTTGTTGGGCAATCTGGGTGAGGCTCGTCGTCGGCTCGATGCCGGTCTCCCTTCACCACTCTTGCAACCAGCCAATCCAGTGCCGGTGCTTCCGGTGGCCGATACTGACTTGGCAGACCTGCTTCGATCAGCTCGAACCCGAAGTGCTCGACGCAAGATTCTGGAAGAAGCTGAGCCGGTTGTTGCTTCTGCGGATTTGGTCACACTGCTTCTTGATCTTGTTGACGGGGGGTCACCCACTGAACGTCGAGCCGCAGAGAATTATCTCCACCGTGCATTGACCAACGATCCTGCGGTTCTGGTGGGGCTCTCCGATCGTGGTTTGGATTTCACTGACCGCTTTCTCGAACCCTTCTTCGCCGGTGAATTACCTTCGGGGCGCCAAGCAAGGTCCGCCCAGCTCTTGGTTCGTGCAGCCTTGCCTGGTTTGCCTGAAAGACGGCGTTCGTTCGTGGCATTGGCCGAAGCGTGGTTCCCTGAGGTTCAAGATCCGCTGCAAGCGCTTGATGCTTTGTTGCTGAGGGTGCCGAACCTCAATCCGCCAATCCACCCTCCTCGGACGGTGACTGAATTGTTGGAGCGTCGTCGTGACGCGGTCCAGATCCTTGCGGACCACGCCATCCGGCGGGGGTGGTTGGACCCTTGGGATGTGAGGGCAATCTTTCGAGACCGAGCCTCTCGTCGACAGACCCTTCAACATCCTGAGGTCATTTTGGCTGACCTTGAGTGGACCGAGAGTGAACTGCTGGATCGAGCGCTCGCGGTGCGACGCGATGGGCGCCGTATCGACCGGAACCTGACCGAAGACCTCGTATCCATCCCAATGCAGGCGCCTTCAGAGTACTGGCCCTTGTTGGAAGATCTTCGGCCAGAGCGGCCTGATCAATATTTCGATCTGGCTGAAATTGTTTTTGATGCCGGTGAAGTCCCACTCGCCCGATGGCTGGCCGGTCTTGCGGCCCAGTTGGATCCAGTGGGGTTCTCGTCTTCGGCCGCGTTGCTCTACGCCGCAACTTCGGAGTCTCCGTCGGAAGTTGATCGCTACCGCAGATTGGCAAAATCACTGGGCGCCATCGGATCTATTGGACAACCAGTAGAACTCACGCCGCTTGCGGAAGCTTTGCGTTTGTCTCGAGTTTCCCGCGGGGAGCTTCCGATTGAGGTCGCGGCGTATTTGGCTTCAGATCCAGCCGACGCATACGACCCATCTCTATTGATATTCGAAGCATGGTGCCGGTTCGGAGAGCGGGCTGTCGATCCCTTGCTCGCCGTGAGAGCGGGAATTCGGCCCCTGCAAGAAGTTTTCCCCGATCGGCTGGAGCTGGAATTTGATGGTGATCCCAGCCGTCCATGGTTCCGTCGGGGGAAGTGGGGCAGTTCCCCGGTGTTGAGTCCTGCTTCGCGTTAAGCGGTTTGTTCGGTGAGGAACTTCAACCGACGGCGGGTCAATTCAAGGAAGTCTTCCATCACCTGGTTGCGTTCGATGGTCCACGTGGTTTTGCCATCAAGGTGGTACACCAAGGAGGTCCAAGCCCAGCGGGTTTCGTATGGGGGCAGAGTGAGTGAAACAGATTCACGGATCTTCGCTCGAACCAGTTTCACCGGCAGGCTCTCGACAAACGCTTGGTCGGAAGGGAGGGCGATTTGCAAGTCGGTTGGACTTGGAACGATCAGTCCAACGATGTTTTCGGTATGAGAGGGCAGACCGGTGGCCATCCAGGCGGGGCACCACCGCCACGTTGGGCCAAACCAACGGACTTCGGATTGGCAGCCTAGTCCGTCGAGGAATTCCACCATCCGGTCCCAGTATTTTGGCGCTTCCGGGGCGTTGGGTAAATCTGCTCGAAGTTCGCTCATTGAAGGGACGCGAAATCGGTCTTCCCATGGCTTGCGTTGGTCACTCATAACCGGCGATTGTACGACGCTTCCACAATTCGCTGCACCCAGAACCAAGATTCTTGCCAGCGGCCTTCGGCTCCAGTTGAAATCACGTCCCATAGGTGAACCGAGGCCCTTTCCCCTGCCACGGGGCCAGACTCTGTCTGCTCGGAGACAACTCCGCCGGTACAGTGGCTCACATGACACAGCCACTTGTACTTTTGGTCGATGACAATGAGGGCAACCGAGATCTCATGGAGCTTCACTTGGAAGGTCTGCCGGTCCGTTGTGTGGTTGCGTCGGATGGTCAGAGCGCTCTTGAATCCATCGCTCAAGATCGGCCTGATTTGATCATGCTCGACGTGATGATGCCCAAAATGAGTGGTTTTGAAGTCTGCCGCGCGATCAAGGGCGACGAGTCACTTCGGGATATTCCGGTTGTCATGGTGACGGCGTTGGACTCGGTGGTGGACCAAGATCGCGCCAAATCTGAGGGGGCCGACGGTTACATGGTGAAGCCCATCGATCGTGATGAACTTCGTGCAGAGGTCTGTTCGCGCCTTCAGCTGGAGGCTTAAGCCACAGATCGTTCATCCCGAACCGCGCACCAGCCTTCATCCCGTGGCCCGCACGACCAACACAGGTGCTGAAGATAATCCCTCAGTTCTTCCTCATTGAATGCTTTGAGCCAGTCTGCACTGGCGCTGGGGTTGCGTTCAAGAATCTCCATAACCAGCCGTTCTTTGGTACCCATGTTGAGTGTTCCTTTCGCTCCGGGGTGATTCCTCAATCGGTCTGAGCGCGCGCTGACCGTGAACGCATAACCAGAGTCGGACCTCAAATCTGAACCAGCGCGCGAAATGCGCGCCAACTCCTTCAAGATGTAGTGTCAGACCTGCGACTTGGCGCTAGATCTAGGATCGGATTTGTTTTTTCGAAGGCCTCTAATCACGATATGCCCGGTGGCAGGCTCGGCAGCTCGCCCGGAGTTTGGAGCGTGCCTCCGCCGCATCTTGGCCATCGAGGATTTGGGACTCCAAAGTGATGGCCAGATCAATCGCCTTTCGTATTTGCTGGTGGTAGCCCGGATCTACCGGCCCAGCCGTCCCCGATGAAAGCCGCAACAGATCCACCAATTCAGAGGCATCTTCAGCTTGGGTTCTTGCGTTGGGTGCTTCGGGTGATGGCACTCTCTTCAACCGATCCCACACTTGGTCTATCTCGGCCATCAGCCGTGACAGAGATTTGGTTTCGGCGACCTCCAGAAGTGGCGTGGCCGATTGGATGTCTTCTGGATTTGCGGGTTCGGCGTTTTGGACCGCATTTCGAAGTCCTCGGTATGCCACCCCGCAGCGATCCAGCCAAGCACTCGCCTCAACTTGATCAATGGTGCCAAGATTCAGAAGGGCTGTCAGGGCCGCGGCCGGGCCGCGATGTTGACCGTGGTGGCAGTGGATGTAGGTCTTGACGGGATCCGCAGACAGTTCTCGAGCCAGTTGAAGTTGGAAAGTGCGGGGGATATCCCGATAGTCCAATGGCAAGTGCCGGAGTTGCAGGGAATCTCCCCAAACACTCGATTCCGGTGGGAGGGCATCGACGGAGATGACTTTTTGGATTCCCAGTGCTGACAGTTCTAAGACTTGTTCCGGGGATGGGCGGGGGCCGACCAAGAGATCTGGGGTCAGCCGGTGGAACTGAACTGCGGGAGGTTTGACCGGAGGATCCGCGTGGATCAATCCTGAGTTGGCATCATCACAGGCTGCCAATGTGAAAAGGGCCAAAGCCACCAGTACGCGAATCATGCAGATATTTTAGCGCAGAGAGTTGCCAGCAGTCTCTGGGAGCCGGGGATTTCGAAATCACGACGTACAGGGTCTTGATGCATGGATGATGTGCGACGTGGTGACTGTACGAGGGGCGACTGGGGTACCATCCTGAACGCAAGCGCTCGTAGCTCAGCTGGATAGAGCAGCGGTTTCCTAAATCGCAGGTCGTGGGTTCGAACCCCTCCGGGCGCGTTCATCCAGTGGACTGCATCGCCGCGGCAATGCCGTTCACCGCGGCCTGCAGTGTTGCGTTGAGTTGTTGATCTTCTTGACCTTCCCGTTGGCGTCGAAGGCAGTCAATTTGAATCAAATTCAAAATGTCTGTCCAGGGATTTCGCTCTCGGATGGCATGTTCAATGGCGGGGGCGTGAGCCAGAAGGGTTGGCTGGTCCAAGATGTGGAGCAGTACTTTGGATGCGCGAGTGAATTCCTCTTCGATTCGTTGTGCGAATCGATCGCCATTTGGGCCAGCCTCGGCGTAGAGACGGGCAATGGGCAGGCGGACTCGAGCCATTTCCTGGGCGGCGTTTTGGAGCACGGTATTGATAAATGGATCGGTCTTGTAGTGCCTTCTCAGTTGCTCGAGTTCGGAGGAGTCCAATTGTTCGAGTGCGGTGCCAAGTCCAAACCATCCGGGCACCAGTACGCGCATTTGAATCCACGAAAAAACCCAGGGGATGGCTCGTAGATTTTCAAACTGAAGGCGACTTCCCGTCGCTCGGGATACTGGTCGAGACGCTATGGGCATGCCTGCGATGGCTTCAATCGGAGCTGAGGCCGAGAACCAGGGCCAAAAGTCTTGGTCCTCGATGAGTTCGCGGTAATGGCGCATCGAGGAGGTGGCCAAGCGATCCAGGATTGAAGCGTCAAACTGGCTGCTGTTTTGATGCCCATCATCTGATGCCAGGATCGATGCTGAGACAATTTGCTCCAAATGGCGATGTGCAATTTGAGGCAGCGCATAGCGAAAACTGATGACTTCCCCTTGTTCAGTGAATCGAATCTGTCCGTGCATCGAACCGGCGGGAGAGGCGAGAATGGCGCGGCCAGCGCGGCCACCACCTCGGCCAACGGTGCCGCCTCGTCCGTGAAAAAATCGAATCGATTTTCCTGCGCTTTTGGCAACTTCTGACATGGACTGTTGGGCATTGTGCAAAGCAACGTTGGCTGAGAGGAAGCCGCCATCTTTGTTGGAATCGGAATAGCCCAGCATGATTTCGATGGGCTCAGAGGTGTCGGTTGACAAGGCGGGCTCTTGCAGGATGTCTTTGAGCAATCCTGGGGCTCGATGCAAGTCGTCCACGGTTTCAAAGAGCGGGACTACCTGAGGGGTGCGAGGGTCACCGAGTTCAAACCCGACTTCTTTCATGAGCAATCGGAGAATGAGGAGGTCGGAGACGTGGTGGGTCATGGAAACGATGCATGAGCCGATTGCATTTTTGTCCCTGACTTGCGCACGCCGTACGACTTTGAGGGTGCGAAGGACCTCCTCGGTTTGTTGTGACAACGGTGTTTCGGGTGCGGCGAGCGGTCGAGGGTTGCCCAGTTCTTGGCGAAGGAGAGTGACTTTTTCTCCTTCGGTTAAAGAGGAAAAGTCATCGTGGATGCCCGCGTGCTGAAGGAGTTCTGAGATCGCCGACAAGTGAACTTCTGAGTGCTGCCTGATGTCCAGTTTGGCGAGGTGGAGTCCGAATGCTCGTGACCGAACAATGGCATCAGTCAAGGGCCGGGCATTCGCAACTCGAGTCAGGCCGGCGGCGATTAAATCAGTCCGGATGGCTTGAAGCTCCTCCTGAAGGTGCGAGGCGGAAATGGTTTGGTTGAGTATTCCTTGCCGCAGCGCGTCAATTCGAAGTCGAAGTGGTTCGTGGCGGCGCTGGTCTTTTTCGTCGACCGACTCAACCGGGCTCTCCGGAAGGTTGACGCGGCGAACTGACGGACTCAGTTCGCGGTGTAGTTCCTTCAGTTGCGTGTCCCACAGGTCTTTGGCCGCGAGATGGAGGGCCTCAATGGTGCTTTGTGTGATTTGGTGGGTGACATTTGGGTTGCCATCGCGGTCCCCACCGATCCAAGAGCGGTACTGCAAGATTGGGGGAAGGTTGGCGGCATCTGCGTCCAGGCTTTGGGCCAAGTCTTGAGCCAGTTCAGGGACGGTTTGCCAGATCGTTGAGGTGAGAAAATACAAGCCATTTTGAACTTCTTCAGGGACTTCGAGTCTCCGAACGCGGACGTCATCGGTGGCCAGCAGAAGCTCGATTCGGTTGACCAAATGGCGATGAAGTTCTTCCTCTTCGTCGGGCGTCAAATTGGTTTGTCTAAGTTTGACCAAGGTGCTGGCCACTTCAAGTTGTTTGTCGAGGATGGTCCGTCGTCGAGCTTCCGTAGGGTGAGCGGTCAGAGTGGGTTCGATCTTGAGCCCAGCCAGTCCCTGTTGAATTTCTGATCTAGACCGACCTCTGTTTTCCAGCTCCAAGACCGCTGAGCGGACGGATTCGGACCTGGGAGATTCCTTGGTTGCGGCTTGTGCTCTTTCACGATTGATTCGGATGATCTGGAGTTGCTCGACCTTGTTGAGCAAGTGGAACCGTGCGGTAATAAGACGGACGATTTGGATCAATTCATCAACCGACATTTCCTGTATGGACATGCTGATCGCTCGAAGGGTGTCCATTTCTTCGGGACCAGAGTCTTGATTGCCAAGTCGCCCCGCCAGGTGGTGAGCTTGGGTGGCCGTTTCGGCAAAAGGGCCAGCAGAAGTGGCGGTGCGAAATGCATTCAGAAGGTGGATGGTGTCGTTGTTGTGTTGGGGGGCCATCGAGCCAAATCCTACGATTCTTCGTTCTGCTTTTCGTGAAGATTTTTTCCGGTGATCAGGAGTCTCATGAACAATCCCGATCAGAGTGACCGGGATGAACGCGGCCGGTTGGTTGATGGAGCAAGGTGCCCAATTCTTTGGAGCTGTCCCGAAGGCGCAACGATCGCCGGCTGATCCGTATTTGTTTTGTGTTGCTTGTGGATGTGAAATGACGGCAATTGATCCATCGCCCGACGCCGGGATCATGACTGTGCCACCAAGCTGTGATCAGTGTGGTGAGCCCCGCAATCACCGATTCGATTTGCTTCGGTCAGCGGGGATCGCCTCCGTTCACTGTGCCTGGAGCGATGATGGACCTGCGGCAGAATCATTGCGTGCATGGAAGGGGACGCCGGGAAACGAGGTCGACTGCACCAGCGCGGGGTGTCAGATTGGCGAGATGTTGCTTCACCTCTTGGAGGAAGGCAGAAGATTGGACGGCGCGTATGATCGTGCCCACGTGCTGGTGCCTGTGCCGGGATGGTGGGGGAGGCGATTCCGTCGAGGATTTGATCCGCCCCAACGTTTGGCCGAAGGCATATCAGCCATTCTTGGGTGGGGCGTTTGCTCGGCTCTGGTTCGTGTTCAGCGGGGGCGAATGGCCGGGAAGACTCGGGCCCAGCGGCATCAATCAGCCCGGCATCTGTTTCGTCTCTGCCACCGCGGGAAGCGTAAACTTCCGAAACAGTGCCACTTATGGCTTGTTGACGATGTGCTCGCGAGTGGGGCCACCAGCAGTGCGGCCGCTCGAATCCTTCGCCAGGTTCGTCCTTTTGGGCTCCATCTGGTTGTGGCCAACGTCAGGAACTGAAGGTCCGGTAAAGACCGGTCAAAAAAGTTCCAAAGATGTTCGATCCCCTGCTTGCAAGAAGTCTTGAGTCTTGCTACAGTGTTCCTTCTCACCATTTCCAAGGTGAGACGGCCTGCGGGCCGCTTTCTTTGACAAGTGAACGATCAGAAGCCGCGAGGATGTGGACGGATCAAAATGGCATGCACAATGTCATCTTGGTTCGATCAACCCTGGGGCAGCAACTTCACAGCCTGCTGTCCTTGGACATCCTTGTGATGCCAAATTTCAATTTCTGCTTTAAGATTTAAATGAAGAAATTGCCTTCGGCCTTATGGGTCGATTGGCAGGATGTCCAGAATCAAACCTTCTCGCAGTCAACATCGAGTTCGCTCGGTGTCAATAGCAATATCAATTGAAGAGTTTGATCCTGGCTCAGCGTGAACGCTGGCGGCATGGCTAAAACATGCAAGTCGAGCGCGAAAGTCCCTTCGGGGGCGAGTAGAGCGGCGAAAGGACTAGTAATGCGTTTCTATGTACCCCATGGTCGGGGATAGCCCGGGGAAACCCGGATTAATACCCGACGCCCTCTTCGGAGGAAAGATTTATCGCCATGGGAGCAGGGAACGTCCTATCAGGTAGTTGGTGAGGTAAAGGCTCACCAAGCCTTAGACGGGTAGCGGGTGTGAGAGCATGACCCGCAGTATCGGGACTGAGACACTGCCCGGACTCCTACGGGAGGCTGCAGTAACGAATATTCCGCAATGCACGAAAGTGTGACGGAGCAATGCCGCGTGCAGGATGAATCCCCTCGGGGTGTAAACTGCTGTCAGTGACTAGAAAAAAAATGATCAGTCGCAAAGGAAGGACCGGCTAATCTCGTGCCAGCAGCCGCGGTAATACGAGAGGTCCGAGCGTTACGCGGAATTACTGGGCTTAAAGCGTACGTAGGCGGATCTACAGGTATCCTGTGAAAGCCCACGGCTCAACCGTGGAATTGCAGGGTAAACCGTAGATCTTGAGGTGGCTAGGGGCTCTCGGAACGGTAGGTGGAGTGGTGAAATGCGTTGATATCTACCGGAACGCCAAAGGGGAAGCCAGGGAGCTGGGGCCATTCTGACGCTGAGGTACGAAAGCGTGGGTAGCGAACGGGATTAGATACCCCGGTAGTCCACGCCGTAAACGATGTGCACTAGGTCGAGGGGGTTTGACGCCGCTCTCGGCTGAAGCGAAAGTGTTAAGTGCACCGCCTGGGGAGTACGGCCGCAAGGCTAAAACTCAAAGGAATTGACGGGGGCTCACACAAGCGGTGGAGCATGTGGCTTAATTCGAAGCAACGCGAAGAACCTTATCCTGGGTTTGACATGCATGGATTAGCTTCCTGAAAGGGAAGTGACGCGGCTTGCCGTGGAACATGCACAGGTGCTGCATGGCTGTCGTCAGCTCGTGCTGTGAAGTGTCGGGTTAAGTCCCTTAACGAGCGCAACCCCTATCACTAGTTGCTAGCGAGTAATGTCGAGGACTCTAGTGAGACTGCCGGTGTCAAACCGGAGGAAGGTGGGGATGACGTCAAGTCCGCATGGCCTTTATGCCCAGGGCTGCACACGTGCTACAATGGTTGGTACAGAACGATGCAAGACCGCAAGGTGGAGCAAATCGCTAAAGCCAACCTCAGTTCGGATTGTGGGCTGAAATTCGCCCACATGAAGTTGGAATCGCTAGTAATCGGGGATCAGCTACGCCCCGGTGAATACGTTCCTGAGCCTTGTACACACCGCCCGTCAAGTCATGGAAGCTGGTAGTACCCGAAGTCGCCCCGGTTCAGGGGTGCCCACGGTAAGGCCGGTGACTGGGACTAAGTCGTAACAAGGTAGCCGTAGGGGAACCTGCGGCTGGATCACCTCCTTTCTAAGGGATTTCCTTAGAGTTCGGTTGATCTTGCCTGTCGCTGCAATAGTGCAACGACTCAACAACAAGATCACGGAGAGCAATCTCCGCCGGACCTTGTCAACACAATCTCGTGTCGCGAATGCGACAAAGTGTCAGGGTGACCTGACACGATGGCTCTGATCGTTCCTTGATATATGACACAGCCCCCTCTGTTCTCTGGAGGGGGCTGTGTTCGTTTTTCATGATCGATCCGATCCGGATCTCACCGAGAGATGGACCCGAGAGATGGACCGTGGTGTTCTGCACGCACGAGGGTGACCACATTTGGTGCATTCGAGTGTGGTGCGGCCTGGCAAGACGGATACAACTTGTCATGGACGAATCTTCATCGGTGACGATTCACGGGCTCCACTTGGGCCAACCCCCTTTGTCGATCCATCGGTCGAGTATGCGGCAAGGGGCTCGGAGTTGATCTTCATACTTTCGCCAGCGCTCGGTCCGCTGGGTGTGCACGTTCTTCGTCGCTTCCAAGAAGCTTGGCGTTTGTTGGATGCTGTTGGTCTGGGTCGGGTCCAACACGCCGTCTTCAAACTCAAGCCCCATCCGATCAAGAATGGGACGCAAAGTGCTCTCGGGATCAGCGACAAAGGATTCGTACCGAACGTCCACAATATTCGCGTTGGGGAACCGGGCTTCAATGGATTCACTGAGTTCAAGCACGCTTGCCAGCATCTGAGCCGTTGCTTCAACATCCAAAAAATGACGGTTGATCCCGTTGGGGGCAAAGTGCTGGGCAAAGCACGAAAGCACGACATCACGAGGATCTCTGATCGTTCGGATGACCACTGCAGTGGGCCACAGTTGCAGGATCATCGGCAAATCAATGATGTTCATTGGCTGTTTGTGCACGAAGCACGGCGATTGCGAGGCTTCAGGCACCATGTTTTGTGCGGTCCGGTCGAACAAGTCTCTGAGTTGTTCGGATTTCGGACTTGTCCCTTCTGGGACAAGACTGGGCAAGCGTTCAACGGGTTGCCCTTGCAACAGATGTTGTCTGACCGTCGTGATCAATGGTGCTTCACCGCTGGACGCAATGGAAGAGTGTCCGGACAACATGCGTTCCAGCAACGTTGTTCCCGTCCTCGAAAACCCCACCAGAAAGTGGGGCGGGGTGGGAACGCCGCCGCTTGGTGGATCTGGATTTGCGGGTGGGCTTTGCAAAGATGCTTTGCACCATTCGGTCCAGGCCTGCACTTGCCGCGGCCACAGGGTGCGATCAAGTTTCCGCCATTCCGGGAGTTCGCTTTCGATTTGTCCGGCAATGGACCACGCCTCGAACGCCGTACTGAAGTCCTTGGTCTGATCGGCAAGAGTCGCCCGTTCATGCCAGGCGGCGGCTTTTGCGGCGGGAAGTCGAAGGTTGTCGGGGCTGGGGCAGTGCTTGCTTGCCTCTTCGATTTGGTTCAACTCTCTGAGCACCGTGCTGCGACGCACCATGGCGAACTCGTCCCCGCCGGTTGCGGACCGTTCAAAATCAGTGAGCGCTTCTTCAAGGCGTCGGAGGATTCGCCGGGCCTCGCCTCGAATCCGATGAAGCGTGATCTTGTTGGTGCCACTGGCCGAGAGCGCCCGGGTCGCGGCCCGTTCGGCCTCGGCCTCACATCGCAACTGCAAGAGCAGGCCCGCGGTTTTGGACAGCGAAGGCCCATCTTCTGTCCACTGGTCAAATGTTTGCAGGATTTTGAGAGCCGTCGGTGTTTGACCGGTCCGCAGATGGATTTCGGCCATTCCCACCATTGCGGGAGCGAATCCGGCGCGTTGCGTCACAGCCGTCTGGAATCGCGCAAACGCCGCTTGGTTTTGGCCGGAGGAGGCCAGCTTTTGCCCTTCTTCCACCAATGCTCTGGCATTTTTCCTCGGTGTGGGCTGGCCGGAGTTTGGTCGTGAATCGTTCGAGAACTGCATCATTTCGTCCGGTCCAAGATACGCTAGTCGGTTCGACCCCGCTCTAAGGAGAATCTGATGTCGCTTGATTATGCCTCTTTGCTCGGTGATGAAGCCGAAAGTCTGCTCAACCACAAGGCCGTGGTGCCTGCCTCTTCTTTGCACCTGCCAGGTCCTGATCACTTCGATTCCGTCTGGGGACCAAGTGACCGCTCACCTCAAGTCCTGCGTTCTCTTCAGGCGCTGCACGGACATGGTCGTTTGGCAAACACGGGGTATCTCTCGATTCTTCCAGTGGACCAAGGCATCGAACATGCTGCCGGCGCTTCTTTTGCCAAGAACCCTGAGTACTTTGATGGTGAGAACATTGTCAAACTTGCCATTGAAGGCGGCTGCAATGCTGTGGCGACGACCTTCGGCGCGCTTTCAGGTCTTTCACGGAAATACGCCCACCGCATCCCATTCATCGTCAAGATCAACCACAACGAGTTGTTGACCATGCCAAACCAGTTTGACCAAGTCATGTTTGGGTCGGTCCGTGATGCATGGAATTTGGGCGCTGTTGCGGTCGGAGCAACCATCTACTTTGGCTCCGACCAATCTCGACGGCAAATTATCGAAGTGGCTGAAGCATTTGAAGAGGCCCGTGACTTGGGCATGGCGACCATTCTGTGGTGCTACCTTCGTTCACCCATGTTTAAGAAAGACGGAGTGGATCACCATGTTTCCGCAGACTTGAGTGGGCAAGCGAACCATCTTGGAGTCACCATCAAAGCAGACATCATTAAGCAAAAGCAGCCCGAGCAAAACGGTGGATATGCAGCGTTGAATGCTGGGGATTCGGCTTATGGCAAATTTGATGACCGGATCTACTCCGAATTGGCTTCGGATCACCCAATTGATCTCACTCGATATCAAGTCTTGAACTGCTATGCGGGTCGAGCTGGCTTGATCAATTCCGGTGGCGGTTCCGGCGACAATGACTTTGGCCAAGCCGTACGCACCGCTGTGATCAACAAGCGAGCTGGTGGCATGGGGCTTATCTCCGGTCGGAAGGCATTCCAGCGTCCGATGGATGAAGGTGCGAAACTCCTGCAGACGATTCAAGACGTGTACCTCGACGACAGCGTGGATATCGCCTGACGCGAGGGCATCGAATCATTGCCTCAACTTCAGAGCCTCCCCACTGGGGAGGCTTTTTTCATTCGGATCTTCAGCACAAATCAACTGGGGGGCTGGTCGCCGAACTCGATTCGATTCTTTCCGTCACGCTTCGAAGTTTTCAGTCGACGGTCCGCAACTTGAATCAGCACTTCGATGGGCTCCTGTCCCTCTTCACCTAAAATGTCCCATGGCCAAGTGGCCAATCCCCCGGAGAATCTGATTCGACCGGGCACTTCCAGTTTCACCCGTGCGACGCCATCGCGAATGCGATCAAGAAGCACTTGGGTGGCATCGGCGTCGAAGCCTCGTGGCACATGGCTCTCTGGTCCTGTACGGCGGGTGAAGTCGGCAAGGATCACCACAAATTCATCACCACCAACCCTCGCAATTTGATCGGCAGGACGGATGGCGTTCCGAATGGCTTCGGCGAATGCCCTCAACACACTGTCGCCGGCTTCGTCCCCGTAGCGGTCGTTCCACTGTTTGAAATCATCAACATCAAGTTTCAAAATGCTAAACGGGTGGCGCTGGCGTGACCCTTCGCGGATCACTTCGTCAAGGTGCTGTTCAAACCCACGGCGATTCAAGGTTTGTGTGAGGGGGTCGGTGATGGCGTCGTGTCTTGCTTCAGCAAATCGCTGGGCATGGTCCAGCCAATACGCGAGCCATTCTCCCCACGCCTCGGCGGGGGTGCTCGGTGTGGCTGGAAGGGCGGACAGCCAACCCAGTTGCGTCCCCCCGGGGAATCTCACAGGAATATCTCCCACCGTGGCATTGAAGATGGGGGCTCTCCCCCCGGTTGCGGCAGCAATGGCTTGCAACGCAATGGGAAGAAGCGCGCTTGGGCCTTCTCCAGCGGCACGGAGCAGATCCAAATCGGTTGGGTCTCGTGGGGGCTCGCTTCCTCCATGGTCAAGGTCTGTTTGGTGTGGAGGTGGAGGCGGTGGCGGCGGCGGAGCATTTCCAGCTCCTGTATCTGAAGGAGGTTGGATTGGGGGTGTTGAAGCGGGGGCAGGTTGATCCTCGGTCGGCGTGGACTGGGTATGCCCTTCTGGTGGCACTGCTTCCGAATGGGCGTCGGTGCTGCCGGTTGTGTGGGTGGACTCAATCTCAGCGACAGATTCTGTTCCCTCTGGTGTCTGCGTGGTCGTTTCTGGGATTTCGATTTCGACCTCCGCAGGGGGAGGAGGCGCGGCGGTGGAAGCTTGGCTTGGCTTGGCCGGGGCTTTTCCGAGCCAGTGCACGTCAATACCAGGCTCCAGCATGTCGGCTGCCGCGCTGAGCCGATGCCCTTCTTCTCCAAGTTCATCCCCCAACATGATCAACGCAATTCGGCGTCCTTGGGTCCGAGCCGCCGCGATGGTCCACAACGCATCGAAAGCATTGGCCGCGTCAAGACACTCGGTCCCCCGGGCCATGGCGATGCCTTCTGCTTCGGCTCGCCGTCGGGCGTCGCGGGTCAACGCAAGTGCCACCGGCTTCGGTCGCCGTGGCTTGGGCGCCGGGACCTTGGCTTGATCCTTCTCTGGTTCATTGCGCCCCAGCAGGGCATCGATTTCCTCGGCGCGTGGGCCGGGAGGAAGGTCCACCACTCCGCCTTGGATCCGACCAGCCACGTCAGGGTTCATGGGCTCCGGCTCGGTGGGCGGGCTGAGCAATTCACCAGGGCGTCTTTGGACCAAAGTGGCGCCATTCCATTGGAGCAGTCCGCAGGTTTGCAGGGGGCCGTTCAGCAAGTCCAACAGGCCGTGGGGCGCGTCGGGGGGGGAGGGGATGACCAAGGCCAAATAGGTGGGCTGGCTTGGAGGACGCTTCAGCAGATCCTCACGGCAGACCAGCAGGAGGCTGAAGGCGCTTTCCAACTGGTTGCTGCGACCGACATCTTTCCAACCTTCCGCGTGCAAGGCATCGAGCATGCGGTGGTCAGCATCCGGAGGCAGGTACACAATGGCATGTTTTTCAACGGACTCAGCCACGCATTGAGTCTACGGCGAGATTGGTCGCTGTCAGGCGGATCCTCCGTGAGTCGGAACAATCCCGAACGCATCCAGAATTTTCTTGGTCAACTCGGACGTGCCATTTGGGATTTGTCTTCCTCGAGCCGCTTCTGTCATCTGAGTGAGGCGGTGGTGGTTTGTCAGAAGGTCCGAGAGGATGGGGCCAATCTGATCCAGATTGGTCTTCGACTCGATGTGGTCGGTGGCGATGATGGCGGCGTTGGCATTCGCGGCGGCTTGGGCGTTGAAGCGTTGGTGTTGGTCCTTGTGCCAGGGGTAGGGCAGGTACAGGGCGGGGAGTCCGGCGGCTTCTATTTCGGCCACGCTGTTGGCGCCGGCCCGAGAGAGCACCAAATCGGAGGCTCCGAAGGCATGTCCCATCCTGTGTAAAAAAGGAAGAACGGTCACCGGGCAATCGGGAAGGCTGATCTGGTTCCAAGCATCTTGCACCGCTGGGTGGTGGGCGGATCCCGCCAGATGCAAGATTTGCCAGCCCAAGAACACGTTTGGATGTTGTTGGGCGAGCTGGACGACAAGGGTGTTGAGGGTGGATGCACCGTTCGATGCCCCGGTGACGAGCAAGGTTGGGCGATCAGGAGCCAAGCCCAAGGCGGTTCGATGTTCGAGTTTGGTGCCACGGACCGCCGCCGCAGAACGTATGGGGTGGGCGGTCAGTTCACCGGGGAAGTGATCGTGAGGATGGACGGTGAAATTTTTCGTGCCCCAGCGGCACAGCATTCGATTGGCTCGACCAGGTACCGCATCCAAATTAAGGACCGCCAGTGGCCAGCCGGCTTCTCGAGCGACCAAACCGGCCGCCGCCGCGGTGAAGCCTCCAATGGTGATGACACCACCAATGGTCCGGGTCTTGGCGAGCCGGCGTAGTTCTCGGCGAGATTTTGCCAAGCCCCAAAGGCATTGGAAGGCCCGTTTGGGGTGCAGACTGGGAGGGGACGCGGGGATGGCGTGGGCATCAAAGTCTTCGCCGGCCAGCATTTCTCGGTCGACCTGTCGGGGGGCGTGCAGGAGGATCGGGTGAACATGATGGGCAAGGCACTGTTCTGCCAGGGCCAACCCTGGGGTGATGTGTCCACCAGAACCGCCACCAGCAATGAGCACGGTCTTCATGGGTCAGCTGTCAGCAGCGAGGGGTGGTTCGGGTTCATGATTGGGGTGAGAAGCCATCAACGCCACCATGATGGCCCCTGCCAACAAGATCCAGCCGGTTCCGGACCGAGAGACAAAGGGCAGGGCGATCCCTTTGGTGGGGAGAAGACCGGTGGCCACCCAAACATTGATCGCGGTTTGCATGGCGATGGTGATTGTGATGGCCACACCGAACCAGCGAGCGGCAGGGTTGGGACATTGCCAAGCCACTCGCCAGAGAGAAAAGATGAGACCGGCGAAAGTGGTCAAGACCAGTGCAGCCCCAATGACTCCTGTTTCTTCGGCCAGAATGGCAAAGACAAAGTCGGACTCGTCGACGGCCAGATAGCCCTGAGACCGCAGACCTTGTCCCATCCCTGTTCCCTCCAGCCCGCCTTGGTGGATGGCCCGCAGACTTTCGGTGAGCTGGGCACCTTCGTTGGTGTCCATCTGCTTCCAAGGTGCGAGCCATGCACCAACCCGGCGGATTCGATATTCCTCCATCCCGATGTAGAGGCCTCCAAAGAGGCCTAGGGTGAGGACGCCCGCGGGCACCCACTTCCAGTCCGCCCCAGCGGCGAAGAGCAGCATGACGGTGGTGCCCAACACCAGGGCGGCCGATCCAAGGTCGTGCACCGCAATGGCCGCCGCGACCACAGCCGTGGTCAAGAGCAGCAGTGGATGCTCGCGAATCTTGACGGTTCCCTCGGTTCGGGCCAGGCAAACGCCACACAGCAACGGGATGGCGAACTTCAAAGGTTCGCTGGCTTGGAACTTCAGCCCCCCGATGGTGATCCACCGCGTTTGTTCCAGAAAGAGGCTTTGGGCAAGGAAGGCCAATCCGACCAGGAGGAGGAAGCCCACCAATTTCGGGGTCAGCAATCGGTCGACCACCTTTGTTGAAAGGGTGGTGGACCATCCGAGCAGCAAGCAAAGAGCTGCAATCCCGGCATGCAGGAATTCGGGGTGACGGGTGAGGAGAGGGGCCTCAAGATCGGAGGAGGCGTTGGTGCTTGCGGTGAGTTGGGCAAGGCCAACCCCGAAGGTGAGCAGGAGCAACGAGAAAATCACCACCAGTTCCCGACTTCGAGGCACCCATGCTTATCGGAGGGAACGGGTTCATCTCGCCACGAGATCCTGCAGGCTTTGGGATTTTGTCGAGAGTACGATGGCGGACCATGTTGGATTCACCCCCGATGACCGGACGCCGCGTTCATCTTGAGACCTTTGGGTGTCAAATGAATGAATTGGACAGCGAGTTGGTTCGCAGCCAATTGAGCGCGCTGGGATATGTCTTCACTGACGACCGCACCGAGGCGGATGTGGTGATCTACAACACCTGTTCGGTTCGGGAGCAGGCTGAAAACAAGGTGTGGAGCCGGTTGGGCATTGACGGTGTCGAGAAGCAGGACGGTCGAGAAGTCATCGTGGGGGTGATCGGCTGTATGGCGGAGCGGGAGGGGCCAGGCCTCCTGAAGCGATTTCCCCAAGTGGACCTGATGTGCGGCCCTGGTGAGTTGGACAAGCTGCCTTTGCTGATCGACAACGCTTCCAAAAACGCCGATGAGAACATCCGTACGGCCCTCCAGGGATCCACCACCCGAAGGTCCCAGACCCTCGGTGCGGCCGCAGACCGCTTGGAATTGCTTGACCTTTCCCGTGCTTTCGACCCCGACCAAGCTGGCTTCGCAGGTCGATCGGCCTATGTCCGGATCACCCGAGGCTGCAACAAGTTCTGCACCTACTGCGTAGTGCCCCACACACGCGGTCCGGAAATTCATCGACCGCCGCACCACATCGTTGAAGAATGCAAGCGGCTTGAGCAACAAGGTGTGCTTGAAATCACGTTGCTGGGGCAGACCGTAAACCACTACTTGTACGTTCATGGCACCGCTCTGACCGTTGATGGGACCCCGGCGCCTCAGGTTGGGCCCGGGCTCTCGGGGTTCCGACCAGGACCTGATGGTCGACCAACGGCCGCGGCGGGGGCCCAAGCCACCACGTTCGCCGATTTGTTGGTCATGATCCATGAGGCCTGTCCTGGGGTGCAGCGGATTCGGTTTGTGACCAGTTATCCCCGGGATTTTGGGGACGACATCCTTTACGCGATCGCCGAGCATCCAAGGCTGTGTCGATATCTCCACGCTCCCGCACAAAGTGGCTCCAACGAGGTACTGGCGAGGATGAACCGGGGATACGACCGCGAGACCTTCTTGGATTTCGCCGCCAGAGCTCGAAAAATCCTCCCGGATGTGGTTTTGGCTGGTGACATCATCGTGGGCTTTTGTGGAGAAACGGAAGACGATTACGAAGCCACGCGGACGCTTCTGCAAGAAGTGCGGTTCAAGAACAACTTCATCTTTAAGTATTCCCCTCGGCCGGGCACCAATGCCTTTGGTCGGCTCGAGGATGATGTCCCAGAACATGAAAAGAGGCGTCGCAACAACGACCTTTTGGCCCTGCAGGCCGAGATCGGCACGGAGGTTCACGCCGAATGGGTGGGGCGTGAAGTCCCGGTCTTTTTGGAAAAACGGACCGGCAAGGGGCGGAAATCCAGTTCTGGAGCGGGAAATGGGGGGGTTGAGCTGCGAATTCAAGGGGAATCCCCATCTTCTGGCGTTCAGCTCAGTGGTCGGACCCCTGGGGACATGATTTGCTTCGTGAACGTCCCAGAACAGGCCGTAGAGGCCCATTTGGGGACCATTTGTCCAGTTCGGGTGACCGGAAGCGGATCATTGCATCTGGAGGGGGATTTGGTCCCGCCAGCCGGCCTTACTAAAGATCAAATAAAAAAAGTCTGGCTTCGGGGTTGATTCCACCCGTGGCTGACATAGATTAGACCCTGAAGAGAGAGAGCCCCTTTGGTGGGAATGTTGCCCACCGCATCCGCCTGAGAACCGGATGTTCAAGCTGAAGAAAGAGTTTTTCGAGATTCGAGAAAGGGACTCTCCAATGAATTCATTCAAACTTAGCGCAGCAGCGCTCATCGTTTCCGGCAGTGCATTCGCCGATTTCAATGGTGCATCTATGACCGTTGAATCCGCAGTGTCTGGTTACGACACGTACAAAATCTTCCTGAACTTCACCAGCCCTGCTGACAAGCTTCTCGCCATCAACGGCGACGTGTCAGGTGGCTATAGCGCTATTTCCTATGAAGGTGGCGAGCTGTACAACGTTGCAGCCTTTGGTGTCTTGGGTGACGACACTGGCACCTATCAGGGAACCGCTCCTGGCATGGAAGGCGATTCCTATGTCACCATCGGTGGACAATCCGACACCCAGTTCTCTCCCGGATTCTTGGCCGGTAACGCAGATGCCTTGGGACAAGTCATCCGCGGGTCCAGCTTCACCTGGGAAGACAACGGTGGCTACTTCGACAGCGACCCAGGTTCTGGCGCCTTCGACTCTGGCTCTGGCATTTTGATCGCCCAGTTGACCGTGGCTTCCGGTGAGGACGTCACCTTCGGTGGCACCGCTTCCTTCAACAGCGATACCGGCGACCTCAGCTTCGGTGAGTTCTCTGTCACCACCGTGCCTGCTCCTGGTGCGTTGGCCCTCATCGGTCTCGCCGGCCTTGGCCGTCGTCGCCGTGGATAAATCTTGAGGCGATCTCCCTCCCTGTAAGGGGGGGGGGCATAAGCCCCAAATTCTGAATCTTGAGCAGCCCTCCGTACCCGGAGGGCTGTTTTTGTTGTTTCGCCCACCGGGAGGCCAAACCGAACAAACAAGATCTTCATCAAATTTTCTCAAAAAGGGGTTGGAAGTGGCCCCCGCGTGCCATACATTTTGTCACGTACGGCTGATCTGCGGGCCGGACGACGAAGAAGAGATCGCAGCAGAAGAGATAGAGACCCCAATCAGAAAGAGGACCATTCATGTCCCGTATTGCATTTGCAGCTGTTCTTGGCGCAACCGCCATGGCTTCCGCCGATTTCGTCAACGCTTCTTACACCGAAGAATCGCTGGCCGCAGGTGAAGTCACCTACAAAATCTTTTTGAACTACAGCAACCCACTCGACAAGCAGCTCGCTGTCTCCGG
>PAHO01000002.1 GCA_002705085.1 Phycisphaerae bacterium | reverse complement strand
TGCTGAAATCTGGAACTCTGACGAAGTCAAGTTCTCCGGAACTTCCGCATGTGTTTTCTGTGCTGACATGAGCGATCTTTACTCCTGGTCTGATTCTGCTGTCAACTTCTTCCGTCGTGGCAGCCTCGGAACCGATCTTGGTAAGGCTCGCCTCAGTGCTGGCGCAGCCAGCCAGTGTGACGAATGGTGCTACGACGAGTACGGCGTGCTCTTTGTCTGCAACCCTTCCGAAGACGAAGCATTCATGGCATCCGTCTCCACGGGTTCCGCAGCTGGTACCGGTTCTGAAACCGCCACCATCACCTACGAGCTCACCTCCGAGCCCGAAGAAGCTGGCAAGGTCCGCAAGGCCTTCGGTCTTCTCCGCAAGTGAGTCTGAGCCCCTCTGGGGATGAGATCACCACCTTCGGGTGCTGATCCAATACAAAAATCAAAACCGCCGTCAGGTTCTCCTGGCGGCGGTTTTTTGATAAGAGGCAAAAATGTTATTTAAATGGTTGAAACCTCTTTTTAGCGGTATAACGTTACTCACGCTTGATATTCCCGGACGTTGATCTGGGTTCTGGAGCGGGGTGATGGATGTGGATGGGGCTGCTTTTGGGCGGTCAGGGATGGATGGGTGAGCAAGAGATCTTGTTCGCTGAATTTGCCACCACAGTCCCCAGGGGGGGGGCTTGGTTTTCTTTTTTGAAACCCAACAACCTCAAAAGGGGACACACCATGGGTAACAAGTTCTTTATGGGCGTTGCCGCGCTCGCGGCGGCGGGTTCGGTTTTCGGAGCAGACCGTCTTTCTGCAACTGAGAAGGGTTCACTTCTCATCTATTCCAACGTCGACGGCATCATTCACGTTTCGAATGACTATCCAGCCGATGTTCGCATCCAGGCTTACGTTGAAGCCAAGGCTTTTAGCGAAGAAGGGTTCACCTGTGAGTCCTACGACATGGCTTTCACCTTGACCGCCAACCAAATCACTTCGTTCGATTCTCAAGCACTCGCCGCACCATTCGGCGAAAATGCTGGATTCCCATCGGTCTACATGTGGGCGGTCAACGGTGACAACGCACAAATGCGCTGGAATCACCTTTCCGGTGGCATCATTGGAAGTGGCGTCTACGCGTCAGCTCAAGCTCTCCAAGGCAACAATGGTGATGCCGTTGGCGTTGCTGGCACCATCAACATGGATGGTGTGGAGTATTCCTCCGCTTACAATGGTGCAGTTCTGAACTTTGTTGCTGATGAAACTTTCCTTGCCATCGAATTGCTGAACAAAGATTTCGCGGACAAGAATGCAGCTCCCGCCACCACAAAAATTGTGGCTGAGATCTGGAACGCTGACGAAGTGAAGTTCTCTGGAACCGCTCGCTGCGTGACCTGCGTATACGGCGACTCTGTCTCCGATTGGTCTGACACGGCTGTGAACTTCTTTCGCCACATCAACCTTGGTACCGATCTCGGCAAGGCCCGTCTCTCCACCGAAGCCAATGGTTCCTGTGGCGACGACTCTGCTGAGCACGCCTTCTTGGCTGGTGCCTACTTTGGGCTCGGGTCCGTCGCCGGTACTGGTACCCGCTCCGCCACCATCACCTACGGTCTCGAATCCGAGCCCGAAGAAGCTGGCAAGGTCCGCAAAGCCTTCGGTCTTCTCCGCAAGTGAATCTAGGCCCCTCTGGGGATGAGATCTGCACCTTTGGGTGCTGATCCAATGCAACCAACACCGCCGCCAGGGCCTCCTGGCGGCGGTTTTCTTTTGCATTCTGGCCTTGACACTGCTTGGATAGTTCCGATAATTGGGGAAATTCCGGGAGGGGGGTTCTCTGCCGGCTCATTTGTCTTTCATCCTCTTGGGGGATCCCTATGCGTTGCATCATTCTTTCTGCGTTGGCGGTTTCGGGCACTGTGTTCGGTGCAGACCGTCTTTCCACTTCCGAAAAAGGTTCACTGCTGATCTTTTCTGATATCGCCGGCAACTTGGATGGCCCTGTGGTTCCTCTGGGTGGTCCTGCTGGGTACATGGTCATCTCCAACGACTACCCCGCGGACGTTCGTTTGCAGTCATACGTTGTGAACAACCAGGCTTGCGAAGCCTATGACATGGCTTTCTCGTTGACCGCCAACCAAACTGCTGCGTTCTACGGGGCCGACCTCTCAGCACCTTTTGGCGATTGCGATTCGCTTTCTGTCTACGTGTGGGCCGTCAACAGCGAGAACGCTCAAATCCGCTGGAACCATCTTTCCGGGTACTCCGAAAACGGGAATGCCACGGCGGCAGCCGCTTTGACCGGTGACCACGGTGACACCGTTGGCGTCGCAGGCACCATCAACATGGACGGTGTGGAATACGCCTCGGCCTACGCTGGCGTGACCGTCAACTTCCAAGCCGATTTTGGCGGCATGGCCATCGAACTCTTGGACAAAGATTTTGCCGACAAAACCGCTGATCCCGCGACCACCAAGATCGTGGCTGAAATCTGGAACATGGACGAAGTCAAATTCTCCGGCACCGCACGCTGTGTGACATGCTTTGAGTCCGCTGATCTCTCCACTTGGTCCGACTCCGCGGTGAACTTCTTCCGCGGCGCTGTCTTGGGCAGTGACTTCGGAAAAGCGCGCCTCTTCAGCGAAGCCAACGGTTCCTGCGGGGACACTTCCGCCGAGCATGCCTTCCACGTGCAATCCGCGGGCTACCCTGAGGATATGGGAATCGTTGGCACCGGTTCGAGATCGGCCACCCTTACCTACAGCCTCGAGTCTGAGCCCGAGGAAGCTGGCAAAGTCCGCAAGAACTTTGGCTTGCTTCGCAAGTAAGACTCAGGGCCACCATGGGCCAAATCAAACCGCCACGGTCTTCCGTGGCGGTTTTTTTGTATCCAGGCCGGGGTCCAATAAAAATCCAGAAAAAGAGTTGTAAGCCCTTGCGATTATTGGACTTACGCCTAACCTGCAGGGCATCTCGGGAGGACAGCCGTCAATTCTCGGGATTTATCAGGAGGGTTATCCCAATGCGTCAATACGCTGCTTTGGCCGCTCTGGCCACCACCGGCGCCGTGCTCGGTGCCGACCGTTTGTCCGCGACTGAAAAAGGTTCGCTGCTCATCTATTCCGGTGCCCAAGGCACCATTCATATCTCGAACGACTACCCAGCCGACGTCCGTCTGCAGTCGTACATCGTCAACGATGCTTGCGAGTCTTACGACATGGCGTTCTCCTTGACCGCCAACCAAATCACTGCCTTCTCGACCGACGACCTGGCCGCACCCTTCGGTGACGGTGGTATGGCCTCTTCGGTATCCATGTACGTTTGGGCCGTTGATGCCTCAAACGCACAAATGCGATGGAACCACCTCTCCGGTGGCATCATCGGTTCCGGTGCCTACGCTTCGGCCGCGGCCTTGCAAGGCGGCAATGGCGACGCCATTGGTGTTGCCGGTACCATCAACATGGACGGTGTGGAGTATTCCTCCGCGTTCAACGGTGCGACCTACAACTTCGTTGCCAGCGCTGACGCCCTGTGCATCGAGCTTCTTGACCACGACTTCGCGGACAAGAACGCTGCCGATCCCAACACCAAGATCGTGGCTGAAATCTGGAACTCCAACGAAGTCAAGTTCTCCGGAACTTCCCGTTGCGTGAGCTGCATCGAAGATTCATCTCTCGATAGCTGGTCTGATTCCGCAGTGAACTTCTTCCGTTCCAGTTCCTTGGGCACCGACCTCGGTAAAGCTCGTCTTTCCACCGAAGCCAATGCTTCCTGCGGTTCCGACGACAACCCATCCTCCGAGCGGGCCTTCATGGCTTCGTCCGCTGGTAACGGTTCTGTCGCTGGTACCGGTTCGCGTTCCGCCACCATCA
The DNA here is from genome assembly GCA_002705085.1 of Phycisphaerae bacterium. GTDB lineage: Bacteria > Planctomycetota > Phycisphaerae > Phycisphaerales > SM1A02 > UBA8653. The sequence continues at coordinate 6,748 of PAHO01000002.1, read as the reverse complement.
CCTACGAGCTCGAGTCCGAGCCCGAAGAGGCTGGTCAGCGCGTCCGCAAGGCCTTCGGCTTGCTTCGTAAATAATGTTCTTGGGCAAGTGAGGGACCCTGGTCCTCAGCCCACGTGACACAAACCTCGTCTCCGGACGGCATGCTCCTGCCGTCCGGAGGCTCTGGCGGTTCCTTGAGATCCGCGACAATTTGACACACAAGGAGATCGGATGGGACCGGGCTTCGGACAGGGGGATGGACCACACGGTGTGGAACACAAACCTTGACGGCGTACGGGGCTCACCCATCAGGCACAGCCCGCCAGGCCGTGGCAACACAGCTTGGCGACCAAGCCAACTCGCACTGGAGACCCGCAATGCGGAAGTGCGTGATTGGTTGAACATCGGCGGTGATGGTGGACGGTCGCGTTCGGTTCGGCAGAACCGTTCAGCGAACGCTGCCCATGTCGTTGCCTCCCCAGGGTGGGGTGCAGCGGGAATGGACTGTGGAACGACACCGGCCTGCCGGCGGGGCGACGGGGAGACCCGGCACCTGCCGGCCCTCGACTCCCTCGCCCGCTTCGGCGGCCGTGTCATGCAACATGGAGCCGGTCGTCCCTTCGGGGACGGCCGGTTCTGCTTTTGGCCCCCGGAACCGGCCAAATTGAGTCATAAATCCATAATTATCAACACTTTCCACTTGAGATTGTCGAAAGATCGTGGACAATGGGTGGACCCGGGGGGGATGTTCCCGGGATCAATTCCAAGGGGAGCGACACATGTCAATGCGTCAAGCAATGTTGGGTGCCATGGTTGTAGTGGGTGGTTTGTCGGCAGACGATCGGATCAGTCAAACCGAAAAGGGTTCGGTTTTGATCACGCCGTTTGTCCAAAGCGCACCACATATCGATGGCCAAATTTTATTGTCCAATGATCACCCGAACAGTGTTCGGGTTCAGGGCTACGTTCTGTTGGACGATGGTCGGTACTACGACACTGCGTTTGCTTTGACGGGCAACCAGCCAGCTTCGATTGACGCCAGCGATTTGTTGGCGCCATTTGATGTTGAGTCTGGTCTGTTCTCGGTGTACCTGTGGTCGGTTGATGCGGCCGGTGCCCCAATCCGTTGGAACCACTTGTCGGGTTCATTGATTCAAACGGATTGGTCAGAAGACGGATCAGGTTCCTGGGAAATCTCGGCCTTTGCTTCGCAGGCTTTGGTAGGGGACAACGGGGATCGGGTTGGACCTGAAGATCGACTTGATTTGGACGGTGTGACTTTTGCTGCACCTCCGGCCTCACAAGTGCTGAACTTTTTTGCTTCCGGTTCTGATTTGATCTCAAACAGTGCCCTGTGCCACTTGGTGGCTGGCCATGATTTCTCCGACAAGAACGCACCAACTCCCGTGGTGAAGATTGAAGCGGAGATTTGGAACGAGAACGAATTCAAGTTCTCCGGAACCAGCCGTTGTGCCAGCTTCCTTGAGATTTCCGAATTGAACAGTTGGAGCAACTCTGCGACCAACCACTTCCGTCGCTCCAATCTCGGCACCGAATCGGGCAAAGCACGATTGAACGGCACCGCCAATCCCACTTGTGAGGGATCGGCCGACGCAGCCTTGCTGATGGTTCAGGTTCGATACCCGAACTCGGGGGGTGTGGCTTCCGGTGGCGTTGTTGGCGCCGGACTTGAGCCTTGTGCAATCAGTTACGAGCAAGAGTCAGCTCCGGAGGAATCTTCCTTCTCCATCAAGCCTCGCTCGTTGCGTCGTCTGCGATAAAACAAGTTGCTGGCGACGCCAGCACGACCGTCATACTTTGAAGATTGCGGCTCCCAGGGGGGTGCCGCTTTCTTCCTTTATGTCTTTTGTGTCCGAGAACCTGTGCAAAAGCACTGAAATTGTCGTCGAATCGCGGTTGGAGGCTCGATTCTGAAGGCATGGGCCTTGGGCCGAGATACTTTTGAGTCATGAGCTTCCTGCCGCTCCTGTTGTGCAGTGCGCTGACGGCGCTCGATGACGACCGGGTGGGCTCTGCCCGCCAAGGTTCACTGTTGGTGTGTCCTCCGGTCGGTATTGACGCAAGCGGAGCGCTGAACGAGGGGCAAGGTCAATCCAATATCGCCGGAGGTGGGGCCGAGGCCGAACTCCTCTTGGTGCACGACCATCCGAACGACATCGCCATTCGATTGCTGGTTCGTGGATCAAGCGGTCAATACGAGCGTTTTGAACCTTTGCCAGGGGACACCATCCGAACCTTTGACTTGCTGGACTTGCTGGCTCCTTTGAATGCTTCGCAAGGGCACGTTGTGGTGGTGGCTTGCAATCAGCAAGGCGAGCCCATCGCTCACAACCAACTTTCCGGATCGGTTCGCTTTCAGGGATTCAGTGACACCGCCGAATTGCCGGTGGCGGCTTTTCGCGCGATTGCTGGGACGACCGGTGACGCTTTACCCACCCCTGAACATTTGTCTCTTGACGGTGTTGAATATGCGGTCCCGGGCAACCGTCAAGTGCTGGATTTTTATGCGGTTGGCTCGAGCCCCGTGATGGGTCAGCCCGTTCGGACCCAACTGGGGGTGGTCCCGTTGGATTTTGATTTCACTGCTCGCAATCCCGAACCATCGAGCACCCAACTTCGCTTTGAAATTTGGAACGAGAACGAAGTGAAGTTTTCGGGGACCACGCACTGCTTTGAAGGCATGGGTTGGGTGGACTTGGCTGACCTGAACGGGCCCACGAATCATTTTCGCCGACAGTTTTTGGGAACTGATAGCGGGAAAGCTCGTCTTGACACCATCGCCAATCCCTCGTGTGGGGACCGTCCCGCCGCCCCGGCTTTGGTGGCCTGGGTCCTCAACGATTTTGGGGTTGGCACTTCCGGTCGAATGCTCCGTTCCACGGGTCGACAGCCATCAGCCTTCCACATTCCCACCATGTCGGCCCCGGAAGAATCTGGAGTTGAGGTGGATAACCCTGACCGCATTGGTGACGATTCGGGGAACAAACGGGATTCTGTCCCCGCCCGCTGATGGGGGAGACAGGTTGCCCACATGGACACACAAAGTGCTGCCCTGCATTGACTTCTGACGGTTTCCGCTGAAGATGAAGGTGCAGCTTGTTCGACGGCAAGCCGCCCAAGCCAATCCACGGGTGGAGTTGGCTTGGAACACACTCATCGTCGATCAGGGTGGAATGGGCCCCTCAGTGGATCGGGGCCAACAGCCAAGGGAGGCCTTCCTTGGCGCATCAATAGCACATGCATCAGTCATGCCTGGAAGTGGGGCTTTGGTCTCCCTCCGCCCTCCTCTTCTGGCTCTGGTGCAACCGTCTCCCCCCTGATAGCGGCGCCGAAGTTCGGTGTCGCCCGCCGCGGACCGGTCTCTTTTGGGTTCGGTTCGCATTGAGGACCCATGGTCCTGACATCACAACGGCGAACGAAGCCTGTTTCCCCTCCCCTTCGTACGTCCCCAGCCGGCCTTGTGGCCGGCTTTTTTTATGTCCACCCCCGGATGCTTTGCGAGATGCTGGTTGAATCAGAACCAATGACATGTAACATTATTTACGAAGGGGGGCCATTCCGGTCCCTGTGATTTGGAGACCGTGTGATGACACGATGGCTCGTGATGTGCGCGGTGGTTGGGACAACGGCGGGGGCTGACATTCTGAACGTCCCCGGAGATTTTGAAACCATCCAGGCGGCGATCGACGCGCGAGCGGATGGTGATGAGATTGTTGTGGCCCCGGGGACCTACAACGAGGCATTGTTTGCTGAGACGGTGCCGGGTTCTGGGATTCCACGCAAAGTGTTCACCTTGCGGTCGAGCACGCGTAATCCGGCGGATGTCATCATTGACGCTTCCGGTTTGCAAGCACCAGTCTTGCACCTGATCGAATTCACCGATCCTTGCATTTTTGAAGGCCTGACCTTCAAGGGCGGCGTGGGGGCGCTGATTACACCAGGGAATTATCTGGCAGGTGGCGGTGCCTGTTGTGAGGCAGCCGACGCCATCTTCACCAAGTGTGTCTTTTTTGGAAATGCGGCCGACCGCGGCGGCGCCATCTTCACCTACCAGTCCTTTGGTGACTTTCGGGTTGACCATTGCATCTTCCGGGACAACTTCGCACCACTTGGCGGCGCGTGGTACAGCGGATTCGGTTCGCCCGACATCGTGCACTCTGTGTTCACGAGAAACTCGGCGGCCAGCAGCCTGCAGGGCAACGGTCCCGGTGCGTTCTACTTTGGCCCCTCGACCAGCCCCAAAATTCGAAACTGCATTGCTTGGGGCAACCTGCCTTCGGCCGTCGGAGGATTTGGCACCCCCGATATCGCGTACTCCCTGATTGAAGGGTACGTGGGTGGCGTGGCGAACATTGATACCGATCCCATGTTCGTCGACCCTGCGGCCAACAACTTCACGCTGATGGAAAATTCACCCTGCATCGATGCTGGTGACGCCTTCGAAAGTTCCGAAGGCTTGTTGCTTGATTTCGCGGGTCAAAATCGAGGTTTGGATCACCCAGAAGTGCCCAACACCGGCCGCTCTATTTTTGAACTCTGCACCGATCTCGGGGCGTTCGAATTCCAATACGAGTCTGCCCCTCCTCCCAATCCATGTCCATCTGATGTGAACAGCAGCGGAACGGTGGACTACGAGGACTTGGTCAACGTCTTGGCCAACTGGGGCCCTTGCGCAGGCTGAGGCCGTCGAAGGCGTCAATACACCTCAAGTTTGGTTCGGGCTCCGGGACGCACAAAGCGTTTGATGCGAGCGTCATCCCACTCCGTTGGGTCCATGGCCGCGGTTTCTTCGTCACGGATCTTCAAGAATTGTTCGGTCAATCCGCGTTGCGCGAGCAATCGGAACACGCCCACTTGCATGCCTGCCAAACCGCAGGCGTACACCATCGCTTTGGGGTCGGTGAATCGCGATTCCCACTCTGACCATTCTCGTTCCAGCCGGTCGTGCACATAAGGACCTCGGTCGGGGTGATGGTTCTCTCGGCTGATGGCCCACCGCAGTTCAAGGTTGTCGTGCTTCCGCGCGAGGGCTTCGAGTTCTTCCCGGTACAGCAGGTCGGTTTCCCAAGGCACGCCCAACATCAGCAAGATCTTGGATGGACATGGGGATTCCCCTTCCAGAAGCTCTTTGAGGAACCCACGAAACGGTGCGATACCGGTTCCGGTGGCCAAGAAGATGTAGTTGTGTTGTTCTGGTGCTTCGGGCAGCAGGAAGCCTTTCCCGTTGGGGCCAGCCACCATGACCTCATCGCCGGGGCGCAGGTCGCACAGGTGGTTGGAGCACACGCCGAGGAACAACTCGTGGCGGTCGGCATCTTCGGCATCTGAATATTCGGAAATCACCCGCTTGGTGGTGGTGGACAGAATTTTGCCCGCCCCGTCTTCACCTCGGGTGGGGGAGGCGATGGAATAGAGCCGAACGCCGTGGGGTTTGCCTTTTGCGGTTTCACCTGGAGGCACCACGCCGAATGACTGCCCGGCCCGGAATGTGCCTTCAAGGGGGGTGCCAGAGACGTCGATTTCGACGTGGCGAACGATCCCGGCCGCCCGCCGGGAGGTGGCCGGGACACTGGCGTGGACGCGGGCCACCACCGGTTCGTTGGGGCGGACCGCATGCATGGTCACGGGGGGAAAAATGGGATCAGGGGTGGAGTCAGACATTTTGCGTTGCAAGTTTAGTCATTTGGGCATGTCCGCCGATGTGGAGAACAGGCCGATTTCACGTGTGAAGGAGATGGCCCGTACATTTCTCTACTGGAGGTTGGATGGACGCATTCCGAATCAAGGGTCCCTGCAAGTTGGACGGTGAGCTCGAAGTTCCTGGCGCGAAAAATGCGGCCTTGCCCCTCATGGCGGCCGCTCTGCTCACGGAAGAAGAAGTTGTCTTGGAGGATGTTCCCGCGTACGCGGATGTGGGCAATTTGATTCGACTGCTGCGTTCCTTGGGGGCCAAGGTCAGCCATGAGGATGTGGACAATCCCTTGGGCGGAACCGTGCGGATCCAGTCCGATCACGCGGCCGACCCCACCGCGCCCTATGAGATCGTCAAGACCATGCGGGCCAGCATCAGCGTGCTTGGTCCGTTGCTGGCGGCCCGGGGACGAGCCTCGGTCTCGCTTCCCGGCGGCTGCGCCTTTGGTGCTCGACCGGTCGATCTGCATCTGCACGGACTCCGATCGCTGGATGCCAAGATCGAATTGGCGGGTGGTCAGATTGAAGCCGCCGCGCCCGCGGATGGTTTGAAAGGTCGCATCATCTTCATGGGCGGCCCCAACGGCCCCACCGTTGGCGGCACCCAAAACGTGTTATGTGCGGCGGTCCTGGCCAAGGGCCGCACCATCATCGAGTCGGCGGCGTGTGAACCCGAAGTTTCAGACTTGGTTCGTTTGCTTCGTGCGATGGGGGCGAAGATCACCGGCGAAGGTTCGCCGCGGTTGGTGGTCGATGGCGTCGAACGCTTGCACGGTTGCACCCACCGCGTGATGCCCGACCGCATCATTGCGGGCACCGATGCCATTGCCGCCGCGATTACCTGTGGCCGGGTGGAACTGAGCAACTATCCGCAGGACTCCTTGCTGGGCGTGGAAGATGTGCTGCAGCGCATCGGCGTTCGGTTTGAGTTCCTTGACGACGGTGAAGACTTGTTGCGCCGCACCGTGCGCATCACCGCGGACCGGCGCCAAGAAGCGGTTGAAGTGACAACACAACCTTGGCCCGGCTTCCCCACCGATCTCCAAGCCCAGCTTTT
>PAHO01000001.1 GCA_002705085.1 Phycisphaerae bacterium | reverse complement strand
AGGAACCGGCCTCTTGCCGCAGGCAATATCGATGCCCTGCAAGATTTTGCTGGGGTCAAAAGCTTCGCGTGAACCGGATCGTTTCACCACACGCAACGTACGGGCCCGCTCGGTCCGCTCCATGGTTGACCATTTGTGACCGCAGCTCACGCATTTGCGACGACGTTTGATCGCCGACCCCTTGTCCGCTTTTCGGGAGTCAAACACTTCGCTCTTCGCACCACATCGAGGACAGTCCACAACACTATTCGACGCGGAGAAGAGCCCAACGTCAAGTGTTCCCCCGTAGGATATGGATCTATGCCCGTTCTGACGCTCCCAGATGGTTCCACCCGCTCTTTTGACGGCCCCGTGACCGGGGCCCACTTGGCCGCCGACATCGGGGCTGGACTGGCCAAAGCCGCCCTGGCCATCACCGTCAATGGGGAAGCCCGCGATCTGGAGTACCTGATCGAAGCCGATGCTTCGGTGAGCATTCTCACCGAACCCCGCAAGAATGCCGAACCCGACCCGGCAGCTCTCGAACTGCTGCGCCACTCCACCGCCCACGTCATGGCAGAAGCCATCCAACGCGTGGTCCCCGAAGCGCAATTGGTGTATGGCCCCCCGCTGGCCGATGGCTTCTACTACGACATCGCGTTCCCAGAAGAACGCCCCCTCCGAGAAGGTGACTTCGAAGCCATTGAAGCAGAGATGGCCAAGATCGTTGCGGAAGATCGTCCGTTCACCCGCTACGAACTCAGCCAAGGTGACGGCTTGGAGAAGCTCCAATCTGAAGGGAGCAAATTCAAACTCGATAACGCCCAGCGTGCGCTTGAGGCCGGATCATCCAGCCTCTCCTGGTACGCCACTGGAACCCCAGGAGAACACTGGGAAGATCTTTGTCGCGGGCCCCACTTGCCTTCAACCGGACGAATCGGAGCTTTCAAAATCATGTCCTTAGCCAGCAGTTACTGGCACGGAGATGCGGACTCGGACAGACTTACTCGAGTCTACGGCACAGCTTTTTTCCGAAAAGAGCAACTTCAAGCACATTTGGATGCAAGAGAAGAAGCCAAGGCACGTGACCATCGTGTTCTGGGTAAGAAGTTAGGCCTCTTCCACCTTGATGAAACAGTGGGTAGTGGGCTGGTCTTGTGGACTCCAAACGGAGCCACCCTTCGCCAATGTTTGCAAGACTTCATCACCGAAGAACTTGATCTCCAGGGATATCGACAGGTATTTACTCCGCATATTGGCAAGCTTGACTTGTACCGCACATCTGGGCATTTCCCGTACTACCGCGAGAGTCAATTCCCACCTATCTTGGAAAATGAACTGATGGGTAATTTGGCCCAAAGCAGCAGTAATGGTGCTGATTTCTCCGAACGTTTGGAATCTGGTGAGATCGATGGCTTCCTCCTGAAGCCGATGAACTGCCCCCACCACATTCAGATCTACGCATGTGAACCACGCTCCTATCGTGACCTGCCAGTGCGACTTGCGGAATTCGGCACGGTGTACCGCTGGGAACAATCCGGTGAAATTGGCGGCTTGACCAGAGTTCGTGGATTCACACAAGATGACGGCCACTGTTTCTGCACTGAAGAACAAGTCCCCCAAGAATTACAGGGTTGCTTGTCATTGGTCCGGACAATCTTCGAAACTTTGGGCATGACAGATTTCCGGGTAAGGGTGGGACTGCGTGACCCCGACTCATCGAAGTACGTCGGTGAATCTGATCGATGGGACCGCGCCGAACAAGCGTGCCGCGATGCGGCTGCAACCCTCGGCGTTCCTTTCACTGAGGAAGCTGGCGAAGCTGCTTTCTACGGCCCCAAAATTGACTTTGTGGTCCGGGATGTCATCGGTCGAGAATGGCAGCTTGGAACCGTACAAGTGGATTACAGCTTGCCTGAACGATTCGACCTCTCCTACATCGGCGCCGACAACAAACCTCACCGCCCGGTGATGATCCACCGAGCACCATTTGGCTCAATGGAGCGATTCTGCGGCTTGTTGATCGAACATTTTGCCGGTGCTTTCCCAACTTGGCTCGCTCCAGAACAAGTCCGGGTACTTCCAATCAGCGACAAGAGTGCCGATTACGCCGCACGCGTTCATGCCGATTTGCGAGCACTGCGGTTGAGATCTCATCTCGACAACTCAGCCGAGCGGGTGCAAAACAGAATCCGTCTGGCCGCCGAAGACCGGATTCCTTGGACCTTGGTGGTTGGGCCCCGTGATGAGGAAAATGACACGGTCAGTGTCCGGATGCGAGGCATTCCCAAGGACCTTGGCTGTGTCCCACGCGAGCAGTTTGTCCGGGCCTTGCACGAGGAGTCCACAACCAGGGGCCAGCATTCGGTCGCCGCCCAATTCTTCCCCGAGGCGTCTGAAGAATCATCTTGAATCTTGCCGACCCCCTATTCCGAGGGTAAAGTTTCTCGCTCAGGCGTGATGTCGCGTCTGGCTCCTTCTGTTCCCTATTGAGGTATTCACCATCGCACGTCGACTAGTCCGTGGCCCCCATCAACCCGCCAACCGTGGCCCCCGAATGAATGATCAAATTCGGCGGAACCCCATCCGCTTGATCGATGAGCAGGAACAAATGGTTGGTGTCGTTGACACCGCAGAGGCATTGGACCGAGCGCGAGAACTGGGACTCGATCTGGTTGAAGTTGCGCCAGATGCCGACCCACCGGTGTGTCGAATTTTGGATTACGGCAAATTCCGTTACGAACAATCCAAAAAAGAACGGGCCAACAAGAAGAACTCCAAGACCGCTGAACTCAAAAGCATCCGTCTGGGGCGATCACTCAAAATTGGGCAGAACGACATCGAGATTCGAATTCGACAAACCCAGAAATTCTTGCTTCTGGGCCACAAGGTGCAAATTGTCCAACGCTTCCGTGGTCGTGAGGTCACCCTGACCGACAAGGGGATGGAGCGATTGGCAGACATTGCTGATCGCCTCGCACCACTCTCCAAGGTGGAAGCACCCCCTCGTCGCAACGGAAGAGAACTCGCCATGGTCTTGGCCCCCGACAAGGTCAAGATTGAAAAGTGGAAGGCTGAAAATGCCGAGCTTGCGAAGGCTGCGGAAGAGGCTCCTGAGATCGAAGAAGATCTGAACGACATCGAAGAAGACGAAGCCACCGATTCAGAGTGAACCCACCGGTTCAGACCCCAACTTCGTGCATACTTTTGTACTTTGACCCGCAGAGTGCTGCTCCCCAGCAATCTGCTGAAAAGGACGGCTCAGACCTTTGTTGATTCCCAAGCCCGGCTTCGGAAGCGCAAGGAAAAAAGGATGGCCCGAAGCGTCAACTCACCCATCAAGGCCCACCAAACGCCAGCGATTCCCAACTCAAGTTTGACGCCAAGCCACCACGCCAATGGCAATCGGACCAGATAACTGCTTCCCGTGGTGATGAACAAACACCAGCGAGTATCTCCGACTCCTCGCAGTGCTTGACGCAAGACCATGGTGATCGCGAATGGGATCTGGAAGATTCCGGCGATGAACAAGAGCCGTGGCACTTCTTCTAGGTGCAGCGGGTTGTTGGAAACCAAACGCGTGAGCGGCAGACCGATCGTCATAAACAGAATGCCAAAAGCCCCCATAGCCACGGCGGTGATCAACACACAAAGCCAGACGGCCCGACGGGCTTGCCGCGGGTCATTGGCCCCCAAATACTGTCCGGCCAAAGTGCCAGCCGCTGTGCCTATGGCAAATCCGGGCAGGAAGGAGAACGCCTCCCATTGAACGGCCACAATGTGAACCCCCTGCAGGCCCTCTTCCAAACCTCGGCGCTGCCCGATGGTGGCAATGAATTGCAGAATGAAAATATTGACGGACCACATCGAAATACCTTCAGCGAACGAAGGCAAGCCAATTTTGACGAAGCGACCCAGCATGCCTTGATATTCATCACCCACACGACGGGGCAAACGAAGATCGGTGGTCCCCCGCAGAGCAATGATGATCATCAAAATGGCGCCGCAATAATGAGCGGCCGCAGTTCCCCAGGCGATCCCTGCGACACCCAGCCCACCCCAATCAGGATGAGCCAGTCCCGCGGAGACCACGGCGTTGACGATGTTCAAGACAATTGCCGCCAACGCTGGCCGAAGGGTTTCACCCGCGCCTTGCAAACTCATTGAAGTCACCATGAACAAGCCCGCGGCGGGCATCGACAATGCAACGATGCCGATGTATTGGCGGTAAAAGGCATCCGCGCTGGGCGACAACTCCATCAAACGGCTGATCGGGTCAGCTCCCAACCAAAGAATGGAGCCGACCACGGCGCCCCACAACAAACTGAATTCCATAGATCGCCGCAATGCAACGCCAGCCTCTTCGGCCCGACCCGCCCCCATCGCCCTGGCGATGATGGCGGATCCACCAACGCCCAAAGCAGCCATAGCGATGCCAATAAACCACCCAACAAAGGACCCAATCCCGATGGCGTCCAATGCCGCAAGAACCTGATGTTCAGGCAGTCGACCCGCCAGCATCTTGTCCACCATGCCAACCATGGCCTGCAGAAATTGCTGCAGGAGCACTGGCAACGCAACCACGCGGATGGCGCTGAAAGTTGACAAACCCGCAAGTTTGCCACTTTGAATACCAGACTTTGCGCCGCTGCGGAGCCCTGAATTCACAGAGTGGCCCCAATTCGAACCAAGGTCCGAGCTCGGGGTTTCTGCCACCACTGACCCACTTCCTCGAGGGCCAACACCCTTTCGGCGAGCCCATCCGCTCGGAGAACACCCTTCATGAAAGCATCAAATCCCGAACGGACAGATGATGCCGCCGACGGCACCACCGTCAATTGCTGGCGATACAAGGTGGAGAAATCAACCGAAACCCGTGGTGGTCGCGCCAGCACCAGTCGACCGCGAGGCCGCAGCAACGGCAACAATGATGGCACCTCCAGCGCACCATCAAGAAGAACCAAGACATCTTGATCGCCGTGTTGGCCAACATCAGACAGAAGCCGCACTCGGATCCCTCGCCGCTCTGCCTCTTTCAGCGTGGAGTCACGCTGACACAACAAGCGAAATCGGCTGTCTCGCTGCGAACCAAGCTCCCCCGCCAGGATGGCCGCGGCACTGTCACCCACCACACTGACATACGGACGATCACCTGGGACCACCGATCGCATCGCACCGAGGGCCGTGGCCGCTTCCGAGGACCAAATGGCCACGTCGGGGTCAACATCTGCTGGCACATCAATCAACAATTCTTCTGCACAAAGCTGCCGCTCGGCCAACCCCCCCTCATCCATCCCTCGACCCGGGCACCGACGTTGAAGACAAGCCTCCGACAAACCATCGGTGCACCGAGAACAACTGCGGCATGGGGCATGGGGGTCACTGATGACCAGTCCTCGAGAATCATGGCGGGCCACGAACACCCCTCCGGGAGTACGCCCTTCGGTGGACGCATCTGGCATCGGAAGAAGGCAGCGAATGGGCTGGATGTTCGCAATTGAAGTTGATGGCTCAACCTCGAGCCCGTCTTTGCGTCGGACCAACCGGATCATGGGCTGGGTTCCGCGCCCAGACCGATGGGTGGACCCGACGTTTCCCGTGGACGTGGACGCCAGTACGCCAGTTGATCCAGAAAACCCGGGGCCTGGTCGTATACGGGAAAAGCGTACGGTTTTGCCTTGGCAAAAAGTTGACCCTCTCGTCGGGCGGCATTGATCGCAGATTGCCACAACGCCGAGTCCGTGCCGTGGTCCATACCGGTCAACCGTTGCAGCCCAGATCGACCTGCTTCGACAATGGCATACCGAGAGGCATCGAGAGCAGAGACCAAGGCATCCACCGCACGATCATTTTCATACTGCGACAACGCCACGATCAAGTCACGCCGCACCTGGACGTCTTCCTCAGCATTGCTGCAACGTTCGGCCATAAACGGAATCAAATCCGGCATGTGGACACGTTGGGCGAAGATCGCAGCTGCTCGACGTTCCACCCGGTGGGTGGAAGTCAATGCCGTCTCAAAAAGTGGAGCATCCTCAGGCCCACCATGTCGGGCCAACGCCAACAAAGCGGCCGCGCGAACGGCAGGATCTTGATCACCGCCGGCCATGAGTCGATAGACCGGACCAAAGGCATCATTGTCTCCCCATGATTGATAGGTCACTCGAAAGAGTGCTTCACGACGATCATCGGGGCGTTCGGATTTCAGGCGTCTTGACTCAGCGGCCACGGGGTTGATGAAATTTTCAACCAAGAGAGTGGTGTCTTCTTGCAACGCACCAAAGTCATCTCGAATGGTGTCCAACGCAGAGCAGCCAGACAACACCATCAGGACGGATGAGATCAACTTGCGCGGAAGACTGAGCACAGGGGGATACTATCCACCGATCATGGCTCTTGACGTCCAACCAATACCTTTGGGTCCTTGGCAAACCAATGCTCTGGTCCTGCAAACCACCAACCGCGAGGTGACCGTCTGCGATCCCGGCATGGACCCCGCCCCACTCATTGGATTTTTACAAGAGCACAAGCTGCAGGTGAAGCAGATCATCTTGACCCACGCCCATGTGGATCACATTGCCGGAATTGACGCGGTCAGTGCCAACTTCGGAGATCCACCTCTTTTGGTGCACCCCGCGGAACAAGAATGGCTCAACCGTCCGGAGTTGAACCTCTCTTCACTTTCGGGCTTTGACGTCACCAGCCGCCCGGCCACTGGAACCATCGTCGATGGACAGGTGGTTCCGGTCGGCTCCGATGAAGCAACCGTGTTGCACCTGCCCGGGCATTCGCCGGGATCGATCGGCCTGTACTTCAAAGCCAGCGGTGTGCTTGTGGGTGGGGACACGCTGTTCCAAGGATCGATTGGCCGAACAGATTTTCCGACCAGCGAGCCTGAGGCCATGGCGACCTCCCTCCGACGTCTCCTCACGCTGCCCGACGAAACACGGGTGTACCCCGGACATGGGCCAAGCACCACCATCGGGCAGGAACGGCAGGGCAACCCTTTCTTGATTGCATTGAAGTGATCTTCCTGACGGAAGACGCATCATCGGTTGCGTGATTCGCGAGGATCATCCACACCAGAGATCCGATCCAAGCTCATCAGAGCCATAGCGGTGCCGTAATTGGCGGTACGGACCAATCTGGGATCTGTGGGGTCTCGGTCATTCCAAGTCCCTCCTGGGTCTCGCACTTGCTCCAACCGCGAACGCAACAGTCTGGCGTACTCACCACGCTCACTTCTGGGCAACAGCATGATCGCGCGAGAGGCTTGTTCGTGGGCGTACATGAAGTAGTAAGGAGCGACCCCGAAAGGAGCCACATGCGTGCCGCGTTGCTGACGACGTTCTTCCAGCCGTTCCCAATGGGCAAAGAACGCATCAAGAGCACCGCGCAACTTGGACAAGTCTCCAAGACCAGCCTCCACGAGGTACGACTCAACGGCCAACATCCGCCCCGTACTTCCCGGAACAGGGTCCGGGCGACTCCCGGCATAGGCTTGGCCACCGGCCTTGGTCCGAGAGCGAACCAAAGCCGCAGCGCCGCGTTCAAAGACCTCGTCGGGGACCGTATGACCATGCTGATTGGCCAGTCTCAAGGCACGAAGGGTGGGAACAGTCATGAACGGCGAGGCCTCGCCGGGGCTTCCTGAGGCAAATCCCCGGCGACGGGAATAGTTCCACCCCCCCGTTTTGATTTCGGTGGTCAGGATGCCCTTCAATGCATGGACTTCTGCTTGCTGGTGGCTCACCAAGGCATCATCCGGGACCAGTCCATCCCGGCGGAGCGTGATAAGCGTCTCAAGGGCGTAGCACCACCCCCAACCACGGACATCGTAGGTCTCGGAGAAGACATGGGCCATGCCAGAATGCTGCATGGCCTGAACCAAGAACAAGCGGGATCGCTCAATCGCCTTGGTCCGGTCTTTTGCACGAGGACCATCAGCAGGCACCGTGTCGAGAGCTTGCATCACGATGGCCGTTCCCCCCACCCGGTAACCAATGGGGTTCTCCAAACCTTCCGATCCACGCACTTGATACACGCCTCGGTAAGGCCACTCGGCGCTGTTCTCCTGCCGGTCGAGCAAAAAATCCACCGCCGTGGACCGAACTTCGACCAGATCAATTGAAGCCAACAACAACAATGAGATCAACATGGCTCATACAGTACGAGACGATGTTCCACATTGTGCTCCACGCCCCCGAGATCCCCAACAACACCGGCAACATCGGCCGGACCGTGGCCGTGACCGGTGGGGTCCTTCACTTGATCCATCCCCTCGGGTTTGACATCGACGAAAAAGCGGTGCGGCGGGCAGGACTCGACTACTGGCACAAGCTTGATGTGCGGGAATACAGCGATTTTGAGACATACCTGCGCAAAGCCAACCCGCAACGGTTGTTCTTGTTCACCGCCAAGGCGGGAGGCACGCCGTGGGAGACCGAACTGCGCCCCGGGGACCACCTTCTCTTTGGAGGAGAATCCCAGGGCGTGCCCGACGGCGTGCTCGAAACGGTCAAATCACGCTTTGGTGCTGAGGCACTGCTGAAACTGCCCATGCTGGAAGGGGCACGGCGTCCCAGTTTGAATTTGGGATCAACCGTCTGCACCGCGGTGTACGAAGGTGTACGCCAGAACTTCGGCGAGTTTGGCATACCCCTAGAATGACAGAATATGGCTACCACCACTGACCCACTGTCCACACTTCGTTCCACTGACCCGCAACTGGCCGCCATGCTGGACCAGGAAGCCGAACGCCAAGATTCAACGCTCGAATTTATTGCCAGTGAGAACCACACCTCGAAGGCCGTGATGGAAGCCACTGGGTCTTGGCTGACCAACAAATACGCGGAAGGCTATCCCGGAAAGCGGTACTACGGCGGTTGTGAATTCCACGATCAAATCGAAGACCTTGCTCGCGATCGCGCCAAAGAGTTGTTCGGCTGCAACTTTGCCAACGTGCAGCCGCACTGTGGGGCCAACGCAAACATTGCGGCATTCATGGCGTTGCTCCAACCCGGAGACCGGGTCTTGAGTTTGCCCATCGCGCACGGTGGACACCTGTCTCACGGATTGAAGCCCAACTTCTCCGGAACGTTCTTTGACATTCATGATTACATCCTTGACGCCGACACCGAATTGCTTGACATGGAGCACGTCCGGGCCCGGGCGTTGGAATGCAAACCCAAATTGATCATCTGTGGCTTCAGCGCCTACCCACGACTGATCGACTTCGCCAAATTCCGTGAGATCGCCGATGAGGTCGGCGCCTATCTGATGGCTGACATCGCGCACATCGCTGGATTGGTGGCAGCTGGGGTCCATCCCTCCCCGTTCCCTCATGCTCATGTGGTCACGACCACAACCCACAAAACCCTCCGTGGACCACGGGGCGGCTTGATCTTGAGCAACGACGAAGACATCGCCAAAAAGATCGACCGCAAAGTGTTCCCAGGCTCCCAAGGTGGACCTTTGATGCACGTCATTGCCGCCAAGGCCCAAGCTTTTGGCGAGGCTCTGGAACCCTCCTTCCGGGAGTATCAAACCCAAGTGGTCGCCAACGCCAAGGCGCTCGCCAAAGGCCTGACCGATCACGGCTTCCGTCTGTGTTCAGGCGGCACGGACAACCACTTGCTGCTGGTTGACCTGCGAGATCGAGACGCTGATCTGACCGGCGCCGAAGTGGAAGCTTGGCTGGGTGACGCGGGCATCGTGGTCAACAAAAACGGTATTCCCAACGATCCTCGCCCCCCCATGGTCACCAGTGGCCTGAGATTCGGCACCCCAGCCACCACCACCCGAGGTCTTGGTGAAGCTGAAATGCAACAGGTCGCCGACTGGATTGAACGCGTGGTTGCCTCGAGAGGTGAAGCGGCTGCTTCCGTACGAGAAGAAGTCCGTTCGCTCTGCGCACAGTTCCCCTTGCCCCACTGATCCAAACCTTCAACACCTTCTGGAAAATCACATGCTCCCACTGCTCCTCATCGCTGCGACCGACTCCATCGTGATGGATGGACAATTTGACGATTGGGCCAACGTCACGAACACCATTTGCATGGACACAATTGACGCGCCATCCGGTGGCCCAGACTTGGGCGTGACCAAATGGACCGCCGACGGAAGCACACTGCATTTGTGGCTTGAACTCAGCCCAGCGAAGGGTCCGCTATTGAACCTGCAAGCGATGGACTACCGACTGCTGTTGGTGTTGGATGCCGACGGCAACACGAAAAGCGGAGAGCAGTGCCACGGACTCTCGGGCACCGACGCCATATTGTCCATGCCGGGACCAGATCGGAAAGATCCGAACAAGCCCGGCATGGGCGCCGCCTTGCTGGGGCCTACAGGCGAGAAATTCCAAGCCGCTTGGGTGGAGAGTGGCACGCAGCCAGCATGGTCTGCTGGAATTGCCACGGCTCCCGCGACATCAGGACGCGCTTTTGAGTTCTCCATCGGTCGTCGAAAGAACTTCCTGAGCGGACCTTCCGCCAACTTGAAATGGATGGTGCTCGATGCCGAAGGCGGAGTCATTGATGAGACTCAAGCCTCCACCATTCCATTGCCAAAGTTCGCCCCGGCCAAACCCACCTTCGCGAAGAAATCTGATTTCGCGCGAGGCACCGATGTGGACTTCCGTTTGGTCAACTGGAACGTGGAGTGGGGCAATCTTCTCGATGAGCGAGAACCCGCCGGAACATTGCTCGCCGCCCTCGATCCAGATGCGATCTTGCTTCAAGAGATGATGACCGATCAGGACGAAGATGAAATTGTCGCCATGCTCGAGGAAGCCATGCCCGACGCGGATGGCTGGGAGGTCCAGGTTGGGAAAGATGGCGGACGCATTCGCTGCGCCGTGGCCATCAGGAGCAACCGTGCCGCCTCGCTTCCTGGTCTTTCAGCCGTTGCCACGAACCGTTCCGCAGCGGCAGCCATCCGCACCAAAAGTGGCCCCGTCGTGTTGATCGCAACCCACCTCAAATGTTGCGGCCGGGACGGCTCCAAAGAGGACACCAAACGCATCACTGAAGCCGAAGACCTGCGTGATGCCATCACCAAACGGCTGGGGAAATCCAACCGTGTGGTGCTCGCTGGCGATTTGAACCTCGTGGGCAGCCGAACCCCACTCGATCGACTCGAAGAATCAGGCCTGACCACCATTGACATGCGACAACCCGACGGGGCCACCATGGCCACCTGGGACAACGAATCGAGCAGTTTTCTCCCTGGCCGCTTGGACTACGTTCTGCACAGCCGCCAACTGACCCCCAAAATGGCCGTGGTGTTTGACACTCAAGATGTTGACCCTTCATGGCTGCCGCACTCTTTGCGGCGCCAAGCCAGCGACCACTTGCCGCTGGTGGTGGATTTCAAAGTGGATCGGTGAGCACCAACCCGCCATCCGTCCGCTTCCGGACCATCACCACCCCCTTTGGGACGATGGTGCTCAAGCAACACCAAGAACTCGGACTGTCGTGGGCTACTGCTTCCCCCATCTCGGGACAGATAGACGAACATCTTCACCAAGACTTGGTTCTTGCGATTGAAAATTGGTGCAAAGGCATCGCCGTCGATGTGAAACCATGGCTGCCCAAAGGTCAAGATTTCACCAGTCGCGTGCGTCGGGCCTGCGCCATGATCCCTTGGGGAGAAACCCGAACATACGGACAGGTCGCTCAATCCGTCGGCTCCCCGAGAGCCGCTCGGGCGGTTGGCCAAGTCATGCGACGAAACCCACTCCCCTTGCTGGTCCCCTGCCATAGGGTCATTGGAGCCACCGGGCTGGGGGGATACGCCGGGGATGATCAAAATGGTCCCCAACTCGACAGAAAACGGGCAATCTTGGCGTTCGAGCAAGATGTCCCCCAATCCGAGGATGGTTCCTTATAGAATTGAATACTTACCGCGCTTAGCTCAGTTGGCCAGAGCGGCTCGTTTACACCGAGTAGGTCGCTGGTTCGAGTCCAGCAGCGCGGACTGATGGTCAACGCACCCAAGACATTGCCGTACGCGTCCTTGGTCCTGAGCCTTGCCTACCTGTCTTTGGTGGCCTGTCAGCCAACCGTGGAGCGATTGGAAGACAGCGCTCCAGGCCCCACCCGAGTCCAAGCAGACTTCCGGCTTGATGTTCCGCAGGTCATGCGTGGCACAATCGCGCAAGAATCCATCTTGGTGGGATTTGAGCCGGTGGCGGTCGAAGGCTATGGCTTGGTTGTGGGACTTGATGGCACTGGCTGCACCACGATGCCACCAGATCTCAGGGCCCATATGTCCGCAGACATGACCCGAAGAGGCATCGGCCCCTCAGGAAGCCAAGGGAGTGCGCCTCCACCGGAACGAATGTTGAATGACCCGCGTACCGCGGTGGTCATTGTTCGTGGCACACTTCCCCCGGGAGCCAACGCGCGGCAAAAGCGAACCCCCGGCACGCAATTCGATCTGGAGGTCATCATTGATCCCCGGACCGATGCCACCAGTCTGCTCGGTGGCCGCTTGTACACCTGTGACTTGCGCCCTGCCTCTGGCGGTGGATTGCCTCCAACCGGCTCCCGCCAAGCGGACGCTCTTGGTGAAGGAAAAGGTCCACTCTTTGTGAATCCCTTCGCGCTTCGGGGAAGCAACGGTCAAGAGTTGATCGATCTGACTCGAGCCCGAATCATCGGCGGTGGAGAAGCCACCAAACGGGTCCCCTTGCGTCTGCGCCTCGCAAGTCCAAGCCACGCTCGCTCACGCATGATTGCCAGCGCGGTCAACGCTCGGTTCCCCCAAGATCCGGGGATGCGAGATGATGTGGCCCGGGGTGAAAGCGACGAAATGATTTCGATCGTGGTGCCTCCACGCTGGTCCCAAGACACCACGACCTTCGCACAACTCTTGCGACACACCACCATCCAGCAAGCACGGCAAGAAGCTTCAGCGGCTTTGGTCGCGCGAGAAGTCCAACGCAATCCGCGGATGGCCTTGGACGCGGCTTGGCGATGGCGAGCCATGGGGCCCAAGGCACTGGCCACCACTCGAGGTTTGTACGACGCGGCGGAGCGAAGAGTCCGTGAAGCCGCCTTGAAAGCTGGGGCGTGGCTGGACGACCCGTTGGTCCTGCCCCATCTTGAGGCCTTCGCGGAAAGTGATGACCCTGAATTGCGCCGGCTTTCAGCCGTATTGATGGCCGAACTGCCATGGGACCCTCGTTTGGAATTCGCCCTGACCAAACTGGTGGATGATGATGAGTTGGACATCCGTCTCGCCGCATACGAAGCCCTTGTTGATTTGGGGTCATCCACGGTGCGCCGGGTGCGATTCCATCCAGAGTTTGAAGTGGACTTGGTCGACAGCTCCCAACCTTTGGTCTATGTCACCCAAACCCTGATCCCACGGGTTGTGGTCTTTGCCCCCCAACACGAATTGTCCCGCCCCCTGTTTGCCGACTTGACCACCCAAAACATCATGGCCGTGGCTGAAGACGGAGACGATCTGGTCCGCTTACGGCACGATGGGCAAGTGCTCGGGTCGGCCCCCACCCTGCTGGCTTTGGTGCAGTCATTGGCAACGCCGGAGGACAGTTCCCTTGGCCGCAAAGGGTTTGGACTGGACTACGCCGCAACCGTTGGGGCCCTGTACGGCATCTGCCGGACGGTGGACCGAGGCATCCCATTTAGAGCCCAACAGGACCGAATGCTGGCGACCTTGGCCCGGAGATTCGAAGTCCGTCCAGACCAAACCCAGACCATTCGCCAAGACTTTGATGAGGACATCACGTTCACAGTGGACAGCTCCACTGAAGGGACCGATCAAGAACGTGCAGACTTCGAACCTCTGCCCGGAGAGCCGGCGCTTCCAAGCCCTCCTCCAGCTGAATCAACCGAAATCCAGCCTCCGAACCAACTGGCCCCGCAGCCAGAGGGCCCAAGGCGTGATTTCGACACCCCACCACCATCCACGGATCGTCCTGATTTCGATCCTCTACCGGCCTGATCGAGGTACGATCGGGGCTTGACGTGGAGACGTCGCCGCCCACCCATTGTGAAGACAAGGAGGTCTTCCCCCACCATGCGTCTTGAACGACTCACGCTTTCTGGATTCAAAAGCTTCGCGGATGCCACCGAAGTTCGGTTTGACGCGCCCATCAACGGGATCGTTGGCCCCAACGGCTGCGGCAAGTCCAATGTGGTCGACGCTTTGAAATGGGTGCTGGGAGAGCGTTCGGCCAAAAGTCTCCGTGGCGGGTCCATGCTGGACGTGATTTTCGCGGGGGCACACGCACGTTCACCATCGGATCTGGCGAAAGTGGAATTGGTGTTCTCCAACCCCATTGTGGGGCGGGACAAAAACAACCAGCCGCAACGTGAACTGCCCATCGATACCGAAGAAGTCTCCATCGGCCGGTCTTTGGACCGTGACAACAACTCCCGCTACACCATCAACGGGGCGAAGGCCAAAGCAAAAGAGATTCGAGAGCTGCTGTACGGGACCGGCATGGGCAAGGGTGGATACGCCATGATCGAGCAGGGGCAAGTGGCCGCAATGCTGCAGGCCAAGCCCGAAGAACGGCGAAGAATCCTCGAAGAGGCGGCCGGGATTTCTGGTTTTCGAGACCGACGGCAAGAATCTGCTCGAAGCTTGGAGCGATCTGAATCGAAGTTGGAAGTGTTTCGAGCATCCCTGGCTTCGACCGAGCGGCGGCTCAAGACCATCCGCAATCAAGCGGAAAGAGCACGCCAATTCCAAGTTTTAGAAACAGAACGGATCGATCTGCAACGCCATCTGATCACCGAGACCTTTCTCCGGCTCGAAGCCGAACTGAGTGAAGCGATACAGAGACGCCGAGAAGCAGCAGCAAATGGCACCGTTTGGCTGGCCGCGCTGGAGCAGGCGGAGGTTGATCTCAACACGAAAAAAGAAGGCGAAACCGAAGCCTGGCAGCATCGGCGCAAGAGTGAGCAAGCCCAGAGCAAAGCCGAAGCGGAATACGCCGCGGCTTCAGAAGCACTTCGCGCTGCAGAGGAACGCTACGAATCGGCAACCAAGGCCAACGACGAAGATCAACGGGAACTCCAAGAACTCGATCGCCGAGAGTCTGAACTCGCGACTGAACGAAACATCAACAGCCAGCTGAATGATGATGCCTCGACTCGACTGGAAAAAACAAGGCAAATCCTCGATGAGGCGGTTTCGGCAAGGACTCGGACCCGCCAGGCGGCCACCGAAGCCGAGCGACAGGCTATTCGATCTGAAGAAGCAGTCACGGAGACCCAACAGGAAGCAGAACGCAGGCGTTCTGAAGCCGCGGAAAGCGAAGCCAGAAGAGAAGGGACTCGAGAACAAGAAGAAGCCGCGAACAAGCGACTGCAGTCGCTTCGCGAAGAAACAGCCGAAATCGCTCGGAAGTTGGAATCCGCCCGAGAGTCGTTCCGTTCCGCTGAGCGAGCAAAGACCTTGGCCGAGGAAAACACCACCGTTCAGGCGGCAACCTTGTCGTCGCTCGGCGAACAACAGGCAATCTTGGCATCAAACCTCTCGGAGATTCGCGCGGCTGAAGCACGAATCCAAAGTCGACTCGATGCATTGGTTGAACTCCGCCAAAGTCGAGAGGGTCTCGCCGAAGGCGTGAGAAAAGTCTTGGAGCGACCCGAATCCCACCCCGGCTTGATTGGGGTCCTCGCCGAACTGATCGAAACCGACGCCGACACGGCAAGCCGACTCGAACTGGCCCTTGGCGAGCACGCCCAAACGTTGGTGTTCGACACCCAAATAGCAGCCCAGCAAGCCAGTTTGCGCTTGGCTGGAGCACCTGGCCGGATCAAGATTGCGAGTTTGGAGCCACAAGGGAACCAAGGAGAGCCGCGAAACCGTCAACCAATTCCGGGCGTGCTCGATGGCATACGGCTTCGTGGACCGGGCGCTTGGCTGACCACCCGGATCCTCCGGTCAACCCACCCTGCCGCAGACCTTCAGACGGCCAAACAGTTGGCCCGCATGCAACCGCA
The DNA here is from genome assembly GCA_002705085.1 of Phycisphaerae bacterium. GTDB lineage: Bacteria > Planctomycetota > Phycisphaerae > Phycisphaerales > SM1A02 > UBA8653. The sequence goes on along the minus strand of PAHO01000001.1, from coordinate 5,539 downwards.
AGCAAGGTTCCTTCTTGATGATGGAACCGTCCTTGAAAGCGATGGCCGACTCGTCGTGGGTCGAGAGACCAGCGCTGCTGGGACAATCGTCCGCCGCGCTGAGGAACGGCAGTTGCAAGAAGAACTTGATGCACTCCTCGTTCGACAACTTCAATTGAATGAAAACCTTGCGGGAGTCCAGGCGGGTGAACAAGAAGCTCGGCAGAATCTTGAAAACGCCAATTTGAAAGAACGTGAGGCCCGAGAAGCACTCAGTCAAGTTCAGGCCCAGATCGATCGCGAAGAAGCCGATCAACGGCGTCTTCGAACCGAAACCGAATCGGCCGAACAAACCTGCACCTCAATGGCGGCACGATCGAGGCAATTCACCATGCTCGCCGAAGAAGCACGTGACCGTGCACAAGTTGCCGAAGACCGATTGGGCACCCTGCGGGCCGCTCGTGATGAAGCACGCGCACTGCTTGAACTGCAACGGAAGGATGATGCCGCCGCCGAGCAGGCGGTCGACGATGCCCACGAAGCCCACCGAGAAGCGGCCACCGAAGCGGAAGCAGCGAGGCGAACTTTGGCGGCCACTACACGAGAACTCGACGAGGCCATCAAACGTCGAGAAATCTGGGTGCAGCGCCGCGAAAAGAGACAAGCCGAGCAAAAGTATGCCGAAGAATCGCGAAGCACAAACCAGGACCGTCTCAATCTCGCTGAGACCATGCTCAAAAAGCGTCGCGCCGAGTCAGACGAAGCAAACCTGAACGCGGAACAAGCGGTTGCGGCCCGCCAAGAAGCGGAAAACAATCGAGAAGTGCCTCGTGCCGGTTCGATCGAGGCTGAAAAAGAACTGCAACAAGTGGAGGGCATCTTGGCTCGAATCGCCCTCGAACAAGATCATCTCCAAACCAGTATTCGCTCTGAAGAAGCTTTCCAACTCGAAGATATCGCAGCTTCCGCCGCAGATTTTGACCACACAGGATCCGACGAATCCGACCGCGCTGCCCGTGAAGAGAAGCTCGAGTGTATTCGGCAAGACATTCGGGCTCTTGGGCACATCAACCTGGATGCCATCCAAGAAGAACAAGAACTCGACGAGAACAATGAGCGGTTGATCGAACAAGTCTCAGATCTCGAGTCCACGATTGTTCGACTCACTGAATTGATTGAACGGCTCGATACCGAAAGCCGCACCATGTTCGGCGATGCTTTTGATCGAATTCGAAACCATTTTGCTGGGGAAGACGGCATGTTCCGTCAACTCTTCGGTGGCGGCAGCGCTCAATTGGAACTGGTCCCGACGGAATCCGGAGAAATCGATCTCCTAGAATCCGGCATCGAAATCAGAGCCACGCCCCCCGGAAAACGGCCCCGCGTCTTGTCTCAACTTTCAGGCGGAGAAAAGACCATGACCGCCGTTGCTCTGGTCATGGCGATCTTCCGATCCAACCCCAGCCCGGTTTGTGTGCTTGACGAAGTTGATGCGGCACTCGACGAAGCCAACGTCGCTCGGTTCTGCAAGACCATCCAAAACTTCACCGATCGCAGTCAGTTTGTGGTCATCACCCACCGAAAGCTCACCATGCGTTCTTGCCAGCGCTTGTATGGGGTCACCATGCAGGAGAGAGGCGTGTCGAAGCTGGTTGGAGTCCGGGTTGATGACATCCAAGAGACCAAGCAAGGCGACGTGGCCCTCATCGAGACGGTGCCATCAGCACCAAGCCAGGCTGGATCTTCACTCACCACTTCCGCCTAAATCTCTGCATCCCCCTGTCTCCAAATCAATCCGTCAAATGGTTGGTCTCGATTCACTCTTCCCGGTCTTGTGAATCTCCACGGAGCAAGCTCCGCAAGCGTTCATTGTCACGCTTCGTCGCCTCCAAATCAAAGACCAGATATTTCACACTCACCCGCAACCAATCCATCGACGACTGGAGATTTTCCAAAGCTGAACGGACTTTTTCTTGTCGAGCGTTGTCTTTCTCGCCCGGTCTCGAAGATTCGAGCCCTTCGGGCAAGGTGGCCAGTTGTTGCAGCAAAGCGCTCATGCGCCGATCGAATGTATGTTCATCAGCCATTTGGATTCTCCCAATGTCGACCTCCTTGGAGGACCATGGGAGATTGCGGCAACTTCAGCCCAACACAAGAAAGAATCTCAAGGTCTGACGGTCTGTGCCAGTGATTCGCTTTGGTCAGGAACGGACAGGCCCCCGAGAAGCGCTGACTTGACGTTCAACTTCTCTCCGGTGGTCTTCGGGAATTTTTTTCCAGTCTTCAGGGGACAAGGATTTCAACTCTCGAAGCGCTCGATCGCGTACTTCACGCCACCGGCCGAACAGGGATTCAAGCTCATGTCTCGGGAGCTGTTCCATAGGATCTTGCAGTCCTGTTTGAGCCACCGCCCAGCCCATCAGACCGGCTGAATCGTTCCCGAACCGATACAAACTGGCACAGGCTCGGATACGGGCCTGCACGGGCTGGAACGGATCGGTCACGCTCTCGGGCAAGCGGGTCATGACCTCAATGAGAAGCTTCTGTCGCGCAGAAGTGCTCAAAGCGACCTCTTCTGAGCGAAAAAATGCGGCGGCGGGAGGCTCCCATGCCTCCATGCCGGGCTGATCCGCCGAAGCTGCCGCCAGAGGGGCCACCTTCGGGTCCAACTGCTTTAAACCCGCTGATTCAAAGCGAACGGCAAGTTTTCCTCCAGGCTCAAGCCTCACGACAGTTCCAACACCCCATTCAGGTCGGGCGGTGTTTCGAATCTGATCGCCAAAAGCAAAATGATGTGGCATGAGAGCCTCTTTATCTGGAGATATGGAATGGCCACCAAACTGACGCAAGGGGCTCATTATCGGTCGTCAAAATCGCAGGCGAGAAGCGAAGGGGGTTATCCACAGTCACAACTTCCTTGTGGAAAAATTTTAGTCGATTTCGAACGGTGAAATCCTTGATAACGCCCCAAAACCCAAAGTTCGGTGAGTTTCTTTGCCCTTTGCAGACTATTCATAATGCCATGCTTGCATCCCCAAAAGTACGGGTTACATTCGTCATTGAGAAGAGATATGGGTCAGGTTCTGACCCGACATCCGCGGCGCGGAAGGAGAGAGACCCCCTACGTTCATTTTGGCCCGCAATTCCACTGCTGGCCTGCTTGCCATGAGAGACACACTCAAACGATTGGGTTGTGGGCAAGTGATCTTGGAGAGCTCTTTCATGATTCGTCGCCTTGTCCGAACGGGATCGATATCCCGGTTGAAGATCCGTCCGCACTGTGCGGAGGGAAGAGAGAGAAAGACATGGCCAACAGCCCCCCCGCCCCTGGCTTTGGTAATCCAACCCCCCCCCTGAACGAATCCAAAGATTCGCACGGCATCCCTTTGTGGATGCAAGAAGCAGAGCGGGCTGCCAAACGCCACTGCACCATCTTGATTACTGGTGAAACTGGCGTAGGCAAAGGGCATTTGGCCAACCACATTCACCGGCACAGTCCACGAGCTGATCGGCCGTTTGTCCCCATCAACTGCGGGGCCATTCCAGAAACTCTTATGGATTCGCAACTCTTCGGTCACGCCAAAGGTGCATTCAGTGACGCGCGCCGTGAACACCCCGGAATGATTCGCGCGGCCGAAGGTGGCACGATCTTTCTTGACGAAATTGGCGAACTGACCTCATCAGCACAAATTCGCATGCTGCGACTGTTGCAAGAATTCGAAGTCCAACCCGTCGGCTATTCAGAGCCAGTGGAAGTGAACGTCAGAGTGCTCAGCGCGACGAACCGGAGCCTGGAGGATGCCGTCAGTGCTCGATCATTCCGGGAAGACCTCCTGTACCGTCTTGATGTCATTCGGGTGGAAGTTCCTCCACTTCGGCAGCGGAGAAACGAAATCAGGGGGCTCATCCAGCAATTCAATGAGGAATTCTGCCGCATCCACAGAACTCCGACGCTTGATTTCCATCCCGAGGCCATTGAGAGCCTGATTCGACATCCTTGGCCAGGGAACATCCGACAGCTCAGGACCGTCATTGAACGGCTCCATGTGCTCTGCGAGTCGCCCCTTGTTACACCAAAGACATTGCGGACGGTGTCGAAATTGGATCTGATTGATTCAAGTGGGATCTCAAGCAGTGCCCGCTTCGATTTGCCGGCCCACCGCAAACAGATGGTCGAAGTCCACCTTGAACAGGGCGGGACCGTTGAATCTTTCGCCAAAGGGATCGGGGTCCATCGCAGCACGGTCTACCGCTGGCTTAAGCCATCGTGAACACAAACAAACTCACGAGAAACTGCACCCTCTGAACCGAACGACCCGATCAAAAAAGATCGGGTTTTTTCGTTTTGTGTTCGGCAGATTTTTGGGTAGGCCAACATCTGTCGCACAAACGCGAAATGTTGTCGCACAAACCGCTCACAGATTTCCGATCGTGTCGCGTTTTTGCGAAGCACGGAACAGGCTTGCGAATGCCACAGTGTTGATGGGGCCAGCAGACTGATCTGGTGCGGTTTCATCCGCCTTTTTCTTCTGTTCCGATGAATCCGCTTGGCACGCTTATTGCAGTTGTCTTGTGTGTCTGATTGTGATTCCCAATTTGTGGTCCTCGCTGGTGCCGCAGAAGCAATTCGCCGAATTGGCGGCGAACTTCGGCAAGCCGGCATTGCTCCGAAAGCAACGGCCACGCATCTCATGGCTTTGAGACAGGGACTCATTCTTCAGCCACCGAGCTTCGTGGTGATCTGCGTTGCTCTGTCAGAGAAGAGTACGAAGCGTCATGACCATGACCTCAGAATCTTCCTTGACGACATGCGGTCTCTCCCTGGAACCGTCCGAAGCATTGGTGTCACACCGAATTCGGGCCATGGATTGACCGGCCAGTTGGCTTCGCTCGGATTTGATCTGTACCTCAATGATCCAATCCAAGCGACCTCAGCCATCGAATCACTCCGGAAGGATGCTTCGAAAACTGGCTCTTCTCGGTTCGACGCCCTCTGTGAGATCGAACTGGAAGACAAGACTTGGCCTCTGCGTTGGGGAACCAATGTTGCGGCCACCGAAAGACCACCTGGAGTTGAGCGTTTCAACTTCGACAACGACTGAAGAGACAGATACCCCGAGAAGGGGGTGAAAAAGAGGAGAACACATCCCCGGAGTCAACAGGAGAGTCAAGAGATCATCATCTCGTCATTTTGCAAACCATGCTTTCAAGAGGGAGTTTTGCAAAAGCCCAGACCAGGGACGAAGAGCGAGCTCGAGAGAGCGGACTGAGTAGAGATGAAGAGATCGAGACCGGACGTGTGAAGACAGAGATCGAGGAGATGCAGGGACCCCGGCTGCACATTCTCAATTTTGTCTGAACCAGTGGAAACGCTGGATTCAGACCTTGGGCCCAGATTCTGGGTCGACAACTCTCTCTCTTCTCTCCGCATCAGTTCGTTTGGACTGATGCGGACCTTGGGCCCAGATCCTGGGTCGACAACTCTCTCTCTTCTCTCCGCATCAGTTCGTTTGGACTGATGCGGACCTTGGGCCCAGATCCTGGGTCGACAACTCTCTCT
>PAHO01000040.1 GCA_002705085.1 Phycisphaerae bacterium | reverse complement strand
GGACCGCGGGCGGCTACCGCAAGCGCGACGGCGGCGTGCGCGAGAACGAGACCCTCATCGGCAGACTCGTGGACCGACCGCTCCGTCCCATGATCCCAAAGGGTTGGGCGTACGACACGCAGATCCTCGAGTGGGTGCTCTCGTACGACGGCGAACGAAGCACGGACGCGCTCGCCATCACCGCCGCGTCCGCCGCCGCGGCCATCTCGGACGTCCCGCTCAAGAAACCCATCGCCGGCGTGCGCGTGGGCCTGTTACCGGGAGAGACGGAGCCCCTCATCAACCCGACGTGCGAGCAGATGGAGCGATCGAGGCTGGACCTCGTCCTCGCCGGCACCGAGGACGCGGTGATGATGATCGAGGGGTTCGGCGATTTCCTCACCGTCGAGGAGATGCTCTACGCCGTCGAGAAGGGCCACGAGGCGGTGGCCAACGCGTGCAGGGATATCGAGGCCTGGGCCAAGGAGGTCGGCCGAGTCAAGAACGAGGCCGCCGTCCTCGTCGCGCCCGAGGGGGTCGACGACGCGGTGCGGGCGCTCGTCGGCGCGGAGCTCGCGGAGGCGATGGCGATCAGCGTGAAGCAAACGCGCGGCGCCGCGGTGGAGGGCATCCGCGCCAGGGCGATCGAATCGTTGGCGGGCGGCGACGACGCGAAGTTCACGGTGCGCACGCTCGATTCTACGTCCCGCGCGAAGTTTGCGTTTTGCTCCTCTTTTCCCTCTCCCCCCGCCCGGGCATGTTCGGGCTTATCCGATCGTCCGTTCCCCAACCGGCACTCGTCGCGCTCTACGAAGGGCCCCCGCCGTTCCATCCGTGGATCACGTCGTCGGCGGACGGCCCAACTGCGAGCGCGTAGATCAACGACCCGCGAGTACCTCGAACGCACGCTCGGCCCACCTCGGGGTCGCACCCGGGCACTTCCGACGTCGTCGCTTTGCACGTACGCGACAGCCGCGATCCTTCTCCGTCCCCTCGCCCGGGACCCCTATCCTCCGGGGGTCCGATCGACGTTTACCACCTCGCCCCGACCGGTTGAATCTCTCGCTCGAAAGCCCGCGCTGAGCTCTCTCGAATGTTTCATTAATTTGTCGCAGGAAAACGACGTGAGGCTCGCGTGCGGTCGGTGCGAGTCGAACGCGCTGCGCTCCATGATCCGCGCGAACGGCGTGCGGCAAGACGGACGCGACACCAAGACGGTCCGCCCCATCACCTGCTCCGGCGGCCTCCTCCCGAGAGCTCACGGGTCCTCCCTGTTCACCCGCGGGGAAACCCAGGCGATCGCGGCGGCGACCCTGGGGGGAGCGACTGATGCGCAGAAGGTTGACGGCCTCGGCAACGACAAGGACAGGAGGTTTTACCTCCACTACTTCTTCCCGCCGTCCTCGGTGGGCGAGACCGGCCGCGTGGGAGCGGCCAGTCGCAGGGAGGTGGGCCACGGGAACCTCGCGGAGAGGGCACTCATGCCGGTCATCCCTCCGTACGACGATTTCCCGTTCACCGTCAGGCTGGAGTCCACAATCACGGAGAGCAACGGGAGCTCGTCGATGGCGACGGTGTGCGCCGGTTCGCTCGCGCTGCAAGACGCGGGGGTGCCAGTCACACGGTGAGAGTCGTCCCCGCATCACGCTCGACTCGGCCTCCCGTTCTCTTCGTCCTCTCTCTCCACTCGTCGCTCTGTCTTTCTTTCGCCCGCGTCGCGTCGAAAAGACCGAGCCCGGTCCTTAAGAACGCTTTCCGTTTGGCTCGCCTCGGCGGGTATGGAAAGAGATCGAGTCATTACCGGGCGATATTTACGCGGCATCTCGTCGAGTTATCGACGGGAACGTCGCCGGGTTCCGTCGCGTGTGAAATCGGAGCGCTCGGCCGGGACGTCCGCGTCGCCGTCAACCGTTGCCCTCTCTCACGCGACGTCCGAAGATTTCTCATTTGATTTTTTTTCCCTCCCACGATGGCCCGGCGTTTGCTACCTCCACCTTCCGTCCCGAATCCTCGCGCTCACGAACCAACTCTCCGATAAATGCTCGACTCCGATTCGCAGGAAAGTCGCGGGCATCGCCATGGGTCTCATCCTCGGCGACGAGTCCGCGGGCGAAACTCCCGTGATCCTCACCGACATCCTCGGAAGCGAGGACGCCCTGGGAGACATGGACTTCAAGGTGGCGGGCGACGGCGACGGCATCTCTGCTTTTCAGATGGACATCAAGGTCGAGGGCATTACCCTCGCCGTGCTGCGCGAGGCGTTGGAATCGGCTCGCGTCGGCCTGGTTCACATCCTCGGCGAGATGGATAAGGCGGACCCGGCTCCCGCGGGTCGGATGAGCGTGTACGCTCCGCAGGTTGAGGTCGTCGAGGTGCCCCAGAAGTACATCGGCAAGGTGATCGGGAAAGGCGGCGAGCAGATCAAGGCCATCTGCGAGCAGACCAAGATCGACACCATCGACGTCAACGAGGAGGGAGTCGTCACCCTCACCGGTTCCTTCGGCTGCGACATGCCCAAGGCGGTGGAGATCATCAGGAGCCTCACCGTCGAGCCCGAGGTTGGCAAGACGTACGGGAACGCGAGGGTGACCAAGGTTCTCGATTTCGGCGCCTTCGTCGAGATCCTCCCCGGCGTCGAGGGTCTGTGCCACGTCAGCGAACTGGACGTCACGCGCGTGGCGAACGTCCGCGACGTCGTCGAGGAGGGTCAGACGATTGACGTGAAGCTGCTGGAGACAAACGAGCGCGGGCAGTTCAAGCTGAGCAGGCGCGCGGTGCTGCTCGACGAGGGCGGGGAGAAGGTCAGGCGGGAGCTGGCCGAGGCGAAGGTCGCGGCGACGAGCGGTGACGACGCGCCGGGACGGGGAAGACCGCCGCCCAAGGCGAGACGCGGGCGAAGCCGCCTCCGGGAGTGAGAGAGTTTGGGGCCGAGGGCGACAATTGCGGCGTCGTCTCGATTGCCGTACCGGTGCCGTCTTGCGAGCGAGTTGCGATTCTTATCTTGTCATCAGATTCATTTTGAAACCTCGGTCGACGTCGGATCGTCTCGGCGCGTCATCGCCGACGTCGCCCCTGCGTCGCCTAACGCCGCTTTCCAATCTGTTTCAACTTTTTCATCATAGCCTCTCGCTGCGTGCCCTGCTTGTACTTGGACGCCACCGACTTGGACGGACTGGGCTTCGGGGCGAGCTCTTCCGTCTCCCCCGTCTCCTCATCCTTCGGGTGGACCTCGCGAACCCCCTCCGCCGGAGCCGGTCCCGGTGCCTGTCCCAACGTCTTCTTCTTCTCCTGCTTCCGCTTCTTCTCCTCCGAGGGGTTACCTCGCGTGCCCTTGATGAACTCAACCTCGTCGCGCGCGTCCAGGTTGAAGTCGGAGTCGGCCCTGTCCATCTCCTTGAGTTTGTCCTCCCGCATTTCGTCCCGCATTTCGGACTGCGTCTTGTTCGCGCCGGACTTGTTCTTGCCGGACTTGACGCAGTCCTCGCAGAACCAATCCTCCTCCGCCTTTTCGTCCGTCCCACCAAGGCACACCAAAGGAAAAGTCAAACGCAATCAGCCACTTCTGCTCGTGGCCTTTCTGCAAAATGAGCTTCTTCAGAAATTCAATCGCCTCAATACGCGTGCTCGGATTCACACGATTGCCGTAAGCGTCGCCAATCCAAATTGAATCGGCTCCGGTCTTGGGCTTGCTGTTCGCCGACCAATCCACCACCAGTACGTTTCTCTCGGTCATGCTCCAAGAGTATCCTGTCGCGTATGAACGAACGCCGCCACGATCTNGACGCCCTNCGGGCCGGNGCCATGCTGNTGGGCATTGTGCTGCATGCTGCNTTGGCCTACACCGGCATCCCCATCTGGCCCACNGTGGATGACGCTTGGCCTCCGTTCATGGAAATCAACAACATCATCCATGGCTTTCGCATGCCACTGTTCTTTCTGCTCAGCGGCTTCTTTACCGCCATGCTTTGGAAGCGGCGTGGCCTGGGTGGCCTTCTGATTCACCGTGTGAAACGCATCTTGTTGCCCTTGGTCGTGGGCATGTTCACCATCATCCCTCTCACTTGGGCAGCCATCATTATCTCGGATGGCGGTGGAAAGGAAGAGGGACCCAAAGCATCCGACAGCCTGTGGGCGGCCGCGGCTTTTGGCGATCTTGACGAAATTGACCGTTTCCTCGNCGAGAAACCTGATATCAACGCCCAAGACCCATTCCTGCGGCAAACCGCGCTGGGATGGGCGTGCAACGCCGGACATCCCCAAGCGGTCGCCAAACTCTTGGAAGCAGGAGCGAACCCCAACCAGGGCTACGGTAATGAAGGCAAAGACACCGCGCTCCACAGCGCTGTCTTTTTTGGCCGCGGAGAATGCACGGCATTGTTGATCGAAGCGGGCGCAGACCAAACCGCTCGCAATCCTGCTGGAGAACGCCCGGTCGATCTGCTCAAACACAACCTCGACGTGGTGCAATACTTCGCCGGCATCCTCAAAGTCCCCGTGGATCCAGAAGCGTGGGAAAAAGGGCGCAAGCGGGCCAAACAACTCTTGGACACCAACGAGCCACCCGCCGCCGCTGACGCTTCCAAAGCTGTACCAGCAAAATCAGAAATCAATCTTGAGCCTCTGATCGCGGGCCTGTTCCTGCTGCCCGTCTTCCATCACTTGTGGTTTTTGTGGCACCTGTGCTGGCTGGTGCTGGGGTTCGCCCTCGTGCGCTTGGCGTTCAAAATGCTTCCCAAACTTCCAGATCTTCCCGCTTGGCTGGTGGCCTCACCGGTGGCGTTGGTCTGGATGGTGCCCCTGATCCTTCCGTTCCAACTGCAAATGCACGGCCGCTCGATGGCGGGGTGGGGACCAGACACGTCCATCGGGTTGCTCCCCTTCCCCCACCTGCTGGTGTACGAATTCATCTTCTTTATGGCGGGTGCCTTGATCTACCTCACGCCCAAAGCCAGCGAACGCTTTGGAAATCTGTGGTTGCTCACGGGAGGGCTCGCCATCGCGGCGTACCTGATGGAGCCCACCACACACATGCAATCCGCACTGCAGCAAACGGTGTACGTCTGGACGTGCATCTTTGCCTCGGTGGGACTGTGCCGAAGCGTGCTGGCCAAAGAACGGTCCTGGGTTCGCCAAATTTCGGAAGCGTCGTACTGGCTGTATCTCACCCACCTGCCGGTGGTGATGGTCTTGCAACACTTTTTTGCCCAAACGAATCTTGATCCCATTCTGAAATTCAGCCTGATCACACTCATCACCACCCTCGGTCTGTATCTGCCTTGGCACTACATCTTCAAGAGGACAATTGTCGGGCGGTTGCTGATTGGCCGGGCCTCTTCTGAACCGAGCCCAAACAGGAATACCGCGTGATCATTCGCTGCTCCCAATCAATAATGACAAGTCATTGTTGATTGTGGGGTCTCACGGCACGCATACAATGGATCGTGTCTTAGGAGACTCATCTGATGAAGCTTCATATGCTCCCCCTGCCCTGCCTTCTCTTCGCAGTTTCATGTTCGGACTCGAAGCAAACCATCGAGACCACCGATGCGCCGATGGCTGTGGATCGTGAGATCGGCGACGGACTCGCCCAAGACGACCCCACTTTGATCAAGGCTACCTCTTTGGCTCTGCACATTCGTGGCATGAGTTGCCCCAAGTGTGTGACGAACGCCGAAATCCAACTCGAACGTCTTCCAGGCGTCTCTGGTGCAATGCTGGATATGGGTGGCGGAACCTTCCGCATCAAAGTGAAACCGGGCGCTCCTGTAACCCGAGGCAACTTGGCCCGAGCCATTTGGGTGGCGGGATTTACCTTGGTGGAAATTGAGGAACTGTCGTCGTGAAGACTCAGCTTCTCGGAGGCGTACTGCTCCTTGCGACCGCCGCCTCTGCACAAGAAGCGATCTCGGTGCCCGCCGCGACCATGCCTTCACCCGGCGTGTTCATTCCCCGCGTTGTGACCCAACTGATCGGCTACGAGGACCCCACCACCGGCGAAACAAAAACCCACGGGGTGCAGAATGTATCGTTGGATGCCGGAATCGCCGCCGATTGGTCGGTGATGTTGAAATTCGAAACCAGCTTGAATTTCGACGACCGAAAGAGCCAACACGATCCGCACCTCATGTTCAAACACCGATTTTATCGCAAGGATCTGGGGATCATTTCAACCGAAAGAATGGCGGTCTACGGCGGGGTTGAGTTCGACGACAACCTCGATCCATTCTTAGGACTGGTGTACACAAAGATCGATGGGCGGTGGGGCACAAACGTCGGGTTCTCCTGGGAGACCGGCGAAGTGGCGAACGACGGCCCCCCCATCTTGGCCGGCCATGCTGGTGCCGACTTGTGGAAGGTGCAATCCAGCGTGCTCTACCGATTGTTCCCCGAGGATTACAGCACCACATCGGACCACGCCTGGTACGCCACCGTCGAAACCAGCTTGCCCTACGAAGAGAACGGTGATTGGGAATGGACCCTTGGCCCCGGCGTCCTCTATGAGGGACGCCGACAAGCGTTCGAAGCAAATCTTCGGATCCCCGTCCAACAGGACATCAGTCAACGTGCTGAAACTGAATGGGCGCTCGCGATTGGGTGGCGAACACTATTTTAATCCCACAAGATTCGACGAGAACGGCCAGACAAGGAGTCCCCTTCTGAAGCGCCGCCCAAATTCATGCCATTGTGAGTGACTGATGCCCAACCAACTGTACTACGTCCAGAACACGACAAATCTTGGAGACGCCGTCAACCCCGCGATCTTCCAAGATGTCTTGGATATCAAAGTAGATTCAGCATCCCACACCAAGGCAGACGTCTTTGGTATCGGCAGCATTCTCGAAAAAGCGTTCATTCACAACAAGCCGAATTCGAGTCTGCTTCGAAACTTCTGGCGAAATCGGAAGAAGTACGCGGCCCGCCCTGCGAAGGAACTCTTCATCTTTGGAAGCGGATTTTTGCGAGATGGCCGGAATGACCTTCGTGGGTATCGAACCTACAGGCCCATTGCGGTCCGCGGGAAGTTAACCAGAGAAGTACTCAGCCACGTTCTCCAAATGGAACTGGATGAAATCGCTCTGGGCGACCCAGGCCTCCTGATGAACCGCCTGATCAAAAATCAACCCGTCAAGAAATACAAACTGGGCATCATTCCGCACTACGTCGACAAAACAAATCCACTCGTGCATGAAATGGCCAAGACGAACACCGACACACAAGTCATTGACATCTGTGGCGACCCAATCGACACGCTGAGGAATATTGCCGAGTGCGAGACCATTGCATCTTCAGCAATGCATGGCTTGGTGGCCGCTGATTCGCTGGGCATTCCCAACAAATGGGTGAAATTCTCTGATTTGATCATGGGCGATGATTTCAAGTTTCACGATTACTACTCCGCTTTTGATCTAAAAACCAAACCGACAGACATGCGGCGATCAAACGTCGGGTCGATCTGCCCTGAATCAATCTCAGATGACTACCAAGTACGGAAAGAGACGGTTGATGCCATTTGCGACCAGTTAATCACAGCATCGAAAACAATCACGATGTCATCATCAGCTTCGAGAAACGACTCTGGCTAACGGAACTGCCGAGTGAACTTGGTCGCCAGCTCCAACGCGCCATGAATTGGAAACTTCTTTCGGATCTCACGACGGCTCAACAACTCAGCAGAATGAGCTGAAGAATGAGATCCTGCCGTGGATCGAGATTGAATAATGTCCGCAAGAACCGAAAAAAGGTTGTAATCCCTCAGAACCAAATTACGGGACTGCTGGATGGCCTCGAAGGAATCTTCAAACGCGCCAGATTGGATTTTCCCCCGAACGGCCTCAAAATCTGAGGCGGTTGCCGTAGGTCCAAATTGAAAAAAACTGGTGGGGTCGAAGTAGTCGGATGCGTTCGTACAACCAACGTACAGAGGCATGGTCCACCCCAGAAAAGCATCAGCCAGCTTCTCGGTCCAATGGTGCTTTGCCAAATGGTTCTCGATGCATAGATGGTATTGGTACGGGAAAAGGGCATTGGCCTTCTCGTCAATTGGGCGCACCCCCCTGCCGTACCAGTCCGCTTCAGGGAACGCTTGCATGAACTCTCTTGTGAGCTCAATCCTTCGCGTGTGAAAAGTACGAGACGATTTTTTGGCGGAGCAAACAGTCGAGATCGTCCCGCGGGCCCCCTCTGGCTTCCGGGCGGCAAGTTCATCCCATGTGATCATCGGCTTGGAGTCGAGCCCGACATACCACTGCAATCCGCATTGTGAGTGAACAACATTCGGGCCCGAAATGTAGGTCGGCTCCTGTGAAGTGAGCACCACACCGAACTGGTCGAGATATTTTTTACCATAGACCTTTATTGATGCGGGTTCGGTGGTAACAAGGATCGTGTTCTTCTGGTCGCAGTCAAAAGTTGAACTCGAAGTTGGATGCCGATCGCTTTCGATTGAGGGTAAGTCTTCGTATACGACAACCCAGTCATAGCTGGAACGTGGGCGTTCGAATACGAACTCACAGCCGCCGATCCGAGGAACTCCGCCGGGGAATTGCCTCATCCATCGCTCGGAGTCAGGGTTTCCTTTGTGAACAAAAAAGACGCTGGTGGTCATAAACCTCAATAATGTACCATTCGAACGCGGTTCAACTGGGCAGCAACCATGTCCCGGGGAAAGACACACGCTCCTTGAAGAACCTGATTGGCTGTGAAGATGACGCTGTCCAAACCACTGAAGCTGCTCTGCATACTTGACGACAGGCCTGGACATGCCTTTCAAGTCGAGGCCGTCCTTCAGGAACTTGCACATCGAGTTCGACTCGAAGTCGACCGCCACTATGTTCATGAACAAAGTTGGAAGGCCACAAATCAATCGCATGATTTATGTATTGGGGCCGGACGAAAGACAAATTGGCCACTGGCCAAAATGGGAATCTTTCACCGCACACCAACAGTGGTGATAATGAAACCGGCTCTACCAACCTTTCTTTACAGCCTGTGTGTCATCCCACAACACGACCACCCTGTATCCCGACCAAATATCCTCCCAGTCCAGTTTGCCCCCACGACCCTCACCCCCGGGGATCCGAAGACAATCAATCCGGAAGGGCAAGTTGCCCTGATCGGCGGGCCTTCCAGTCATTTTGACTGGGAAATCAACCGTGTCATCAAAAAGCTTCGAGAACTGGATACTGGATCAGGTTTTGAAATTCTGACCTCCAGACGTACGCCAGACGAATCAGTACGGGCTCTTCAGGACTGTGGACGAATCTTGGGGCCGGACCAGGTTGACCGCAAGACATACGAGTCGACGCTGCGATCCGCTGGAAAAATCGTGGTCACACCAGACAGTGTCTCCATGCTGGGCGATGCGCTTGCAACGAGCGCATGCGTCTTCTCGGTCCCGCTGAAGAAGAAGAAATCAAAAGTTTCAGATGCATTTGACGAAATCTGTCGCCGAACCAACATGGACAGCGGCTCTCCGAATCAGCCCGTCAACGAGGCGAGTCGAATCGCGGATCATATTCTGCAACGCTTCTTCTTATAATTCACGCGTGCCGAGCACCTCACCGACCATTGTCCAAGTTCTTCCGGCAATGGAATCGGGCGGGGTGGAGTCCGGCACACTTGAAATTGCCAAAGCCGTTGTCCAACGAGGATGGACCTCTGTGGTCATTTCCTCAGGCGGCCGATTGGTCACTCAACTTCAGGATGAGGGCACCGAGCACATTGAATGGGCATTGGGTCGAAAATCCGCCTTCACACTTTTTGAAATTCCAAAATTTCGCCGCTTCATCGATCAGAAGAAACCTGACATCGTTCACGCCCAATCAAGACTCCCCGCCTGGGTGAGCTATCTCGCATGGCGCAAAAGAAAGTCTCTTCAAACTCGGTTCGTAACCACCGTCAATGGAGCCCACTCCGTCAGTCGATACAGCGAAATTATGACTTCCGGTGAAAGAGTGATCTGTGTTTCCAAAACCATCCAAGATTACGTCACCAACAACTATCCCCGTGCAGACGTAAATCGACTCCGAGTGATTCCTCACGGAATCGAGAGCGCTCAGTACAAACCACAGTTTTCTCCGCAGCCCAGCTGGCTCTCACAATGGCAGACCGAATTTCCAAAAATTCAAGGGCGAAAAATTGTGACTCTGGCCGGCCGCATCACCCGACTGAAAGGGCAAATTGATGCGGCCAAGATGTTCGCACGCCTCCTTGATCGGGGTGTTGAAGCCTCATTGCTGTTCGTTGGAGACGCCCAAGTCGGAAAAGAGAGGTACACCCAAGAGTTGCACCAAGTTGTGGATCAACTGGGCATCGCCGAACACACTTCCTTCTTAGGACATCGATCTGATCTGAAAGAAATCTTGTCGGTCAGCGACGTCTCCCTGAACTTCACCCTGCAACCCGAAGCCTTTGGACGTACGGTCATCGAGTCCCTGGCCCTCGGCACCCCGGTGGTGGCCTACGACCATGGAGGCGCGGCCGAACAACTCGAGGTCATGTTGCCGTCCGGACGCATCCCGGTGGGCGATATCCACACCGCCACCGAAACCGTCGAATCTTTTCTCTACAACCCCCCCACCATTGCCACGGAGCACCCTTTCACGTTGGACCACATGCAACAATCCACTCTGGCGGTCTACGAAGAACTTCTTTCTCAGACCAAGCGGGAACAACCATTAACTGCACCTTGACCTGATCCTCTGACGGTTTATGCTCCACTTTGAAGGAGATTCGCCATGATCCGTACCTCAGCCACCCTCGCGCTGATTTTTGCCTCGTTGAGCACCGCCCAGTCCCTGACCATCGACATTTCGGGTGAAGGGGGCGGCGGCTTTGGCCCCTATAACGCCACCATTGAACTTGACACCACCAACTGGCCAGGGACTTGTCCGGCCACTGGAGTCTTGCAGTTCACCGCAGTACCGCCCGCCACCATCACGGGCACTGCCTCACTCATCGATGGCTGCAGTTTTGAAGTCTTCGGTGACATTCTGGGTGAAATTCCTGGGGTTGGTACATACGAGTGGGTTATTCAAGCCATGTTCTCGGTGGAAGACACCACCGCGCCTGAAATCTCAGGAAACGGTGTCACCCGAGTTATTGGGAACAACCCATTGGATGGTGCAACGTTTGATCTCGGATTCAACAGCGATTGGACATCCAATGGCACCCTGAACCCTCTGCCCGAAGAAGGTGTCTTGGCCTGTGCAACCTGGCCAGTCATTGCCGGGGGAAACGGCCGAACCTACGAAATTCACCGACTCCCGGTCAACTCCAATTGGGAAGACGCTCGGTTAGCTGCCGATGATCTGGGAGGAAAGCTTGTGGCGTTTGAAACCAGAGCTGAACGAGACTTTGTGTTCTCTTCGCTTTCCAGTCGGATTCTCGATGGGTTGGTCACCGCCACTGCCTTGGTACAAGACTTTGGGCAAGTCGATTACTCCGAACCCGGCGGCGGCTGGATTTGGTGGGAAGGCGGCCCCGTCCGTTGGGCGGCCTGGAATGCCGGCGAGCCCAACAACAGCAACGGCGGGTCATCCGAAGATTTCGCGGAATTCCAATTCGGCGGAGGGTTCAATGACATCATTGATGGCACCTACACCCAAATGTTGGTGGAGTTGCCGGCCGAGGACGACGCACCCATCGCGGAAGATGAAGTCATCTTGGGATCCAACAGATTTGTGCGATACCGAACCCGTGGCGGCATGTCGTGGACCGAGCTGCAAGACTTCGCCGTGGCCGAGGGCGGTCAACTGGCATGCTTTGAGACGGAAGAAGAGCTGAACGCGGCGAGCCCACTCGGGGACAATCTTCCTGACGGTGCTTTGCTGGCGATCGGCTTGGTACAAGCCCCTGGAAGCGTTGAGCCTGCAGGCGGTTGGGGCTGGATCAACGGTGCGGCGTTGACCTACGACCGATGGGGCTTTGCTGAACCCAACGACAACCCTTTGGGAGAAGATGTCGTTCAGATGCTCCCCGGTGGGTTCTGGAACGACACCCGCGATCAATTCAATGCCACCCACGCGATCCTTGAGTTCTCCGATGGCCCTCCCCCACCACCCGCCTGTCCCGAAGACCTCGACGACAACGGCAGCGTGGACTTCGGTGACATCTTGGCGGCCTTGTCTTCTTGGGGCACGCCTGATGGTGATGTTGACGGCAACGGCTCGACCGACTTCGGCGACATTCTGGCGATCCTCTCGAAATGGGGCGTTTGCTCCGAGGGCTGAAAAGTCGAAGAAATCCCTAGAAACGAAAATCGCCCCGGCCATTGGCCGGGGCGATTGTTCATTCAGAACTAAATGGTTCAGCTGCGGCGACGGCGGCCAAGGCCGGCGAGACCGAGCAGGGCAATGGCACCTGGAGCAGGAACCACGGTGTAATTGAAGCTCAGATCTGCATCGAGAGCATCCCCGGAGAGAGGATTGAAACCTTGCAGGTTCACGACACCGAGACCAGCATCACCAATCGAAACCCCTGAGCCGAAGACGACATCAAAGGCCCAATCGAATGAACCCGTAAAAGGGATGGTCAACGTTCCAACACCTTGGTAGCTGGGTCCAGTGACAGAACCTTGGGATGTTTCACCCGAGGTGCCTTCACCTCCAAAGGCGCCGTTGAAGTCAATCGTCGCGCCAAAAAGATCCGGCAAGATGGTTTGACCCGTGAGGGCACCAGTGTCAGTGTCGAGGTAGAGCTCGCCCGAGAAGCTGCCGAAAGCTGGATCGGCAATGCCATCCACTTCGATCGTCAGCAGATCAGCCGAAGCCATCCCCGCGGCAAGAAGCGTTGTGCACAGTGCTTTTTGCATGAGATTCTCCTGTTAAGAAAAAGAACAAGCCCCGAAGGGCGGAAGAATCTCTCTCTTATCAAGAGACACACGTCTCTGTACTCAGTCTAGGGCATGGCGGATCCCAGTCAAGGCATCCCAGATCACGAAAAAAGGGCCCTCATGGCCCATAAAAGCGGACAGAGAGGGATTCGAACCCTCGTCACGGGAAACCCGTGAACCGGATTTCGAATCCGGCGCGTTCAGCCGCTCCGCCACCTGTCCGGAAGGGAGAAACGTCGATTGTGACGACTCCACAAGCGTGCGTCAATCTTCTTTGCTGCTCCCGCTGGCGGCGGCGTTGGCTTCGTCCACCGCCCGCTGGATGCGGTCGTTGTATTCGCCGATCTCCAATTCGATGTTTTCCGCCGCATCCATGGCTTGCCCCAAAGCGCTGGTCCGGCCTTTGGAGTCGTCAACCGGTTCGGGGGGGGCCGCAACGTTGGGCGCAAAATCACCCTCGGGCTCTGCGTCGCAGCCCAACAGCACGAGAGCAACCGCAAGAGAGAACAATCGCATCATGGCAGCAACTTTCGAATTTCTTCACGGCCGGCCTGAATGGCTTCAAAGGAAAAAGGTGTTTGGAATGCCGCGGCTAGACCCATGGTGTCCTGCTCGCTGATTCGAAGATAGTCCAAGGGCAAGGAACCACTCTCCTCCCGAACCGCTGGATCCACCCCAGCCTCCAGCAGCGCCGCTGCTACTTCAGCGTGACCCCAAAGACACGCCATGTGCAACGGTGTGGTCCATGGATCACCGTAGGCAAGATCAGGGTCAGCGTTGTTGGCCAACAAGAAGGCCACCGCTTCCGACTGGCCCCACCAAGCAGCATGGCCCAAAGGCGTGGTCTTGAAGAGCGGATCAGCCAAATTGACGTCAAAGCCTCGTTCTGTCACGGCGATCTTAAGCAGAGCAAGATCTCCTTCAGCGGAAGCCCGCCAAGGATCCGGCGAGGGAGGACTTGCCTTCTCGTAGATCACTGCTTTATCGACCTGAAAAGCCACTTGAACTGCAGTTCCGGCTTCAGCTTCAACTTCAGAGGACACTGGGCCTTCCGTACACCCGGCCATCCAAAGAACCATGCCAAGACCTGAGATACATCGTTGATTCATCCCAACAGC
>PAHO01000053.1 GCA_002705085.1 Phycisphaerae bacterium | reverse complement strand
CATCCACCTCACCGATCGAAGCAGCGAGACCAACATTGAAGGTGTCTTCGCAGCCGGCGATGTTGCTGACAGCGTGTATCGCCAAGCGATCACCGCCGCGGGTATGGGATGTCAAGCTGCAATTGATGCCGAACGGTGGTTGGCCAGTCGCGAGTAGTCCTTTCGACTGATGGCCCCTAGGCCGCCACTTCGTCCGGAGCAATCCGAGTCATGATTTTGGCTCCCACTGCGTCGCCCCAAACGTTGACGGTGGTGCGGCACATGTCCACGATTCGGTCAATGCCCAGAATGATTCCAATGGCATAGAGCGGCAAGGGTTCGATGCCTCTCCCGGCGAGAGATGTGTTGACCGCCCCGATCACAATCACCATGGTCACCAGGCCCGCCCCCGGGATCCCTGCAGCCCCCACCGCAGCCAACGTTGCGGTGATGACCACAATGACCAGATCACCCATGGACAGGTCGATGCCAAAGACTTGGAACAAGAAGACGGTGGCCACCGCTTCGTAGAGCGCGGTGCCATCCATGTTGACGGTGGCGCCAAGGGGAATGACGAAGTTGCTTGCTTTTTTGGAGCAGCCACCAGATTCCACGGTCTCGGTCAAGGTGACAGGCATGGTCGCGCTGGAGGAGTCGGTGGCAAATGCGGTCATCAGGGCCCGGCGAACCTGTATCAAGTACTGGAAGGGATTGGTTCGACCAAAGATGAACAAGATCACGGGGAGCACGATTAACCCGTGCGTGAGCAATCCGGTCAGGACGGTCCCAACATAAAGGGCCAGTGGTCCCGTGAGGTTCACCAGTCCGATGGAGCCCACCGTCCACGCCATCAAAAAGAAGACGCCGATCGGGGTCAGCATGATGACCCAGCCGACGATCCGCATGAGCGTGTCGAACATCGACGTGAAAAAGTCTCGAGCGGGCTTGGCTTTGTCCCCGCCCATCGCCAAGGCAATACCCAGCAGCAAACTGACCACGATGACGCTGAGCGGGTTGCCTTTGCTCATTTCTCCAAAAGCGCTGGTGGGGATCAATTGATCCAGAATGTTTTTCCACGCCCCACCCAGCGAATCCTTGTCGCCTTCGTTGGCTGCTTCGATCCGGGTGGCCGCACTTGAGCCTTGGTACTGGGCTTCGGCTTGTCCGGTCAAGTTGGCGGCGGTCTCGGCATCAAGATCACCCGGCTGAATCATCGTGACCAAGGTGGCCCCGATCGTGACGGCGATGGCCATCGTGGCCAAGTAGTAGAAGACCGTCGCTCCCCCCACCAAGCCGAGGCGCGAGGGGTCCCCAATTGAGCACACGCCGCTGACCACACTGAACAAGATCAATGGGATGATCAGCATTTTGAGTGGACGGATCAGGACGTATTCGCCGGTCACTCGGGTCCAGTGATCCGGACCTATTGCTTCTGCTCCGGCGTACAGCACCAGTTCTCCAAAGAGGGTTCCCAAGACCAATGCCGCGATGATTGCCCAATTCAGCCAACTGTGTTTCATGGGTGAAAGGGTAGGGGTTTCGGCTCGAGTGTGGGTGGTGGTACGCTTCTGAATTCAGGAGCAACCATGGATAAGCCCAGCAATACCGATCGTATTTATGAACCGGATCCCAATGAGGCACAATTAACGGTCAGGGCTGTCATTACAGGATGTCTTCTTGGATCTGTCGTTGCAGCAATGAATATCTTTGTGGGCCTCAAAATTGGCTGGACTTTAGGCGGCTCCCTGATCGCCGCGATTTTGGGATATTCGTTTTGGTTTTTGTCGCCGTTCCGACGTCTGAGCGTTTTAGAAACGAATATTGCCCAAACTGCGGGTAGCGCTTGTGGCTCAATGGCGTCTACTTCCGGCTTCGTCGCGGCAATTCCGGCATTGGGAATGATGGGGGTGACGCTGGAGTACACAGAGCTCATGCTGTGGTCTTGTGCGGTTGGTTTTCTTGGTGTTTTTTACGCGGTGCCACTCAGGAATCAGATGGTTGTACTTGAAAAATTGAGATTCCCAACAGGAACCGCAACCGCTAGCACAATTCAATCAATGCACTCAGATGGAGAGGAGGCCGTGCGTCAAGCCAAGGTATTGGTTCAATTTGGCCTTCTTTCTGCTGGTTTTGCACTGGCCGGTTATTTTGTCCCGCAACTGAAGTATCCCTTCACGATAGGGCTCTTCCCAGAATTCCAGACCATTGCCTTACTTTCCTTGTGGGGATTCAAACTTCACCTTTCACCTGTGTTCTTTGGCGTGGGTGGATTGGTTGGGATGCGTGTCGGGGGGTCAATGATGCTCAGTGCGTTCATTGCTTGGTTCATCTTGGGGCCTTGGGTCCAAAGAGTTGGCTATGCGCCTGGTGAAGTCACGGAATTTGAAAATGGGGTTCGAGGGTGGTTGTTGTGGCCAGGCGTTGCTCTGATGGTTATGGACGCTTTCTGCAACCTCGCTTTGTCGTGGAAGTCGATTTTGCGAACTTTCACCGGTGGTGCCGAATCTGCAAGCCAAACGGGCATGGAGGATCGCAGTCAACAGATTCCTGCTCTTTGGTGGATTGGTGGGTTGATTGCTGGTGCTGCTTTGGCTGCATTCGTATCAAATAGATTCTTTGATATTCCCGTCTGGATGACCCTCGTCGCAGTGGCTATGTCTTGGGTCTTGTCCATGATTGCGGTGAGATCAACAGGTGAAACTGATATCAACCCTACTGGTGGAATGGGTAAAGTTACTCAGTTGAGTTTTGGTGCAATTGCACCAGGTGATCCCACTACCAATTTAATGGCCGCAGGTATAACTTCAGCCGGTGCCTCGCAAGCAGCCGACATGATGCAAGATTTGAAGACGGGCCGAATGATCGGAGCATCTCCGCGTAAGCAGTTCATCGCACAGTGCCTGGGCATTTTGGCTGGTATTCCAATCGCTACTGCGGTGTACACGTTTTTTAGAAGTTCCTATGAAATTGGTGTGGATGAGGAGAATGCGCCCGCACCAGCCGCAATGGCTTGGAAAGCGATGAGTGAATTGTTGGCTCAGGGACTAGATGCGCTTCCGGAGGGTTCTCTCGTGGCAGTAGTCTTTGCCGGAACTTTGGGCGTCGCGTTGCCTTTGCTCCGGCGTTGGGTTCCCAGTTCTAAGAAAGAGCTCGTCCCAAGTGGATTGGCCGCGGGTATTGCCTTCATTGTTCCGGCTTATTACAGCATCACGATTTTCCTAGGTTGCTTGATGTTCGCTCGCTGGAGGAAAAAGAGTCCAGATCAATATTCAGCTCTCGTGTTTGCTGTTGCTTCTGGATTGGTGGCTGGTGAGGCCTTAATGAGTATCCCTAACGCTGTACTTCAGATGCTTGAAGTTCCTAAATTAACAGGTTGATTTTCGATGAGATATGACCATCTTGGCGATACCGGACTGGTGCTTTCCCGCGTCGGTCTTGGCTCTTGGCTGATCTTCACCACCAAGGAGCAAGATCAGTGCAACGACCTCCACCGCAAGGCGTGGGAGTTGGGCATCAATTTCTACGACACCGCCAACCAGTACCACAACGGTGACGCGGAGTTGGCGGTTGGTGAGGCTTTGTCCCCCTTCCCGCGAGAGACCTACGTGTTGGCCACCAAGTTGTTTTGGCCACTGTCAGACCATCCATTTCCGACGGCCAACGACCGTGGGCTGTCCCGAAAGCAAATCTTCAACGAGTGCCACAAGAGCCTGAAGCGTTTGCAGACCGATCACATCGACCTGTACCAGTGCCACCGCTACGACGAGCTCACCCCGCTCGATGAGACCTGCTGGGCCATGCACGACCTCATCACCCAAGGCAAAGTCCTGTACTGGGGGGTTTCGGAATGGACGGCGGCTCAGATCGAAGACGCGCACGGGATTTGCCGCGCCAACGGCTGGCACCGACCGGTCTCGAATCAGCCAGTGTTCAACCTCCTGCAGCGGCACTGGGAAGACGAGTGCTTCCCCGTCTGCGAGAAGAACGGCATGGGGGTCGTGAATTTTTCACCGCTTTGTCAGGGTCTGCTCACCGGCAAATACGACGATGGCATGCCCGAAGATTCGCGTGGTGCGGATGAAGAGTTTGGCAAATGGCTCCGTCCTTTGATGACTGACGGCACCATGGACAAGGTTCGTTCGTTCACCGCCCTGTGCCGAGATCATGGACTCCAGCCGGCCCAAGTGGCGTTGGCGTGGTGCCACAGCGTCGCCCCGGTGACCAGCACGATTGTGGGCGCGACCAAGTTGTCTCAATTGGAGCAGAACGCTGCGGCGGCCGACTTGGATCTTGATCCAGAACTTCTCAGCACGGTGGAATCCATCTTCGCTTCGTGATGACGCTCACGTCCTTTTTGGAGGCCTATCGGGCAGGCTTGTTTCCCATGGCCGAGCCGAATGGTCACGTTCTGTGGTACCGCCCCGCTCAGCGAGCGGTCCTCCCTCTGGAGACGGTTCGGCTTTCGGACAGCCTGCGGCGGGTGGTTCGGAGTCGTCGGTTTGAGATTCGGGTCAACACGGCGTTTGTGGAAACGATCACGTCGTGTTCGGCCCCACGCGCGGGAGAATCCGGTGACAGCGTCTGGCTGGACGACCGCCTTCGAGGGTTCCTGGTCGAAGCCCATGATGCTGGGATGGCCCATTCGGTGGAGGCGTGGCGTGATGGTGCATTGGTGGGTGGGTTGTACGGCTTGTCGTTTGGGGCGGCATTCCTGGGCGAATCCATGTTCCACCGAGCTCCTGAAGGGCGAGACGCCTCCAAGGTCGCCCTGATCCACCTGTGCCATGGGCTCCGGGAAGCTGGGTACACGCTTCTTGATGCCCAGATCAAGAATGACCACACCGAACGCCTCGGTGTGGTGGAATGGGACCGGAATCGCTTTGAAGAAGCCTTCGGTGCCGCATGCCGCCAGTCCGATCGAATGGCCGACGCGATGGACCCCATTCGCCGGGGACCGTTCGGCTGAGTACGCTCCCAATACGTGTCCAACGTTTCTCCTCCCCAAACCACCACTGACCCCCGCCCTTTTCTTCGGCGGTTGTTCGTCATCGGCTTGGGTGGTGGATTGGGCGTCTTGGTCTTGCTGCTCCGGATGTTTGTGGTTGCGGCTGAACGCACCGAGATTGCTCGAGCCGCCCTCGATCAATCCGATCAGCGGATTGAACTCTTGCCAACCCGTCGTGGTCGGATCTTGGATGCCCGCGGCCGCGTTCTGGCCCAATCGCGCACGGTGTGGGAGGTCAGAGTGCCTTATGCCATGTTGAGTGACGGTTGGACGCGAACGGTTGCAGAACGGCTGGCCCGTCGAGCGTCGGGTCGATCATTGTGGCGTGCTTTGCCCCAAGCGCTGCGTGACCAACGGGTGGCGGACGTGATGCCGAAGGTGGAAGAGTGGCGCCATGACCTGTACCAGAAGTTGGCGGACGCCGAGGGTCGGCCGGTCGAAGAGTTGTATGAGCGGGCCAATGAGATCGTGAGCCAAGTGGAACGTTCGCAGGCTTCTTTCGTCCGCCGGCAGCGTGCCAAATACGAGGAACGGTTTGGACCGCCACCGGTCGGATGGTCCCCGGGGCAGGTCCGTGAGCGCACATTGTCCTATCCGCTGCTGCAGACGGATCAACGGGTGGGACTTGAGTTTGAGCATTGGGCTGAAAATGCCCGGAACGCGTTTCGAGAAGTGAACATTGGTGATTTGGTGGAAGTTCGTTCGCGTGACGAGCGGCAGTATCCACTGTCATCGATGGAAGTGGAATTGGCGGACACCAGCTTCCCCCTCTCCCTCCAGCGCTTTGGCGGGCAATACACCGTCCAAGAATGTGCTTCGGATCTTCTTGGTTCGCTTGGGGCCGTGGGGGCTGAACACATCGAGCAGCGTCCATTTGGTCTTCAAGATGAGCATGCTCGCGCGGGGTACCGCGGGGGGGATGAGGTTGGTGTGCGTGGTATCGAGGCGGCGCAAGAGTCCGCCTTGCGGGGGGCCATGGGGTTTGTGAAGCGCTCCGCTGTTGGAAGCCGGGAAGTGGAGACCGTCGATCCTCAGCCAGGAAAAGACATTCGACTTCATCTCGACATCGAGTGGCAGGCAGTCGCCGAAGCGCTGCTTGATCCCAAGCTTGGTCTGTGCCAAGCCCAAGCCAATCAGAAAGGGACTTTGCCCCCAGGGACGCCATTGGCCGGGTCTTTGGTGTTGGTGGAATTGGCCACGGGCAACATCCAGGTGGCCGCGGGCCGTCCGATCGCCACCGAGCCTGAAGGTCCGCTGTGGCGTCGTGGCGGTGTGGTCCGTGCCACCGAAGCCATTCTTGCTCCCGGGTCGATTGTGAAGCCGTTTTTGTTGGTGGCGGGTTTGTCTGAAGGCAAGGTTCAAGCCAATGAGCAGATCAATTGTCAGGGGTATTTCTTTCCGGACAAGCGTGATCGATTCCGTTGCTGGATTGTCCACCGCAACGCGCGAGAGCATGGTCCACTGGATGCCGCTGATGCGTTAGCGCACAGTTGCAACATTTACTTTTACGAAGTGGGTCGAAGGCTCGGTCTTGAGACCGAAGCCAGATGGCTCCGACGATTCGGATTTGGTGAGCGTCCTGAAGTCGGTCTCTTGTACCAACGTGAACTTGATCGCGGACCGGTGTTCTTGGGTGAAACATCCGGCCGGGTCCCTGACCCTTCCTCCGTACCCCGGGGGCAACGGCTTTCCGAAGCCATGTCCAGTGCCATCGGTCAATCCGGTTTGGTGTGTTCACCGCTGCAGGCCGCGATCGCCTACGCGCGATTGGGGGCAAGGGGTGCGTTGCCTCATCCAGAGTTGGTGGCCAGTGGAACTGAGCGTTCGATTGGGGAGTCTCTGTCCGATGCAGTCATCGATCCGGTCTTGGTCGGACTACGCCGGGTATTGTCCGAACGGTACGGGACCGGCCGTGACATCGAAGAAGTCCCAGGCTGCACGATTTATGGAAAAACCGGGACTGCGGAAGCTCCTCCCATCCTCATCGGTGAGGCCCAGAAAACCGACGGGACCCATGCTTGGTTTGCGGGTTTGATTGGCCCTGAAGGCCAAGCTCCGACCCATTCCTTTGTGTCGGTGGTCGAGTACGGTGGATCGGGGGGGCGCACTGCGGGGCCGCTGGCCACCGCCTTCCTTCGTGAGTTGGCCCGCCGGGGTGCATTTGCGGAGCCTGCGTCATGAGGTGGTTTGCTGTGGCTTTGGTCTTGGTTCCGGCCTTCCTTCTTTCGTTGTTGGGGCTTTCAGCCATCGCCACGGTTGGAGATGCTGGTCGAAGTTTGGCCAATTGGAAGCAGCAAGCCTTCTTCCTTCCACTGGGGTTGTTGGGAGCGACGATTGCAGCGTTCGTTCCCTTGCAGTGGTTGCGCAAACATGCCGGGCTTCTTGGTTTGCTGGTTGCGGGGCTCTTGGTGTTGCTTTTGCTGCCGGGTGTCCCCGAGTCCTTGGTCCGTCCTCGGAACGGAGCGCGACGCTGGATCAGCTTGGTGGTGTTTGATTTGCAGCCTTCAGAGTTGGCTCGAGTGGCGTGGTGCTTGTTGATGGCCCGACTGTTGTATACAGGCGATGCCCATCGTCGGTTCTCAGGACTGCTTCGCCCGATGGCGTTGACCGCCGTCGCTGGTGGCCTCATTGTGGTGGAGCCTGATCTTGGCACCACGCTGCTCTTTGTTCCTGCTTTTGCGACCATGCTCATCGCGGCGGGAGGGAGAATTCGCCATCTTCTGTTGTGTTTTGTGCCCGCGACCCTGGTCCCGGTGCTGGTGGTTGGCGGGATGTTGCTTGCCCCTGAGGCCGGGGAAGCCCGCTTGTCCCAGGTGTTGAAGCCACACCAAGTGGATCGGATCGTGGCCTACACCGCTCAGCTCCGGGGCGATCCGAGGTATGACGACGACATTGGATACCAAGCCGCGAAAGCCTTGCTCGCCACCGCATCTGGAGGCGTCACTGGGTTGGGGCGTGAGGGGGCCGCTCGGGCGGTTCGCCTCTCTGGTCTTCCGGAAGCCCACAATGACATGGTGTTTGCTGTGCTGGTGGCCCAGCACGGTGCTCTGGGGGCGGGCGTGGTTTTGGGCTTGTACGTCGCCTTGGGGATGGGGGGGCTGCTGATCGCACGCTCGTGCGCTCATCCGTTCGGTCGACTGGTTGCAGTGGGGATCACCACCATGTTGGTCTCGCAAGCTTTGGTGCACGCCTCCATGACGCTGGGGCTGCTCCCCATCACTGGAATCACTTTGCCTCTTGTGAGTTATGGCGGTTCAAGCTTGGTCACCACTTGGGGAATGATCGGGGTGTTGGTCGGTTTGGCGATGACCCCTTCGGGACGGAAACAGGAAGAACGGTGGGACTTCGCATTCGAGACCAACCCGTCGTAGCATCACCATGAATGCGTTTGTCGAGGCTGCTTTCGGAGATTCCGGGGATCCCGTTCCCCAAAGGGAGTGATCCGGTCATCCAAGGGGTGACCGATGATTCACGGAAAGTAGGGGAAGGATGGTTGTT
Source organism: Phycisphaerae bacterium (assembly GCA_002705085.1). Classification (GTDB taxonomy): domain Bacteria; phylum Planctomycetota; class Phycisphaerae; order Phycisphaerales; family SM1A02; genus UBA8653. Next base: position 45,555 of record PAHO01000053.1, on the reverse strand, counting down.
TGTGGCCCGCCGAGGCCAGAACGTGGACGGCCATCAGTACATCCCCAGTGTCTTGGCCGCTGGTGCCTCCGTCTTGGTGGTGGAAGAGCCGGTGGAGACTCGCAATGGGGTGGTCACGATCCAGGTTGAGGATGCTTCGTTGGCTCTGGCCCATCTGTGTGAAGCGTGGTGCGAACACCCCACCCGGGAATTGGATTTGGTCGGGGTCACGGGTACGAACGGTAAGACCACCGTCACTTGGTTGATCCACCAATTGGTTCGACAAGGAGGGGTCCGGTCAGGATTGGTGGGGACTGTAGGTATTCAAACCGGTCGTTTGCCTGCCATTCAGCCGGCAACGATGACCACGCCACCCGCCACCGAATTGAGCGCTCTATTGGCGGACATGGTTGAAGCCAGATGCGAAGCGTGCTTGATGGAAGTTTCTTCCCACGCTTTGGACCAGCGGCGCGTCGATGCTTTGCAATTCTCAATCGCGGTGTTCACCAACTTGACCGGCGATCATTTGGATTACCACCAAGACATGGAGTCCTATGCTGCAGCCAAAGCTCGCTTGTTCGATCTGCTGCATGAAGACGGGACGGCCATCGTCAACGTTGATGCGGAAGCGTCCGAGATCATGATGGGGGCTTCAAGGGCCAAGCATTTGATTCGGGTCTCCACCCAATCGGCACCCAATAGTGATTTGACGGCTGAAGTGTGTCGTGAGCATTCTGAGGGCACCGAGATTGAACTTGAAGGCCTCGGCTTCAAGGGCACCCGTGTCACGATTCCACTCCCCGGCCGACACAACGTGGAAAATGTACTTTGCAGTGTGGCGGCTGCGCGAGCCCTTGGGCTTTCGGCGGAGCAGATTGTTCCCGCCTTGGAAGTCCTTCGAGCCCCGCCTGGGCGATTGGAACCCGTCGAAGATCCGGCCCGCGAGGTGAAGGTCTTTGTGGACTACGCCCATACTGATGATGCGTTGTGCCAAGTCCTCACCGCCATGCGCCCCGCCGTTCCGGACGGTGCCCAGTTGCATGTCTTGTTTGGATGTGGAGGTGACCGCGACAGTTCGAAGCGTCCACGCATGGCGAAGGTGGCGGCGAGCCTGGCTGACCGCGTCATGGTGACCAGTGATAATCCGAGAACCGAAGACCCCGAGGCGATCATCCGAGACATTTTGGCTGGTATTCCCGAATCCGCTGGGGCTCAGGTTGATCACGAGGTTGAGCGTGGACGGGCCATCCGTCAGGCCGTCTCGATAATGGATCCGGATGATGTCTTGATTGTCGCGGGCAAGGGCCACGAGGATTACCAGATCTTGGGAACCCACCGTATCGCTTTCGACGATCGGAGCCATGTTGCTGAAGCGTTGCAACTTCGCTCAGTGGAGGGGTGTTGAGGTGTTGGATGGTGCGTTGGCGGCCCGCGCGACGGGGGGATCTTGGATCGGTCCAGCGCCTCGTTACTCGTCATTGTCGACTGATACTCGAGAGATCAAGTCAGGCCAGTGGTTTTTGGCCCTGAAGGGCGAGCGATTTGATGCCCATGATCATGTTGATCAAGCGATTGCTTTGGGGGCAAACGCGGTGGTCGTTGCCAAGACTGCCACCCACCAGTGTCCACAACTGGTGGTGCCCGACACCAGAGTCGCCCTTGGCCAATTGGCTGCTGCCCACCGTGGTGGGTGGTCAGGATTCTCGACCGCGGTGACGGGCTCATGTGGCAAGACCACCACCAAGCGTCTGCTTGCGGCGGGACTGCGTCTGCAGGGGGTGGGGGTGGAAAGTGCGAAGAGCTTCAACAACGACATTGGGGTGCCCCGGACTTTGCTTGAGTTGACGCAAGAGCATGGCTGGCTGGCGGCTGAAGTTGGCATGAGTGCCCCCGGTGAAATTGCCCCTTTGGCGCGAATGGTCGCGCCCGACGCGGCCATTCTGACCATGGTCGGCCAAGCCCACGCGGGCGCGTTTGATTCGCTCGATGGCGTACGGGAAGAAAAGCTCGATCTTCTTCGAGCGTTGGGGCCTGGAGGTTTGGCGGTGCTGCCTGAAGGACTGCCTGCAGACTTACCGGGAGGCCTTCGGGTGGTTCGATTTGGTTCTGGGGGTGATGTGGTTTGGGAAGCGGGTCCGTGGGAGGACCAGCGCCGATCGGGCTGGATCGATGGGCACCGATGCCGTTTGCGTTTGGCTGGTCGACACGATGTTGGCAACGCCGCCGCGGCCTATGCCGTGCTCCGGGAATTTGGGATTCCAGCCGCGAGTGCGGTGGAGGCCATGGAGTCGGTTGCTCCGGAAGCGATGCGTCTGACACCACGGATTTGTGGCCCTGCGGTGGTCTGGAATGATGCGTACAACGCCAATCCCGAGTCCATACGAGCCGCGATGGACGCCTTTGTTGATGTGGCAGAGCCCGGCCGTCCCAGAGTCTTGGTCTTGGGGGAAGTCCTTGAGTTGGGGGATCATGCCGTGCAGGCGCACCATGACTTGGGGAACTGCATTACGCAAAGCCATGCCAGCGTGCCTTTTCAGGAGATCTTCTTGGTTGGGAACGCTTTCTCTTCCACCGCCAGTCGTTTGCGTGCGGAGGGACTCCCAGTCACGCATGCGGATCATGCCCTCGCACTGCAGGACCAGTTTGCTTCGGTGCTCACGCAGCCCGTGGTGGTCTTGATGAAGGCGTCGCGTGGCACCGGGCTCGAACGACTTCTGCCTTCGGTTGGAGAGGAACGCCCCTCAGGGTCGATGGGGTAAAGACCAAGATGTTGTTCCTGTTGTCACTCAAATGCATCGACGCCACCGATTGGTGGTTCTATGGCCTGATCCGCCTCATGCAACGCACCGAATTTCGGGTGGCGATGGCCGTCTTGGTGGGATTTACTGCTGTCCTGGTGGCCGGACCTTCGGTGATTGCTTGGCTGCGGGCCAAAAAGATTGGTGATTTGGCCCAGTCAAACCACCGTGATCTTGATGAATTGACCCAAGAGAAATCCGGAACGCCCACAATGGGTGGGGTTTTGATTGTTGGGGCGTTGTTGCTTTCGGTCCTCCTCTTCGCCGATTTGCGTGAAAGCTTGGTTCACTTTGCGATGGCGACCACGCTCTTTCTGGCATTGTTGGGTGGCTTTGATGACTGGTTGAAGTTGACTGCAGGCAAGCGGGAAGGGTCACGGGACGGACTTCGGATGTGGGAGAAGTTGCTGTTCCAAGTGGGCTTGTCTGTCTTGATGGGCGCTTTCCTCTACCGACATTTTGAAAGTGGGGCGACCGCCTACGTCGGTTTGGAGGGTGCTGTTTCTCAGCCGACGGCCTTGGTGATGAATGTTCCTTTTTTGAGGACATGGATCCCCGGCTCCAGCATCTTGTCCGATTCGGTGATCATGCTCCCCCAAATCGCTTTTGTGTTCTTGGCCATCATGATGGTGGCGGGCACCAGCAATGCGGTCAACCTCACAGATGGGATGGATGGTCTCGCGCCAGGGCTCACCGTGGTTGTGAGTATTGCCATGATGCTGCCCTGTTGGATTGCTGGGCAAGTTGACCTTTCTCAGGAACTGCTGCTGCCTCATGTGCAGGGAGCAGAAGAGTTGCTTGTTCCTCTGGGGGGCTTGCTCGGAGCAACCCTGGGATTTTTGTGGTTCAACGTGAATCCCGCGCGCGTTTTTATGGGGGATACGGGCGCCTTGGCGATCGGCGGTTTGTTGGGCTTTGTTGCCTTGGCCACCCGTCAGGAGTTGTTGTTCATCCTGATTGCGGGGGTGTTCTTTTTGAACATGGCCAGTGTGATCCTGCAAGTGGGATCATTCCGACTTCGCAAAGGCCGTCGGATTTTTCGCTGCGCTCCCGCGCATCACCATTTCCGCTTGGGTGGATGGAGTGAAGTGCAGGTGGTGACTCGGTTCTGGATTGTGGGGGTTGTCTTGGCCACGCTGGCGTTGGTGACGCTGCGTATCCGCTAATCGAACACCTTGGCCGAGAGTTCTGCCCCAGCTGGGGACAGGGTGGTGCACGAAGCTCGTCTGAGTCGTTGCACGGCCTTGCGCAAATCCTCAGGAGGTTCGGCGGTGAAAGCCATCGGTTCCCCGCTGATGGGGTGGTGGATTCGAAGATGGGTTGCATGCAAGGCTTGACGGTCTACCACCGGCGTAGCCAGATCCAGATCGTCAGGCCCAGGTCCGAGTTCGGACGGAAGGCTTCGTTTTCCCCCATACAGATCATCCCCCAGCAGGGGATGGCCGCGATGGGAGAGGTGCACCCTGATCTGGTGGGTTCGTCCAGTTTTCAGTTCGACCTCCACCAAGGCATGGTGTTCGTACTGCTCAAGGGTGCGGTAGATCGAAATCGCGGGTTTGCCAAGATCATCGTGTCGGACCGCTTGCAGCAATCGCTGCTTGGGGTGGGGGCCCAGCGGTGTGTCGATCAACTCCGCGGCGGGTTCGGGCCGTCCATGCACGATGGCGAGATAGCGTTTCCCGACGGTGCGTTCTTCGAATTGCTTGACCAGTCGCCAATGGGCCGTTTCGTTTTTGGCCGCCACCATCACGCCACTGGTGTGGCGGTCCAACCGATGGACGATGCCGGGCCGGGCATGCTCTTGACCAACGGTTGAGAGCTCGCCACCACTTCGATTTTGGAAGTGCCAAGCCAAGGCGTTGACCAGAGTGCCTGATTGGTGCGCTTTGGCGGGATGAACCAGCAATCCGGCCGGCTTGTTGAGGACGATGATGGAATCGTCCTCGTGAAGGACTTCAAAATCGTGGGGTTCCGCAGGGATATCAGAACTGGGTGGTGCGGGAAGAAAGACCGCCAAGCGATCGCCTTGCCGAAGCTTCGTGGAGGGTTTGGGGGCTCGGTCATTGACCAAGACCGCCCCATCTCGAATCAGGTGCTGCAACCCAGTTCGTGAGAGGAACGGAATGCGGTCGGTGAGATAGCGGTCCAGCCGCTTGTCGAGGTCACGCCGTAATTTGAAATGAACAACTACCGGTTCGCCATCTTGGGCGGCCGCGTGCAAGGCTTGAAGTTGTTCCAGATCAATGGCGCCGCCGCCACCGAGAAGTTCGGCCGTTTGATCGAGGAGTTCTGGCTCTTCTGTGCTCACTCGTCTCCGAGGATTTCAGTCAACACCGGATCCAGCTCGGTAGGGGTGGATTGAGAGGTTGCCCGAGACCGCAGGTCGGAAACTTCCGCGGCGGTGGGGAGGGTGCGTGGAGCATCCAGACCGGCCATGGTTTCTCGGGCGGTGCGGAATCTGGCAGCAAACGGGGCAATGGATTGGGCTGCGGACTCGGCCTGCTCGTAGTAGCTGGTGGCTGCATCCAAATCTCCACGACATTCCGCAACTGCGGCCAGCCCAGCCAAGGCGGTGGCGCGCTGAATGGTCGGGTCAGGCAGCAGACCGGCCGAGGCTTCTGCGGCTCTGAAGGCGGCTTCTGCACCCAGCAAGGTCGCTTCACGAGCTTCGTCGCTCAAGGTTTCAGTGGAGTCCGCTTCAGCGTTGACCGGTCGATTGCGACGGACCGCTTGCAACTGCAGGTTCCCGGCTTGAAGACGAGCTTGGACGGACAGATGAGGAAGGTTGACTTCTTGTTCATCGGCAAGTTCAAGCAGGGAGTTGGGATTGGACGCTGCTCGGAATTCCCGCCAAGCATCAATCGTGTTGGCCTGTTGGGTGGCTTGGTCTTGGAAGTACCAGATGTATCCGCCCGCGGCAACAGTGAACGCCAACACGTAAATCGGAAAACTGGTCTTGAGCCAATGAACGAAGTCTTCGTTGACGTTGGAGTCTTCTTCGGTCGCGGTCTCAATTTGATTGAGTCGCGCATCCAATTCGGGTGAATCGTCGGCGGAATTTGAGGGGTCGTTTCGTTCTTCGGTCATGGTTTGCTCCGAACGAACCATCTTAGCGGATGACAAATCGAATCGGATGGGAGAATCAGTGTATCTCTCGGAGACCACGCTCCAGCACCATCAGCGTCGATCGGAGGCCTGAGATCCCACCCTCGGTCCGCGACCATGCCGGCGCGGTCGCGGCCAGGAGCGTTCTTCGGATGGCGGCAAGGCGGCCATCTTCGGCAGAGACGGGTAGGCCCAGTTGGCGTCGATATCCTGCGATCTTGTCCACCGGATCCACTTCCGAAAGAAGTTCTGGCCGTTGCCACAGTGGACGTTCTAGGGTGATGGCGTCTTCGACCCAGTGGCCTGCCCGCACTTCGGCAAAATCGATCAGTCGAACTTCCCCCTGGTCGTCCTGAAGAATGTTCCCCAAATGAGCATCACCGTGCACCCATCCGTTGATGGGCCGATAGCGCCAAGCCGCGATGGCTTCGTCGTGGTACTTCGCCAGTGCATCGAGTGCATCTCGCCACGATTCAGCGAGATCGTCGGGGAGGGCTTGCAGGGATTTTCGAGTCTGCTCAATTTGCTTCGGCCACTCTGCCGGTGCCGGCCGCTGTTGGACCGCGAATGGTCGACTTGCTTTTTGAAATCGAGCAAATGCTTTGCACGCCTGATCGACTGCGAGCGCGTCGGGGTCTTGATGAAGTGGATTTCCTTGGATTCGTTCCATCACGATCCATGCGAAATCAACATTACCAATCGTGTCACCGATCGCGAACAACTCTGGGGCCAGCTCAGGATCACGGGATTCTCGAATTCGTCGATGCCATCGCCGCTCCCAAGCTTTCACCGGCAATTTGATCATGCCATCCCGTTGGCTTTCGCCCCATTTCAGCCATGCGGTGGCAGCGCCACCGTGTTGCCAAAGGGTGCGAAAAGGGACGAGTTCACTGAAGTTCTCTTGGTGCTCGATCGCCCAGAGATCGAGAAGACTTCGGGACAGTGCTGAGACACCCACACGGACAGTCTGTGATGTTTTGGTGTGCCCCGCAAGGAGGAATACCAGATGATTCTTCTCTGGGATACGATGAAGCCCGTGTCGGCAGCCGTTACCACTTTTGTTACGGATCTCGATGGGACCCTTTTGGTTGGGGATGAGCCTTGTCCAGATGGAGTCAAAGCCCTCGAACAACTTGTCGATCGTGGAATTGAAGTCATTGTTGCCACCGGTCGGGCTTTTTCAGAGTGCTCATTCGTCCTCGATGCTCTGCCATTCGTCGAGCGGATCATCAGTGCCGGTGGCGCTTATGCCACGGACCGACGGGGCCGCCCTTTGTACAAGTCTCTGATGGCACCAGAAGTCTCTGACAAAGTCAGCCGCACATTGGTCGAGGACGGACAGGCGTCGATTTTGTTGAAAGATCCAGACTGTGGCATCGATTACGTGGTCCAAGGTGAAGCGCCACTCGACCCCGCAACTTCATGGTGGTTCCGAATTCACGACATCCGAATGCACCATGGCCCTGATCCCCATCCCGGATCCACTTTGCGTGCTGGTGCGGTTGGTCCAGCGTCGGCCATGGCCCAAAGCGCGAAGGTGGTCAGAGACGCGCTGGGCTCCCAAGTTCATGTTCAGCACTGGGGTGCGTTGACCGAATCCAATTCATCCGTAGATCGCCCCCATCTTCTGGAGGTTTTTGCGCCAAACACCGACAAATGGACGGCCGTCTTGTCGCTTGGCGTTCGGGCCGATCAGGTTGCCACGGTGGGTGATGGCCACAATGACCTGCGGATGCTCTCTTCGGCTCCTTGGTCATTTGCTCCCGAGGATGGTGATTCGGATGCGAAATCACGGGCAAAATCTCTGGTCTCTGCTCATCGGTGCGGCGCTGTCGCGGAAGCCGTCTCACTTTTGCTTCACGGAGAGCCATCGTGAATACTGACCCACTGGCGCAGTGGCAAGGCCGTCATGTGTTGGGCTTTCAAGATTGCATCCTGAAAGGGATTCTGGAAGCCGATGCCAAAGTGAACCGGGTCTACATCACCGAAGACCGTCCATTTGGGCAACTCGTTCGTGTGTTGACCCGCCCCGGAGTTCAAAACGAACTCAACCGCCATGAGCTCAAGGCCATCCGAGGCGGTACCGTCGGCTCCCATTTGGACCGAGCGGCTGCGGACGCAAAATTTGGACGGGGGGCGGTGGTGCCTCTTTCACAGGCGGGATTTGCCGCCCAACTTCCGATCCTCTCAGAAATAGCCGCAATGCAGGTGCTGGCGCCACTGGTCTTGCTGGTGGAAGACCGACCCGGCCCGGGACGGGTGCCAGTGCCAGGTCGTTCCTTTCGTGAACTGAATCTCTGCACCTTGATCCCAGGGGCCATTCATGAGTTGATTCCCACCATCGCATCGGCCATCGATGCATCGGCGCGATTGCAAAAACCAGTCGGGGTGTTGATGTCCCCTTCCATCTGCCATGGGGGGGGATTGATTCCCGTCGGTCCCAACCGTGAACCCCATGACGCTCAGGGCATGCTGGCCCGGGCGCGCCGAAGTCCGTTGTTGAGTGCCACTTCAGGGACGGCATCGGAAGTCTTTGCCGCCATGGAGTTGGATCGCCTTGAGCATATTCCCAGCGTCGGAGAAATGGCCGACTTCGGACTGGTGGCGGCCGGGGAGTCGGTCTCCGCCCTACGGACGGTTCTCGATCACGAAGGACGACGTCACCGCGTGCCATTGCTGGCGTTGCGTTCACTGCTCCCTATCAATGAGGCAGCTGTAGAACGGATCCTTGAACGATGCCGTCGTGTGTTGGTGTTTGAATCGGGCGGATCTGGTTTGGAATGGCGGGTGCTGCAGGTTGCCGAGCGCATGCGTCGTGCGGCTCGCCGTCCGGCTGAAGTCCTTCCCGGATTCCCAGGTGGTCCCACGGCCCCGTCCACCTTGCAGCCGGCCGCGTTTGCTCAGGCCTTGCGTCGACTTGATGGGGTTGTCCTCGAGACCACCAAGCCATGCCATCCCGAGCCCCCTCCGCGGGGATCAACCGTTGGCACGGCGGGCGCGAAAATGGCGGTGCTCCGGGCGCTGCGGACCCTGCCGGAAGGGGCCAAGATTGATGATGAATCGGCGGACATTTTTGTCACCGTTGGTCATGAGCCAGCTCGATTCCTCGAACGTCTTCGCGCACATGCAGATCAGCCGGCCTGCTTTATCGGGATTGATTTTGATGGGGCTTTGGAAAGGATGGTGCGTGCTGGATACGGACACATCTCCATGACCCGCCGAACCATGCAAGATCTTGACCGGCTGTCTTCAGATATCGCCTTGGCCGGACGCGAGAGAACATTGTCGGTGGTGCTTTTAAGTGACGAGGATCCGCCACGTTGGGATGTCGAAGCAGCTCGGCGTCGGTACCGGGATTTGGATCGTTTGGGATATGCAACCCAACGCCGTATTTTTCTTCCCCTGCGCAGTATCTCTGCGCTGGGACAGGATGCAGAAGCACTTTCAGAACGCCTTATCTCATCGCGTATCGAAACCGCCAGTCAGTTTGAGCAAGAGGCTCAAACTTCCGGCGCAAAAATAGAGTTTCGGCCATTGGTCCAGCTCGTCCGGGTCCATCGACAAACTTCGCCGTCATTTTCTCCTGGTGATCTGCCTGAGCCTTCTCGTCCTCGGTTGAGTGACGCATCGGTTTTTCGGGTCCACATTGCCGGGACTCGGGGGCCACGCGGTGGATTGATTTGTGAGGTTATGGCTCGTGCCGCCGCCGAAGACGATTTGGCATTGCGTTGGATCCACGAATCAACGGACTGCGGTCCAGGGTGGCGTGCTTCGACCCAGCTTGTGATTTCAACCGCGACCACCGAAGAGGGATTGAGTCCCCGAATTCCTGATGGTGAAGCCGATCTGCTGTTGGGCATCGAAGGGGCAGAGGCCGCGCGCGCCGTTTTTGACAATATTGCCTCCCCAAGTCGAACCCGAGCCATCGTGAATGGTGGTGCCTTGCGTGGAGACGGCACGGACCGACCGTGGGGCGAATTGACAGCTGGGGTTGAAGAGTTGCTTTCCGACCAAACAGAATTGTCCTTGGTTGATTTGGCCACCCCAGCGAGAAAGATCTTTGGTACCGATCGCGCGATGGACATGATGGTGCTTGGCTTCGCGTACCAGCGGGGTGAAATACCGTTGCGTGGCAGCGCATTGCAAAAAGCACTTCGTGAAGTGGAACGTGAGGGATTTGGCAGACTGGAAGAAGCGTTTTTGTTTGGTCGGTCCGTCGCATGCGGTGGCGGGGAAATCGAGTCTTACGAAACTTCTTCACGAAGAAACAGAATCCGACTTGAACGGGCTTTGGCCAAAGGTGGACGATGGGGCCAGCGGGTTCGAAGAGATATTCAGAGGGTCGGCCTTGCCTTTCGTTGTACTGATCGAACGGATACCCCACTCGCAGAGTCCTCTCGGCTGCTGCTTCTGGTTTCGATTGTCCGCTCTCACGAATGGGGTCGGGGCTCGATGGCCCAATCCTTTTCTGATGTGTTGGTGTCTTTGGGGCCAATTTTGATGGAGCGACCCGAGCGAATTCCTGAAGTCATCCAAGTCTTGGTGCGGTTCTTGTTGCCTGATGACGCCATTGCATTGGCCACTCTGGGCGAATCATTGGAGCATCGTCTTCGTTTGCGTCAACTGCTTGATGCCCATACTGCTCGTGGAGATTCGGTCGAACGCCGATATTTGACGGAAGTGGTTGTCCGCCTTGGCGACCGCCAGTGGCGAGGTCGTTTGCGCACCGGTCCAGGTGCTGCTCGTGCTCTGAGAGCCATGCGATTTTTGGTGCCGGAGTGGTTGCGTGGGACCGCCAGTGATCGGGAACGGAAAGTTCTTGTCCGTGAATTGGCGTTGCGATTGTGCCGACGTGAACAATTGGATGCGGACTTTTCGGCGTTCCGCATTCTCGCGGAGGTGGATGATCCTCGAAGCCTTCCCCCCAGTTTGATCCGGGATTGGATCAGGCCGAATGCTTCGATTCATGTTTGAGTTGGCCGCAGGCGGCGGCGATGTCACGCCCCCGGCTTTTTCGAATGATGGCGTTGATGTTGTTCTGCTTCAGCACCCTTTGGAACCGGATGACTGCTTCGTCAGTGGGTCGTTGGAACGGGAGGCCATCAACTTCATTCCAGCGCAGTAGGTTGACCGAACCCCGAAGTCTCCGGACGACATCGACCAGAGCGTGAGCGTGCTCAGGTTGATCGTTGACCCCTGCCAACAACACGTACTCCAGTGTGATTTCGCGGCCCGTCCGATCAAACCAAGCGGAACAAGCATCAAGAAGGTCGTCAATGGTGCTGTAGGCCGCCCAAGGGATGAGTTCTCGTCGCAAGTCATCGGTTGGGGCATGCAAACTCAAAGCCAGTTTGACTGGAATTTCAAACTCAAGCAGTTTTCGGATCGCTGGAGGCAGCCCGACGGTCGAGATGGTCATGCGACGAGCACCCAGCCCAGCGGCATCAGGTTCGTGGAGCCGACGTATGGCATCGGTCACAGCTTGATAGTTGGCAAGAGGTTCCCCCATACCCATGAACACCAAGTTGGTGATACGCCCTCCACCGAGGTGTGAGAGACGATGGACTTGTTCCACTATTTGACCAGCGGTGAGGTTGCCATCATGCCCACCCAATCCAGTGGCACAAAATTTACACCCCACAGGGCAGCCAATTTGGCTCGAAACACATGCGGTACGCCGTGACTCCGTGGGGATCATGACGCATTCAGTTGCCCGGGAGGTGTCCAAGATGGGCAGTGTCTGGCTCTGATCCGGCTTGGGCCATGCGGTGAGCAGCTTTTGCGTGCCGTCGCTGGCCAACTGCTCCGTGATCACGGCAGACTCGTGCAGAGTGAGATGCTCTTGCATTGCCAGACGTGCTTTTGCGGAAACATTCGTCATGTGCTCGGGGTCAAGAACTCCATGCTTCCACACCCAGTTTCGAAGTTGTTTGGCCGTGAATTTGGGAAGGTCGTGTTGCAAACACCACGTCTCAAGGCCTGCCAGATCAAGATCAAAGAACTTCACAAACAATTGCCTTCTGCAGTGATGGGCGTGAAAGAGATGTCTTCACGTTCCATCCAATCCCGCGTGACGCGATCTGCATCGATGGAAATCCCTTCGCGGGGGACCTTGTGTCCTTCGGCGGAAAGAACACTGCGCATGCTGGCAGGGAGCGCAAATTCCATGGCCTCTCCGGGGGCGTCGATCACCTCAATGTTGGCGTTGTAATTCGTACGAAGGTGGGTGATGACCTGCTGCACCAGATCCTCGGGAGCGCTCGCGCCTGCGGTTACCAATACGCGCTCGGCACCCTCTAAAAAATCGGCGTCAATCTCACGAACATCATCAATCCGCATGGCCCGGGTGCCGCGGTTTTCGGCAATTTCAGCCAGTCGCACAGAGTTGGAGGAGTTGGATGATCCGATCACCAGAACCCGATCCACTCGACTTGAAAATTCTGCGACCACCCCTTGTCGATTGGTTGTGGCGTAGCAAATGTCCTCCCCAGGAGGGGCCTTGATCTCTGGGAATCGACGCTTCAAGATCGTGATGATCCGCCCCGCGTCGTCCGTGCTGAGTGTGGTCTGGGTTAAGTACACCACTTTTTTGGGGTCATCCACCTCGATGGCTTCAGCGTCGGCTTCAGATTCAATCACTCGTATCTCACCCGGGGCCTCTCCCCGCGTCCCGATGACTTCTTGGTGGTCGGCGTGACCAATAAGCAAGATGTCCAGTCCGGCTTTGGCGTATCGGATTGCTTCTCCGTGCACTTTGGTCACCAGAGGGCATGTGGCGTCCACCGCTCGCAAGCGACGCATTTTGGCTTGTTGGCGAACTTCGGGGCTGACGCCATGAGCACTGAACACCAACACCGATCCCTCGGGAATGGTGTCAATGACTTCGGTGAAGACCACGCCTTTGGCTTCGAAGCGATTGACCACATGCCGGTTGTGGACAATGTCGTGGTAGACATAGATCGGCTCATCCAGCACGTTGGTCAGACGGTCGACGACTTCGACCGCCATTGCGACCCCCGCACAAAACCCACGTGGATTGGCCAGTAAGACTCGCATCTTGAGGAACTTTAGCCTCCGAAGTTGGTGCACTGCATCGCAAACACAATTCGGTCTGCCGCGTCGCGGATGCGCAGATCCATGGGTTTGCCGCGGCCGTGTCCGGCCTCACGGTCGACCCACAGCAGAATCGGCGCGGCCGCCTCGTCTTTGGTGTCCCGTTGTAGCAGTGCAGCGAGCTTCCGGGCGTGCATGGGATGCACCCGGTTGTCGTTCTCTCCAGCAGTGATGAGCACGCTCGGGTATTGCCGTCCTGGAACCACATTGTGATAAGGGGAATAGGGCAAGATCCAACCCAGATCTTGCTTCTTTTGGGGGTCTCCGTATTCAGGAATCCAGAACTTCGCCATCAAGAACTGTGGATAGCGCACCATGTCCAGCAAAGGAACCATGGAAATGCTGCCCGCCCAGAGATCGTATTGCTGAACGGCGGCGACGCCGGCCAGCAGTCCGCCGTTGGAACCACCCATGGCGACCAGAGCATCTGGCTTGGCCACTCCGGCGTCAATCAAATGCTCGCCGGCGGCTCGGAGGTCATCAAAGACGTTTTGTTTGTGTTCGAGCATGCCATCTTGGTGCCATGATTCGCCAAATTCCCCGCCACCGCGAAGGTTCACCGAGGCATACACCCCACCAGCTTCAATCCAGGGCACCATGCTGCCAATGAACCGTGGGGGAATGGTGATATTGAATCCTCCGTAGCCGTACACGATGGTTGGCGCGGGCCCTTGGCTCCCCGCCTTCCGAACCACAAACATGGGCACCCGCGTGCCATCTTTGCTGATGCACCATTCACGCTGGACGTCAATGGAGTCAGGATCAAAGGGGAGATCAGGTGAGGCCCAAACACTCGTTTGATTGTCCGCAAGGTCAATCTGAAGAATTTGGTTGGGAGTGTTGAATGAAGCGTAACTGACAAAAGCGTCCGTGCTGCTTCGCTCAACCGCGATTGAAGCGGTGCCGATTCCGGGGAGGGGGATTCCTCGGACAGCTTCTCCCTGAAGATCGCTGACGAAGAACTGGGTGGCGGCTTCCCGCTCAACTGTCAAGACCAACTCGCCTCGGCAGTACGAGGCCGATTGCAAAACGGATCCCTCCGTTGGGGTGAAGACTTCTTGCCAGTGTTCACGGCTCGGACGCCAGAGATCAACTTTCCACAGAGCGCCGTTCGAATTCCCCAAGGTTGAAATCATGTACAGCGCGTCCCCGTGCACAAACTGTGGTTCGAACCGTGCTTCGTATCCCATGGCAACCGGCTGGAGGGCCGATTCACCTTCTTTCAAGAGTTGGGCGGTTGGGGCCGCCAGAATGTCTTGTTTGCTCCAGCCTTCGAAGTGCACCGCCACCGCCCAACGTCCTCCGTCGTGCAGACGGAGGTCGGGAATGCGGCTTGGTGATTCCTGCGCAAGCAGGGTTTCATCGTGTCGGGGGTGCCGTCCAATGGTGTGGTGACGAAACACCCTCGAGTATGCATCGTTGGGATCGGTCAGGATGCCATAGACAAATCCGGTGCTGCCTCGCCATCCGCAAAATTCAGCCTTGCCGGGAATCTCTTCAGTCAGCCAGTTTCCGGATTCAGCGTTGAGAATATGCAAGATGCTCATCTCGTCACCAGCGCGAGACAGGCCAAAGGCGATGTGTTTGCCCGTGGCATCGGGAGCAAACCAATCGATGGCCGTTAGGCCGTCGTTGTCCAGAGAAGCAGGGTCGAGCAGCACTTCGGGTTGACCATCCGAACCCTTTCGCCGCATGAGTGATGCTTGCTTGGCTTCGCCTCGTCGCTCGAGATTGAAGTGAAGATCTCCGCGGACCGTGGGCAGTCCGATGCTGTCGACTCGATAGAGCGCTTCAATACGCTCTTCCACCATCTGTCGCTTGGGGTGGGCATCCAAGGCGACACGAGTTCTGAGATTCTGTTGGTCGGTCCAAGCTTTGACCTCGTCCGATTCAGATTCCAATGGTTCGAGCCAACGGAAGTCATCCTGAATCTCAAAGCCATGGATCGTCTCGGTCAGCGGTTCAAAGCGCGTTGGTGGGGCGGGAGGGGCGTCGCAAAGAGCAGCCTGTGAAATGAGCAGTGGAAGAGTTTGCAGCATGGAGAACACTCTGGGGTTTTTGAACTGTCCGCAAGTCAGACTGGTGCGGCGGAGGAAGATTCAGCTGGTTTGGGGGGGAACGTATGGAGGCGGATGGTCTCAGGCATGGCGCCCAAGGCGTCAAAGACGGCAGGGTCGTTGGTTGGGTCCACGTCGAGGAGCACACATGATCGTTGCGCGTTTGAGTCGAGCGCTTCGGCGTTGATGTTCAGTCCAACTTGAGCGATCGTGGCGTGAAGTCGACTCAAAACTCCGGGGACATTGTGGTGGATGTGCAATATCCGAAGTTGGTCGGCTCGTTCCCGCAACGCCACTTCGGGGAGATTGACCGCACCGATGGTGCTGCCAGTGGTTAAGAACTTCGCCATTTTCTCTGCGACATCTCGGGCAATGTTCTCTTGTGCCTCACGGGTTGATCCGCCGATGTGGGGGGTGAGGATGACGTTGTCAATGCCACACAACTCATGACCGAATGAGGAATCGTTTTCTGATGGTTCTTCAGGGAAGACGTCAATTGCTGCCCCGGCCAGTTGGCCGGTCCGCAGTGCCACCGCCAACGCCCCCAAATCCACGATCGAGCCCCGAGCGTTGTTCAGCAGGAAGGCCCCCGATTTCATCTTCCCGATCGAGTCGGCATCGATCATGTTCTGGGTCAATGGGGTGTCGGGGACATGGATCGTCAGAACGTCTGAAACTCGGAGCAGGGTTTCCAGCGAATCCACCTGGCTGGCATTGCCCAGTGGGAGTTTGGGTTGATGGTCGTGGTAGAGGACCCGCATGCCCATTGCTTCAGCGAGGATCGAGACTTGGGCACCGATGTGGCCGTAGCCCAGAATGCCAAGGGTCCGCCCACGGATTTCATGCGCTCCGCTGGCAGATTTTTTCCAACGTCCTTGATGCATTCCAGATGATCGATCAAACAGTTTTCGATGGAGGCAAATAATTTCACCCATGACCAGTTCGGCCACACTTCGCGTGTTCGAAAACGGGGAGTTGAACACGGGGACTCCCGCGTCGGCGGTGCAGTCCAGATCGACTTGGTTGGTGCCAATGCAGAAACAGCCCACGGCGCTGAGGGCGGGCAGCTGTCGAAGCGTCTGGGCATCCAAGGTTGTTCGCGACCGGATTCCCATGGCCATCGTTTCTTTCAGCACATCAGGGGTGGCATCTGAAAGGCGCGGTGCACGTCGAACATCGATGTGATCGCTTTGCAGACGCACGTCTGCCGCGTCATGAATACCTTCGAGCAATAGCGCAGAGGGGGGCATGGATTGTTGAGGATACCGGGCACAGGATGAGGGCATCGATTGAATTTGAAATCGGCGGTCAGTAGCGACGCATCACGCCGATCACCACCCCTTGGATGACGCATTCCCGAACGAGGATGGGTTCAAAATCTGGGTTGGCTGGCTGCAATCGAATCATCCCGTCTGGCTCTTTGAAGTACGTCTTGAGGGTTACCTCGTCTTCCCCGATCAGGGCTATGACCCGTTCCCCATTTCTTGCAATTTGCCGGCGTTCCACCAGCACATAGTCGCCATCGAGTATGCCTTCATCGCGCATGGATTCTCCACGCACTTCCAGTGCAAAGGTGCCGTGCCTCTCTCCAATTCTCGGCCCAAACAGGTCTTCAAGGTCCAGTTGCTCTGCTTGGGCGCATGCTTCGATTGGAAGTCCGGCGGCGACCCTCCCCACCAAGGGGAAGGACAGTGAACGCTCTTCGTCGGGGAGGACGACGTCTTCAGCGAGGGCCAAAGAGCGGGTTCGATTCGGCTCCTGTGTCAGGACCCCCTTCGCGACGAGCAACTTCACGTGCTCGTGCACGGTGACTTTGCTCACGCCCAAAGCGTCCGCCAGTTCTTGCATCGTGGGTGAACAGGCATGGCTCATCCGATGGGTTCGAAATGCTCGAAGCAGATCGAGCTGCCGCGGCGTGAGATTGAGTGGCCCTTGTGCGTGTGAACCCGTCATGAGGAAGAATCTCCGTAAAGAGTGAAGGGGTGGGGAATTCTGCTGGGATGGAGAGTTCTTCTCCGCCCAAGCGTGTTGATGAATGTTTTGATGAACGTGTTGATGAACGCGACGTCTCAGCATGCCAAGTGCTGCGGATACGTTCGGCGCGACGTCGCATTTGCAGCAAACTCACCCGGTAGCGTGCCAAAGCATTGGGGATGCTGGTGCCTGGGGGGGTGGCCACCGCGTCTTCGTGATCAACGAAGCCCAGCCAACGCGCCAAACGCCCGCGAGGGCGCCATCTTCGAATGACATTGAACTGGTCGGATTGTGGTTCCTGCGTTCGGCTTCTGCGTGAGCGCCCGAGACGGCGGGTGGAATCGCCGTCTCGTTTGCTCTCGCGTTCATCATGGTGCTCGTCGCCTTCGCTCAACGATGCATCATGATCTTGGCTGGATGGCAGCGGACGCCGCCGTTGGTCATCGTTGGAAAGCCGGGATGCGGCAATTTCCGAAACCACACGGAGTTCGGTCAGGGCTTCGGAGTTGTTTGTGGCACTGGGTTCCGCCACGATGTGGGTTCGGTAGCCAGCGCCGGGGCCAAGACTGACAAGGGGGTGGGACATTGCAGGATTCTCCATTCGCTTCCCGAACATCGACCGAACGGTAAGGGTTTCGTGAGGGTTTGTCTGATCACGGGGGGCCTAGACTGCCAGATATTGTCAGTTTGGTGGTCGTTTCCTGCCCTCCTGATGCTTTTGAGGAGTCTCGTCATACTTTTCTCATGGCAAGTTCACCTGATTGGACGCTTCCCTTGCGACGTTGGTGGGCATCCTCACCGATCCCTTTTGCGTTGCGAGGGCGGGCAGGATTGCATCATTGGTCGCTGTCAACGCAATCTCGATTCTTGAACCACGGCTCGTATGGGGCCCGTCTGCGTCACACCGTGGCATGCCAGCAACGTCACGCCGCAGAAATCGAAGCCGATCCCATGCGTATGCTGACCGATCAATTGGAGGCCAAACTCGACGCCGCCCGTTGTGGCATCGCGCAGCGATTGGGGGCCGATCCCGAGGGCTTGGTCTTTTGTGAAAATGCGAGTACGGCCATTGAGTCGGTGTTGCGAAGTCTCCCTCTTGGGTGTGGTGATCGGGTGGTGTGCTTGGGGCACGTCTACAACGCGGTCCGGCAAGCACTGAAGCGGCGGTGTCAAGAAACTGGCGCTGTGGCGGTTGAAGTACCGGTGTCTCTGCCTTTTGACCCGATGAAATTGGAACAAGCCGTCATGGCAGAGGTGCAGGCGGGGGCGTCGCTCTGCATTCTGGATGCGATTACCAGCGGCTCTGCGCTTCGTATGCCTTGGACTTCTTTGGCTGCCCAAATCAAGGCGTGTGGGGTGCCGGTGCTCGTGGACGGCGCTCATGTGCCAGGTCAAGATCCATTGGCTCTGCGTGAGCTTGAATACGACTGGTTTGCGGGGAACCTGCACAAGTGGGGTGGTGCCCCGTTGGGGGCGGCCATTCTGGCCGCAGCACCAGATCGTCGTGATGACACTTTTGCTCTTCTGACGAGCCATCACTGGGAAGAAGGGATGACGCGTTCTTTTCACTGGACAGGTACCAGGGATTGGTCGCCGTGGTTGACCGCTCCGGAAGCATGGGACCACTTGGAGGATTTTTCTGGGGGGTGGGATGCGCTTCGTGAATACCAACGGCAGGGGTCACAAGCCGTCGACGAAGCCCTCACCATGGCTTTCGGTACCCAGAGCATGACCCCGGAGGCTGCTCGAACCGCCATGTGTTCTGTCCCTTTGCCCGCATGTTTGCAGAGCATCGACTGTGAGACGTTGGAGCGTGTTCTGGAGCAACGCTTTGGACTGCGGGTGCCTGTTCATGCTCTTTCAAACTGCACCATGGTTCGGGTGAGTGTCCATCTGCACACCGATATTGAAGACATCATTGCTTTGGGTGAAGCCATCTTGGCATGCGCCCAAGAGCAAGGTTGAGAGAATTTTGTCGACACCAGATCGGTTGGGGTGAAGAGTCTTTTACCTTGGACGCCCTGCCAAAGGTGGTGGGGGCGAGAAGGTGGGGTGATTGGTGTTTGGTGCATTTGTCTTCTGGTGTTCGGCTCTTTGTGGGGGGCCCGAACTCGATCCGGCTGCCATGAAGCCGAGGTCGTGGGCGATCATCGATGTGGCGCCTCACCCTGGTAAACCTCATGTGTTGCTGCAGAGTTTGACTTCCGAAGATGGTGTTCATGCTTTGGTGTATGACGGGAAGATTTTGCTGCTGACCGGTGTGATGACGTTCAGGCCACAAGACATCCAGTGGGAGGATCCAGCTGGTTTTTGTCGGGGTTCAGCAGCGAGCAATTTGGTGGGCCGTCCTTACTCTCGAGGCATCATCGAACCAGAATGGTCGGGTCCATTTACGGCCCCGTACGTCCTCGATGACCAGCATCTGTTGGTGGTGGCCCGAAAAAGCCAAGGTCATAGACGTTCCGAAGTGTTGGTCCTTTTGCAACGTCACGAGCATGGTTGGCATTGTTGGCCCTTATTGGGTGAGGGCCATGACATGGCGGGGGTCATTCTTCGATCCATTCGTTGTGTTTGGAGGGCGCCTGATCCACTGGAAGACAGCGCATTGATTTCCGGTTCTTGTTGGATTTGGGGTTTGTGCTCTACCGCTTCGGAGTGGCAGGATCGGCAATTGAAATTGACGTGGGATCTCTCAGTCCGACCCGTACAGGTCGAGGTAGAACTCACGAATTTGCACACCGGCGGACTCTCGGTTCCGGCTGAATTGGAATCCTTCTCTCTCAAACAGCTGAACCGCCGCGGTCTGTTCGAGTCGTGCATCCAAAAGAACTTTCAAGAACCCTTGGTCCCGGCAGTGGGCCAAAGCCGAGCGCAGCAGTCGTCCTGCGATCCCTTGGCGTCGATGGGTCGGGGTGACTCGGAGTCGTCGCATTTCCGCAACATCAGTCTTCGTGGCCACGACACCCACCATTCCAATGACTTGTTCACCTCGGGATGATGGATGGCCTTGGTCTGGCCCTGTTGCAGGCTCGTGGGGCACGACGGCCACCCAAAACCGGTTGTGAATGGACCCCAGATAGGTTCCAGCAAAGTGCTGCAAATCGGCAGGGGCATCCAATGGGGGCTGCGCTGCCTGATGGGGGCCATCAAAGCCATCTGGATCGTTCACGCTTTCTTGGTGCAAGGCCAAGATCAAGTCAGCGTCGGCCGCGGTGGCTTCGCGAATTTCGACTTTTGAGCAGTTGGCGCCGCCAGATTGGGTTGGATCTTCCAGATCGCGCATCGGTCGAGACTACCGGTGATCAAAGTTGTTCACCAGTCTTTGATGGCCTGAGTCGGCGGAATTTTCTGGAAAACAGGCTTCTTAGCTCGTTAAGCCGAGAATTTTTTCTTGGTACGCCGCTTTCAGTTCTTGCAGATCGCCGAAATATGCGATGGCGGCCCAGCGGCCGAGGTGGGCTTTACGCCCTCGTCCCCCGCGTGAGATCACGGCCGGGTGGTTCATGACCTTTCGGCGGAATCCCCCATTGGCGGCATCTTGCAACAACTGTTCGAACCCGTCGCGGTAGGGGCCCTTCTGGTCCGCGAGCAACAGGGCCAAAGCCCAGACCTGCGCGTAGTAGCCAAGCAGCTCATCGTTCCGGCGATCTCCGATGAATGACTGCACGGGTCGATCGAGCAGGTCCTCCAATGGGATCAATCGGCCGGAGCGAGCCAAGTCGCGAAGCCGTCGGCGCCGTTCCCAGTTGTCCCAAGGTCGGAAGGTTGGGTTGTCGTTCGCGGCTTGGAAGCGAAGACCTTCCATGTAGGTGGCGATGCCTTCATCCAGCCATGAAGGAATGTCCTCACGAAATGTGGATTGAACATACTGATGCCAGCCCTCATGCACCGCGATGGCGAACGTGTCTCGGTATCGACCGGCCCAATCGATGTAATACAGATATCCGGTGCCATTGACCGCAAATCCGCCGCGGCCAATTGACCCCAGACTCTCGGCTTGCTGGGGCAGGACCTGCTGAGTCTTGGCCACCCATTGGTTCCGATCGCCAAGCACGTAGGTGTTCAATGTTGCTTTTGGTTCGGGGAGCGTGCCGAAGGCGGTTTGGTAGCGGAAG
The DNA here is from genome assembly GCA_002705085.1 of Phycisphaerae bacterium. Lineage (GTDB taxonomy): Bacteria > Planctomycetota > Phycisphaerae > Phycisphaerales > SM1A02 > UBA8653. The sequence continues at coordinate 24,414 of PAHO01000053.1, read as the reverse complement.
ATCGCGTGCTCCAGAAGGATGGGCAGTCGGTCCATCACCGATTCGTAGCGCACGTTGCTTCGAATCAGGTAGTGCTGGGTGGACATGATGCGGCCGGGTTTTCCGGCAAAGGACCATGGGGCGATTTCGATGTCGGTGTTGATGGCATTCAGCGCGGTCATTGGGGCCTGACTCACGCTGGATTGGCTCGAGGAGGCGTTTGTGAATTCAAAAGCTGAAGCCGCAGTTGGAGTCGATGCCGGCACTTCGGTCAACGGCATGCCTCCGCAACCGGCCAAGAGCAACACAAACCAACAGATCCGCATGCATCGAGCATATGCGGAGAGAGAGGTGTCCGTCCGGGGGGATGGGGGATTTGATTCAGTTTTGCACCGCAGCGAGTGCTGCTTCGGCTGCAGCCAAGTCTTGTTTTGCTTCGTCGTATCGCTTTCGGGTCTCGGCCACCACCGCATCGGGGGCATTGTCAACGTAGTTGCGGTTGGCCAGCCGTTTTTCAAAGCCATCAACCGAACGTTTGGCTTGGTCGACCGCTTTTTCCAATCGGGCTCGCTCCGCAGCGGGGTCCAAACCTCCAGAGGTTTGGATGGCAAAGCTTCGGCCTTCAAAGGTGGCTGGGGCTGCGTTGGCCGGGGGCGGATCTTGCGAGACTTCTGAGACACCAGCCAAACGTTCCACCAATCCATCCAGCTCGGTGATCAGCTGATTGGTCTCAGGATCAAGGTGCAACACCACTTCGTCCCGCGGCTTCAATTGACGTTCCGCCCGCACCCGACGAACTTCATCAATCAGGGCGATGCCGCGTTGCACCAGTTGTTCCATGGTTTGTTCCAAGGGCTGAGCGCTTGGAGCCTGCGCGGTGGCTATGGGGCCATCGTGCGGTGGCAACTCGAAGTCTGAAATCTTCGTGTTCCCCCTTGGGATCGCCTGACCGATGGTCTCGGTGACAAATGGACAGATGGGGTGCAAGAGCCGCAAAATCGCGTGCAAGCACTCGGCCAAAATGCACTGCTGAGCAGGGTCGTCTTTGGCTGAGCGGTTGACCGCTTCCAAGTACGTGTCACAAAAGTCACGCCAGAGCAGGTCGTACAAGGCATCGGCAAGGTCGGCAAATCGGTATTCCTGAACGGCTTGGTCGATGCGGGCACGGGCGCTGCCGATTCGGCCCACCATCCACCGATCAATCGGTGGTCGTTGGGCAAGCTCGATGGTGGCTGGCGCTTCGGAGAGTCGGTCAAGCCGACTCGCGGTAAAGCGGGCTGCGTTCCAGAGCTTGGTGCAGAAGTTCCGGCCGGTGTCGAATCGGCTGGACGTGTTTCTGGCCAATGGCGTCTCTTCGGTTGGAGTGGCCAAGCCAGAAGCGTTTCCATACGGGCTGACCAATGTCTTGCCAGTGTCCGGACAAGTTTGGGTTGGGGCTGCGACCAGGTATCCAGCGGGGGAGGTGATCTCTTCAGGTGTGAACGTGGCACCAGAATGGGGTGAGACCATGTCGACAGGGAGACGTGCATCTTGGGTGCCAGTCGCGATTTGAGCAAGGGTGAATCGCAGCGCGTCGGCGCCATGGGAATGGATGATGTCGCGCGGGTCGACCCCGTTGCCCAAACTTTTGCTCATTCGTTGGCCATGCCCGTCTTGGATCATGGGGTTGATGCAAACGTCATGGAAAGGGACTGGTCCGGCTCCGTCCAAGAAGTATCGGTTGAACATCACCATGCGGCTGACCCAGAGGGTGATGATGTCGCGACCGGTCACCAAGACTGAAGTTGGGTTGAATTTCTCAAGAAGTCCCTGGGTGGCTTCATTCTGTTCAGGATCGGGCCAGCCCATCGTGTTCAGGGGCCACAAGGCACTGGAAAACCAAGTGTCCAAGACATCTTCATCTCGGGCAAAGCCGTTGGATTCCAACTCTGAAACCGCTCCATCGTCTTCGGGGCACACATGCACCATCGAAGAGCCGCCTTCGGGCTCCTGGATTTGGACGGCCAAGCCACGGTCTTGCCACTGCTCCGCGACTGTTCGTGCTTCGTGGGCCGGCACTGCTTTGGACCACACTGGGATTTGGTGTCCCCACCACAGTTGGCGACTGATGCACCAGTCGCGGAGTTCGGCGTGCCACGATTCATAGGTTTTGGCGAATCGACTGGGGTGGAACGCCAGCGTGTTATCTCCCTCGGCTGGTGAGACGGCTGGTCCCTTCCGGCTTGGGCTGGGTTGGGTCTGTTGGTCAGCTTGCAAGGCGCGCTGGGCTTCTCCCACCAGCCGGTCGTCGCTGACTCGGACGTACCACTGGTCGGACAGGCGGGGTTCGATGGGAACGTGGGATCGATAGGAATGACCAACGGCGTGTTGATGAGGTCGAACGTTTTCAAGAAGCCCACGTTCACGGAAAATCTCGATGAGTTTGTCTCGGGCCGCAAACCGATCCAGTCCCAGCAAGGCTTGGGCTTCGGGTTCCATGGCCGCGGCGTCGGTCCAGCCGTACTCCGCGTTGATGCTGCCATCCGGCGCCATCACATTGATGGCTTCCAGGCCGTGCCGCTGCCCAATGTCCCAGTCATTGGGATCATGGGCGGGGGTGACCTTGAGGAAGCCGGAGGCCATGCGTGCTTTGGGGTCGTCGCTGTTTGCATCCGGCTTCACCACGTAGTCGTCGGCGATGATGGGGATGACGCGGTTGGCCAATGGCAGCTTGACCCGTCGGCCGACCAAGGCGGCGCGGTCAGGATCGTCGGGGTTCACCGCGACGGCGGTATCTCCCAACATGGTTTCGGGTCGGGTGGTGGCCACGGTGACGTGTTCCCCGGTGGCTTCTCCGTCTTCGTCCACAAGGGGATAACGGAGGTACCAAAAGTGACCGTCCACTTCGCGGGATTCGACTTCGTCATCGGCCAGCGCGGTCTGGCTGACGGGATCCCAGTTCACCAGACGCTTCCCTCGATAGATGAGATCATCGGCGAACAATTTGGCAAAAGCCAAGCGCACCGCTTTGGCGCAGATGGGATCCATGGTGAACCGTTGCCGAGACCAATCCGCACTGCATCCCAAACTTTGCAATTGCTCGGTGATCGTGGCTTCGTATTCGTCTTTCCACTGCTGCACCAGATTGACGAAAGCCTCGCGGCCCAACGCCGTGCGGTGTTGACCTTGGGCCAGCAGCCGCTTCTCCACCACGGTTTGGGTGGCAATGCCCGCATGATCTGTCCCGGGCATCCACAGGACTTCGTACCCTCGCATTCGGTGGTGGCGGGCCAAGATGTCTTGGAGGGTGTTGTTGAACGCATGTCCCAAGTGAAGGGCCGCCGTCACGTTCGGGGGCGGCATGAGCAAGGTGTACGCGGGTCGATCGGTGTTGGGGTCGGCATGGCCCAGCTTGGCTTCATCCCAAGCTTGCCGAACCGTGGGTTCATGAGCGCTGGGGACGTAGGTCTTGGGCAATTCGGCAGCGGGGGGTGACGCGTCAGGCATGGATCAAGCATGATACGCGGGCATGCGATGGTTCCTGAACAGCAAGATGTCCCCTTTTCCATTCCCGTTGCTGGTCATGGCTTTGGGTGTGTGTTCCGGCTGCGGCAGTGGGTCCGCGGAATCTGGTGCTTCCCATGCCTCGGCCGATCCCGAGGCGTTGCGGGCGGCCTCGGTGTTTCTGGACACGGGCAAGTACGACGAAGCGCAAGCCATTGTGGTTCGGGCCTTCGAGGTGGCCCCCCGCGATCCGGATGTGGTGTCCCTGCGGGCGGAAATTGATTTGGCCCGGTGGAAGCGAGACCGAGCCCAAGGCAAGGCCCAATTGGCCATTGACGGTTTCTTGCTGGCCGCCGAGTTGAGCCAGGACGCATCATCGGCGGCGGCCTATCAACGCAATGCCGCGGTGGTGATGTCAGAACTGGGCCAAACCCAACAAGCCGTCAGCACCCTTCGTGCGGCCAGAGCGGCGGTGCCTGACGATCTGCAGACGATGTTGTTTCTGGCCCAAGTCTTGTCTTCCGAAGCAGATGCTGATTTGGATGAAGTTCGAAGCTTGTACGAATCGGTCCTCGTCTTGGATGCCCAGACGTACCCGGCGGAAGTTGGTTTGGCCATGCTGGATCTCCAAACCGGAGCTTTTGTTGCCGCTCGTGAGCGCATCGCCAACTTGCGCACCTCAAGGCCCAACGACCGTGACCTTCGCTTGTTGCATGCCAGAGTTGAACGGCTCTCGGGACGGCCCGAGGTCGCCCTTGGCCTGTTGTCGGTGGTTTCCGAACCAGATCGGGTCGCAGCCAATATGACTTTTGAATATGCGGCGGCTCTGTTGGCGTCTGGCCGGTGGCTTGATGCGGAACTGGCGTTTGATATCCATTCGGCGACCAATCCTGAAGATCCCCAACTCTTGGATTGGGCCCAAGCCTTGCATGGTCTGGCGATCGGTGCCGCCCGCAGGGATCCTGAGGCTCAACCATCAGCCGATCGGTGGGCGGGCCGGGTCGCGCGTCTGCGGGGCGGGGGGTGACGCTCCGGCGGCCTGCATGGGTGGGCTGCCTTTAGGTCTTGGAGCGGGCGTTCAAACGCCGTCCTGATTCTCGCCAAGGATCGCAGGGAAAGATGGCGTGCTGCCGCGGTTTGTGGCGAAGTTGGGTGCTGCGAACGAATCGAGTCAGGGCTAAGGTGACGGTCCCCAACATCAGCAAGCCCATGACGAGAATGAGGAAGGCCAAGATGAGTTGGGAAGCATCCGACATCAAGGGGCATTTTGCCTCAAACTTTTCAACTTCGGGGGAGGAACTGGCCAAATCTCGAACCCCAACCGATTCAAAGCGGTAAGAATGCCCTCACAGGAGCCCTGCATGCTGAGATTGACCCATCCCACCCGTCTTCCGCTCTCATCACAACCTCGGCTCAGGCTTCCCCGCCTGTCGAATCTGGTTGCCTGCTTGGTGCTGATGAATCTTGGAGAAGTTGCGGCGGCTGGGGATTCTACTTCCTCAGATGGTCCGGATGGGGGCTGGTCGCAAGCGGTCTGGACCGAAGCGATGGCTGGCAATACCGAGCGTTGCCTGAATCTCTTGGCGCAAGCTCCGGCCGAGGTCACTTCCACCAATCCATCCCTTGCGTTGGCTTTGCGGCAGTACAGCCACAATCGATCCTTCGCCGAGGAGGAAGTCCTGGCCGACAGAGCATGGGCTTGGGGCCGGGTGGACGAAGACCTTGCGGAGAAACGCCCGGTGTTGGCGATGCAAGATCTCATTCGGGTTCAAACCACTTGGGTGGATCCCGCCAAAATTCTGATCGATCCGAAGGCCGATGAATTGATCAGCACGGTCGAGAACTTGGCGGCCGAGTTTGAAGCCGAAGGCGATCTTTTGAATGCCCGTCAGGCCCTGTACTTGTTGAACACGATCTATGACGGTGTTCAATCGGTCGATGGCGCCGATGGATCAGCGGCTAAAGAGCGTCGTGATGCATACGAGCAACGTCTTCGAATTTTGGGCCGCAAGGTGCAAATTCTTAGTTTGTACGCACCAGCCCAGTTTCACAACATGCGCAAAGCCTGGGCGGAGTCGCTGGGTGAAGGTGATGATTTTCCCGAGTTCAATCCCAACACCGTGCTCGATTGGCGAGAGGTGACCCGCGGCATTACTGAGGTGCCCTTGTTGTTGGGGATGCGCCGGGCCGTGAGTTCACATATGGATGGTCCTGGCTGGCGACCGCTCCTGATGGAAGCCTTGCGTACCGCTCGAGAGTTTTCGGCACTTCCACGTTTGGCCACCGTCGAGGATTTCTCAGGTCTTGGCGATCCTGAGAAAGTTGCCCAGTGGGAAGAAGCCATCGACAGTTTGATGATCTCCCTCGAACTTGACGAGCGGGTTGATTTTCGTCGAGCGCGAGAAATCATGGGCCAGTTGCTCGATACCAACGCTCGTTCGGTGCAAATTCCCACCACTGCTTTGGTCAAGGAAATAGGAGACGCTGCGCTGACGAGTCTGGATGATTACACCGGATTCATTTGGCCTGATGAGGTGCGTCGGTTCCAGCAAAACACCGAAGGGAATTTTGTTGGGATTGGGGTGCAGATCCGAAAAGCCGAAGACGGCGGCATTCTCGTGACGGCGCCGCTCGAGGAATCTCCGGCTTGGAAGTCGGGCATCCTAAACGATGACGTGATTGTTTCCGTCGACGGCACCTTGGTTGCCGATTGGAGCCTCAACGACGCCGTCGACAGGATTACGGGCGCCGAAGGAACCAAGGTTCGGCTGGAAGTTCGAAGACCGGATGTGGAAGAGCTCCTGGTCTTCGAGATCCTCAGGCAACGCATCGAAATTCCCTCGGTAAAGGGATTTGAAATTCTTGAACGCAACGAAGATGGCAAGCCAACATGGGATTGGCGTTTGGATGCCGAGGCAAAGATTGGCTTTTTTCGCTTGCTTCAGTTTGCCCGAGGCTCACATCTGGACCTGATTCAAGCCTGGAACACCCTTGAAGCACAACTTGGCGGGGAGCCGTCAGGTGTGGTGCTGGATCTTCGGGGGAACCCCGGTGGTCTTTTGGAGAGCGCGGCGGCCATTACGAACCTTTTTCTTCCCGAAGGCACGGTGGTGACACAAGAGAGCCCTGGTGGTCGTATTGAGCGGAGAGTTTGGGCTCGACCGGACGGCAATGTGTTTGGGGATGTGCCGGTTGTGGTGTTGGTGGATGAAGGATCCGCCAGTGCGAGTGAGATCGTCTCAGGTGCGTTGCAAGCCCATCGGCGAGCGGTGGTCGTTGGTGAACGCACATTTGGGAAAGGGTCCGTGCAAACCGTTCAACAGGCCGGTCGTGAGACATACGCAAAAATCACCGAGCAGTATTACCGCCTGCCTCCAGTTGGTGACCAACCGGGTCGCATGGTGCACAAAGAACTCAACGCCAAGACCTGGGGGGTTGATCCACAGGTTGAAATCTGGTTGCCCGAAGGCGCTGAAGCGCGGCGTCGAGAGACGTGGCGTCAGTCCGATCTTCGGTACGCGCCCATGCTAGATCAACCCGAATCGGTGGAGACAGATGCCTCAAGCGAACAGGAGGCCGGGGAAGCCGCTCAGGCGAGTGATGCTGAAGAGCCTCCTTCCCCCAAGAGCCCCTATGCCATCGAAAAGGTGGAGGCAGGCTTCGATCCCAATCGGACCTTGGAGCAAGGATTCGACCCCGCGCTTGAGTTTGCAAAACTGTTGTTGATCGTCCGTGGGAGCGGTGACCAGCTCTGATCCGCCATTTGGTTCCCAGTTCGGGACCATCCGGCGCGGGTCTTACAACTCAATACCCTCGATCAGCCGAGCGACTTCGGTCATGTCTTTGTCACCGCGGCCGGAGAGATTGATGACCAACTCGGTCCCCGCACCAAGTTCCGCGGCCAGGCACAACGCGGCACTGACCGCGTGGGCTGTTTCGAGGGCACACAAGATGCCTTCGGTTCGTGCCAACTGTTGCATGGCTTGCAGGGCGGCTTCATCGGAAACGCTTGAGTACTCCACCCGTTCGGCCGCGTGCCACGCCGCATGCTCCGGGCCAACTCCGGGGTAATCGAGGCCCGCGGAGCAGGAGTGGACGTCAGCGGTTTGTCCCCATTCGTCTTGAAGCACAAACGAGCGTGAGCCGTGCAGGACGCCGGGTGACCCGTGAGACAGCGGGGCGGCATGCTCGCCTTGTTCGGGTCCGCGTCCACCTGCTTCGACACCAACCAAACGCACGTTCTCATCTGACAGAAAGGGGTGGAAAATGCCAGCGGCATTCGAGCCGCCACCCACGCAAGCGACCACCGCCTCGGGAAGCCGTCCGCGCTCGTTCAGGCATTGTTCACGGCATTCCTTGCCGATCACGCTTTGGAATTCTCGAACAATCCAGGGGAAGGGGTGGGGCCCAACCACCGACCCCAGGATGTAATGCGTTTCACCGACCGACCCCATCCAGTCTCGCATTGCTTCGTTGGTGGCGTCTTTGAGGGTTCGAGATCCAGAGTCCACTTCATGGACGGTCGCGCCGAGCATTCGCATGCGAAAGACATTGAGCCGCTGGCGGCGGGCATCTTCCGCCCCCATGTACACCTCGCAAGGCAAGCCAAACAAGGCGCAGGCGGTGGCGGTGGCCACGCCGTGTTGGCCGGCTCCAGTTTCCGCGATGATCCGTTGCTTACCCATGCGTTTGGCCAACAAGGCTTGCCCGATGGTGTTGTTGATTTTGTGAGCACCCGTATGGGCCAAATCTTCTCGCTTTAAGAGGATGGTGGCGCCCCCGATAGCACTGGACAGTTGGGGGCAGGGGGTCAGCGGCGTGGCCCGCCCCACATAATGTTGCAGAAGCCGATCCAGTTCGTCCAGGAAAGCTTTGTCTGCCAACGCTTCCCGGAAGGCGCCATCGAGTTCCTCAAGCGCGGGGATCAGCGTTTCAGGAACGTAGCGTCCACCAAACTCACCAAATCGTCCGGCGGCATCAGGTTGGGTTGGGGTGAACTTGGTCATGGCCTTGTCTATTTTCGGCTGTTTGGCCCAAAGATGCGAAGAAGAAAATCTCGGCACAGATCTTTGGCTTGGGCGCCGTACTTCCCGAATCCAATGTGTTCTTTCGGTGCCCCAGTTTGATCGTAGGCCTGAAGTTCAACTGGGTGGTGTGCGTTGCGTTCGCGCAACGCAGCCAAAAATTCGCATTGACCTTCAAATCGAATCCACTCGTCCAACCGGCTGTGTTGGGCCAGTACCGGAATGGGGGTCCATCCTTCCAATCGAGCCATGGGGTCTTGGGCCTGCAACGCTTCTGGGGTCAGGGGCTGGAACATGGGGCGGTGGGCCTGGGCGGCCCAATTGCCCGTGGAAGCTTCCATCAACATGGCTCGATACGGATGCGGTGTGACCAGTCGGTGGGCGGCCGCCATCCCCCCGGCACTCATGCCCCCGATCGCAATCTGTTCCGGATCCACTGGCAAGTCAGCCACCATGGCGGCGTGCACGTCGTCCAATTCTTGGCTCATTTCCAGAATGGTTTGCAAAGTGCCCTCGACCGTTTGATATGACGCCACGGATCGCTCACCGTGCCCCGGAAGGTCCACGCCGATAAATCCGATCCCCGCACGCAACAGGCGGAGGGCTCGACCGGGATCAATCTCTTTGCTGGCTTGACGTCCATGCAGCCACAGTAGGACCGGGGGGGGATGCGAAGACGATTCTGGAAGCACCACCAGTGCGGGGGCGGGCCCAAGGGTGGTCAGCATCGCTCGTTCGCGTACCGCGGAGGGGAGTTGTCCTAAGTCGGGCATGGGAGGGAGAAGGGTATCCTCTACGAAGTATGAGTTTGCGCATTATTGCAGGTGAACATCGGGGGCGGATGCTCAAGACCCCTCCGGAATCGTTGGCCACCCGGCCCTATCCCGCTCGCGTGCGCGAAGCTTTGTTTTCCATTTTGCGTGGTTGGTGGGAAGACGCCAAGGTTGTCGATGTCTTTTGTGGGGTGGGTTCGGTTGGGCTTGAAGCCATCTCTCGGGGGGCTCGCGAAGCCTTTTTCGTCGAGCAAGACCGAAGGGTGGCCAGTTTGCTTCAGGAGAACATCGAATCTCTGGAATGTTCAGATCGAGCGGAAGTTCTTCGCGCCGATGCATTCAGTCCTTTGGTCCGCCTGCGTTTGGGGCAAGACTGTGACATTGTGAGTCTCGACCCGCCGTACGCCATGATGCAAGAAGAAGAGACGTTCAAAAAGGTGCTCGAGTCGGCGGTGGGCTATGTCTCCTGCTTGCGCCCCGGTGGGTGGTTTGTGCTGCGTACCCCAGTGGATCCTGAACGCACTCCGCACGAAATCGATGGGCTTTTGGGCCCCGAAGTTCACACGTACGGTCGTGACATGTTCGTCTTGTTGTACCAGCGGCCATCTGAGGCTGAGGCGAACGATGGGGCAAGCTGAATACCAAGCGGCGTGCCACATCGTGCGCGCATTGAAGGCGGCAGGGCACGAGGCCGTCCTTGCCGGAGGATGTGTCCGTGATCGCTTGCTGGAGATCACTCCGAAGGATTACGACGTGGCCACGTCGGCGCTTCCAGATGAGGTCAAAGCGTTGTTTCCTGGTGCAAAGGGTGTCGGTGAGGCTTTCGCGGTGGTGCTGGTGCGTCACGACAAGGTCATCACTGAAGTGGCCACCTTTCGGAAGGATGGGCCCTATGCCGATGGCCGGCGCCCGGACTATGTCGAAGTGGGGATGGCCACGATCGAAGAGGACGCGGCCCGCCGTGACTTCACCATCAACGGGTTGTTCGAAGATCCCGATGCCCCCGAAGAATCACGAGTGATCGACTTTCATGACGGCGTCGCTGATCTTCTCGATCACCAATGTGTCCGGGCCATAGGTGATCCCGCGGAACGGATCGCTGAAGATCGGCTTCGCATGCTGCGCGCGGTCCGATTTGCTGCGCGCTTTGATTTCGAAATTGAAGCCAATACCCATCAGGCCATCCTGAACCACGCCCCAGAACTCGGTGCGGTCAGCCGTGAGCGGGTCGGCGGCGAAGTGGTGATGATGTTGGCCCACCACGCTCGGGCAAAGGCTGCAGCAATGCTCCAAAATTTGGGGCTGGATGCAGCCATCTTGGGTGTCTCGCCACCCTCTTCCTTTCCTCGGTTGGCCAAACTGTCGCCTCAGGCCAGCGAGGCCTCGGCCCTGGCGGCCTGGGCCATGGACCGTGGTATGCCAGGTGAGGTGGCCGGCGTGCTTCGCGAAGCCTTGCGTTTGTCCAACGAAATGGAGGGGGCCATCCGAGACGCGCTGGGCCTGCTTCCTCGGTTGCGGACCGAGTGGTCTGCTTCGGATGTTGCGGCAAAGAAGCGGATGGCGAGCCACCCGGGCTATCAAGAGGCTTGGTGGCTGTTGGAAGCCACGCATCCCGAATCCGCCCACACCATTGCGGCCGAAGTGGCTGCATTGTCGGAAGGGATTGGTCTTGCCCCGGTGCCGCTGCTGAGCGGAGATGACCTGATTGCGGCGGGGCATCGTCCGGGGCCGCATTTCGCCATGGCCCTCGATGCGGCGTACGACGCGCAACTGGCCGGGGAAATATCCACCCTCCAAGAAGCCAAGGCCATCGCGGAACGAACATTTCGACGTGATATGGCGTAATTGGTGGGCCGGTTTGGGCATTTCTGGCCCGATCTCCCCGGATTGGGTAGGGGAGTGGGGTAAGATGCACACCGACTGAAAAGACTCGAATTAGGAGTTCGACATGCCTCGATTGTTCATCACTTCGCTTTTGACCCTCTTCGCCATGTCTTCGGCCTTCGCCGAGGATCAAGTCGTGAAGATCAACGGGGCGATCGTCTCGGGGCAGATCATCTCCGAAGACGAAGACGCCGTGGTGCTGTCGATCCGTGGCATTGAACTTCGAATCCCGAAGTCCGAGATCCGGGAAATTGTTCGGGATGAAGAAAATGCTCCTGCACCGGCCGGTGCCTCGGAATCATCCTCAGCTGCCTCGATGGTGGAGATGCCCGAGCCTGAGACCGCCAAGAAGTGGGAGCGTCGGAAGGATGCTTCGGGCAATCAGGTCCCATTGGTCGCCGTCATTCCGGTTGGCACCGAAGGTCGAGAACAAGTTGGAACCGACATCGTTCCCGAGGTCTACGAAGCCATGATCCCGGTCTTGCGTGAGATGCAGCCCGACTATGTCGTGTTCCGGGTGAACTGCAACGATAAGCGAGAAAATGGGTACTGGTACCAAGTCAAGCGGGAAGAGTCTTCGATGAATGACTTTGACCTCTTGGGGGAGATCGCTGATGTTTGGCACAACGCTTTCGAAGACGAAGGTATTTACGCTCAGCCTATTTGCTGGGTTGAAGATGCCGTCGGTTCCTCGGCGGTGTTGTCTTTGAGCTTCTGTGACCTGTACACCTCCTCCGAAGCGACCATTGGCGGCTTGCAAGGCGCGGCTCAGATGTTTGAGCGTGTACGCAACGACGAAAACACCTACGGCAAATACCGTGAAGCCTTCTTGGGTATGTTCCGGGGACCGTTGGAACTTGGTCGAGTTCGCTGTGACGGCGTAGGACACGACAATGCACTGCTCGATGCGTTGGTGTATCCCGACATGCGGCTTTCTGCGACTTGGCAGGGACGCACGGTGAAGTGGGAGCTCAACCGGAAGGGCTCCTACATCGTGGATGACAACGACAAGTCTGCCGTCGAATTCTCTGCCAAGGCAGCTGGTGACTTCTTGATCTCCAAAGGCATGGCTGATGATCTTGAAGATGTACTCCTGCTTCATGATTTGGTCGACTTCGATCTGGACGACATCTCCTGCCAAGAGGTGTTTGACGACTACTCCGAAGATTGGCGCAAAGCTTTGGCCGAATGCAGAGCCGCCGTCGAAGAGATTCAAGAGTTGCAGGCCGGGATTGGCCCTTCCGACGCGATGCGTCAGCTCCAGTTCCGCTTGACCCGCATCAAAAAGATTCTTCGAATGATAAACCGATACTCGGCCGTCGAACTTCGCTGCCAAATGGAATTTGGACGGCAATACACCAAACTGGCTTTAGAGTTGCAAATCGAACAAATCGAAGAACAACTCCGAGCAATGCGTTCCAATGACCGTGGTCGGCAGGGTGGCCGTGGTGGGGCTCCGAGGGGCGGTGGCCGTGGTATTGGAGGCCGCTGAAGCCAGGCTCGTTAAGAGAACACGTTGAATCTTCGATTGAATTGATCAGACTTGAAGCAAACGAAAGCAACAGCATGAACAACAGATTTGCCCTTACCGTCCTTTCCATTGCCTTCTTCGCGGCCTCCAGTTTTGCCGAGGACATCCGCTTTCAGTTGGCCAATGGCGGCAGTGCCGTGGTCAATGTGGATGCCAGCGTCGAAGTGACCGTCCTCGAACAGGGNGTCAACCGCACCTACGCCGGGCGAATCCAGGGGCTGAAGACCAAAGCCGGCAAGCCAGATGGTCAGTACTTCATGCTGGAGGGNGANTTTGGTCGCAAGCTCATCATGATCCGTGACGTGGCTGCNATCNCGTCTATGGGCTCTGGTGGCTCCNCTCAGGCCAAGGANCCAATGCTCTCCGATCGCTCCGCTCCTGCGGGCAAAGACTCGGATCNTNNAACGGATTCTTCCGACAAGCAGGTCGTGNTGTATCTGCCCCTAGAAGGCGGAGTCGGTCAAGAATTCCGCCACCAGGAGATCGTCAAGATTGGCGAGTACGCCGACGAGTTGTCACCAGGTGGTGGCGCGATCATCGTGTTGAAAATCAACTCCAATGGCGGCTTGGTCGCTGAATCCATCAAGATCAACGACACCATCCGGGATATCAAGAGCCGCGGGCACCGCGTCGTCTCGTGGATTCGCAAGGCCATCTCCGCGGGTTGCAACACGGCCATGGCGTGCGACGAAATTGTCTTCAATCCGCTTGGAACCGCAGGTTCGGTCACGACCGTTCGCGGCACCGCCTCAGTGGACGAGTCGCAAGATCCGACCGTGATGGATCACTTGATCATGACCGCAAAAGAGTCTGGCTACTCCGAGCACGTCGCCCGGTCTATGAAGCTCAACCGTTACATGACCGCTTATGTCAAGGACCCAGAGACTGGCAAGGTCAAGTGGTACGGTGGCGTGGACGGCAACTGGTACGAGCCTCTCCCCGAGGGTGCAGTTGTGATTTCCACCAAGGATCAGAACCTGTCCTTCAACGCCAGCAACGCCTTGGCGTGCGGGTTCTCACGGGGCACCTGTCGAGATCTCGACGAAGTTGCTGAGTACTTGAATTTGCCCAACGGCGAGTGGTACGTCACCGATAAGCGGGGTGAGAAATTGGCTAAGAATTGGGCCGATACCTACAAAGAATGCATGAGCCGCCTGCAGATTCTCCAGCAGCGTTGGCAATTCAAAGGATCTGCGGAGGGTGCTGAAGCTCAATTGCAGGAGCGTATTAAAATCCTTCGTGAATTCCTTTATTGGGCTAGAAAGGCCCCCCTCGTTGTTGCGATGAACAGCCCATTTGGTATGGACGAAAAAGAAATCGTTGAGAATATTAAACGGCAGATCAAGATACTCGAGCAGCAACTGCGTGACCTACGTCGCGGCTGAGCCATTTTTTGGGTCCCCCTTTTACATATGCTTTAGGCCTTCCGTTGCCCTGAGCCTCTGCAACGTCTACACTTGACGATCCTCCCCTTCAGGAGGATCGTTTTGCGTACTTCCCTTCACCGTCATCTCCGGACACCCTCATGACCACTGCTTCTGAATCGTTCACCGGCCCCTTCGTCGACAAAGGTCTTGCCAATGTGGTGGTGGCCGACAGCGTGATGAGCTTCATTGATGGTGAAAAAGGGGTTCTGGAATACGTCGGCATCGACATTGACAGTTTGGCCCGCAACTCCACCTTTGAAGAGTGCTGCTTCCTCTTGTGGAACCATCGCCTTCCGAATGCTGATGAGTTGACGGCCTTCACCAAAGAGCTTCAAGCCGCGATGACCATTCCCGATGGTCTGATGGACATGCTCAAAGCGTTGCCGGCCGATACCTCGCCGATGCACGCCCTCCGAACCTTGGTGTCCGCCCAAGCCCACTTTGACACTGAGTGTGACGATGGTTCGCCCGAGGCCAACTTGCGGAAGGCTTTGCGATTGACCGCGCGGACGCCTTCCTTGATCGCCAACTTCGATCGTCACCGCAAGGGGCTTGAACTCATCGCGCCCGACCCCTCGAAGACGGTCGCTGGAAACTTCTTGACCATCCTCAATGGCGAAGCGCCCACGGAAGCCATGGAGCGGGCCTTTGACATCTGCTTGATCTTGCACGCCGAACACGGCTTCAATGCCTCGACCTTTGCGTCGATGGCCACCATCTCCACGCTTTCCGATCTGTATTCCGCGGCCACAACCGCCGTGGGTACCTTGAAGGGCCCGCTGCATGGCGGCGCCAACGAAGCCGTGATGAAGATGCTCAACGAGATTCCTGGTGAAGAAGACGTCGAGCCATTCATCAAGGCACGTCTCGCCGCCAAGGACCGCATCATGGGCTTCGGACACCGCGTCTACAAGGTGTACGACCCACGGGCCACCTACCTCAAGACCTTTGCCGAGAAGATCGCCACCGACACGGGCAACGAACGCCTTTTCCGCATGAGCAAGAAGATCGAAGACATCATGTTTGAGGCGGTCGGTGCCAAGGGCATCCACCCCAACGTTGACTTCTACTCTGCGACCACCTACCACTGCCTCGGCTTGGACCTTGACTTGTTCACGCCAATCTTCGCCATGGCCCGGATGCCGGGCTGGGTGGGGCACTGCATCGAGTACTTGCAAGACAACAAACTCATGCGACCCCGTTGCGACTATGTCGGCCCCCACGGCGTGCCGTACACCGACATCGCCGATCGCTGAGTCGACCGTGCGTCCTCCTCAAACCTGAGGGCGTTTGATTCAGTCTTCTTCTTCGGGGGCGGTGCTGGCCACAAACAACTCTTCGAGCTGCTCCGCGTCCACCGGACCGGGGGCATTCGACATGAGGTCTTGGCCTGTCTGGGTCTTGGGGAAGGCGATGACGTCGCGAATGTTGTTTGTTCCGACCAAAAGCATCACCAACCGGTCCAATCCGAAGGCAATACCACCGTGGGGCGGGGCGCCGTATTGGAGAGCGTCCAAGAGGAAGCCAAACTTCAGTTTGGCGGTGTCCCCGTCGAGTCCCAGAAGTTCAAACACCTTGGCTTGGATGGCTTGGTCGTGGATCCGCACCGACCCACCAGCAATTTCCGATCCGTTGCAGACCAAGTCGTAGCCGGCCGAGATGCAATCGCCGGGAGCGGATTCCAACTTGGGCTCTTCACCCGGCATGGGGCTGGTGAAGGGGTGGTGGATGGCTTTCCAGCGACCGGCGTCTTCATCACGTTCAAACATGGGGAAGTCGACCACCCAGAGGAATTTCCAGGCCGCGTCGTCGATGAGGCCGAGATCGCGGCCCAGTTTGAGCCGAAGTTCGCCCATGACTTTGAGGCAGGTGTCAAAGGTGTCCGCCCCAAACAGGACCAAGTCCCCGTCTTTCGCCCCAAGGGCTTCCCGCACGCGATCGGCGTGGGGGGCCAGGAACTTCGCAATTCCGGTGGCAAAACCATCAGCGGTGACTTTGGTGACCGGCAGGCCGCCCGCTCCGAATTGTTTGGCCAAGGCATCAAGTTCATCGATTTGCTTGCGGGTGATTTTTTCCGCCCCCCCCGGAATCACGATGGCTTTGACGCGGGGGTTGGGCTTGGCCATGGCATCATCAAACACCCGGAAGCCGATGTCGCCGGCCCAGTCGCCACAGTCGACCAACTTCAGGTCGAAGCGGAGATCGGGGCGGTCAATGCCGTAATCCTCCATGGCGTCGTGCCAACTCATCCGAGGGATGTCGCCGATGTCGACCCCAAGGATCTCGTCCCACAAGCGCGTGGCGAATGAGCCCATGATGTCCATGACGTCTTCTCGATCCACAAAGCTCATTTCAAGGTCAACTTGGGTGAACTCCGCTTGGCGGTCGGCGCGAGGGTCTTCATCCCGGAAGCAGCGCACAATTTGGAGGTAGCGATCGCAACCCGAGATCATCAAGATCTGCTTGAAGATCTGCGGACTTTGGGGCAAGGCGTACCACTGGCCGGGGTACTGCCGGCTGGGCACGATGAAATCGCGTGCGCCTTCAGGACTGGATTTGATCAGGAACGGGGTTTCCACTTCAAGGAAACCTTCGTTGCCGAAGTGGTCGCGAACGATGCGTGTCACTTGCGAACGGGTTCGCAAGATCTTCTGCATGCTCGGGCGTCGCAGATCGATGTAGCGGTATTCCAAACGCTTGTCTTCGGAGATTTTGTCCGCCTCGTGGTCGTCGGGCAAAATGGGGGGCGTCTTGGACTTGCTGAACACCTGGATGCGTTCGGCCACCAACTCAATGGCGCCGGTCTCCAATTTGTCGTTGGCCCCACCATCCCGAAGACGGACTTTGCCTTCCACGCCAATGCAGTCTTCGCGGCGAAGACCTCGGGCGATCTCCACCAACTCGCTGTCGGAATCTTCCAGATCGCAGACCACTTGGGTGAGCCCCGCTCGGTCCCGGAGATCGAGGAAAACCAGGCCCTTGCCTTGCTCTCGGTAGGTATTGACCCAGCCGCAGAGCCGGACGGAAGCGCCGGCGTCGGAGTCTCGAAGGTCGCCACAGGAATGGGTGCGTTTGATCATGGTCTTGGGTGTCCCAAATAGGGTGTGTAAATCAATCTGAATCGAACACTCTATCGGCAAAGCCGACAATCTCACTCCCCTGATACCTTGGAAGCGTGACAACGGTCCTCTTCACCGCATTTGAGCCTTCTGGTGACCGCCATGCGGCGCCTGTGGTGGCCGAGTTGCGTCGCCGCCATCCGGAATGGCGGCTTCTTGCCGCCGCGGGACCGTTCACGCAAGAGGCAGGGGCCGAGTTGGTGGCCGAGACCGCATCGGCCGGGGTTATGGGGCTCGAAGCCGCACGCCGCTTACAAGAATTGCCTGCTTTGGTGGAGCAGCTCCAACAACATTGGCCGGATCAAGGCCCGGTGGTCCATATCCCGGTGGACTCACCGGCGGCTCAATTTCGAATCACTCCGGCCTTCCGGGATCGGGGGGCCAAGACCGTCCACTGGGTGGCGCCCAAAATCTGGGCCCGCCGCTGGGATGGGCGACTGGCCAAACTTCGTCGCCAGACCGATGCGTTGGCGTGTTTGTTCCCCTTTGAGGCAGAGTGGTTTGTCAGCCGTGGCCTGCCCGCAACCTTTGTCGGACACCCCAGCTTCAGCCGGGCCATCGAAGCCGCACCGACGCCAGGCTTGCCCGAGACCGAGCACCGCGTCGCCATTCTTCCTGGTTCTCGAGCCCAAGAAATTCGCGACAACTTGCCGCTGATGCTGGAAGTCATGGACCGGTTGCGTTCGGAGATGGATGTGTCGGGGGTGATCGTGGCTGCGGATCCTCGGGCGGCCCAGCAGATCGAGTCGTTGAACCAAAGCAGGTACCCGGTTCGTACCGGTGACATCGATGGTGTGCTCGCTTGGTCGAGCTTTGCGCTCGCCGTCTCGGGCACCGTGACCTTGGATGTGGCCCGCCATCGACGACCAGGTCTTGGCATCTACGCGTGCGGTTTGGCGTTCCGGATGATCGCCAAGATCCTGATTCGAGGCATGGTGCTGCCCCCCAACTTGGTCCTTGGCCGCGAAGCCATGCCGGAACTTGCTCCCATTTCTATGGATCCGGGATTGGTGCTGGATGCGGTGAGAACGCTGCTGAACGATGATCAAGCGTTGCGGGCACAAGTCCAAGCTTGGGATGAACTGCACACGATGTACGAAGGCCACGACCCTGGGGCCGGGGTGGCCGACTTGGTGGACGGCGTCCTCGCGTAAATCAAGACGAACTCAGTTCGAGTCGAATTCACCCGCCCGCAGCCGCCGCTTGTAGTCGGCAAAGGCCCGCAAGGCGTAGGGAGCAAAGATCAGCATGATTGGGATGTTGCCCCAGATCATCATGCCATTGCCAAAGACCGAAAGGGTGTCGATTTCACTGACGCCGATGAAAGGCATGGTGGCCAGCAGGACCAAGCCCGAATACAGCAAGCGGTAGAACGGCACCAGCTTTCGGCCTCCCAACCACACGATCCCCGACTCACCGTAGTAGCACCAGGAGATGATGGTCGACAGGGCAAAGAGCCACGCGCTGAAGGTCACCAAGAGTTGTCCCACGCCAAGGCCGCCAATGCCCACACCAGCAAAAGCGCGGTCAAAAGCGTGTGCGGTCAGAGCTGCCCCTTCGTAACTGCCATGCAGCCCAACTTTGGCCTCCTCGGCCAGAATGGGGACGCTGGCCGATTCAATCGGCTTGAATTGCACCAAAGGTCCCTCGTCAAGGACCCGCACGGTACCAGAAACTCGGGCCAAATCGGTCCCGGTGTTTTCGCTGGCTTCGCTGGCTTCGGTGCGGACCAAGAAAAAGATCTCGTCACCGTCACGCCAGTTCTGGCCCTCATCCAAGTTGAGAATCTCGCGAGCGGCTTCGGTGCGTTCGGGGAGGGGGTCCAGCTTGGCCACCCATTTGTCAGTCGTATCTGGTGCG
Source organism: Phycisphaerae bacterium (assembly GCA_002705085.1). GTDB lineage: Bacteria > Planctomycetota > Phycisphaerae > Phycisphaerales > SM1A02 > UBA8653. Next base: position 5,334 of record PAHO01000053.1, on the reverse strand, counting down.
GCCGCAAAAGTGATGGCATCGGCCGGCACGGTGGCTTCGGCATCTCGGTTCCACGCTCCGGTGGACAGGATGACCAAGGCGGTGATGGTGCACACGACAAGGGTGTCGATAAACGGTTCCAGGCCCGCCACCACGCCTTCTCGCACCGGTTCCTTGGTTTGGACGGCAGAGTGGGCGATCGGTGCGGAGCCTTGGCCGGCTTCTGACGAGAACAATGCTCGCTCAATGCCGCGCTGCATGGCGTATCCCAAGCTGCCACCAATGAACGCTCCGGTGGCGGCGGCCGGCTCACCACCCAAGAATTCAGGCGCGCCGTGCTTCCAAATGAGGGCAAACATCGCGGGGATGTCGCCGAGGTACATCACCACCACGGACAGCCCGGCGAGCAAATAGATCCCGCACATAAATGGCACCAACTTGCCCGCCACCGAGCCGATTCGTTTGATGCCGCCGACCAGCACAAAAGCGGCCAGCAACGCCAAGACGATGCCGGAGACGGGGCGGGGAATTTTGAAGGCGTCGTAGGTGCTCTCGGCCACATTCCATGCTTGGAACATGTTGCCGCCGGTGGTCGCGCTGATCAGCAGGGTGACCACAAAGATGCCACCGAGGGCCATGCCGATGGTGCCGAAGCCCATGTTGCGCAGACCCTTCTTGGCCACAAACATGGGGCCGCCGGCGGGGTTGTCCGGATCCGAAACATCCCGGAAGAGCAGGGACTGGGTGACCTCGACATGCTTGATCGCCATGCCAACGATGCCGATGACCCACATCCAAAGCACGGCGCCAGGACCACCGGTGTAGATCGCCATGGCGACCCCGCCAATATTGCCCAGGCCAACGGTGGCCGAAAGGGCGGCCGAGAGGGCTTGGAAGTGGCTGATCGCGCCTTCCCCACCTTCGGTGTCGTACTTGCCACGCACCACATTCACGCCGTGGGTCAAGGCGAAGTACTGCGAGAATCCGCTGAAGAGCGTGAAGCCCACCCCCATCGCCAAGAGGACGTAGATCATGTATTCGTGGAAGAGGACACCGCCGATGTCCGCGATGAGGTTCATGAACGATTCGGTCATGGAACGCATCATGACCGAAATCAGGGTGATTCGGCAACTCCGGAAGACATCCGGCTTCCTTACACTGAATTGGTGCTTCCTTTTCGCCTTCGATCTGATCTCACCCGCCAGCAACTTGGCGATGTTGGGCTGGCGCTCGGATTGGAATGCCACGAGGGGGCTGAGTCCCTCGGATTCCGAGCCGGGTGGTCTCGCGAGCAGGTGTCCACTTTGGACAGCGACTTCGGGATGGAGCCACGTGACTCTTGGCACATCGTGGTCGACCGGCAAGCGTTGCCAAAATTGCTGAAGCGCTTGTGGCCCCTCTTGGGACGATCATCCACCCCAGTCTTTCCGGTCATTGAGTTGGGATCACGGGATGCGTTCCGCGCCGTGGACACATTCGTGGGTGCGGACCCTCTGCCACTGGCTGATTTTTTAAGCACCGTCCAAAACCTTGAAACCTTGTTGTTGGAAGATGCCCATCTTGCATTCGGTGCGTACTCCGACGAAGACGTGCCGTCAGAAGTTTTTGTGGACCACTGGAAAGGCATCGCCTTGACCGTGCGTTCTTCTGATCGGGAACGGGTGGAATCCATTCTCGAGGCTTTCAACTTGGTTCAGGTGGAGGAAACCTGGTCCAAGCTTGATGACCGTCAGGCGGAGCGGGTGCTTTCTATTCGGAACATTTTTGAGCCCATCCCCAGCGGGATCCCAGACCCCGCCCTGTTGCAGCCTGATGTCGATCATTTCTTGTTGTACCTGCGGCGTTGCTGGTCGTTGGTGCCCAACCTCGAAGATTGGGAATCCAATTTGGATGAAGCGGGTCGTTCGTTGGGCCGGTGTTTGTGGATGGTGCAGGGTGTGGTGCGCAATCCTCAAACCAAGATGCGTGCCCGGTTGGTGGTGTGGGCCCAAGCGGCCCACCCTCGTGCCTTGAGCAAGATCTTGCTGGCGTGGGCCAAGGACCAGCAGCCACAGTGGGCGTGGGAAGACGAATTGGGCACCGATCGGTTGTCTTGGGAGGACGCGCCACCCGAGGTGGATTTGGCTCGGAAGGGCATCAAAGGCGATGCGGTGTTGCACAGTGTGTTGGAAGAATTGGATCCGCTGACCGCCGACTTGGTGGAACTCTTGGCTGAAGAATTTCCACCCGAGAACATCCAGGGAGATACGTTCGATGCCATCGACTGACCCCGAGTGGTACGCCAAGGGTTTGCGGTTCTCCTGCACCCAGTGCGGCAATTGCTGCACTGGAGCACCGGGAATTGTGGCCTTCTCCCAGGAAGAAGGCGAAGCCATGGCCAAGCGCCTGGAGATGAGCGTGGGGGATTTTCATCGTCGTTTCGCTCGGAAGGTCAATGGTGCATGGTCGCTGACCGAGCGAAAGACCTCGTTTGGGTACGACTGTGTGTTTTTGGATCGGGAGAGCAATCCAGGGGTGGCCGGCTGCCGTTTGTACGAAGATCGTCCCAAGCAATGCCGAACTTGGCCGTTCTGGCCGGAGAATTTGGAATCCCCCCAAGCTTGGGAAGAAGCCAAAGCAAACACGCCATGCCCGGGGATGGGCCGAGGCCGCTTGGTGCCCATTGAATCCATCCGAATTCAGCGCAACGATCCCGGGTGAGGGATGCTCAGGGGGATGGTTCGGCGGGACGCTGTTGGGGTTGCTTCTCGCTGACACAACGAAAGCCCAAATGGTTCGTTGAAGAGTCTGGCGTGGCGGACATGCGGGCCGACGGTCGGTAGCTCGAGCAGTACGAGGGGTGGCACAAAAAAGAACCGCCGCGTTGGCTGCGGGTGTCGGAGGCGTCAGGCATTCTGGGGTCTTTCGGGAGCCCGGTGGGACGAGTCTTGTGGTACGCGAACTGGTCGTATTGGTCAGCGCACCATTCCCAGACATTCCCGGCCATGTCGAAGAGCCCGTAGCCATTGGGCGGGAACTGTCCGACGGGAGCGACGCCTGCGTATCCGTCTGCCTTGGTGTTGAGCGTGGGGAAGGTGCCTTGCCACACGTTCGCATGCTTCGGTTCGATGGGGTCGTTGCCCCAGACATACGGGGCACCGGCCTGCCCACCTCGGGCGGCCGCTTCCCACTCGTCTTCGGTGGGGAGTCTTTTGCCCGCCCATTTGGCGTAGGCGGTCGCGTCGTACCAGGAGACGTGGACCACCGGATGGTTCATGCGGTTCTCAATGGAAGAGCCTGGGCCTTCGGGGTGACGCCAACAAGCACCGGGAACCCAACGCCACCAATCGGTAAACGTTGCGGCGGGGGTGTCTTCGGGCGGTGGTGCGAACACCATCGATCCGGGCAACAACTGTGTTTCGGGAGGCTTGGGGGTGCCCGGGGGCAACTGGACTTTGAGCACGTCCCAGTCAACAGGTCGTTCGGCGGTGGTGGTGTACCCGGTGGCTGAAACGAAGGCGGCAAACGCTTGGTTGGTGACCTCGGTGGCGTCCATCCACACGGGGTCCAGTGAGACCTGCCGCAGTGGGGATTCGTCGGATCTGGACTCCGGACCAACACTTCCCAATTGCACTTGTTGCGCCGGGATGCGAACAGTGTTCACTGCAGGGGCAATGGTTGTATGGCTGAACGGCGGTTCAAACCCAATCAAAAAAGGAAAGACGGAGGCGAAAGGCATCAATGCAAATCTCCCAAGCAAACGAAGGATATCACGCCATTTTTGGGTTCAACACCACGTCAAGTTGAGGTTGTTGGTGTGTCTTTCCCGCGTTGGATGGAGTACAGGTACAAGATGCCCAGAAGAACACCTTGAATCGCCCAGCGGATCACGTGCTCGGTGGAACTGAGTCGGTGTCCATTGAAGGGCAGGTCGTTGACCCACATGTTGAGGTTGGCCAGCGACATGGCGATGACCAAAAAGAAGAGAAGTCTTGCGGCACGTCTGCGGGTGTGGGGGATGGCCAGGCCAAACCCAAAGATGATTTCGAGAGCGCCGCTGAGCAAATTCCAAAAGGATGGCGCGCCAAGGTACGCCGGAACAATGGCTTCGAATGGTTCAGGATTGGTCCAGTGCATCAAGCCAATTCGACAAAAGGCCAGACCGAGCACCATGGCGAATCCATGGAGGCATCCAGAGATCAAGCAGCGTGCATTCACCGATTCGGTCTCCATGTGCTCTTGGTGGTGCTTGGGGCAGTCAAAACCGGGGTCTGGGGGGGTGGGGCGATGTCTCTTGCCAAAACAGCGTACGCTTTGAGCGTGGATGAGACCCTTCTCTCAGCGATTCCATACTTGATGATCGGATGCGGCATCCGTCTTGCGTTCCTCAGTCGGACGTCCGAGCGGCATCCCAGTCAGGAAGAGTTGCGTTGGCTGGCGACGTTGTTGGTCGTGGGTGGCTCACTGGTGTACCGGATGACCACGGCCTAAGCCCGGCCAGTCAGCGTCCTTTCGGCGGCTTGGGGTAGTCCTCATCCTCTCGCCACGGCGTCCAATCGTAATCTTGGTATTTCTCTCGCCGCAGGACGGTGCCATCGGAGAAGAACAGCCGGTGGTATTTCGTTTCGGTGGAGTTTGGGGCCCAGACGATTTCGTTGGCGAACACGGTGGGCTGCTGGAGGAGGATGATCGTGTAGGCCAAGCCACCGATCAGGAGAACCAACAGTGTCAGAAATGCATTGGCTTGGGTCTTTGACATGCCCGCACCGTATCCGATGTTGGTTCAACGAAAGATCGATTCAACGGGGTGAGTGCTTCCTCAGCCGGTTATGTGTTGGACGGTCATTCCGAATTTTCATTCAACGTATCTTCATTTCGGCGGTTGAGATAATCGGTAATTTGAAATGACAATTCGGTATATCGGTCAGCTCGAAAAGTGGCCCCAGACGCACGATGTCTGTGGGGCCTCGTTCGATGGGCTCTCATCCCGTTGTTCTTCCATTGAGATTTGTCGTTCTTGATTTCTTCAGCGATTTGCAGTTCCTGTGCGGCGAGTTGACGTTGAAGTCGAGCTTCATTCAGAAGTTCCTGAGCGACCCACTCGAGTTGGGCATTGCTGAGCTCGTTGATTTCTTCTGATCTCAGAACCCAGGCCGACTTGACGATCAACTCATGGTCAACTGGTTCAGCCTGTTCCATGTAGGCATTGATCTGTTGGGCCATTTGTCGCCCTCGAAAACCCTTCTCGTAGACGGCTCGCCAGCGGAATCGAGGATGCAGTGAGCGATACTCTTCGTAATGGAGGACCCCTTCTTTTTTTTCGTTTGGACGATCGGGGTGATACGGAGAAGTTCTTCCGGTTGTACAACCAGCCGC
>PAHO01000052.1 GCA_002705085.1 Phycisphaerae bacterium | reverse complement strand
GTAAACCGCTTGCTCACCATCGATACCGAAATCACTCCACGCCTCGCCAATTGTCCACCACCCTGGGGTATCCGTGACAGTATCACCGTTGGTGTCAGTGCTCTCACTATCGACAAAAGGCTCACCGGGCAACCCTCGAACCCCAAGGCCGGCGCCTGAGTAAGCGGGAACCTCAGCTACCGTATTTAACTGCACGCGTGGCAAGGAGCTGATGTATCGGGCCTCTGCCTTTTGGGTGATTGTGGCCCCCTCCTCGTCACTTAGTTCGTCAAGAACGTTTGCTACGCGATTGAATTCAAACGGAAACGGCTCTGCCGACAAGTTGTGCTGTAGCCCCGTGAGATCAGGGGTACGGACACCGTCTCGATCAGTGTTCGCATCACCAACGACACTCAAGCGATAACTGAACAACCGTGCGTATTCGGCACAGGTCATGTCCCATCTGCTGTCACATTCTTGATCAAACTGCGTCACGAGTCTGACTACGTCAGCATCGCATGGCGTTCTGTAGTCGCTTGAAGTTGGCTCATCTCGGTAGGGCATATAGACCGAACCGCCGTAAAGGGTGGTGGCACCTGTGGTGACGGTGCCGCCGCAGTCATCCAAGTTCTTGGCCAGCTGGACACAATTGGTATCCCAAGCTTCGGCACAATCAGGAAGGATGAGTATGACGGCATCGCAGCAGTCAATGTTGTTGCAAGAGGGGCCGCCTGAGGAAGGCGAAAGGTTGGTGTCGACCCATGGAGCATTAAAGAAGCATCCGTAAAATCCAAAGGCGTTGAGCCCTCCAAAGTCATTAAATCCATCGTCGCCCAATGCTGAACAGTGCGCTTCGTTATCGAAGCAATCGTACTCATCAGCTTCTTCCCCATCTTCATCCAGCGTGACGCAACTTCCTTGGTCATAACCATCCGGCTCCCACTCCGAGTCCTGGGTCTCGAAAGCATCGGGTTGGGCCCAACGGCCACCAATGGCAAAGCAGTCGAAAAATGAAAGGTCGAGGCAGCCACCTTCTGAAGCCGGTCCTCCAGCTGGAAGGCAGCATGCTCCATAAAATACTTGAGTGGCATTGTCGACCTCATTGCCCTCCTCATTTACGCCCTGCCCATTATTAAAAACAGCGTTGGGGTCGTTGACGAAATCTCGATAGTCATCGTCGTAAAAGAAAGATGGGGGATCTTCACCCGGCCCCGCTGTTTCCCAGCATGCGCCACGCCGAGTATCCGCACAGGTGTAAGCCCGGCCAACTTCACCTCGCACATCCAGTTCGTCTAGGTCTGAAAGCGTCAACTCGTCATTGGTAGCGACACCATCATTGTTAGCATCATCCCAGTCGTAAATTCCTCGCCAACTACCACCATCCAATGCGCACTCATCGGAGGTCGTATCCTCGCAGGTTTGATCGGGAAGACAGCATGGCCCAAACGGGCTGAGCAGAGGGGCTGGTTCTGAGCACGGGGTATCTGCGTTCCAAAAGCCACCCAGAGCTTCACAAGCCTCTTCGTCCACAACCTGAACGCAAAGAAGCGGTGTCACTGGCAGCGCACACCAGCCCCCGTAAGTACTCGAAGAAACCTTCAATGAATGTTTGATGGTGGCAAACTCAACCAGAGGGTGGCGATTCAAACGACGCGCCAACGTTTCGATGCCAATGGTGTCCTCCGCATCCGCCACCCACACAGAAATCATGCCCGCCAAATCAGGTTGCGCTTTGCCGGACCGAGCAGCGGCCTGAGATTGAATGGCCTCAAGCTTCAAAGGGGACGCGTTGATGGCTGGGCGGACCGATGCACCCCGGAGCAGACCCCGGATGGTACGGAGCGACTTGGAGTCGCCCGGGAAGGTCAGTTGCCCCGCGGACGTCACCCGTGCCCGAACATGATCGTGGAACTTCACCACAATCTCACCGGTCGCATTTTCAGTGGCCGTCAGGTGGCGGTCATTGGGCTTGCGAAAAGGCTCGCGGGCTTCCAGCGTTTGACCGGCCACTTGGGTGGCAGCCAGCAGAGCAAGAGCAAAGGACGTCAGACGGAAATACGTGCGCATCGAAGTTCCTCTGGTGGAAAAACCACCAATTCATAGACATAGATCTAGAACAGCAATCCTACCCCAGAGCCCCCCCCAATGGACAGCGTACGCCGCTAGTGCAGACGAGAAAATCGAGAAGAAATGGAGCGGCCAGAACGACCGCGGCACGAATCAACCGATCGGCGAATCGGCGTCCAAGTCACCGCCATCACCGGCCTTCCCGCCCAGTTCCTGACGGAGCACGTCCATCAGAGCCTGGTTGAGGTCAGGATCCAAATCGTCAGCCGATTCGGAGGCCCCTGAAGGGGCGCCACCGATGGGCGAGTCGAGGTCGCCGCCGGCCAAGATGTCGGAATCTGAGCCTAACGGTTCGGAACGAGGCATTCCGCCCCACGCGGGCTCGGCTCCGAGAGCCTCGGCGGCTTCGCGAGCTTCTTCCAGCATGAGTTCTTCTTCGACCTCGGGGGCCGGTGGCTCGATCAACTTGGTGACCTTCATCTTGTGGTACGGATCGAATCCGGTACCCGCGGGGATGAGGTGGCCCAAGAGGACGTTTTCCTTCAAACCCGTGAGCTCGTCGGTGGCCCCACGAAGCGCGGCTTCGGTGAGCACCTTGGTGGTTTCCTGGAAGGAAGCCCCCGACAAGAACGACTCAGACTGCAAGGAAGCCTTGGTGATCCCGAGCAACAAGGTTTGGCCTGAAGCCCGCTTGCAACGCTTGGTCTTGGCGGGCTCTTTGCCATCGGCCTCCATCAGCGCATTGCGCTCCTTGATGGCCTCTTTGTCGATCAATTCGCCAGCGCGGTAACCGGTGTCACCGGGTTCCACCACGCGAAGCTTGCTGTCCATGTCATCGTTGCTCGAACGGAAGACCCATCGGTCGACCACCTCGTTGGGCAGCAACGTGGTATCGCCTGGATTCTGAATGCGAATCTTGCTCATCATTTGACGCAAGATCACTTCAATGTGGGTGTCAGAGATGGGCACGCCCTGAGCGCGGTACACGTTCTGGACTTCGCCAAGCATGTACTCGTACAAGGCCTCGTCACCCTTGACCGCGAGCACTTCACTGGGCACCAATGGGCCATCGGTCAATCGGTCACCGGCATCAACGTAATCACCAGTGTGCACCATCAAAGCCTTGCCCTGCGGCGCCAAGTGAACTTCTTCCAGACCTTCGGACTCGACGACGATGGTCATCTTGCCCTTGCGACGATCGGGTTCGAGACGAACGGTGCCGGAAATCTTCGCGAGAATCGCAGGGTCTTTCGGGATCCGAGCCTCGAAAATTTCGGTCACGCGGGGCAAACCACCCACAATGTCAGCACTCTTGGCCACATCCTTGGGTTGACGCGCCACCATCTGGCCGGCCTGGACGGATTCGCCTTCCTTGACTTCAATACGAGCCTTGGCGGGCAAGTGGTGGAAGTCCAACACTTTGCCGTCACCATCCACGATCAAGATCTGAGGCGACCGGTCGCCACGGTGTTCGGTCACCACGACTTCGGTCTTGTCACCACGCTTGTCTTCACGCACCGTGGCGCCAACTTCGATGTCCTTGAACTTCACGCTACCGCTGCGTTCGGCCAAGATCGGAGAAGCGTGCGGGTTCCATTCGCAAAGAATGGCACCTTTCTTCACCTTGTCGCCCGAAGCAAACATGATGGTCGCCCCGTAAGGCACTTTGTGCTTCTCGAGCTCGCGGCCCTTGGCATCAACAATGGCCAATTGACCATTCTTCTTGACGCTGACCCGTTGCTCACCACCATCGGCCAAGGTGACGACTTGTTCGCCGCATTCGCGGAGTTCGACCACACCGGCCTGAGCCGCTTTGTGGGTGGTCTCAATGAGGCCCTTCGAAGCAACACCACCGGTGTGGAAGGTACGCATCGTGAGCTGGGTGCCAGGTTCACCAATGGACTGGGCCGCAATCGTGCCAACGGCAAGACCCTCTTCGACCAAGCGGTTGTTGGACATGTCCATGCCGTAGCACTTGGCACACACCCCGCGAGGTGTGTCGCAGGTGAGCACCGAACGCACGAAGACCTGATCGATGCCAAGGGCTTCGATGGAAGCCGCGATCTCGGGCGTGATCAGCTCGTTTTTCTTGACCACAACCTCATCGGTCATGGGGTGCATGATGGTGTCGAGGGCGGTTCGGCCGGTGATGGACTCCGACAACGGAATATCAATCTCTTCGCCTTTGTAGACCGCTTTCTTCAAGATGCCGCGGGTGGAACCACAGTCAAACTCGTTGACCACCGACGCTTGAGCCACGTCGTACAACTTCCGGGTCATGTAACCCGAGTCTGCCGTCTTGAGCGCGGTGTCGGCCAGTCCCTTTCGGGCGCCGTGCGTGGAAGAGAAGTACTCCAACACGTTCAGGCCTTCACGGAAGTTGGCTCGGATGGGGGCTTCGATGATTTCACCCGAAGGCTTCGCCATCAATCCCCGCATGCCTGCAAGCTGCTGCATCTGGGAACGGTTGCCCCGTGCACCAGAATCAAGGAAGACGAACAGTGGGTTCAAGTATGGCGAACCTTTGTCGGATTCCACTTGAACTTCATCACCAGTGGTGGGATCCCGACGGTCGTTTTCCACGTCCTTCATCAGGGCCTTGGTGACTTCTTCACGGCAATGCGACCAGACATCAAGCACGTTGGAGTGGCGTTCGCGGTCGGTGATGGCACCGGCGTCGGCCTGCATTTCGATGCGATCAACCTTCTTCTGCGCGGCGGCGAGGAAATCTTTCTTCTCGTCCGGGATACGCATGTCGGTGATCGCGATCGAAAGCCCAGACAAGGTCGAGAATCGGAAACCGATTTCTTTCATCTCATCGAGCAACTCGATGGTCGCGGGCTTGCCCAAACGCTCGAAGGTGTCGGCAATCACTTGGCTGCAGCCCTTCTTGCCGAGGGTGCAGTTGTAATACGGCATGCCCGGGCTCAGACGTTCGCTGAACAACGCGCGGCCCACCGTGGTGGTGATGCGCCGGTTGTCGGGCAGCGCCGAAGCCGTACCCGCTTGCTTGTCGACGACCTCGTCGTACCGCTCCAAGCGAATGTCAATGGGTTGACGCAAGTCAATTTGACCGTCTTCCCAGGCATAGATCGCTTCGGTGATGTTGCGGAAGCGGCGACGCCCCAAGCTCTTCTTCGCGGGGTCAGGATCGCCGGCATCGAGGTGCTTGGCCATATGGGTCAGGAAGTACACCCCCATCACCACATCTTGCGACGGGGACATGATGGGCTTGCCGTGCGCGGGGGAGAAAATGTTGTTGGTGGACAACATCAACACGTGCGCTTCGGTTTGGGCTTCGATCGACAGTGGCAGGTGGACCGCCATTTGGTCGCCATCGAAATCCGCGTTGTAGCCGGTGCACACCAAGGGGTGCAGTCGGATGGCGTTGCCTTCCACAAGCACGGGTTCGAAGGCTTGAATACCCATGCGGTGCAAGGTCGGAGCACGGTTCAACAACACAGGATGCTGGTGAATGACTTCTTCCAGGACGTCCCAGACTTCTGGGTCCCGGCGCTCCAGCATGCGCTTCGCGCTCTTGATGGTGTCCGCGAGTCCACGCTCTTTGAGCTTGCGGATGATGAAGGGCTGGTAAAGCTCGAGGGCAATCTTCTTGGGAAGACCGCACTGCCAGAGTTTCAGATCAGGACCCACCACGATGACCGAACGAGCGGAGTAGTCCACGCGTTTGCCGAGCAAGTTCTCACGGAAGCGACCTTGCTTGCCTTTGATCATGTCCGTGATGGACTTGAGGGGCCGGTTCGAAGAACCGAGGACGGGTCGACGGCACCGACCGTTGTCAAACAATGCGTCGACGGCCTGCTGCAACATCCGCTTTTCGTTGCGGACGATGACCTCAGGGGCGTTCAGATCCATCAACTTCTTGAGACGGTTGTTCCGGTTGATGATCCGGCGGTACAAGTCGTTGAGGTCACTGGTGGCAAAGTTGCCGGAGTCCAAGAGGACGAGGGGTCGCAAATCCGGAGGAATCACCGGGACCACGTCCAGAACCATCCAAGCCGGATCGTTGTCTGAGTTCTTCAGTTGCTCGACCAACTTCAGCCGCTTGGAGATGTCTTTGACGCGCTGCTTGGAGCGGGTGGTCTTCAACTCTTCACGCAAATCGACCGCAATTTGGTGGAGGTCCAACCGGTCGATGAGCTCGCGAATGGCCTCCGCACCCATCATGGCGGTGAAGGCTTGACGGCCGTACTTCTCCACTTGGACGCGGTAGTCGTCCTCGGTGAGCACTTGCATGAATTCCAGTTCGGTCGCGCCGGGCTCGACAACGACGTAGTCCTGGAAGTAAACAATCTTTTCAATGTCCGCGGTCTTCATCGCCAGCAGCGCGCCCAAACGCGATGGCAAAGCCTTGAAGTACCAAATNTGNACGCACGGCGTNGCNAGGTTGATGTGNCCCATGCGCTTGCGGCGAACGCGNGAGTGGGTGACTTTCACACCACAGCGNTCGCANATNATGCCTTTGAACTTGGTGCCGCGGTACTTGCCGCAGGANCATTCGTAATCCTTTTCAGGACCAAAAATGCGNTCGCAGAACAAACCGTCTTTNTCGGGACGGTAGGTGCGNTAGTTGATGGTCTCAGGCTTCTTGACTTCACCAAAGGACCACGAACGGATGTCGTTGGGGGAAGCAAGATTGATCTTGACGCAAGCGAAGTCGTTGACGCGGTCGTAGACGGTTTCGGACATTGCGGGNCTCTTNATAAGGGGACAAAAAGGGAAGAACGAGGAACGGGGGCGAAGATGAGCGTGCTGGTTACAAGACCGGCAGTGGCTCTTCCTCGTCCTTCTGAATTTGGATGTTCATGCCGAGACCNTTGATCTCGTTCATGAGCACATCGAAGACCACTGGCATNCCGGCNTCGAGCGTGTTGACGCCCTTGACCATGGAGTCNTAGATCTTCGTGCGACCTTCCACATCGTCGGACTTGACGGTGAGGAGTTCTTGCAGGATGAACGCCGCGCCGTAGCCTTCGAGCGCCCAAACTTCCATCTCNCCAAAGCGCTGACCACCGGTCCGAGCTTTGCCACCNAGCGGNTGCTGGGTGATGAGGGAATAGGGNCCCGTNGCACGAGCGTGGATCTTGTCGTCCACCAAGTGGTGCAGTTTGATGAGGTACATGTANCCCACCGCGTTGCGTTGCTGGAACGCTTCGCCGGTCCGGCCGTCGTACAACTGGACCTTGCCACGGAAAGGCATCTGGGCGAGAAGCTCGCGGGAGGTGCCCGCATCGCCTTCGCCCTTCTCNAANGAGCCAACCTTGTCTTGGACATGGGCGTTGGCTTCGTCGATGGCGGCCAACACTTCGGCTTCCGANGCACCGTCNAAGACNGGGGTGCAGCATTGGAAGCCAAGCACGGCNGCNGCCCACCCCATGTGCAACTCAAGCACCTGGCCAACGTTCATTCGAGAAGGCACACCCAGNGGGTTCANNAGNATTTGAACCGGNGTGCCGTCTTCGAGGAANGGCATGTCTTCTTCGGGAACGATGCGGGCGATCACACCCTTGTTGCCGTGTCGACCGGCCATCTTGTCACCNACNGAAAGCGGACGCTTCGCNGCGATGTAGACCTTCACCATTTCCAAGACACCGTTGCCNAGCTCGTCNCCACGCTTCATGTGCTGAACGCGGCGNTGCTTTTCTTCGTCGATCGCTTGGATCCGAGGCCAGAACTGGGAGTAGGTCTTGAGTGCGTCATCACGCACTTCTTTGCCACCCTTGATCCACTTCTCGCTGAAGTTCTCGATTTGCTCGAGGACAACCTCNGGNATGTCCGACTGACCGACCTTCTGTCGNGTCATGGGGTCNACCATTTGGGTGCCGGTGATCTCGTTGACCGATTCCACCATCTCACGGAAGAGTTTGATGGCCTTTTCGTCCATCATTTCTTCGTAGGCCTCTTGCTCTTCAGCCANNGCGACCTTTTGCTCNTCGGTGAGGTGCAGACGNCGNGAGAANTTCCGGGTGCCGATCACGATGCCTTGGGTGCCCGAAGGAACCGTCAGCGANTCNTTCTTCACGTCTTCACCCGCACGACCGAAGATGGCATGNAGCAGNTTTTCTTCGGGGGTCAATTCGCTCTTGCTCTTGGGCGAAACNTTGCCGACCAANATGTCGCCAGGNCCAACCCGAGCNCCGACGCGAACGATGCCGTTCTCATCGAGGTTCGAAAGNGCTTTTTCGGAGACNTTGGGGATGTCCCGGGTGAACTCTTCNCGGCCAAGCTTGGTCTCACGNATCTCGACATCAAAGTCTTCGATGTGNATGGAGGTGAAGGTGTCGTCCTTCACNAGNTGCTCGGAGATCACAATCGCGTCTTCGAAGTTGTAGCCGTCNAAGGTGTTGAAGGCGACCAAGATGTTCTTGCCCAGACCCAANTCNCCCTGCACGGTGGAAGCACCGTCGGCGATGATCTGNCCCTTCTTGACNCTTTGGCCCAACTTGACGATGGGNTTNTGCGTGTTGCANGTNCGCTCNTTCAANCCNCGGAANTTCAACANNTCGTATTCGTCNGAGTTGTCGACCACGATGCGNTCGGCATCGACGAAGGTGACNTTNCCGGAGTTGGAAGCACGNACCGCCATGCCCGAGTGGACACCGGCTGATTTNTCCATNCCCGTGGCAACCCANGGNACTTCNGGCTTGAGCAATGGCACGGCCTGNCGCTGCATGTTCGCACCCATNAGGGCCCGGTTNGCNTCGTCANGCTCCANGAANGGAATCATGGCGGCNGAAACCCCGACAATTTGCTTGGGCGAGACGTCAACGTAGTTGACNTCNTTNGGGTGCATCTGCATNANCTCGCCTTGNTGGCGGGCCANGACAGANGCGCCTTCAATCTTTCCANTCGNNTCCAGNGCNTCNGCNGGNACCAAGGTCGANCGGATNTCTTCNTCNGCNCGNAGNTGNATCACATCGCCNGTGACNTTGCCCTTNTNNACNTTGCGGTACGGCGTTTGGATNAAGCCGTACTCATCNATGTGGGCAAANATGCCCAAGGAGCAGATCAAACCGATGTTGGTGCCTTCCGGNGTTTCGATNGGGCACACTCGNCCGTAGTGCGAAATGTGAACGTCACGCACTTCAAAGCCNGCCCGCTTGCGGTTCAANCCNCCNGGGCCNAGGGCCGAAAGACGACGCTCGTGCACCAGCATGGAGAGCGGGTTGGTTTGGTCAACCACTTGNGACAATTCNGAGCGACCAAANAAGAAGTCAATCGCGCCAGAGATCGCCTTGGAATTCACCAAGTCCGTGATCTTGCCAATTTCATCTGGGGCCTTCACGCTCATGCGCTCTTGCACCGTGCGACGCAGCTTGGCGAAGCCCTTGCGGAGTTCNTCGACCGCCAGNTCATCGAGGGTTCTCAGACGACGGTTGGACAAGTGATCGATGTCATCGATNTAGGCGGACTCATCTTGAGCACGCAATTTCAACATGTACTTGATGATCTCGAGGAAGTCCTCGGGACGAATGTGCATGATGGATTCGTCAACGTCCTCGTTGAACTTGCGGTTCACGCGGAAGCGACCAACTTTGCCCAATCGGTACTTGTTCTCTTCGTAGAACCGTTCGGAGAACAGTTCTCGTGCCTTGTCGACCTGGGGAGGGTTCCCCGGACGAAGTCGGCCGTAGATCTTCAAGAGCGCTGCTTCGTGTTCGGTGACCTCGGAAAGGAAGTCAAGCTTCTCTTCAGCGATCGTGTTCAAGATCAACGGGTCCACGGATGGGTCGACCACACGCAGTGAATCGAGGCCTGAAGACAAAATGGCTTCGAGGGCATCGCCAAGGGCGGCTCCGGCCTTGGCCAGAAGCTCACCGGTTTCTTGATCCACGATGTCTTCAGCGGAGTAATGCTCAGGAGTGAGCTTGGTCACATTGACATCTTCGACGTCATAGAAAGACTCGAGAATTCGGTCGGTGGTCGAGAATGGAGGCACCACTTCACGGCCTTCGCCTTCGGCCAACGGGTTCCACAACGCTCGCAAGAACGTGGTGGCCGCGATCTTGGCCGACTGGTCGATCTTCATCCCCAAGACGTCTTTCTTGGTGACTTCCAACTCGATCCAAGAGCCGCGTTCGGGAACAATCTTCGCCGAGTGCAGCGGCCGATCGTGAAGCGTCTGGGCGATCGAGAAGTCGATACCAGGCGAGCGGTGCAGCTGAGAAACGATGACCCGCATGGCACCGTTCACGATGAACTCACCGCCGCCCAACATGACGGGGATGTCGCCCAGATAAATATCCTCGGTCACATCCTCTTCACGGCCTTCCATGATGAGACGGACCGTGACACGCAAGGGCAGGCCGTAGGTCAGACGGAGTTCGCGACACTCAAGCGGGGTATAGCGCGGCTTTTCGAGGTGGTACTTGTGGTACTCAATTCGAATCTTCTCGTCGTAGGAGACGATCGGGAAGACTTCGCGGAGGAGACCCTCAAGTCCAACTGGTTCTCGCTTGTCGGCGGGAACGTCTTGTTGGAGAAACTTCTCGTAAGCGCGAGCCTGAAGTTCAGTCAGATCTGGAACTTTGACTGCGTCACCAAGCTTTGAGAAATCACGAACCGGCCGGGAATCAATCTTCGCGGGCATGCATAGACCTCAACAGGGGGCGCCGAATGGCGGGAACCTGCGTTCAGGAAAGGAAACATGAATTGGGGGGACGCCGTTCGCCTGCCACACCGTGAACGGAGGATTCTAGGAGAGCAGGCGACTTGCTGCAAGTCACGTGCCGCTCTGGGCTTGAATTTTTTCTTGACAATCTCAGCGGAATCTCCCAAAGCCCGATATTTTGCCCCTCAACCATGATTCCGACTCTCAACCGACAGGCATTGGCCATGGGTGCCGTGATGGCACTTTTCGGAATCTTCTTGATTCTTCCTCTGATTTTGACACTTTCCGGCGGATTTGAATCGAAGCAGGGCGGTTTCACGACATACCACATCCTCGAAGTGTTCCGCGATCCCCTGCTCCGTGCAGGCCTCGTGAACAGCCTGTGGATCGCGATTGCCGTCACCGCGTTGTGCTTGCTGATCTCGCTTCCTTTGGCTTTCTTGGAGGCCCGGACCAAGTACCCAGGGCAAGGTCTTTTGTCCCCCCTGCTGCTGGTGCCATTGATCCTGCCCCCTTTTGTGGGCGCGATCGGATTTCGACATATTTTTGGGCGGACGGGAAGCCTGAGTGTGCTGCTCCAAGATTGGGGCCTGATTGACCAACCACTCGACTTGCTGGCTGATGGTGGGTGGCCCGCCGTGGTTCTCGTGGAGGCACTCCACCTGTATCCAATCGTGTTTTTGAACGCGACGGCCGCCTTGGCCAACATTGATCCCGCCCTGGAAGAAGCAGCTCAAAGTTGCTCGGCGGGCCGCTGGGCTCGATTCCGTCGGATCTTGCTGCCTCTGCTTCGTCCCGGTCTTTTTGCCGGATGCACCATTGTCTTTATCTGGAGCTTCACCGAACTGGGCACCCCCCTGATGTTCGACATGCGTGAGGTGACCAGTGTGCAGATCTTTGACGGTCTCAAGGAGGTTGCTTCCAGCCCGCGGCCTTACGCCTTGGCTTCGGTCATGTTGGGCATCAGCATGCTCCTGTACCTGGGAGGCCGTCGCATCTTGGGGCGTGAAATTCCCGGTGGCTGGACCAAATCCGCCCGAGGCAGTGAGCCCAAAGTCCTGCGGGGCGCTGGAGGCTTGTTGGCCACCACCGCCGTGGCGGGCTTTGTGCTGTTCGCGGCGATGCCCCACATTGGCGTGCTGCTGGCCGCAGCGGCCCCGGTTGGGGGTTGGTACGAATCCATCCTCCCCGACAGTCTCGCGGTCGGGAATCTCACCGAAGCCCTCCAGCATCCCACCGCCAGCACTTCCATCCGCAACAGTCTCGGCTTGGCCGCAGGAGCCACCATGATCGATGTGGTTCTTGGCTTCGCGATCGCATGGCTGATTGTGCGGACCACGCTTCCAGGCCGCCAAGTCTTGGACGCTCTGTCCATGCTTCCACTCGCGGTTCCGGGATTGGTGATGGCGTTTGGCTTCGTGGCCTTGTCCTTGCGCTGGCCCTTCAATACCCCACAATTGGAGCCGTTTTTTGACATCCTTGGCGGCGAACCCAACCCAATCCCCTTGCTGGTGATTGCCTACGCGGTCCGGCGGCTGCCCTACGTGGTGCGCTCTGCAGCGGCGGGACTGCAGCAAACTGGCGGCGAACTCGAAGAAGCGGCCTTTGGCCTGGGCGCCAATCGGATCACCGTGACTCGATTGATCACGCTTCCGCTGATCACCGCCAACTTGGCGGCCGGAGCCCTTCTGGCGTTCGCCTTCGCCATGCTGGAAGTCTCCGATTCCATTGTCTTGGCACAGCGTGAAGCCCACTACCCAGTGACCAAAGCCATCGCGGCCCTCTCGGAACGTTTAGGAGATGGGCCTTCGGTGGCCGCGGCGATGGGCGCTTGGGGGATGCTGCTGCTCGCTTTGGCCCTCTTCATGGCCTCCCGAATCTTGGGAAGTCGACTTGGCGCCATCTTCCGCGCCTAAGGGGGCGGCATTGGGCCGCTTGGCACCTACAATCTGAACGGCATGCCATTCACCCTAAGCCCCGCAACTGAATTCGACGTTGACGTCGAGGACACCTCGTATCTGGACGACCGGAAAGATGCCCCCGAACGGTGGGTGCTCAACCTCGGCCCCCAGCACCCCGCCACCCACACCACGCTTCGTGTGGTACTGGAGTTGGATGGCGAACGGGTCTCCCGAGCGACGCCGCATATTGGCTACTTGCACTCTGGCTTTGAGAAGTTGGGCGAGCACCACGATTGGAACCAGTACGTCTGCACGATCAGTCGGATGGACTACATCTCCCCCATCGTCAATGACATCGCGTGGCATACCGCGGTGGAATCGTTGTTCGACATCGACTGCACACCTCGCTGCAAGTCCATCCGCACGATTTTGTGCGAGTTGGGGCGCATCCAAAACCACTTGCTGTGCGTGGGCGCGGCCGCACTGGACTTGGGCGGAATCACCTCGTTCATCTACGGATTCAACGAGCGTGAATTCGTGTATGACATTCTTGATTTTGTCTCAGGGCAACGCTTCCACCCTGATTACACCCGGGTGGGCGGCCTGAAGAACGATCTTCCCTGCGAAGAGACGTTCAAAACCATGGTCAAAGATTTCATCCACAAACGCCTGCCCAAAGCGGTCGGTGATCTGGAAACCATGCTCAACCGCAACCGGATTTTCATCGACCGATTGCAGGGCGTCGGCGTGATGACCAAAGAAGAAGCCATCGATTGGGGATTGAGTGGTCCTTTGGCACGTGCCTCTGGCGTTCGGCGCGACCTTCGCAAAGACCGCCCATACTTGTGCTACGCCGACGACTGGGATGGCCAAGGTGCCAAAGCCGTCGAATTCGATGTGCCCATCGCCACGACCGGCGACTGTTACGCCCGCTACCTGGTACGCATCGAAGAAATCAAACAGTCCATTCGCATCATCGAACAACTCATCGACACCATCCCTGGAGGTTCGGTGAACGCCTCGCCCGAAGGCAAAGGCACCCTTCCCGAAAAGGGGCAGGTGTACGGGTCTATCGAAGCCACCATCCAGCAATTTGAACTGGTGATGCACAACCGGGGCTTTGACGCGCCGATCGGCGAGGCCTACGGATCCATCGAAGGCCCCAACGGCGAGCTCGGCTACTACCTCGTGGGTGATGGCGACCGCACCCCGTGGCGGGTCTCGGTTCGCCCCCCTTGCTTCTTCAACTTCTCGGCCTTTGCCAAGATGTTGGAAGGACACCAACTGGCTGACTTCGTGGCCGTGTTGGGTTCACTGAACATCATTGCCGCCGAACTGGATCGCTGAGGAACTGCCATGTCATGGACCGTCAAACCCAGCCGCACCCAAGAGATCGCGAAGCGAACCGAGCCTTACCTCAGTGAAGAGGCCAAGGCGAAGTACGAAAAAGATCTCATCCCGCGATACCCCGAACGCCGCGGCGCCCTCTTGCCCATCTTGCATGACCTTCAACACCATGAACGATGCATCCCCCATCAAGCCATGGTGGAAGTCGCACAATTTCTCAACCTCACGCCCGGTGAAGTGCTTGACACCGTGTCGTTCTACGAAGAATTCCATGTGGAACCCGTCGGACGACACATCGTGGCCGTATGCCAATCTGTGGCTTGTGAAGCCTGTGGCCACGCGGCCGTGCTGGATCACCTGAAGGACAAACTGGGCATTGAAGAGCACGAAACCACATCCGACGGCAAAGTGACTTTGCTGGCGCTCGAGTGTCTTGGGGCATGTGAGAAAGCGCCGTGCATGCTGCGAAACAACGAGTTGATTGGACCTCTGACCCCCGATCAGGCCGCGCGTTTGGTGGACGAACTGGAATGACCCCCAAACGGACCAGTCCAACCCGCATGCATGGCGTTGGTGCCTTCTTGGGCATGCTGTGGTCCGCCGCCACCCGTCCGACCCCCAGACGCATCGAAGTCAATCGAAAAACCGAAACCACCGTCCGCCGTGGAGCCACTCTTCGGCGAACCACCATCGAAGAAATCGAACTTCCTCCCAAGCGAACCCAACGCTGAAAGTCAACACCATGTTTCTTGACGAACCTGTCCTAACCAAGAACATTCCCGGCTGCGGCCCCCTCCAGAACACTTGGGGCAACGCAGAAGATCGCACCGTCACCACGGGGAAGACCTACCGAGATCGCGGCGGCTACACCGCCCTCGAAAAGTGCTTGGGCATGGAGCCATCAGCCATCATCGATGAAGTGAAAAACGCCATTCTTCGCGGTCGCGGAGGCGCTGGCTTCCCCGCGGGGATGAAGTGGAGTTTCTTGCCACCAGAGGATGGGCAACCTCGGTACTTGGCCATCAACTGCGACGAAGCAGAACCCGGAACTTTCAAGGACCGGCTGCTGGTGGACTTTGATCCACATTTGGTTCTGGAAGGTATTGCCATTGCCTGCTGGGCCTGCAAACTGGACCACGCGTATTTCTTCATCCGCGGGGAATACCCCAGCCAAGCCATCACCATGCAACGGGCGATCGATGAGGCCTACGAAATGGGCGTCTTTGGAGGCACTGGCCTTCTGGGCAAGTGCGATTTCAAAGTCGACTGCACGCTGCACCGTGGCGCTGGCGCCTACATCTGCGGAGAAGAGACAGGCCTGCTGGAGGCCATCGAAGGACGACGAGGATGGCCCCGGCTGAAGCCCCCGTTCCCTGCCGTCAAAGGGCTCTTTGGTCGCCCCACCATCGTCAACAATGTTGAAACGTTGGCCGCCGCCGTGCCCATCATGGAAAAAGGTGCTTCTTGGTGGCAAGGCATTGGGGTGGAATCTTCCATCGGTGGCCCTCCGTCGTACGGCACCAAATTGATGGGCGTCTCCGGCCACGTGGAAAAGCCTGGCGTCTATGAGGCTCCGTTGGGCGTTTCATTGAAGTGCTTGGTTGAGGATTACTGCGGGGGCATGCGTGGCGGCAAAGGCTTCAAGGCGGCCATTGCCGGCGGCGCTTCGATGGGCATCTTGTCCACCGACCAATACGAAGCCGAGATGGATTTCGACATCGGTCGCAAGTACGACTTGATGGGGCTTGGCACCGCGTGCCCCACCGTCTTCGACGAAGACACCGACATGGTCGCCGTGGCCAGAAATCTCTCACGATTCTTCAAGAACGAATCTTGCGGACAATGCACCCCCTGCCGCGAAGGCGCGCAGTGGATGTTCAAACTGCTCTCACGGATCGAGGCCGGTGAAGCCGACTCGAACGACCTCGACATGCTCTTGGAATTGGCCGGCAGCATGGGCATCATGCCGGGAACCACCATTTGCGGACTGGCCGACGGACACAACTGGGCGGTTCGCACCGTGGTCAACAAGTTCCGCGGCGAGTTTGAAGCCCGGGTTCGACCCGCCAAGACAGCGCTGCAAGGGGTGGCCCTCACCTCTTCGGCCAACGCAACCTGAACCAAGCCGCACCCCCCAATGCGGTCGGGCTGGTAGGTTCCGTGTCCCATGGACACGAGCACCTTTTTTGCGCTTCTCGGATTCACCTTCGCCGCATATTCCGTCGTAGGCAACGACTCCATCCAGACGTTGGGCACCTTCCTACATTCCAACGAGAACAAGCCGTGGTGGGTGTTGTGGTTGTTTGCCGGATCGATCATGGCCTTCACCGTCACTATGGGCTATTTGGGCCATGGTGAAATGCTTGGTGGAAAAGGCGATGACCTGACCTTCGGGAAGTTTGGAAGCCTCTTCCCTACCGCTGATGATGGCAGTACAGCGTTCCCCACCATCTCCTTTTGGTACCTGCTTCCCCCGATCACCCTTCTGTTTGTCACCCGGTTTGGGATTCCGGTCAGCACAACATTCTTGGTGCTTACTTTTTTTGCCCCAAAAGCACTGCCACAAATGCTGGTGAAAAGTCTGGGCGGCTACGGCGTGGCCTTTCTCGCTTCAATCATCATGTACCTCTTGCTGAGTCGATTGACCGAACGATTGTTCCTGAAACAGCCCATGAACCAAGCCACCGGGATCTTGGGGAACCGTGTTTTCTGGACCACTGCCCAATGGCTGTCCACTGGGTTTTTGTGGTCACAATGGCTGACTCAGGACCTCGTCAACATCATGGTGTACTTGGGAGACCCGAATGAGGTGTCAGTCGGATCCTTTGCTTTTGCGCTGACTGTCCTGTTGGCCATGCTTGCTTTCATCTTTTATCAAAAAGGTGGCAAAATTCAGGAAATCGTTCGCGTTAAAACGAACACCTCCGACATACGGTCCGCCACTTTCATTGACCTCTTCTACGGCATTGTTCTGTTGGTCTTCAAGTTTGACACCTTCGGGATCGGGGCCAAAGTCCCTATGAGCACCACGTGGGTCTTTCTGGGCATGCTGGCCGGTCGGGAAGTGGCATTCCGCATTCGACTCAAAGAGACCGATCACAACCGGGTCTGGCCCATGGTGTTCTCTGACTTGGGTAAAGCAACATTGGGACTGGTGATCTCCGTCGCCCTGGTGGTGCTGCTGTACGTCATCGAAGGACGAGATCTGCAAGGCCTGTTTGGAGTGGGATAAACAACCGCGGCTCCTCTCAAGAGGAGCCGCAGCTTGATTCTTGACTGTTCGAGAGAACTCGACCACTCACGGGCACTGGCTGCCCCAGTTGTTGATGACCGAGATCAAGTCTTGGAAGTTCACCTGACCGTCTTGGTTGGCGTCGCCTTCACAGCAATCGCCATTGCCATTGCCAGAATCCTCGAATTCGAAGCACACGTTGTCGATCAACAGTTCCTGTCCACCGACGCGGAGACTCTTGATGTCCCCCACGAGTTCGACCGTGCCTTCGAAAGCGCCGGTGGTGGCGAGTTCGGTGACATTGATCGTCACAGAACCCAAGGCCGTCGTCCACGTGGTGCCATTGAGGGGGCCAAAGTCAAAGAAGTTGGGAAAGCTGATCACACTCCCGTTGACTTCCATGACATTGATGCCGCCGCCTTCCCAGTAATCAAACTTGGCGCGGATCGCGTGGCCGTAACCAGGAGTGGTCGCATCAAATTCCACGGCGACGTTGTTCGGGTACATCTCATTGCCGGTTCCGGCGAGACCGTAGACATCGATGTTGGCTTGTGCGTCCCCCGCATGTGGAAAGACTTCGGCATTGATTCCGCCGGTCGTGAAGGTGTCACCGATGTGGTACACCGACCCGGGCGCGAGATCTTCGAAATCCAGGCAGACCACCGGACCAGCGGCAGCAGCGGAACTCAAGGCGGCGGAGAAGAACAGAACGGAAGAAGTGATGGGATGCATGGTGATTTTCCTTTGCAATGTTGTGTGATTGATTCATGCCCCTGGTGGGCTCAATAAACACAGCGAAGAAGCACGAAGAACCCCGCCAGCTTTCCTAAAAAAAAAATGAAGCCCCCCCGCAAGGGGGGCCTTCAAAGGAGATGGGAGGTGTTGGCGAATCAGGGGGCCCAGTTGTTCAAAAAAAGCCTCCCCAAAGGGAGGCGTCGATTGAATCAATACACCGCGATTTGGGCCCTATTCGAGCGCGGCAACCCCTGAGATGATCTCGGTCAGTTCGGTTGTGATTTGACCTTGTCGAGCCCGGTTGAAGTCGCGGGAAAGGGTCTTTCGCAAATCACGAGCGTTTTCTGTTGCCGCCTTCATCGCAATCATTCGCATGATTTGTTCGGAAACCGCACCATCGTTCACGCACTGGAACAAACGACTCTTGACGGCCAAAGGGATCAAATCAGCAAGCAACTCTGCGGGCTCCGGAGAGAATTCACATCCTGCGTTCCCACTGGATGCGTCTTCGCCGGCGGTGTCGGCCTCCAAAGGAAGAACCTGAACAATTTCCGGCGTTTGACGAGCATTGGATACAAACTTCATGAAGGCCACACGCACGGCATCAAATTCACCTGCGGCGAACCGATCCATGTAACCCGAGGCGATGGCCTCAACCGCTTCGTACGCGGGCTTGTCCCCCAGTTCGTACCGGTTGGCAATCTCGGTGCCTTGGAACTGGAAGAAGCCAACGGCTTTCTTGCCAACGGTCTCAACCACCGTGTCAACACCAGCCGCCTTCTGGTCACGCAAGTATCGAGCCGCAAGACGAAGCACATTGGCGTTGTATGCACCACACAGACCACGATCGGAACTGACCACCAGCAACAATTCTCGCTTGCGGGGCGGGGTCGGAGCATTCAACAGCGGTGAGCCTGATTCCTCAGGAGAAACCGTAGAAGCCAACTCGGCGACCATGTCCGAGAGCGTTTCGGTGTAAGGCTTGGTTGCCGAAGCTCTTTGCAGGGCTGCGGTGAACTTCGCCGTGGCGATCATTTGCATGGTCTTGGTGATGCGGGCAATCGTGCCGACTGCCGTCATCCGACGCTTGATTTCACGGGTACGGGCCATGGGTTGAAGAGTATAGATCCGAGCGGCTTCGGAAGCAGGCCCCCGGTCAGCCCGAAACCACCAATCCGTCGTGGCCCGGAGCCACACCCGTCGGCAGACTGGCCTCCAATGCGGCATGAGCGACGTCGTGGCTCATGTGAATGAACCATGTCTGCTTGGCAGCCACCTGCTCTGCCACGGCCAGAGATTCATCCAAACAGAAGTGGGTGGGGTGGCGGCGGGGCCGGAGCATGTCCAAAAAGAGATGCCGCAGACCCTCCAACCGGGGCCAGGACTCTGGCGGAATGGCCGAACAGTCGGTGCACCACGCGAAAGGAAACGGCCCTGGCAGATCGTTCAAAGCCGCCCCAGCGGCATCCACCGCGTCAAACCGCCATCCCAGAATGGGCATTTTGCCGTGCAACAACCGAATGGGTGTGGCCCGAATCCCCATTCGTGAAATCGAGCCGTCGGTGGTCACCCGATGGGTACGCACATGGGCGACAAAAGATGGATTGAGATTTTTGGCCGCATCGAAAATGTGGCGATACACGCGATGGATGGCATCCAACGTGCGTTCTTCAGCAAAGAGGTCAACAGGCTCCTGCATCAAGGCGTTGAAGCGGCGGACCTCATCCAACCCATAAATGTGATCCACGTGGTGGTGGGTCACAAAAATGCCATCACAGCGTCGTAAACCGGCCCGCAACGCTTGGTGCCGCAAATCTGGCCCGCAGTCGATCAACATTTCTCGAAAATGTCCGTCGGGGTCCTGGAAACGCAAGGCCGCCGAGGTGCGAAGGCGCTGGTCTCGGGGATCACTGCTGGTGCAGACTGAGCAATCGCAGCCGAGCACGGGCACGCCCGAACTGGTCCCGGTCCCCAACAAAATCACCGATGCTTCGCTCAGGGGCATGGACAATCCTTGGCCACCATCCCTAGGCGTGACTGGATGGCTTGGACTGTTTCCGCCACATCCTTGGCTTCCAGCACGCCGCGGCAGATCGCCACCCCCGATACGCCCTGTTCACAGAGCAGATCAAGGTTCTCCAGATCGACCCCCCCAATGGCCAGATGAGGGATCCCAGCGGCGGCGACCGCACCAGCGGCGGCGGGCCCGACCGGCGGCTTGTCTTTGGTGGCACTGACAAACATGGGACCAACCCCAACCAAATCAGCGCCCGCCGCGATGGCTTGCTGGGCCTCGGCCAATCCCGAGGTGCTCCGGCCGATCTGAACATCTCGCCCGAGAAGTTTCCGGGCCTCCAGGGTGGGGAGATCCTGTTGACCCAAGTGCACATCCAGGCCCAGGGTGGCCGCAACCGCCACCCGATCGTTGATCACCAGCCGAGTCGAAGAGGGCAAGCGCGCCCGAACCGCTTCGGCATGCCGCAGCAACGGGCCATCCGGCCAGGATTTCTCACGAATTTGCACCATGTCCACCCCCGCCTCGGCCAGGGCATCCACCACCCGAGCCCAATCACCGCCAGGACACAGTTCGCACGTCAGCAACACACACAATCGGGGTTGGGACACAGACTTTCGCGTCCCCAATCGCAAGCGAAGGTCCCGGTCAAGGTCATACCAACCGTGCCGAATACCCTGAATGCCCGCGGAAAAGGTGGGAGAAACAGTCGAGCCAACCTCTTCCAAGACCCGCAAAGATTCTCCCACCCGACCCGCGGCCGCGGCCGCAACACCGGCAAGATCGTTCCGAGGACCCGCCGCAACTTCTGGAGCCAAACCCGGATCGGTTCCCGCACTTCGATCACACAGCACATCGGGCAGTTGCTCTTCACCCAACTCGCCCAACTGCCGCCGCCGCGATCGAAAAGACTCGGCGAGATCGGCATCTTCAAGGATCAACCTTGCCAACTCTTCCAGGGTGCGCAACCCCTCCCGGGCTCGGTTGAGATTGGCATCCAAGAGTCGTTCGGCGCGCACAACGGAGCATAGCCCGCCCGGGTGGTGTGAATCTGCCGTCTTGCCCGATGTAGGCCCTTGGAGGCCCATGTGTACGAACAATTCAAAATTCAGCGAACCAGCCGTGCCAGTCAAGCTCGAGAGGTGATCCTGCTCACCGAAGAGGCCTCGGGAGACCGACTGACCGGCGGACTTGCCAGTGCCGTCCGCGAAGCTCGAGCCACCGGCGCTTTTCGGGGAAAAACCGGCGAAGTGGTGGTTTGGACCGAAGGGATGTTGCTGGTGGGCTTGGGCAACGATGACCAAAGCACTGTGGAGCGCTTTCGAGCCGCTGGTGCCGCACTGGTGACCAAAGCGTTTGGGTTGCAACTGAGCGCTCTCCGAATCCACACCGCCCATGTCCTGCGGGCCAACGAAGCTGAAGATGCAGGCCAGTCTTTTGGAGAAGGATTGGGGCTGGCGGCTTGGCGACCGGACGCCCACGATGGCACGGCCACCAAAAGAGAGCCTTCTCGGCGCGGCTTGCGGCTTGACCCCGACGATGCCGGATTCCGCGAAGGGCTCCACGATGGATTGATCGCGGCGGAGTGCGTCAACGAAGCCCGCCGCCTGGCGGCCAGTCCTCCCAACGAATGCAATCCGGCTTGGTTCGCCAGCGAAGCCAAGCGCTTGGCCAAAGCGGTCGGACTCAAGGTCAAAGTCGTCACCGCCCGCCAAGCGGAGAACCTTGGCATGGGCGGTCTTGTGGGGGTGGGCCAAGGCTCTGAAACACCATCATGCATGGTGGTTCTGGAGCACGACCATGAGGATGCGCCAGAGGATGAACACTTGGTCTTTGTGGGCAAGACCATGACCTACGATTCGGGTGGATACTCGCTCAAAGTGAACAATGGCATGCTCGGCATGAAGTACGACGGGTGTGGAGGCTTTGGCGTGTTGGGTGCGATGCTGTTGATCGCGCAAAGAGACCTGCCGGTTCGGGTCAGCGCCTTGCTGCCTTGTGCGGAAAACATGGTGGACTCCGCCGCGTACCGTCCGGACGACATCATCACCATGATGAATGGCGCCACCGTCGAAGTAACCAATACCGATGCTGAAGGTCGCCTGATCATGGCCGATGCATTGACGTACGCCTGCACCAAGCTGGAACCAACCGCCATCGTTGACATGGCCACTCTGACTGGAGGGATCGTGGTGGCTCTGGGTTCGTGGTGCGCGGGGATGTTCTGCGGAGACGAATCACTGCGCCACCGGCTGGAACTCTCCGCGGATGAAACCGAAGAAAAAGTCTGGCCCATGCCAGTGTGGGAATGCCATCGTGACTTCATGAGAGCACGACACGCCGACCTTTGGAACAGTGGACCAAAGCGAGACGGGCACCCCATCCAAGGGGCAGCGTTCCTTTCCCACTTTGTGCCTGAGGACATGCCTTGGGCGCATTTGGACATCGCTGGAGTCGCGCGGAGCGAAGGCAACGCTCAATTCTGTGAAGGACCCACTGGCTTCGGCGTGAGATTGCTTGCCGATTTGGCCGAAGGCTACGCCGAACTCGACGCTTGATCTTGAAGGCTTGCCCCACGCTCAATATCTGTCATCTGCGCGACGCGACGAGCATGACGGTCCGGCTGAGGCTCGGCCGTCATCCACGCTTCAACCGCCTGGCACATCTCATCAACAGGTGTCCGGTCCGCGGAAAAGCACAAAACATTGGCGTGGTTGTGCTCCCGTGAACCTTTGGCGTGGGCCGCGTCCACCACCAATGCGGCCCGAACCCCATCAACCTTGTTGGCGGCAATGGAGACACCGATGCCAGAGCCACAAATCAGAATGCCAAGTTCAGATCGACCTTCGGCAATGTCCTTAGCCACAGCCAGCGAACGGACCGGGTAATCACAAGCCTCTCCATCACAAGCCCCTTGGATCACAACCTGATGGCCCTGCGCCTTGAGATGGTTGACCACACCCTCCACCGCATCGTGGCCACGGTGGTCACCCGAGATCGTTATTTGCATGTGTCACTTCCTTCAAAACTTGATCAAGAATGGCATCCAGTCGATCCGCCAAATCGGCGTAGACCCCAAAACCATGACCAATGGGATCGGGGACATCTCCTGCCGGATCCAGAGTCTGAATTGGGGGGCCTTGAGCGTCTCCCAAAAGTCGCTGGGCGGCTTCAGCATGGGCGGCCGTCATGGCAAAGACCACGGCAGCTTCCTGCAGCATTTCTGAGGTCAGGGATGCCGATCGGCCAACTTCGGAAATCCCTCGAGAGGCCAACAAGGCGGCAACTTCCGGCGAAGGCTCCGAGCCATCCACGGCAAACACTCCAGCACTGCCCACAGTCCAATTGCTCTCCAGACCGTGCTGGCGAAGCCAATCTCGAGCCAGCCCCTCGGCCAAGGGGCTTCGGCAGGTGTTCCCGGTGCAAATGAACAAAATGTGCTGCGACATCTCCTCAATGCTACCCCCTTGACCGGACCGATATGATTGTGACCCATAGGAGGATTCTGTGGAATTCGTTGAGTCGACCGAAGTCGAAGAAGTCATGCGAAATCTCCAGATTGGAGCGGAAGTCGTGAATGAACACGTCTGTCGCCTCGATTTGGCCGAGCAAGCCGATCTGACCCGCCATGAACTCAAGCTGGCGCCGGAAGATATGGCCACCCGGTTGGATGAAATCCTTGGACGACTTTCACTGGATCAACTGTTGCTTGTGCCCACCGGCAAATGGTCCGACATTCTGGATGCGGTGGCTTTCGGGATGGCGGAGGTCGAAGCGTGGCAAGAGTTTGATCACGTCGCCACCGTGCACCGAAACGGAAGAGACCCCGTACTTTGCCATTCGGCAGATTTGCCACTTCTGCGCCGTTTGGTTGAGACCCTCGCCCGAGATGGTGAAGGCGATGAACAATCGCTCCAAGTTCTGACCCCTTCCAGCCGAATGGTCTTGGAAGTGTCACCCCCAGATCAATTCCGAGCTGCTTTCGCAGATCCAGTCCGAGTGGATTTGGTGTCGGACCTTTTGAACAGTTGACCGACAAATCGCATGAACCCCTCGGCACAAAATCAATCCTCCAACACCAACGCTGACTGGTGCGCCTCGGAACGAGAAGCACGCCGGTCCCTCGAATCCGCCCGTGGCCCGCGTGACCCAGTTCTGCTCGGCAACGCGCTCACCCAACTGCGTGATGCATGGGCGGCCCGCGCCCATGCAGCTTTCGAGCATGCCACCGAACATGGGGTCCAATGCACGGAAGTCCCCAACGACGACGAATTCGTGCCCCAGCCCGGAGTCCACCTGATTACAGCACCTCAAGTGGGCGCAGATGCCCGCCGATTGCTCACCGCCGGCCTGGAACATGGGGTCCCGGTTTTGGCCCTGGCCCGCGAACCCATGACCAAATTGGGCGAGCGGCCGGTAGCCGTTTTGGGTCGCGGCGTGGTGATTCGCACTCGCATCAAGCCTGAAGATGATGTTGAGTGCCCAAGTTTGGAGTGGTGGAAAACGGCATTTTGTGCCCTTGTACAAGCGGCCCAACGAGCGGATGATCCCACGGCTTCGCCAGAACGCCGATTGGAGATCATGCTTGACCGATTGGACGGACTTCCGGGATTGAGTACCGATTTGATTGAAGATGCTCGCGAATTGGCTTCAATCAAGTCAGAATGAGGGTCACACCCTTTTGATGGAGGCTTCCCATGATCCAGACCCGACCACGAACCCGATGGGTCATCCAAATGAGTTTGATGACCGTGATGTGCGCGGTCTTTGGGGTCTGGGGCTGGTACGACTACTCCGTCAAGATCCCAATGGATGAGTTGGGATACCAAAAGCAAGTCGCATTCACGGACGTCAAAATTGGCTTGGAGGGGCACGCCAACGGAGAAGCCGGGGCCCTGCAGAAGGCCGCCAGCGCGGTACAAGCCGCCGCCAAACGGCTGACTGATGCCATGACCGACAGCGAAGTCGAAGAACTCCGAACCGTTCGCGAAGAAATGCAATCCCAGTTCAATGAAGAGTTGCAAAGAGCGAAGGATGAAGGACTGGTCTCCGTGGAATTCAATTTCACTCCCGAATTGGGAAAGGTCGCCCGAGCAAGACTTCGTTGGAGTTTGCAGATCGAACGTTTGGCCGCCGGCTTGCAGCAAGTGTCGACGGGGAAATGGGCACGCGGGAGCGTATCGTTTGCGAACTTTGTGGAAGGGGTCTCGGCGGGGATCACGGCCTATCAGAGTTTTCCAGTACCCAACAAATGGAATCGCATGGTGCAATGGCTCTTCATCCTCTGTGGGCCATATGCCTTGGTGGCCGGACTTCAACTGGCCACGGGCCTCCGCAAGAACTACAGCGTGGACGATGAAGGTGCATTCCACCATCCGAAGGGGACGTGGGCTGCCGCGGAAATCACTGACATCGATATGAGCCGGTGGATGAGCAAGAGTGTGGCCAGAATCATTCACGCCGACGGTCACAGTGTGAAAGTTGATGATTATGTGCACCAAGACGCAGACCAAATCATCGGCGCCATCGCCCACCGGCTGAGGCCAGAAGAGTGGACCGATCATGCCAAGGCGGTTGAGGAAAAGCAAGCGACTGAATCTGAAGAAGCCGACTCCACCAACAGCGGTCCAGAACAGGATTAAGGTGCCGCTGCTCGACGCCCGAAATCTTGTCAAAAACTTCGGTGCTCGCCGGGTGGTTGATGGCGTGAACTTCACGGTTGAGCCGGGTGAAATCGTGGGCCTCTTGGGGCGAAACGGCGCAGGAAAAACCACCAGTTTCCGGATGGCGATCGGAATGCTTGAAGCCGACGAGGGCGAAGTGCATTTTGATGGCCGAAACGTCACCACGCAGCCCATGCACCGACGCGCACGCTTCGGCATGGGATATTTGGCACAAGAACCAAGTGTTTTTCGAGGGATGACCGTCTTGGAAAACCTCCTGGCGGTGTTGGAACTGCATGAGCCCACCGCCGGAGGACGCAAAAACAAGGCCCGCGAACTGATCGAACGGTTTGGCCTTCGACACAAAGCTGAGGATTTGGCTGAGACTTGCTCAGGCGGGGAACGCCGCCGACTTGAAATTGCACGAGCCATGGCCTGCAAGCCACGCTTGCTGCTGCTCGACGAACCATTTGCTGCGGTGGATCCGCACACGGTTGAAGAACTGCAAGGGGAAGTCCGCCGGCTAGCCAAGAGTGGCATTGCCATCCTGGTCACCGACCACAACGTGCAGCAAACCCTTCGGATTTGCGACCGTGCATACATCCTCCACGAGGGCCGCAACTTGGCGGAAGGCGCCCCGAAAGAATTGATCAACGATTCGGTGGTGCGTCAGGCTTACTTGGCCTCAACGTTCCGCGGTGACGAATTCGATTGAGCGTCCGGGTTCCCAAATCGACTTCCGAGCACGCCTAAGAAGTCTGCAAACACATGATCAAGACTTCGAGCCGCATCGATCAGCACGTGTGTTTCTGGCTCGACTTCCGCTTGTTCGTGATACCCACGGCGCACGGCCGCGTGATACGCCGAGCCTCGGGCCTCCATCCGATCTCGTAAGAGGCCCATACGACCCGCCGCGGTTGCTTCATCGACGTCAAAGATGGCCACCAAGTCGGGCGTAACGTCACCGCATGCTGCTCGTGCCGCATCGCGGATGGCCGATTGGTCCAACCCACCGGCCGCACCTTGGTAAGCAAGGGTTGAGGACACGAATCGGTCCGCAACGACACAAGCCCCTCGTGCCAAGGCGGGACGGATCCGTGATGCCACCAACTCGGCCCGGCTGGCCATGTACAGCAACATCTCGGTGCGTACATCAATTTCGCCCGTCTCTGGATCCAGCAAGACCGCCCGGAGGCGTTCCCCAAGTGGTGTTCCACCCGGCTCACGAACTTCAACCACTTCCAACCCGGCTTCGCGCAACATCGAAACCAAGCGGGCCGCTTGCGTGGATTTTCCTGACCCATCTGGGCCTTCAACCACCACAAACTTGCCGGACAAGTCTGCCAACCACGGAATATTTGCTGCGGGGAGGCTCACGCTGAACGAATCTTTTCCAGCAACTTCTTGGTTGCCATCACACCTTCTTGCTCTGAAGGATCGCCACCCTCCCACTCAATGCCAACATAGCCGTGGTAGTCGAACTTCTTCACGATGCCCATCATGCGGAAGAAATCGGTCTCGGCTTCGTTGCCCTGTGCGTCAAATTTTCGACTCTTCGCACTGACGGCTTTCGCATATGGCATCAACTCTTCAACACCCTTGTACCGGTCGTAGTTCTCAGAGCTGCTCACCCTGAAGTTACCGAAATCAGGCAAGGTGCCGCAACGGGGATGATTGACCGTCCGCATCACGCCGTGCAACCACATTCCATTGGAAGAAAGGCCGCCATGGTTCTCCACCAAAACATTGATGCCATGCTGGTCGCCAAACTCTGACAACCGTCGAAGACCATCCGCGGCTCGCATCATTTGTTCCGCCCAGTTCCCCGAACTGGATGCATTCACGCGAATGGAATGGCAGCCTAGGAATTTGGCCGCGGTGATCCACCGGTAATGGTTTTCGACGGCCTTGGTTCGGGCGGCCTCATCGGCATCTCCCAGTTGGCCTTCGCCATCGCACATGATCAACAGGCTCTTGACGCCCAAATCATCGCATCGGTTCTTGAGCTCCTGCAAGTACGACTTGTCTTCAGCTTTATCCTTGAAGAATTGATTGACGTACTCCACCGCCTCAATCCCAAATTCCTTTTTGGTGTACTCGGGGAACCCCATGTTGTCGAGCTTGCCGCCATAAATCGTGCGGTGGAGTGACCACTGGGCCAAGGAAATGTCGAAAGTTGGTTTCGCGCGGAATGCTCCGTAAACAGGTGCAGTCATGGTTGCTCCAGCGAGTGCCGTAAATTCTCGGCGATTGAGGGACATGGTGAGCTCCTTGGGTTGCAGCGAGCCTATCAGGCCAAACGCTCATTGGCGAAGTGGCGAGCGGCTTCCAACGCCGCGTCTGCAAGCGTGGCATCTTTTCCGCCCGCCTGGGCCATGTCGGGACGTCCCCCGCCTTTGCCGCCACACGCTTCAGCAGCACACCGCGCCCAATCACCGGCCTTCAGGCCCTTGGCAATGCCAGCCTCTGGCACCCGCGCGACAATGCTGACTTTGTTTTCTTCAAGATCGGCCGCCAACAGGAGCACTGGTGCTTCTGGCTGGTTGCCGCGAACCGTATCCAAGGCCGCCATCAAAGCATCGCGGTCGCCGGCCATATCCACGCGAGCGATCACAAATCCCGCCGACTCTGGAACCAACTGACGGGCGTGATCGATGGCCAAATCACGACTGCCCGCGGCTGCCGCCTTCCGAAGTTGTTTGGCTCGGTCACGAAGAGGAACCAGTTGCGTGTCGATGGCCGCACGGGCCGACAAGGGGACGGTGGCAGATTCGATGGTTTTCAACAATGCGGCAAACGCTTCAGCGAATTGGTCGTCACTGGATTTGGCAACTTCATCGATTTCATTGCTGAGCATCTTCGCGGTGTGGTGGGCCTGCTTCGCTGCGGCCCCGACCACGCCGGTGACCCGTCGCACGCCAGCCGACAATGATCCTTCCCCAAGCAAGGCGAAGTCATCCACCTCGCCGGTACGGTCGACGTGGGTTCCCCCGCAGAATTCCACCGAACGGTTCGACCAATCACTCGCAGGATCAGCCAAGAGTTCTGAAATGGCCGGTCCAATCGAAACCACCCGGACGGGGTCTGGATAACGCTCACCAAAGACTGCTCGAAGTCCTTGGATGGATTTGGCGACCTCAAGGGGAGCGGGCCCGGTTGCCACGGAAAGATCCTCACGGATGGCCTCTCGCACCAAGGACTCCACCTGTTGCAGGTCTTTCGGGGAAGGAGCCGCCGAAGTGGCGTAATCGAATCGAAGACGATCTGGTTCCACCAACGAACCACGCTGGTCAGACTCTTCACCGACCACGGTTCGCAATCCAAGATTGAGCAGGTGGGTCGCCGTGTGGTGGGCTTCGATGCCAGAACGACGTTCAACATCCAGAGATGTGTGCAATGGCTGCCCAAGACGCAACGTCCCGGACTCCACCACACCCATATGAAGCACGAAGTCGCCGCAGCGCTTGGTGCCATGAACACGGACGCAGATCCCTTCGGCCTCGAGGGTGCCGGCATCCCCCACTTGACCACCCATCTCGGCATAAAAATTGGTCTGATCCAAAACGACCGACACTTCGTCGCCGGTCTGGGCCTCATCCACCAAATCTCCCGAGATCAAAAGAGCGCCCACCTTGGCGGCGCACCCTTCGTGGGAATCTCTTGTGGTGTCATCCGTGGCCGCGACCCGCTCGGCCAAAGCCGCGAGTCGCTCCGGAGGAAGATCGGCTTCATCCCCGGCCCCGCCACCCGATCGGCTGCGCTCGCGCGCCGCTTCCATCTCGGATTCATAAGCCTCCAGGTCAACTTGAAGTCCTGCCTCTTCCGCCATGACCTGGGTCAAATCAACCGGGAATCCGTAAGTGTCGTGCAAGCGAAAGGCCGTCATGCCATCAATCACCTTGGTTGATCCGGCCTCCGCCGCTGCTTGGGCAAACAATTCGGTGCCTCGACCCAACGTGCGGTGGAATGCCACTTCTTCATCGTGGATGGCCGTTTGAACCTTGGCTTCTTCTCGAACCAATTCAGGGAAGACCGAGCCCAGGCTCTGGGTGACCGCCGGCACCATCTCGAACAAGCAGGGCTCTTGCACCCCAAAGGTCTGCGACGCGTGTCGAACGGCCCGACGAAGAATTCGACGCAGCACGTAGTTCCTCCCATCCGACCCAGGTCGCGCGCCATCCGCCAGTGCTACCGAAAGACAACGCAAATGGTCAGCCAAGATGCGGTACGCCGTGTCCAGTGGATCTTTGAGATCAGCGCCGTAAGGACGGGCTCCGGTTCGAGATCGAATCGCATCAAAAATGCCGGTGAACACGTCGGTGTCGTAGTTGCTGTCCTTGCCTTGCAGAACTCTGACAATGCGCTCGAAGCCCATCCCCGTATCGACATGCTTTGCGGGCAATGGGACCAAGGTGCCGTCGTCTCCACGGTTGAACTGCATGAAGACCAAATTCCAAATTTCAATGACCTGGGGATCATCGGCATTCACCAAGTGGCCCCCGGTGCCATCAGGAGTGCCGTCGAAGTGAATTTCTGAACACGGACCGCACGGACCGGTCGCGCCCATCTCCCAGAAATTGTCTTTCTTGTCGAATCTCGAAATGCGATCCTCCGGAACAAAGCGTCGCCACAACTCAGCGGCCTCTTCGTCGGCGGGCAAGCCATCGGCATCATCACCGGCGAACACTGAAACATGGAGTCGTTCCGGTGGCAGACCCCAGACCTCGGTTAGCAGCTCCCACGCCCAGGCAATGGCCTCCGCTTTGAAATAGTCACCAAAAGACCAATTGCCCAACATCTCAAAAAAAGTGTGGTGGTAGGTGTCTCGCCCAACATCCTCAAGGTCATTGTGCTTGCCGCCAGCGCGAATGCATTTCTGGGTGTCGACGGCACGAACAAAGTCACGGCTTCCACGCCCCAAGAAAACATCCTTAAATTGGTTCATCCCGGCATTGGTGAAGAGCAGCGTGGGGTCGTCGTGGGGGACCACCGGGCTCGAATCGACCACGGTGTGCTGGTGGCGTTGAGCAAAGAAATCAAGAAACTGCTGACGAACTTCGGCCGCGGTCGGGGGCATGGCTGGACTCCAGAGGGATCAATTGTACGGATTCCATGGCAATTTCCTGCGTGCGGAACACCAAGGACTCGGCTAACCTGTGTCGTTTCTCACCAAAAAGGATCTGCGCTGTGCGAACCCCAATTATTGGCGGCAACTGGAAAATGAACCTCAACGCCGGGGACGGTGCTGACCTCGCCGAATCCATCGCGGAAGGACTCGCCCGTGGCCCCCTCGGGGCAGAAGTGGTGATGTTCCCGGCCTTTCCTTACCTCGCGCTGATCGCAGATGTCGTCGAATCGGCCCCACCGATGTTGGGGGCCCAAGACACGCACCACGAGGCATCTGGAGCATTCACCGGGGAAGTCTCATTGCCCATGCTCGAAGACTGCGGCGTGGAGTGGGTCTTGGTGGGACACTCCGAACGGCGCCATGTGATTGGCGAATCAAATGACATCGTCCGAGAAAAACTGCATGCAACGCTCAACGCAGGGTTCTCTGCGATCCTGTGCACCGGGGAACTCAAAGAGGAACGGGAAGCTGGTCGCCAGCTCGAAGTCAATCGGGCCCAACTGGCCCACGCCCTTGACGGTCTGCCCGCAGCGGCCCTGTCCCGTTTGGTGATCGCCTACGAGCCGGTGTGGGCCATCGGTACTGGGTTGACCGCGACCCCCGAGGATGCCCAAGAGGTCCACGCTGATCTCCGAGCGGCCCTCGCGGAACACTATGATCAAGACGTGGCCGATGCTGTTCGTATCCAATACGGCGGCTCGGTCAAGCCCGCCAACGCGGCGGAATTGTTTGCCAAACCCGACGTGGACGGATTCCTGGTCGGAGGCGCTTCATTGAAGTCGGCGGACTTCCTTGACATCATCAACGCGGTGACTGCCGCCAAGGCCGAGGGCCAAGCATGAACAATCTCAACAGCTTCTACCTCCTTACCGGCCTCTTCATGGTGGTCTCCACCGTGATGATTCTGGTGATCCTGATGCAACGACCCAAAGGCGGCGGCTTGTCGGCGGCATTTGGCGGTTCCAGCGCTGGCAGTGCCGACTCTCTGCTTGGGGGACGGGTTGGTGACACCTTGACTTGGGTCACCGTGGTGGCGTTTGTGCTGTACTTGGGCTTGGCGATCGGATTGAACATGTCTGCCGGTCCGGGCGACGCCGATGCGGCGGAACCAACCGAAGCCATCGAGGCCACCGAGGCAAACAACTCCACCGATCCGCTTCCCGTGGCACCCGTAGAACCGACCCCC
Source organism: Phycisphaerae bacterium (assembly GCA_002705085.1). Classification (GTDB taxonomy): domain Bacteria; phylum Planctomycetota; class Phycisphaerae; order Phycisphaerales; family SM1A02; genus UBA8653. The sequence goes on along the minus strand of PAHO01000052.1, from coordinate 44,356 downwards.
ACGACCTCCAACACCAACGTTGATCCAGAGGGTTAATTCGTGTTGCGATCGATGACCGGGTTTGGTTCGGCCTCCTCTACACAAGGTGGAATGACGGTCGGCGTTGAGATCAGATCGGTCAACAATCGACATCGAAAATGTCTGGTTCGCCTCCCAGAGGAGTTTCTCCCTCTTGAAGGCCCACTGGAGCAAACCGTCGCAAAACACTTTCATCGCGGCTCTTTGACCGTCTCCGTGCGGGTGCAGGAAGCCACCGGCGAACAAGCGGGCCGGATCGACGAAACAGCCTTTCAAAGTTACCTCAACCAACTCTTGGCGATGCCTGGGGTCGATCATTCCGCAACAAAAATTGATCTGGCGGGCATTTTGAATCTTCCGGGCGTGATCATTTTTGACGAAGAACAACGGCTTGAGCGGGTGAGTGCCCTGGCGTGCCAAGCGGCAGAGGCCGCATGCGAACAGTTGCAGAACATGCGAGAAACCGAAGGCGAAGCCCTTGAGCAAGACCTGTCCGCTCAATGCGGCGTGATCGAAGAACGCCTTCAAACCATCCGAGACGCACTGCCCAGCATCAGCAAGCTGCATGAAGACCGGATGCTGCAGCGCATGCGTGAAATGATGGAGTCGCTCAATGTGGCCGATGACCCAAGAGATTTGGTGCGAGAGGTCGCGTTCTTTGCCGAACGATCCGATATCTCCGAAGAAATCACTCGAATGGACGCACACTTGCTTCAATTCCGGGATCTACTCACCGGCAACGAACCTATTGGTCGGACACTTGATTTCCTCACACAGGAAATGCTCCGGGAAACAAATACAATTGGATCAAAAGTTCAACAAGTCGACATCTCAAGAGCCATCGTTGAAATCAAAAGTGCGGTGGACCGACTGAAGGAACAAGTTCAGAACGTCGAATGATCCCAGCCGCAAAAAACTTTGACCCAAGCCAAAGTCCGGAACTTCTTGAAGGGTGGATGCTGGGGCAAATCAATTCTGTTCGACCGCATGATGGTGGATCCTCGGGCGCTCAAAAATTTGTCATTGATTCTGCTGAAGGCCGATTCCTGCTGAAAGGAAGACCCGTTGGATCGTTGTCTCCGGAACGACTGGAACTGATGCGGCAAGTCACTGCCGACTGCATCGAAGCAGGAGTCCCGGTTGCCGATTTCCGGCCACAAGCTGATGGCCAGAGGCATGTTCAATGGGGCGGCTTTGTGTGGGAGTTGCAGAGTTGGATCAGTGGTCGAAACGGACGACGAGCAAGCGATGATGCGATCTCCTCGGGAATTGCATTGGCGATGTTTCACCGAGCAACCCGCCAACGCCAAGGACCCATCGAAAAGGGATACCACCATCGCCAAGACCTCGACAAGCTCGCCCGGCTGGCCCTGTCTCACGCACCCCAAGCTGAATCCGCGCTGTGCGCACTGGTTACGATCGCCAAAGTTGCCCGAAGCAAGGTCCAGGACCGCGGCATTGCGGTGCATCGAAAGCAGGCCCTGCACGGCGATTGGCACCCAAGAAACTTAAGGTTCAACGCTCAGGGTCAAGTCTGCGGCATTCTGGATCTCGACGCCGTTCGTACCGATGCGGTCGCTACAGAACTGGCCACAGCCGTCCTCCATGTTTCCCTTCGACGTTCCCGTGACACACCCACAGAGCACTGGCCCGAAGGCCTCCGGTACAAAGCTGGCCAACGATTGACCTCAGCCTGGCGCTCACGCATTGGACAAGAGCCTGGTCTTGGCACTTGGGGAATGCTGCCTTGGCTCATGATCGAAGCCTTGGCCTTCGAGACCATTCTTCCGATCGCGGTTCGCGGGGAGATCGCCGGCATCGATCCCGCAGCTTGGATTCAAGCTGGAGCCAAATCCGCAGAGTGGATCCGAGAACGAAGCCGAGCACTCGCTGACTGCCTCGCCCCAAAGCGCTAACTCGGTGAAATCCCATCAATGAAGCGCCAGAGTGCAGGAACGTTTTCAGGATCGAAGCGCTTCTCTTCCAGAACAACGCACCAATCAGAGATTTCATCTCGATTCACTTGGTGGATGTCTCCCTCGTTCAGACCCGGCACCATGTGAGCGTCAGAATCAAGCACCCCCGAAGCGCAATTGCCCTGAAGAGCCTCAACGCGAAGCCAACAGTGCTCTCGAGCGCTTTCGGGGCCAAAAGCGGCCTTAACAGCCACCAATGCTTTGACATCAAGGCGAGTCATCTTGGCGTAGATCATGCCGAGCTCATCCCAAGTCTGACGGGCAAGGTGCGCTCGACGCTTGGTGCTCCTTGTTGCTCGGTAGACCACGCAAGTCTCATCGGCAAGGCGCTGCAACACGCGGGTGGCTGGTGGCCACGTTGGCCTCGTCGCACCAATTTTTTCAGGACCAGTGAAAACGATGGAAGGTGGAGCATCCGGCTCCCGATCGCTCAATTGTCCAGGCGTGTCCTGAGGCAAGACCGAGAGCACTTCACGAGGCGGGAACGCACGGAGTTCAAGTTCTGGCCCCACCGCCATGCGAGTGCCAGGTGGGGGCGGACCATCCTCCGCAATGCGGGCGGCCAACTCGTCGAGCAAATGTGCGGCGGTTGGCACCAACGAAACTGGCACTTCCAAAAATTCCAGCTCCGGCAGGCCAAGTCGATTCAGTCCAGAGGTCTTCAGCCAAGCCGGCGATCCAGACTCACGTTGCGAAGCGGAAACCCACCACAGGGATTCCAACGCGGGCTCCAATGATTCGTTGGCCAACAACGGTTCCACGATCTCCTCGCGCATCACCCAGCGCGAAAGCTCCACATCGTGGATCGCAGGGGTTCCGGGCCAAGACCAACCGATGGTCCGAAGGATCATCCCCCAGTCCGCCACCGCATCTTTGCCCTCAAGTCGAGTTTGCCACACCATCGTCCATTGGTGCTCGGGTACGCCCGCCGCGTCGGCCGCATGTTGGACGGTTGGCTGATCGGTCTCTTCCAGCCACACAAAAATCGGCGCGGCCAGACCCTCCATCGAAAACACTGCTGACCACAATAGGCCGCTGTCCTCAGGGCCCATCTCTGCCCCGAGCAATTCCACCGTCCGACCCGCCCGGGACCGCATGTCGTCGGCAATGGTTTCTGGAGCTGGAGGCCCCGGCTCCGTCCACGGCACCGCGATGCTCAATGGGGCAAGCTCCACCTCAGGCCACGCATCACCATCGCCAAGGGGCAAAGCACCACCAAAGTGATCGAAGTTCTGGTCCATCATGCGTACGAGTGCAACCCCGCGATGGTGAAGTTGATCACCACCCAATTAAACAACATCACTGCACAACCCACAACCGCCAGTAAGGCCGTCCACAATCCTTTGTCACGAACCCGCCACCGGACGTGTACAAGCACCGCAAAAACAAGGAAAGTGTTGAGGGCAAAGACTTCTTTGGGATCCCAGCCCCAAGGTCGACCCCAAGAGTGATCAGCCCAGATGGCACCCATCACGATGCCCGCCCACAACAAGATGAATGAAAGCTCCACCAAGATCATGGTGGCGCCATCCATAACTTCGCCCAATGAACGAGAACGACCAGCCAACATCATGCTTGTCCCCCCTCCACCAGCGTGCAAAATGGTTCCCTGGGATTGACCCCGCAGGAGCAGCGCGCCCCGCCACAGCAGATAGATGCCCGCGGTCACCGAAGCCATAAAAATTAGGGCGTAACTGAAAATGATGACGTTCGTGTGGATGTAAAGCCAAACATCATGCAAGACCGGCATCATGTTTGAAATCGTGGGGTCCAGAGACAATGGCATGAAGTGAGCGCACATCAACGCCACCATGCCCGTGCCAGCACCACCCAAGGCAACAATCCCCCGGATCGGCGAACGAGGCAAAAGCATTTCAAAAAGCAGTGCGAAGAACGCTCCAAACCAGGCCGCGGTGGTTACTGCTTCAAACATGTTCGAGTTTGGCCAGCGGCCACTCACCCACCAACGCAGACCAACGGAAAAAGTGTGCAGCAAAACCGCCACCAGGAACATGCCAAGCCCGAGCCGCATCGCGCCTCGCCACTGAAAGACCACGGCCATCAGCAAAGGAGCCAAAGCAAAGCCGTAAGCCAGCCAGAACAAAGTCAAGTTGCCATTCCGGAAGTACCAACTCTCCCAAGACAACCGGGCCGAAGACGGATAGATCTCGGGGTCCGGGTTGACCAGTGGCAGCAAATCCGCCAACGCAGCCGCGGAAGCGTTGACGGCATCAGCATCGCCTTCTGACCAAGCGCTGGTCAACGCTTCCCAGTGACCAATGCTTTTGCGACGAACCTCGCTGTCGATCCCCGAAAAGATCGGAGCCGTCATCCCCCCCATGGTGAGTTCATCCAGAGTGAACCAACGTGATTCAAAGCCGCCATCGGGAGGGGCCACCACCGTAAACAGAGATCGGAGAACTTGGGGGCGAACCCACGACAACGCACTACGAATCTCCTCAACGGGCCTCGCCGTCCGCATCAGATCTCGAGACAAACGATCGAGAGTGGCTGAGGCTTCTGGGGTTTCTAAATGTCGACTCGCAACCAGGCCGGTCTCCACCAACGACTCTTGATCCCCATTGGACGCACCGGCCTTGGCCATCGAGGCCGCCAACTCGGCCCGTACCAGCTTATTTTTGACATAGATGGTGGGGCGATCAGCCCAGGCCTCTGGGCGGAAAGCCAAATCCAACATCTCAGTCAGGTTGGAGGTTCCGGTTGGCTTTCGAGCGCCTGTGATTCGCTTCATCACCGATGCCGCAAGTGAGTCAAGACTCTTGACCCGGCCTTGATCAAACGCGGCCACCGTTCCGAGCCGTTCAAGTTGCAACTGACTGAGGAACAAGTCATTCGCAGAAGCGGGTAAGGCCAGAACCAACAACAGAAGAATGGAACGGATCATGCTTGCCCTCCTACTGCCGACTTCGCCGCTTGCATACGACGCCGCTTGATCACGGGCTTCACATAGAACGCGTACACCAAACCAACCACCGTCAAGATGGTGCCGAGCAATTGCACGTACACGCCTTCACGGTTGGCCACTCCCAAAACGGTGTGGTTCAAGCCAAGACTATCGACCTCATCGTCACGTCGAGCCGGATCGGGCGGATCCCATTGGGATTGGAAATACCACAGTCCCTGATGCTCCGCAGGGTTGTTCATATGAACTCGATAAGGATCGGAAACACCACCATCAGCTTTGACAAATCGCAACTGGCTGGTCCAGTCACGGATACTGCTGGTCTCACCGGTAAACCCACCAATACGGCTCCGAACTTCGAAATCATCCAGAACCACGGGTTCAGGCATCTGCATTCTGCGTCGGCTGTACAACAGTTCGAAGCGTCGTCCGTCGTTCAGGACCAGCTCACTGGGCTCAAACCGATATCGACGTGGCAAGTCAGCCTCACCATCAAACGCATACAAGTGGTAGAGCAGCCACGAATCTTTCAGGCCGCGGCGGCGAACCACACCCTCTGGACACGTCACGCGAACCGTGGAAGCCAAGAAGCCAACATCACGATCACGCTGGTCTTGCGGAATCACGAGTGGCCGACGCTCGGCTTGGCTTCGCAATGCATATCGAACCACGCGAAGCTGCAATCCAGCGCCAAGTTCGACCCAATTACCATTGCGAACGTCTTGAACGAGGCCCCCATCATCTCCGGGGATCAGCAACCGCAAGTCCTGCTCGCCGGGACCCGCGATGAGCCGGACCGAAGATTCGGAACCCGGACGGTATTCGGTCGCGATGTCTGCTTGGCGCAAGCCGCCCTGGATGGGCTGACCTTGGGCGTCCAAATCACGGGTCAATGCGGGATCGTCAATGATCCAACGAACCCATTCGTCATCACCTTGCTTCAGATTCACAATCGCCACTGAAATGCGTTCACCACCAATCACCAGATCGTCTGACACAGACTCCACAGTCAAGGTGCCCGAACCAAAGGGAGCTTGGGTCCCGGGGGTAAGCGGGTAAGACACCCCATCGACCAGAAGTTCTCCCGAGCGGATCTGTCGCAGGGAATCCAGTTCACTTTCATCAAGCACCCATCTCATTTCGAGAGCACCACCAAGTGCAGAACGGGCCGCGGGATCTAACGCTCGGAGGTCAAAAGACCGGGTTTCAGGATCATCGGACCGCGACAGTTCCACAGTGGCCGTGGGGTCAACGGCGGGGCCACCATCGGTTCGCCTGACTTCGGGCAAGGCGTATCGAAGAGTGTCAGTCACTTCCAGCCGCACCTCAGGCAATGGGTCGTTGTCATGGATCGCTTCCAAACCGATGGCGGACATGCTTTTTTGGGAGCTTGCTTTGGCGCCACCTTCGGGCCAAACCCGAGAGCGATCGTTCAAGCGATCCGTGAACATGGGGAGATTGTTGATGGGACGTTCTACCCAAGGCCCACGGGTTCCATCGGCCTGCACTTCGCGCAAGTACACCGCCCGGGACTCCATCAAGTAAAAGTGGGGCTCGGGGGCGAAGGACAAAGTTGTTTCAAACCCATCCACCGCCGTGCCATCAACCGGAGACCAGCCCGAGTTGTCAACGCGGGGGGTGAAGTCTTGGGTGGACTCTGGGAATCCTGCTTGCATTTCGCGAAGGAGATCTTGGCCATCAACTCTCGCGAGAAGGGTCAATTTCACCGACCGAGTGCCGTCTTCCAGAGTGGCTTCAGGGTCGATGGCGGCCACTCGAACATCCGCCCTCCGCCCATCAGCACTTTGCAGGGTCATGCGCTTCCCTGGCACAGCCGCAATGGTTTGCGTCTCACCGGCCCATGTCACGGAGAGCGCACGGCGATGGACCAAAGTGTCACCTTCGACTTTGATCCCGAAGTACCAAACACTCCCCACCGACAAGATGATCAGTCCAGAGTGAATCATCCACACGCCGAGGTTGATTCGGTTGAAAGGAATCCGGCGGATGGTGGTCACGGAAAGATTGAGACAGAACAAACCCATCAATACCGCAAAAGGCCACCAGTTAAACCAGCGAAATTCAGAAAGATCAAACGCTTCACGAAGGGGCAACCAAGCGTCCGGTCGCAACACATTCCAATGCACCGGAAGGCCTGCCGAACCCACAGCGCTGTACAAAAAGATCAGCACCATCAAGGTGATCCCCAGCCGGACCGAAGAGAACAGATTGAGTAGTGCTCGCAACAATGGCATTCCTAAGTGACGACTGTAGGCGACGGATTAGCCCTCGCCGTAGCTGTAAACGCCCTGTCCAGTTTTGTCGCCGAGTCGCCCAGCGGTCACCAGTTGACGGAGCAGCGGACACGGGAAGAATTTCGAATCGCCCAATTCGCGATAAAGAACCATCATGATGTCATGGCAGACATCCAAGCCTATGAAATCGGCCAAACGGAGCGGGCCCATTGGATGCGCACAACCAAGCTTCATGATTTCATCGATGTGCTCGGGCTCCGCCACGCCTTCCATCCAGGCAAAAAAAGCTTCATTGATCAAAGGCATCAAGACACGATTCGACACGAATCCCGCACGATCATTCGCTGGCACCGGTGTTTTGCCCATGGATTCGGCCAACCGCAACGTTGCTTCCAACGTGGCGTCGCTGGTGGCCAGTCCACGAATGACCTCCACCAATTTCATCACCGGAACTGGGTTGAAGAAATGCATCCCAATCACTCGGTCTTCCGCACCGGGGACCGCAGTGGCAATCTCGGTGATGGAGATGCTGGAAGTGTTGGTGGCCAGAATCGCATCCTCGGACAGCCGTGAGCGCAAGTCAGCGAAAATGGACTTTTTCAAATCGAGCCGTTCGCTGGCCGCTTCGATGGCGAAGCTCGCGCCTGCGGCAGCATCGAGCGAATCGACATATTCGATCCGTGCGGCCGCGGCGTCCGCTTCCTCTTGGGTCATGCGGCCCTTTTGCACATTTCTAGCAAGGGTCTTGGCGTGCAAGGCTCGGGCTTTGGACAACGCCTCTTCACTGACATCGATCTGGACGGATTTCATGCCACTGGTCGCGCCCACCAGGGCAATGCCCGCCCCCATGGTTCCGGCACCAACGACAGCGATTGAATTTGAGCGAGACATGTTGGATTTCCTCACAAAATGGAAAGCAGGGATGTGATGGCAATTGTAGGTTTCCCCACGTGATACGAAGGGCACTGGCTTTGATTCTGATGGGATGTTCCGCGTCCCCGAAGCCAACCCCGACTGGCCCGCAGGCCCCACCCCCCGCACCGGAGAGGCTGCCGCTTCCCCGAACTTTTTTCGCAGAACACATCAACCCAACCATTTTTCAACTGAAGGAACGGCTGGAATCGCTGGGGGCGACCCAAGATCAGCCCCCCGCTGCTCTAGAAATCCAGATTGAGGCGGCCTCCAGCGCACCCCAGACCCTTTCGGTGGGGGCCGTCCCCATGGGCCCGCCAGCCTGGATTGGGGTCCGGGAAACCGAACAGGGGCCAGCCTTCCGGGTGTTGTATGCGCCGAATGGACTGGATGATGGCGAACGGGCCACCCTCGAACAGGCCCTTCTTGAACTCATGAAGGAAACGACCGCGGGGCCGCCAGATGGCGACCCCGCGGATTGAATCTAGGATCAATGGGCAGTTCAGTACTTGACGCCACAGCCCCAAGACCGAGTCTTGGATGGCTTGGGGTCTTCGCCCTTCTTGATGGCCTTGACCGCGTTCAGCACAAAATTCTCACGGCCAGTTTGCTCTGAAAATGCACCGTCGTACCGAAGCTTGCCTTCAGCATCGATGACATACATGTGCGGCGTGGTTCGCGCGCCATACTCTTTGCCAACCTTGCCACCGTGGTCGATCAACATGGGCGCCTTGATGTCCATGGCTTCTGCACAAGCTTTGGCCTCCTTGATGACATCTTCCTTGCTCCACTTCGATGAAGAATCAATCAACAGGTAGACGATGTTTTCGTCCACTTTCTTCAGGTCTTCGATCAACTTCTTCACCTTGCCAGTGGAGTGAACCGAGCGGCCCGACGCCTTTCCAGAAAACGGGCAACGGGCACAGAACCACTCCAGCACCACGGTTTTGCCCTTGAAGTCGGACAACTTGTGAGACTTGCCATTGGTGTCCATCAATTCAAACGGGGGCGCAATTTTGCCCACTTCGGCGGGAATTGCCGCCTCAGCAACTTTCGTTTTTGAAGAGGTGAAGAGACCGGTGACCGGACACTTGCCGCCTTCGCTGGATGATCCTTCACCTTTGGGGGGTACGGCGATGAATGTAAGAGCACACGCGGTGCACAAAGTGGTTACTGAAAACACAACAAAATCTCCATGGGATTGGTAGTTAATTGTTCAACGTGGTTGAAAAAGCATAAGTCTCACGGGCGCCGTTATCCGAAAAAATGAGCAAACCGTGCAGAGTGACTGTGCCTGCCGAAGGAAAATCTTGACGACGAATATCGAGGGGGAAAACCCACCCATCATTTTGCTTGGTGGGGCCAGCTTGGGGCAAAGAAACCGCATCAAGTGGCCGAAAGACGAGTTTTGGCTGGCCCAAACAACTTTCAGGGTGCTCCACCCACAGGGCATCCCCGACCAATTGCGAGCGCAAACGGCGCTCCGGAGCCAAATAGACCGCGTCTTGGCTCAGATCAGGGAAGCCGCTGTTCGGCAAGATTGCTGGCACGTTCAACGTTTTGGATGCCCTCCCCAATAAACATGCTTCTTTGCACACCAGCCAATCCAACGCATACGTCAATTCGGCGGGTGAGGCGTCTGGTCGACGCATCGGGACTTGAAATCGGACCGAGTGGTGGTAGCCGTATACCTCTCCAAGGTCGGTCGAAAAACACTCTGGCGCAGGCAAAATGATGGGGCCGGTCTGCCAACCCTTCGGCGCGTTGATTGTGAGCCTTGGCGGAGCGCCCCATGAACCCGCATCCCACCAGTACGTGTGCCAATCTTTTTCGAGCTTCAGCTCAACCACCAAAGTCAAATCTCGATCGGTCATCCGACCCACCGCTGGCGCACCCGCCACAACGAAAGTCTCCACCTGGCACACCTCGGTGATGCTCGAAGGCATGGACTCGTCGGCAACACTGGCCGAAAGGCCCAACACCAAAGCTGCGCACAACATCAGGACGCCGTCTCGGGAATCGGCTCATCCACAATCACCAATTCCGGTGAATCCACTCGTGTGCCTTGCTCATCGGTCACGACGTACTTGAACCCCGGACGAAGGGACCCCGCCGCCCAATGACCGTCGGGTGAAATGGCGATCACCCCAAGTTGATCTTCCGGCTTGACCGGTTGTTCTGCGAGCACCAGTTCCAACAAATGGGCAATGGCCCGCGAAGGCTCAGCCCCTTGCCGCATGGACTCCACAACCGAGAACGAAGCACAATTTCCGATGACCAACTCCCCCGTCCCCGTAATTGTTGCCGCCCCATATCGAGGATGCACGTACAAACCTGCCCCGGGAATTGGAGAATCACCAACGCGACCCGGTGCCTTCCAAGGCATCCCACTGGTGGTGCACACTCCGGCGAGGCCCTGATCGTTCTGCGCCAGCACACAAACGGTGTCGTGCCCTCCTTCGTTGCGATACAAACGTCCCAATCCAGAATCCCAAGGGCGTTGTCCAGGGTCTTGATTGGGATCGTTGCGCCAAGCCTCCCATCGCTCACGTGCCGCCGGGGCCAACATTTCTTCGGCTGGTAGGCCATGTTGCATGGCGAAGGTGTCCGCTCCAGGTCCCGCCAAGATGCGGTGGGGACTCTTTTCCATCACCAACCGAGCGGCCGCTGCCGCCCGCCGAACCTGGGTCAGGGCAATGGCACTGCCATGTTCCGCCGGCGATCGCATGACCAATGCATCAAGCGAAACACCGCCGCTGGCATCCGGAAGGCCTCCATACCCCACTGAATCCACCTCCGGATCAGCCTCAACGGCCTCAGCCACATGCATGGCGGCATCCAGTGGGTCGGCGCCAGGCCCCAACCGCGCAAAAGCTGACTCATGTTCCGGGCGAGAAAAAGACCAGGTGCTCAGCAAGAGTGACATTGCCAGAATCATAGGTCGGACGCGTAGACTCTCGGGGTGGCTCAACCGGATTCCCACGTTCACGACATGCTGCTCAGCGTTGGCTTGGCCTTCGCGGCGGGGATCCCATTGGTCACCATCGCCCGCCGCATTGGGCTGCCTCCCATCTTGCTGTTGACTGCGGCCGGAGTACTGATGGGCCCCGGGGTCTTGGGAGATGCCGCACTGGTGGACCCGGCCAACTTGGGACGTGGTCTTGAAGTCCTCGTGGCACTTGCGGTGGGTCTCATTCTGTTCGAAGGGGGTTTGACCCTCGATCGCGGCGTCCTTCGTGAAGCCCCCGTGGTCATCACCAGATTGTTGACGCTTGGCGTCTTTGTCACGCTTCTGGTGGGCACATTGGCTTTGGTCTTTCTTGCAAATCGACCTTGGCAGGAAGCGCTCCTCGGCGCCTCCCTGGTCGTCGTCACCGGGCCGACCGTCATTGGACCTTTGCTGAAAAGAGTCAGGCTCAACGAAAGGTTGCACGGCATCTTGCATTGGGAAGGAGTGGTGATCGACCCAATTGGTGTTTTTGTGGCCTTGTTGTGCTTCCAAATCGCGGTTCCGGAGGAATCCGCAACCCCGATCATTGATTTGGTAGTTCGCGTCTTGGGTGGCTCCATCATTGGCATCATTGGTGGTCGCTTCCTGCTGTGGCTGCACCGCCGAGACCTTGTGCCCGCCGACCTCACCAACGTCTTCACGCTCTCTGTGGCGGTGGGCGTATTCACGGTGGCCGAATCGATTCGCAGCGAAGCGGGAGTTCTGGCGGCAACCGTGGCGGGCTACACCCTCGGCTTCCAACGCCCCGAAAGGCTCCGTCACCTTCGAGCGTTCAAAGAAGAAATCGTGTTCCTGTTGATTGGAGCTCTGTTCATTCTGCTTGCCGGCCGTTTGGACTTCGAACGCTTCGAATCGTTTGGCATGAGCGGCTTGCTCGCGGTCCTGGCCATGATGTTCGTCGCCCGACCACTGTCCATTGTGCTGTGCACGTGGGGCAGCGAACTGGGATGGAACGAGCGGACGTTCTTGGCTTGGGTCGCTCCACGCGGCATTGTTGCTGCTTCCATGGCGTCGCTGTTTGCCTTGGCCCTAGAAAGAGCCAATCCTGATGATGTCGGCTTTGTTGAGACGTTCACATGGTCGGTGATCTTGGCCACGATCTTGCTGCAAGCGACCACCGCGGGGCCCTTGGCCGGCCTGCTTGGTCTCCGGCGCAAGCACCCCAAAGGTTGGATCATCGTTGGCGCGCACAGCTTGGGACGACGCATCGCGCACTTCGCCACCAACCAAGCCAACGTGCCCGTCTTGTTGATCGACCAAAACAAACGGGCCATTCGAGAAGCGAGAGCCGAAGGTTTGAAGGCGATCGAGCAAGATGCCCGGCGCCCCGAATTGGCTGAACGTGCTGATTTTGCCCGCTTCGGAAATCTTTTGGCGCTCACCGACAACGAAGATCTGAACGTTCGCCTCTGCGACATTTGGGCCGACATGCTTGGCGACACGAATGTCTGGCGTTGGGGCGGAGAAGAAGCCGACAGCGGGAGCCGCTTTGCTCAAGGTTTGCCGAGACCAGGACTCATTTCCGCCGAAATGGAACGCGGCGATGCAAAATTCGTGGTGGATCCTGACGAGCACGGATCCGGGGTGTATCGCTTGGCTTCGATCAATGACGATGTGATGGACCTTGCTCCACCTGAAGGCCCCTCACCGCTTGGTCTGCATTTGATCCGCGAAGCTGATTATTTCCGGCAAGCCTTTCTGCCGGAAGGATTCGGCCCCCTGCACTCCGATGGGATCGATGGCATCTTGAACGAACTGATGGACCGATTGGTTCGTGCCCGACCGGACATCGATCGCGATCAAATCTTGGCCGACTTGCTGTCTCGCGAGCAACTGAACCCCACGTTCGTGGGTGATGGTGTTTGCATCCCGCATACGCATGCCCGCGGGCTTGATGAACGGGTTTGTGTTCTTGGCCTTGCGCCTGAAGGCACACGCTACGGGCCACATCAAGTGCGCTTGGTGTTCTTGCTGATCTCCCCCACCGGGGATCCCGAATCTCATCTGGCCACACTGGCTGAAATCGGCCGAACTTGTTTGGACCCATCCATTCGCCGTGCGCTGATGGACTCTCAATCGGGAATCGAAGCGTTGAAAGTGATCCGAGGAGCCCACGCTTGATTCTTTGGACCTGCGCCGTATGCTGGTCGTTCGTTCCGCCGGGGCCCATCGAGGCGGAAGTCAAAGCAAGGATCGAAGCGCTTCCCGTCGGGCAAGGAACCATTGACGATTTGGCATGGCCAGATCATGTCTTGGACGCACTCGTCGATCGAATCATTGGGCAAAGTTGGCGGACATCGACCCAACATCCTTTGCGCCAATCACGGGGACTGGGGCCTGAGCAAACCAGCGAATCAAGTGACCCCTGGCCCCCCCAAGAACGGGCATCAAGAAGTACCTGGACCGACGCCGGTCGTCCCGCACATGCGAACTTCTTTGGGAATGACCTTCCATCGGAAGGGACAGCCGAGCAAGCTTTGGTCGTGCGCCAATTGTCGACCGAGGGTCTTGTGTCCACCCTTTTCACGCATTGCAAAGAGTCCACCAATGTCGACCGATTGTTGGACCTTGGCGTCCCAGTCGACGTGGCCAGCCTCCTCACGGGTCCCGAAGGGGTCCCCGTTTTTGAAAGAATTCTTGCCGCTACGCCGAACCCGAAACTGGCCCCCTCAGACCTCCGGCTCGAATGGCCAACCACCAATCTCCAATTCTGTCATGACGATGGCAGTGACCCCTCTTCAGGTTGGCGGGCCCACTTGCCGGATCTCCGTCTGATCGACGGACGCAACGATGGAAGTGCAGCGGATCTGTTGCCACGATTCTCCGGAACGATTGCGATCGCCGAAAACCAAACCATCTCTGGAACCACCGGAGTGCGCACCATAGGCCGACCCGACCAATGGGCCCGCGACAACGGTCGCTTGGCCACCGACGGTCAAACGCATTACCTCTTGCGTCCGCGGTGGGCGTCCAGAGGGGACACCGGAACCGAATGGTGGCCCCCCGCGGAATTCGCCGCCGAGAGCTATGTCCGAGCTGGACATGCCGTCTCGCGCGCAACGGGATTGCTTTGGCAAGGCGGAAACATCTTGCTGTTTCGGGAACGCGATGGCCAGTCGCACCTTTTGGTTTCCAGCACGACGCTAGCACGCAACCAAAGACTCGGACTGAGCGCAGAGGAAGCGGCTCAAGCGCTCCAACGCACATTTGGCGCGGACCAGGTGACGGCCCTGACCCCTTCCGGATTTCATCTGGACGTCGAACTGTCCGTGGTCCAATCGCCTGAAGGACCAGTGATGTTTGTGGCCGATCCCAAAGCGGCTGCAGAACTGTTGTTGAAGAATGCTTTTGGGGCCCCCGCCGAGAATCCTGAACAAATCACCGAGTACCGAGGCATCATGGACCGCAATCCCCCCAATCCCATGAGCGCTCGTTTGCAACATGCGTGCGACGTGCTTCTGGCCGATGCACTTCTGGCCAATGAATCAGAACGCATGAGCCCCGAAATTCAAGCCGCTTTTGCCGCGTTGGTTCGGATGGCCGAACGCCGAGAGGCCATGGTGCAAACTCTGCAATCCAAGGGCTACGAGGTGCGACGGATCCCAAGCTTTGTCTCCATCGGACGACTGTGGGGCCCTGCCAATGCGTTGGTGACCAGCAGCCATGTCTACTGGCCTCAATTTGGAGCAGGAAGTGAGCCCGCCGAAGCCGAAGCCGCCATGTCGTACAAGGAACTGGGCCGAGAAGTCATCGGTCGTCCTGCTCGAGCCATCCTGGAACGAGATGGCGGCCTGCATTGCGCTTTGGAGCCTATTCCTTTGTTAAGCCAATTGAACGATTGAGCATCCTCTGACGTCCGAGAATGGCTCAAGCCACACCACCGTCCGAGAAAGCCTCGGAAAACGGTAAAAAGTCATCCGTCTGCACAACGATGCGTCGTATTCTTCATCGGGGAATTCTTATGCGAAACACTTTCATCCTTAGCGTCTCAGCCCTCTCGGCTGGTTTGATCCTGATCGGCTCCATGACCAACGCATCTGACGTGGAGTTGGGCCAGTCGTCCACGCCCTCGGCCGCCAACAGCGCTGCCCTCAACGCAGAACCACTTGGCGCGGTTGGTCCCGATGTGGTGGTTTGGAACTTACAGAGTTACACCAACTACAGCGCTTCTGGTGGGTACGACGCGTACAGCATTGGGACCGTGAGTTGCAATGTTGGCGATGAACCGCTGCTTTGGATTTCCAACAACAACCAACATCCGGTCATTGGTCAGTCGATGTACCGCTTAGCGCCCGGGCCGAATGGTCACCCGCGCATGGAAATGATCGGACAGTCATGGCTGAAGCATGGCTTCTGCGCTCTGAGCCAGAGTGAATGTGGGCCATGCCAAGCCACCTCATGTTCAACCCTCGGGGTCAACTGCTCCGATCCTTACACCGCAAGCCGCAATGGATCCCAAAGCACCCTGGGTCCCAAGTACGAAGTGAACGCCACCACTGGTGTTTACCCCTATCCCCCGGCGAATCCGGTGTACAGCGGATCCACGGCTCGACGGCTCCGGGTGCCTCAGAGCATGGTGACCAACGTCCCTTCAGGTTCGACTTTCTTTGTTGAAGGGCAATACGTCTGCCCAGACGACAACCCCACCCAAGGTGGGAATGGTGACAACAACATGTCCTATCGCGGAGTGGATCTCAACAATGGCGGCAACATCGTCGGGTTCACCACCGACACCCAAGTGGCTCTGCCCGCACTGTCAGCTTGGAAAGTTGCCGACCCCGCTGTGAAATATCGCCGACTTGGGGTGCCGGGCATGGGACAAATGATTGTTGCCTCACGAGCCTACGACAATGGAGATGGAACGTGGGACTACGAATACGCGGTGTACAACCAAAACATTGATGCTTCCATCGGCCAGCTGATCATCCCAACCAATGGCGATCCCATGGCCACGTCTTTTGGCTTTGCTTGTCCGGAGTATCACTCCGGCGAGCCGTACGAGCCAACGCCTTGGGATGCTTCCAACAGTGCCGACGGTGTGGTTTTTGCCACCGAATCGTTCGATACGAACGCCAACGCAAATGCCATCCGCTGGGGAACAACCTACAACTTTAGGTTCACCTCGCCTTACCCCCCGGTCAACGGTCAAGTTGAGCTGGGCTTCTTCAAAGAAACCTCCGAGCCAAATCGCTTTGCCCTCGTCGATGTCCCCGACGTCACGGAGGAATGCATTGGTGACATCAACAACAATGGCAGTGTGGATTTTGAAGACCTTCTGAACCTTCTTTCGGCCTGGGGGACCAACAACCCCGAAGCCGATTTGGACGGAAGCGGCACGGTGGAGTTCAACGACCTTTTGGCGTTGCTCTCGGCCTTCGGCGATTGCTGATTGACCAACATCAAACCCGCCAAAGGCCCCCAAAACCGGGGGCCTTTTTTTTTGCCCTACACTTGCAGCATGACTGAATCTGGAACCAAAGCTTCTGACAATCGAGGTCTGGCGGGTCTGACCGCTGGAGAAACTTCGATTTGCTCCGTCAACCAAACCCAGCTGATCTATCGCGGATACGAAATCGCCGATCTCGCGGCAAATGCCTCCTTCGAAGAAGTGGCCTTTCTGCTGTTGGTGGGACACAAACCCAGCCCACAGGAACTCGAGGACTTCGATGCGCGTCTCAAAGCCGCCCGCACCCCACCCCCCGCGGCCACTGCACTGATTCGAGACATCGCCAAGACCGCCCCCGACACCCACCCCATGTCTGCACTCCGCACGGCGGTATCCATGGCGGGACACTTGGACGCCGAATGCGAAGACAACGGACCACAAGCCGAACTGGCCAAGTCGATCCGTCTCACCGCAATGATTCCCACTTTGATTGGGGCCCACCAAACGGCGCTGGACGGCAAGGATGAGGTGCAACCTGATCCCGAACTCAGCCATGCTGGCAATCTGCTGTGGTGCATGACGGGAGAAAAGCCTGGAGAGTTGGCCACCAAAGTGATGGATGTATCGCTGGTCCTCTACGCCGAACATGACTTCAACGCATCAACCTTTACCAGTCGCGTGGTGGCTTCAACCAATTCCGACTTGCACTCCTCAGTATGCGCAGCGATTGGCGCCTTGAAAGGCAACCTTCATGGTGGCGCCAACGAAGCCGCGATGGACATGCTGAATGAAATCATGGCGGACACCCAAGATGACGCCATGGATGTGGACGCTTGGATGCAAAGAGCATTCGAGGAAAAACGAAAGCTGATGGGCTTTGGACACCGGGTGTACAAAAATGGAGACCACCGAGCCGGCATCCTTCGTGAATGGGGACGGAAATTCGCGGAAGCCGAAAAACCATCGGCCATGCCATTGTTCGACTTGGGAGACGCCGTGCAAGGGATCATGCTCCGCGACAAGAACATCCATCCCAACGTTGATTTCCCCTGCGGAATGACCTATTTCTCCATGGGCATCCCCGTTCCGCAATACACCCCCATCTTCGTAGCCAGCCGAATCACTGGGTGGTGCGCTCACATCATGGAACAACACGCCAACAATCGAATCATTCGACCTTTGGCGGAATACGTGGGCCCAGAATTGACCGACTGGAACGCTTAACGAGGCCCAAGGATGCCACTCTGGGCCCCCACCCTTCCTAGGATCGGGGAACGGTATGGCATCCACGTTGAACAGCGACATCCCGTGCCCTGACTGCGGTCAACCAAGACCCGCCGGATCGCGTTGCCCAGAGTGTGGCCTCCCCAGTGAAGCGGATGCCGCAGCAGCACGTTTGGAACGGGTTTTTTTTCGCCGACTGCGCCGAGCAATCGCCATCTGCATGAGCATCCTGGCTCTAGGCACGTTGTTGCTCATGCTCTGGGACGCCCCGCAGCGGGACGTGTTGATTTCAGGGCTGCTCTTTGTTGGCTTCGCAATCATGCTTCCTCTAGCCAGAACCTTGGCCAAGGGCGTGGAGATCTCCGGCGCGCCGCTCCCCCCAAAAGACCGATAACGCCGGGTGCATCTCCTCTCCATGGGGACAGCTGGTGGACAAGCCGGTCACGTTCAGAAAAATCACAAGATTTCGATGTTTTCCGGGGCACGAACCACAAGGGGTACAATGAACCGCCCGATTTTGCCTGTGGAAACAACCATGCCAAGTACTGCAACTGCGATGAAAATTGTCTGCGACCGAACCGCTCTGGCCGACGCTGTGTCGTTGGTTTCTGGAGTGGTGGCCGCCCGAAGCCCTTCCCCGGTCCTTCAATGCCTGAGATTGACCGCGGGCCATGGCCAACTGCGTTTGTCGGCGACCGATTTGGAAATCGGCGTGGCCCAGTCCATCGACGAAGTGGATGTTCAGCAGGAAGGCGAAGTCTTGGTCCCGGCGGACAAGTTGTCCCAGATCGTCAAAGCAAGCGACGACCCGACCCTCACCCTGGAAGCTGATGGAGACCGACTTCGCATCCGAGGCCTCGGCTCCAACTGGTCCCTGCATGGCTTCCCTGTTTCGGAAGCGCCCGAAGTTGAGGATTTTGATGAATCCATCACGGCCGATTATGAAGTCCCCGCGGTGATTCTTCGCAAACAAATCCAACGCACCCTGTTTGCCGCCGCCAACGAACAGTCCCGTTACGCCATCAACGGCGTGCTTTTTGAACGAAGCGGACAAACCCTCCGCTGTGTGGCCACCGATGGCCGCCGGCTGGCGCTGTCTTCTTGTGCATGCGAAAAAACCACCGACAAAGACGGCAACACCATCATCCCTTCAAAAGCCCTTCAACTCCTGGGCAAGTTGTTGGACGCCCGAGCCCAAGGCGAAGTGCGGGTCTCCATTCGAGAAGGACGGGCCCATTTCGGGATTGGTCACGGATCACGCAACGCCACCATCACCACCACTTTGGTGGAAGGATCCTTCCCTCCATGGTCTGATGTTGTGCCAAAAGACAACGACATCCACATCACGATGGATACCAGTTCACTGGCCGGAGCAGTACGCCGAGCGGCCCTGCTGACAAGCCAGGAATCACGAGGGGTCAAATTGACGTTCTCAGCCGGAAGTTTGGTCATCACGTCCCGGGCTCCAGACACTGGAGAGGCTGAAATCCGCGTGGATTGCAACTACGACGGGGACGATTTGGCCATTGGGTTCAACCCGGGGTACCTCACCGATGCCCTCAAGATCATCGATTCACCAGAAATCACCCTGAGCCTCAAAGGCCCCCAAAAACCGGGGGTTGTGAAAGCAGATGGTGAGTTCATCTACGTGGTGATGCCGGTCTCGCTCGACTGAGCTGATCTGCTCCCAGACCGCTCGAAATCCGGGTCCTCCACAGGCCCTCCATCGCTTGCCGGAATGCATGCGAGCGGGGATACTTCGTCCTCATCCCCCCACTCTGGAGCACTGCATGACCATCGAAGCCGCGATTCACGACAAAGCCATTCAGTTTTGCGGCGATGCCGTTGAGATGTGCGCCGCCGCCGGGAGCGGTCACCCCACGACTGCCATGAGCATTTCTCATATCACCGCGGTGCTGACCCATCACGCCATGCGTTGGGTGCCATCTGAACCTTGGCATCCTGGGTCCGACCGACTGGTGCTCTCCGAAGGCCATGCCGTCCCCGCCGTGTATGCCGCCCTTGCCGATCTTGGCGCGGTTGTTGGCAAAGAAGGCAGCGAGTTCAATCTGACCCGCGACCACTTGTTGACGCTGCGGGACACCGACTCAGTCCTCGATGGACACCCCAATCCCGCCGAAGGTATGCCGTTCTTTGACGCAGCCACCGGCTCACTGGGGCAGGGCCTTTCGGTCGCAGCGGGTATTGCGTTGGCGGCCTTGAAGGATGAAATGGATCGCAAGGTGTACTGCATCTTGGGCGATGGTGAAGCCCGAGAAGGACAAGTCACGGAAGCGTTGGACTTCATCATCGATCACAACATCACCAACGTCCTCCCAATCTTCAACTGCAACGGGTACGGACAAGCCGATGCAACCAGCGGTCAGCAATCACCTGAACGCATGGTGGCAAAATTGCAAGCGATTGGCTTCACGGTCTTGGACATCGATGGACATGACCCCGTGGCCATTGTGGAAGCGATCGACGCATTCAAAGCTGGACCCGAACAGCCGATGGCCATCGTGGCCAGGACCGTCAAAGGTTGGGGCGCTCCCTGTCTGCAAGGGCAAGGCTGGCACGGCAAAGTCGCCACCGGAACCCAGCTCGAACAGGTTCGCGAAGAACTGGGGCTGACCTCCATGAAGCTCACCAGTGCCATCTCCGGCGACGCGGTTCTTCGAATTGAACCACCCGCCTCGACGCCCGATGAGCAATTTGGCCCGGAAAACATGCCCACCCTCACCGAAGCCATGAACAGCATCGACAAAGGGCTGGTCCTGAAAAGCGGGAAGTTGGCCACGCGAAAAGCATTTGGCATGGCCCTTCGAATGTTGGCCCGGAACGACAAACGCGTTTGGGCACTGGATGCCGACACCCGGAACTCCACTTTCACTCAGGACTTCCTGGCAGAACCAGAAGCAACCGATCGGTTTGCCGAGTGCAAGATTGCTGAGCAAAACATGGTGTCCGTGGCCGCAGGATTGGCGGCCGCCGAGAAGGTTCCCTTCTGCGCCTCCTTTTCAAAATTCCTGACCCGCGCCTACGACCAAATTGAAATGGCCATCATTTCAAGAGCCAACATCAAGATCGTTGGGTCGCACTCGGGAATCTCTTTGGCCGCGGACGGGCCAAGTCAAATGTCCCTCCCCGATATGGCGTGGTTCCGAAGCTTCACCACTGCCAAGACCGAGGACGGAGAGCCTTTGTGCTGGCTGCTCCAACCCTCTGATGCTTACGCCGCCTACGGACTCACGATGGCCATGGCCGAGCACAATGGCCCGTGCCTTTTGCGCACCCACCGTCCCGACGTGGAGCATCTTTACGACGACAGCACCGTGTTCAATCTCGGCTTGTTTGAAGTTTTGACCGAAGGTCGAGACCTTCTGATTGTCTCGGCTGGATACATGGTGCACGAGTGCAACCGAGCCATCGATTTGTTGGACAAAGCTGGCATCGACGCCACGCTGGTGGACTTGTATTCCATCCCCTTCGACGAAGACGCACTGTTGGATTTGGCCAATGCCAACGGTGGCAACATCTTGGTGGTCGAAGACAACTTCGGCGCAGCCATCGGCTCGGCCGTGGCCGATGCTTGCACCGCCTCGGGCGACCCATTCACCATCGAACAAATGCACGTGCGCAAAGTCCCCAAGAGCAGCCGCAGCGAAGACGACGTCTTGGCCCAATGCGGACTGGATGCGGCCAGCATCGCCAAGAAGGCAGGCTCCATGGTGGGCGTTGCTGTTCGTTCCTGATCGAGTCCCATGACTGCGGGCGTCTCCCCCATCGACTTGCACTGGCTTGACCGGCCGGGCGCCATTTCGTCATGGGTGATTCCGACCCAACAAGGTCCAGTCTTGATCGATCCTGGACCGGCATCGACCCTCCCCGCTTTGCGACAAGGCCTGAACGACTTGGGCTGGGGGGTAGAAGAACTGGCTGGGGTTCTCTTGACCCACATCCATTTGGATCATGCGGCCGCGGCCGGAGATCTTGCGGCCCTGAACATCCCGGTTCATGTGCATCCGGTTGGTCAACGCCATCTGGTCGACCCATCGCGACTGATGGCCTCGGCCCACAAAATCTATGGGGATCAGCTCCCTTATCTCTTTGGCACCATGCGACCGGTGCCCGAGAATCTGCTGCACGTGTTGAAACTCTCGGCAACCTTCACCATTGGGGGCGTCTCTTTCAAAGTCCATGAGACGTTGGGCCACGCCAAGCATCATGTGGCCTACGAGTTTCAACACGACGACACGCGATACTTGGCCACCGGAGATGCCGCGGGTGGATTTGTCGCCGAAGCCCCAACTTTTGCGCCCGCCCAATTGCCCCCGCCCGACCTGGACTTGATGGCGTGGTGCAACAGTATTGACCTCATGGAACACCTTGAAGCAGACCAACTGCTGGTCGCTCATTTTGGCGCGTGTGCAGACCCCAAGGCACATCTGCATCGTTTGCGAGACTCCTTGCACCGGCAATACCACTGCATCCGCCAGGCCTCAGATCCCTTCCAGGACTACCGCCACATGCTGGAGATGGAAGCAATTGCGGCCAGAATGGATGATCCAGAATGCATGCACCTGCGGCAGGCGGCAGTTGAGATGAACATTTCGGGGGTGCAGCATGCCGAACGAAAGGGCAGCAGATGAAGCCCCCCGACTGCGTTGAACTGGGCCACGGTCGCTGGATCCCCAAACACGCCATCAGCTTTGAAGCCATCCGTGCATCAGGACCCGGGGGGCAACACGTCAACAAAGTGGCCACCGCGGTGCGAATGCGGGTGGTGCTTGAGCATGTCAAAGGACTGAACACCGAGTCCCGACAACGGCTCATTGCCCTGCTGGGGAGGCGTGAAAAAGAGGGGATTGCGATGCTTCGATCGGGGGCCTCACGGTCGCCGCAGACCAATCGACGCACCGCGATCAAGCGCTTTGCGGATCTGGTCCACGCCGCCGCATCGCCCCCAGCCGAACGGAAGCCAACCACACCCACTCGATCTTCGGTGCGCAAAAGGCTTTCGGACAAAAAGCACCACAGCGCGAAGAAGAGACAACGTGGGGAACGTGATTTCGAAAACTAGTCCGTGGACGGATGCCACTGGATTCAAGCGGTCAGCTCAACTCCAGTTCGGCCCTTCCGAATCACACCAATCTTGCGGACGATCTCGCCCGCGGCTTCCAATTTTGCCGTCACGCCTTCGGCGAAGGTGGGGCGAACAATGACGCAGTAGCCAATCCCCATATTGAAGACTTTCCACATTTCCGCCTCAGAAATTCGACCCGCTCGCTGCAGGACCCGGAACAAAGCCGGCACCTCGCACGCTGATTTGGAGACCACGGCCCGACAGCCCTTGGGCAACGCTCGAACCAGATTTCCCGGGATGCCTCCCCCAGTGATGTGGGCCATACCACTGACCGGACGCTTCACTTTGTAGGACCGCAGCATCGAAATGACGGACCGAACATAAATCCGAGTGGGCTCCAACAATTGCTCACCGAAGGTTCGCCCTTGACCATCCGACCGTGGGTGTTCGGCCTCCAAGTCAATGTTGGCTTTTTCCACAATCTTTCGAACCAAGGTATATCCGTTGGAATGGATGCCGCTGGAAGTCAAACCAAGGATCACATCACCGGGGCGAACACGCTCGGCATCGACCACCCGTGACAGCTCGGCCACTCCGACGGCAAAACCCGCGATGTCGTAATCGCCCTTGCGGTAAATGTCGGGCATCTCGGCACACTCTCCGCCCAACAACGCGCAATCGGCAAGTCGACAACCCTCGGCAACACCAGCCACCAATTCGGCCGTGCGGTCGGGGTCTTGACGGTGCAATCCCAAGTAGTCCAGGAAGAACAGTGGCTCCGCGCCTTGGCAGATCATGTCATTGACGTTCATGGCCACGCAGTCGATGCCGACCGTGTGGTGCACGCCCAAGTCAATGGCCAAACGCACCTTGGTGCCTACCCCATCGGTGCAAGCAACCAAGACTGGATCCCGATAGTTCCGCCGGAACAAGCGTTCGTTGAAATCGAGGCGGAACATGCCCGCGAACGCGCCATAAGCGCCAATGACCCGAGGGCCGTGGGTGGCACGGACCGCTTTAGCGAACCGCTCAACGGCGGCATCACCGGCTTCGATATCCACCCCGGCATCGGCATATGTCAATCCACGAGAAGCCATGAGGCCAAATTCTACCGCGAGCCGCCCCCTCGGAACGGGCGGAACTTTGAGTTCAGAGGCTCGAAAAATTGGATTCACGATCTACATTGATCGCATGAGCATTTCCCTTCTGGCGTCAATCGTTGCCTTTGGTCAAGATCCTGCCCACGCCGGACTGCTGGGCTGGCCTGATTTTTCCAAATCGAAGATCGCCTTCGCCCATGCCGGCGGCATTTGGTCGGCACCGCGTGCTGGTGGCGCGGCCACCCCATTGGTGCAAGCCGCAGGGGGCGCCAACCGACCTCGATTTTCTTCAGATGGCCAGATGCTCGCGTTTGAAGCAGATTTTGGGGACGGGCACGATCTTTGGACCATGCCCGCCCACGGTGGCATACCCACCCGTTTGACGGATCATCCCACTCGGGAAACGTTGTGCGGCTGGACGCCAAAAGGCGATGTGTTGTTTTTTGCCCGCGGCATCAAAGGCCACCCCAAAGGCTCCCAACTGTTCACCGTCAGCCCTGAAGGTGGCCCAATGCAACAGTTCCCGGTCCCCTACGGGACTTGGGCCGACATCAACAACTCAGGACAACTCATCTACACCCCATGGACCCGAGATCACCGGAGTTGGAAACGCTACCGCGGAGGAATGGCCACCGACCTCTGGCTCAGTGACGGTGAAACGGCATCCCGGCTCACCACATTCAGTGGCACCGACACCGCGCCCATGTGGCACAACGGTGCGGTGCACTTTCTTTCAGACAACACAGACAA
Organism: Phycisphaerae bacterium; assembly: GCA_002705085.1. Taxonomy (GTDB): domain Bacteria; phylum Planctomycetota; class Phycisphaerae; order Phycisphaerales; family SM1A02; genus UBA8653. The sequence goes on along the minus strand of PAHO01000052.1, from coordinate 19,716 downwards.
CCACCGGCTTGGTTTGTTTCGACTGGAAGAAGACGAACAAACGCTCCGGTACGCCTCTGACCTGTATGACCTTCGAGAACCTTCCGCAGGACCCGGTGGCATCATCTTTCGCGAAGGTTCAAAACTGAAAATTCTGAATGACAACGATGACATCGAAACCATCGAGATCACATTGACCGGCGCTCGGCCAGCACTTGCGGCGCGGCGGATCGATGCCACGCCATACTTGGTCCAAGTTCGGCCCGGACCGACCGGCCGGGAAGTCGTTGCCGAAGCCTACGGGGATTTGTTCACCGTCCCGCTGGGCGATGGCGTCCCCCAAAATCTCACCAACACCAGCCATGCGGCAGAGCGGAGTGGAGCTTGGAGCCCCAATGGCGCCTGGATCGCCCACGCCAGCGATCAGAGTGGTGAGTACGAGTTGGAATTGATTCGACCAGATGGTTCAGAGATTCGTCGACTCAGCCAAGGCTCTTTTGGGTGGTGGACTGGTCTTTGGTGGCATCCTGAGAGCACCCATCTGGCCGCGGCCAACCATATGGGTGAATTGATCCTGTTCGACATCGAAAATGGAACCTCCACCCTGCTGGGCACCGATGCTCAAGCCAACACCCCCGAGGTGGCGTTCTCACCCAACGGTCAGCACTTGGCGTGGTCGTGCTTCCAGCCCAATCGACTTCGCCGCGCCATCGCCTTCCATGATCTCGATACTGGTGTGACCCAACCCTTGACCTCTGGTGACCGGGATGAGCACGCGCCTTGTTTTGTGGATGGAGGGTGGCAACTCGCGTTCGTGGCCAGTCATGCTTTTGCCCCGGTGTACGCCGGCGGGACCTCTGACAGCACTTGGATCTATCCCGATCGAGAAGTCCTGATGTTGACCACACTCACCTCAGACCACTCCCCCCTGACCGCGCCCCAGATTGATCGAGAATCTTGGGAAGCCGAGGCGGGGGAACTTGACCCCACAGGCATCTGGGAAGGCACCCTCACCGGACTGCTCGGTGCAGGATTGTCCGAAGACGAAGGCCCCCTGGAGCTGCAGCTTTGGCGTGATGAAAATGGCACCCTCACTGGAACCATGCGCAACCCAATGCAAGACGTGGCACTGCCGCAAGTGGAGTTCGACCCGACCACCGGTCAGATGCGAACTTCTTATGCCTTCCGTGACATCGAAATTGTCGTAGAGGGGCAGTTGGTCGAAGGGCAACTGTCAGGCGATTGGGAAGTCACTGGCATGGGGATCGGCGGTCAATGGTCCACGATTGCAGAAGAACAATCGGAACCAGCCAGCGAACGGCATCCAGCCGCCGGGGTCTGGAATCTCACCCTCCAAGGGTTGAGCGCCATGGGCTTTGCCACCGACGAAGCGCCAGTAGCGCTCGAAGTCATCGCGGATGGCTCCATCCTGGGAGCATCATTCATGGCGATGGGCCGAAACGCAAAGGTCGAGGATCTGCGCTACGAAGACGGCATTCTCGAAGGCACGGTGATGGCCACCGGCATGGAAATCCTATTGGAAGCGAACCTCTTCGGTAATGAAGCTGAAGGGACATGGATCATTCCAGAGGTCGCCGAAGGCGAGTTCTTTGGCAGCCGGCCACCGCAGTCCGAGGACGATGCCGCGCCGTCGGAAGCCATGACCGTGGATGCGTCCGAAGGCGCCTCCGATGAGATGAAGGTGGATCTCGAAGGTGCACTGCGTCGCGCCCGGTTCCTCAACGTACCGGCGGGAAACATCAGCATGCTCGTCGAGGCTGGGGACCACATCCACTTGGTGTGGTCAACTGCAGTTGATCCTGAACAACCACCTTTGCATGTCGCCATCGATCCGTACGACATGAACGCGGAAGCGAATTTTTACGGCCCGGCATTCCTCCTTGATCCTTTGGCGGATGGATCTGGTGTGCTGCGCACCACCCTTGAAGGATGGGATCTGTTCGATGCCATGAGCATGCAGGCGGAGCCCGTCTTGGTCGAGGGATTGTTCTTGGATCTTGAGCCACGCGAAGCATGGCGACAGATGGTCATTGACGCTTGGCGTTTGTTCCGGGACACGTTCTACGTGAAAAACATGCACGCCGTGGACTGGGATGCCGCCTTGGATGAGGCCCTGATCATGTTGGAAGACTGCGGCGATCGTGAGGATGTTGCCCGAGTGATTCGGGAGATGATCGCCGAACTCAATGTGGGTCACGCGTACTACTTGCCTGGCGGTTGGAGCATGTTCGACGACGGAGACCAAGAGCCCGCTCCCGACGCAGTCGGGTTCTTGGGCGTCGACTGGATTTACGAAAATGAACACTGGACCGTTGAAAGCGTGGTGCAGCCCGAATCTGGATTCCGGGCGCAGCACCACCCCCTTGAAGATGCCGAAGCCAGCGTCCAAGTGGGTGACCGACTCCTCGCGGTGGACGGTCGACCGCTCAGTGCGGACCGAAGCCCCTGGGCCGCCTTGGTGGGCACCGTTGGCCTTGGCATCGAGGCCACCTTCGAACGCAACGGCACCACTTTCGACATCTTGGTGACCCCCATCGACAGTGAAGCAGAACTTCGGCATGACGCATGGATCGACGCCAACCGAAGAAAGGTGCACGAAGCCACCGACGGCCGGGTGGGTTACATCTACGTGCGGGACACAGGGGTCGAAGGTCAAACCGACTTGGTGTCCCAGTTCTTTGCCGAAATGCACCGCGAAGCATTGATCATCGACGAACGATGGAACGGCGGCGGGCAAATCCCAACCCGATTTATTGAGTTGCTGAACCGGCAACCTGTGTCCTGGTGGGCGCGCCGGCATGGCGACGACTGGCGATCACCCTCCGATGGTCACTTCGGACCCAAATGCATGTTGATCAATGGCCTGGCCGGTTCTGGCGGTGACATGTTCCCCTGGCTGTTCCGTCGAGCTGATCTTGGTCCCCTCATTGGGACACGAACGTGGGGTGGTCTGGTTGGCATTACCGGGGGCCCCGCCTTGCTCGATGGCGCTGCGGTGGCGGTACCAACGTTTGGTATTTACGAGGCCGATGGCACGTGGGCGGTGGAGGGTCATGGCGTCGCTCCCGATATCGAAGTGATCGACGATCCGGTTGCCCTTTGGAACGGGCAAGACCTCCAGCTTGAAGCTGGAATCAATGCCATGTTGGAGGCGCTGCGAACCAACCCACCGCAAAATCCTCCACGACCCGTCGCACCGGATCGATCCGGCAGTGGCGCCGCACCTGAAGACCAATAAGGAGTTCGGTTACTCGTCGGCTTCCAAACGCTCAAAGAGGAAGTCGACCATGGAACGGAACGATCTTGCGTCAGCAGTGACGTCGTAGACCGTTCCGAAAGATGGGTCATTGGCCTCAGGGTTGGTAAACGCATGCATGGCGTTGCCATACCCATGCAACTGCCAATCGGCACCGATCTTGGTCATCTCAGCGCCAAACTCAACCACGGCTTCTGGCGTGGCCATTGGATCATCCCACCCATGGCAGGCCAACACCGAAGCCAGCGGCGTCGCTTCAAATTCGTGACCAGCCAGCAATCCATGAAAGGAGACGACCGCACGCAAGTCAGCCCCCGAACGGGCCAAGTCCAACACGCACAAACCACCGAAGCAGTAGCCGATGGCCGCACAACGGGAGGCGTCCACAAGTTCATGACTTTGAAGTGCCGCCACCGAAGCATGCAGCCGGTCCTTCAACACTCCACCGCGATCTTCCATGAGCGGGTTCATCAAGGCAGCGGCCTCATCGTTGTCGTTGGCCCGTTGTCCGCCATACACATCGGCAACCAGGACCGCAAAGCCCATCTCGGCCAATTCTTCAGCACGCTCACGTTCAAAAGAACCCGGCCCTTTCCATGCGTGGCACACCACAACACCGGGATAGGGAGGGGCAAGATCTTCTTCCCCTTCTCGAACTTCTGGCAAGGCCAACAAGCCACGGGCCATGGTCCCTGCACACTCGTATTCAAAATCATGGGTACTCATGGCGCTGATCTTATGTGGGAATGCTGATTTGATCGGTGGGGTAATGGGCCTCGAGCACACGGTGCCACGCGGCTCTTGAATCACAAGCGATGAAATCGGCTTTGACGCGGTTGCCCTCGGGGTGGTGCTTGGCGAACCGAATACCAAACTTCCGCATCATCTTGGAGGCCCCCCGCTCCCCGTGCAGTTCGGTGGAAAGTCGAAGGTGCTCCAACAGGACGTCGCGTTGCTCGGCCAAAGTTGGTTCGGTGGGGGCTTCCCCGGCCATCATTTGCCTGCACTGGCGGAAGATCCAAGGATTTCCGATGCAACCCCGGGCCACGGAGACACCGGTCACCCCGGTGACATCGAGCATCGCAAACACATCCTGAGCGGTCCAGATGTCACCCGAACCAAAAAACAAGCGGTCCGGATGCTGCGCGCGAAGTTCGGTCAAAAATGACCATCGCCCCGGTCCTTTGTATCGCTGTTCGACCGTGCGGCAGTGGACGGTGGCCCACGCCGCCCCCATGTCGTAGATCGCATCGAAGACTTCATGGAATGCAGCGGTCATGGCATCCGTGTCATCCCAAGCCCTTCGGAGTTTGACGGTAATCGGGACCTTGTCGGGAACAACCTGCCGGACGGCTTTGAACACCGCAATGGCTTCCTCTGGATGAGCGAGAAAATGACCTCCTCGGTTGCGGCGCTTCACTTTCTTCACCGGGCAGGCGAAGTTCAAATCCACCACTTCGTACCCAAAATCAAGCAGGATTTCTGCGCCCCGTGCCATTTCCTCTGGCTGGGTGCCCATCAACTGTCCTGCAATGGGATGGTCCTCGAGGCCAGCGGCACGATTTTCTTCCAAGTCACCGGTGCCACATTGTTCCGCCAGCAGGTCCGGGTCTTCCCTCGTACGACCTTTGCCCCCGGAAATCAACGTGCGATCCAACAGTGCTTCGGTCACACAAAAAGGACAGCCGTGGCGACGCGCCATCAAGCGCATCGGGGCATCGGAGTACCCCGCCAAACCCGCCTGAAAAAAGGGCGCATCGAAGCCCGGGACCAAGGCCGGCACCCGCGGATCAATGGTGGTTTCTCGAGCAATGTCGGCCAAGGGGCGCGACAGCACCCGATCTGGGAGTGGACCATCAGGCTCGTCAACAGTCGTCATCTGACCCACCATGCTACGCTCGGATTCGTGCGTACCACCATGTTGTTCTCGTTGTTGCTTCTGGCCTGCCAAAGCCCTCGGATGGTTCCCGCGTTTGCCACCCGAGCGTTTCCCGAACTGCCAAAGAGCTCCAGCAACAGCACCATCATCGTTGCTGCAGGAGACCTCATTGTTCAGAGCGACCGGGACTTCCCCCAAGGCGCTTCCGTTTGGCTCAACGAACGATTCGTCCTGGACGCAGGACCACTTCAAGCCAACCAGCCCAAGCGTCTGAATCTGCGTGATTTTCGAGATAAATTCGGCGAACGACCAGTGCCAGATGACTTCTGGCGCTCGGATCGTGTGACCCGGCTGGTCAGCGGTCTCTTGGAATCAGACGGGACCCTATGGCGCGCCGTGGTCTCGGTCCGCGATTAAATCCTCCACCCGCTCGTACATGCGGAACGTAAACGCATGAGCATGCCGTTCATCCGCAGGATGATGCTCGGAGGCAACCTCGCGCCATTCAGACCGATCGAACTCAGGGAAAAACGTATCCCCCACTGGATCAGCATCAATCTCCGTCAGGTCCAAATGGGTGGCGATCGGTAAAGCAGCTCGGTAGATCTCACCGCCTCCCGCAATGTGAACCGCATCCCCACCCGCCATGGCCAGTGCTTCTTCCAATGATGAAGCTTGCTCAACCCCTTCGTGCTGCCACTCGGAATTTCGCGTGATCACGATGTTGCGACGCCGAGGCAGAGGGCCCTTCAAACTCTCAAAGGTCTTGCGGCCCATCACCACCACGCCGCCCAGCGTGGCTTGCATGAAGTGCTTGAGATCATCCGGCAGATGCCAAGGCATGTCACCAGCCTGACCAATCACCCGATTTCGAGCATGGGCGGCAATGAGGATCACTCTTCGACTCATTGAGGGCACATCTTTCTCATATTGCGACAAGCCGAACCGATGCTTTGCGACATAGGATGCTGCATCCTAAGGAGTCTACCGATGTCGCAACCTGATCTGGCAAAGAGCCTGAAGAACGTCTCCGCCAAAGACCGCAAGCAAATCGAGCAAGCTCAGGAAATGCTGGGCCCCGACCCCTCCACCATGGGGTTCATCAAGAATTTGTTCTGGGGACGGATCCGCGAGGAATTGATTTTCCCGATGCCGGTGGAAAGCGACGAGGAACGCGCCAGATGTGACGAACTGCTCGCAAAGCTCGATGTTTATCTCCAAACAGAGCATCCGACGGTTGAAATCGACCAAACACAGAACATCCCCGACTGGGTGATCACCCGCCTTTTTGACTTGGGCGTCATGGGGATGATCGCGCCGCAGAAGTACGGCGGAGGCGGCTTCGGGATCACGTCCTACAACCGAGTGCTGGCCCGGCTTGGCGAAACCTGCGGCTCCACTGCGGTCGTCGTCTCGGCCCACCAATCCATTGGGTGCGGCGCCATCATGCTCTTTGGCACCGAAGCCCAAAAGACCACCTTCCTGCCCCGGATCTGCAAAGACACCCTCTCGGCGTTCTGCCTCTCCGAACCGAATGTGGGATGCGATGCGGGAGGCCAAGAAACGCGGATCGAGAAGGATGAAAATGGCGATTTCATTATCCGTTCTGGAGAAAAGAAATGGGCCACCAGTGGCGCGTTGTCCGGCATCTTCACCGTCATGGGCAAACAAAAGATTGTCGATCCCAAGACCGGCAAAGCCAAAGACAAGGTCACTGCATTGATCTGCACGCCAGACATGGAGGGTGTCAAAATCACCTCATGCAACCGCTCCAAGAGTTGTATTCGTGGGACCTGGCAAGCACGGATGGAGTTCAAAGACGTCAAAGTTCCGAAGGCCCATCTGCTCCACCACGAAGGACGAGGCTTGAACGTCGCCTTGACATGTTTGAATTACGGCCGATGCACCCTTTCGGCCGGCATGGTTGGTGCGGCACGGACCGCCCTCGCTCAAAGTTCCAAATGGGCGCAGTACCGACACCAATTTGACCGGCCGATTGGCGAGTTTGATCTCGTCCAAGACAACATTGCCAAACAGCGAGCATGGGTCTACGCCATGGAATCGATGCTGACCTACACAACCGGGATGGTGGATCGAGGTGATGAAGACATCATGCTGGAAACCGCGATTTGCAAAATCTTCTGCTCCCACTTCGGCTTCGAAGGCCCCGACGCCGCCATTCAAGTCATGGGTGGTGAAGGCTTCATGACCGAAAATGAACTCGAGCGGGTTTGGCGGGACAGCCGGATCAACACGGTGGTGGAGGGAGCCAACGAAGTCATGCACTCGTTCGTCTTTGCTTACGGGGCAAAGCAGTTCTCAGAACGCTTGTTGGCCATGAAAGAAAAACCTTGGGCCTTCCCTCTCTCCGGCTTGCGATTGGCCACTGAACTCTTTGGGGGTATTCGGCGGGCCAAACCACGCATGCGGATGGTGAAGCCTGAACTCCGAGACATTGCCGGGCGGGCTGAAGCTCGAGTGCAAGAGCTCTCCCACCAACTTGTTCAAATGAGTTGGGAACACAAGGAGGGCATGGTGTCAAACCAGATGGTGCAACGGCGATTCTCTTGGGCCGCCATCTGGCTGCACGCGGTGTTCTGCACCCTCTCACGCTTGCAACAAACGATGGAGACCAGCAAAGATGCCCCGCGCATCAAAGAAGAGACCACCGTCGCCCGCTACTTCTGCTCGCTGGCGTTTGAAGCTGTTGATGCGGAGTTCTTAGGGATGAACCGGAACAGCGATGAGGCCATGCGAGAATGTGCAAAAGTGGCGTTGGCAGAATCCAGCCGCCGACCACAAGCCCACTACGCCATGCCAGAATCCACACCCGACCCAGATGCGTTCGGCAAGGGCCGTCCCTTGAAGCAAGATGGCATCACACAGTTTGGCGATGGCTCCCAGTACTCCGGCGAGCCCGTCCAGAAGCTGACCTCCGACGCATAAGCCGCGAAGTTAGGATCAACACACATGCCCATTACGACTGCCTATGAAACCCGGATCGACCACGTGTCCATCCTTGATGAGCACGGCGCCTTTGATGAATCTCTAGGGCAAGGTTTGATCCCTGAGGATCAACTGCCCGCCATCATGGAGCACCTGGTCTTCTGCCGACAACTTGATGAAACCGCATTCAAGCTCCAGCGATCTGGACGTATGGGTACATATCCCCAAAACACCGGGCAAGAAATGCCATCACTGGCCGCCGCTTTGGCTATCGACAAAGCCGACTGGCTTGTCACCTGTTACCGAGAGAACACGGGCTTGTTCTGGCATGGGTTGCCCCCAGAATGCATCTTGTTGCACTGGATGGGCGATGAACGCGGCAACCACATTCCCGCCGGCGTCAACGCCACACCCATTGCCATTCCCATCGGCACCCAAATGCTGCATGCCGCGGGGCTGGCTTGGGCTGAAAAAGCCAAGAAAACCGGCGCGATCGCGGTCACGTTCTTTGGCGATGGGGCCACCAGTGAAGGCGACTTCCACGAAGCCGCCAACTTTGCCGCCAGTTTGAAGCTTCCGGTTGTGTTCTGTTGCCAGAACAACGGATGGGCCATTTCGGTCCCCTCAAGCGTCCAATCCGCTGGTGAAACATTTGCCCAACGAGGCATTTCCTATGGCATGCCTTGCGTTCGAGCGGATGGCAACGACCTCTTTGCCATGACCAAAGTCATGAAGGACGCGGTCGCACGAGCCCGGGCGGGCGAAGGCCCCACCTTCATCGAAGCGGTGACCTATCGGTTGCGGGACCACACCACCGCCGACGATGCCCGACGCTATCGCGATGCCGGAGAGTTGGAAACCTGGGAAGCCCGTGATCCCCTTCCCAGACTGCAACGCTGGATGGAAGCGAAAGGCCTCTGGGACAAGAGTCAGCATGAGAAGGCCATGAAGTCGGGTGAAGAACGGGTCGCCGAGATCATCAGCAACGCCGAAGGCATCGCCGCACCCGACCGCAGTGAATTCTTTGACCACATGTACGCCGACTTGCCCGAGTCACTCAAGCGTCAACGCGACAGCAAACGAACCACCAGTCTGGGTCAATTCCCGGAGGATCTCGCATGACCACCGCTGCCAATGAAACCGAAATGACGCTCGTCCAAGCCGTCACCGATGCTCTGGCGTGCGAGATGCGGCTGGACGACCGAGTCATCATTCTGGGCGAAGACGTCGGGCTGAACGGGGGCGTGTTCCGAGCCACCGAAGGCTTGCAAGCTGAATTCGGCGCGGACCGGGTCGTGGATTCTCCACTGGCTGAATCGGGCATCATCGGCAGTTCGATCGGGCTGGCGATGAACGGCATGCGGCCGGTTCCCGAACTTCAGTTTGAAGGATTCATGGGACCGGCTTACGACCAGCTCTGCTCACATGCCGCACGGTTCCGCACCCGGACCCGAGGTCGGTTCACCGTCCCGATGACCGTACGCGTCCCGCACGGTGGTGGCATCCACGCTCCGGAGCTTCACTCCGATGCACCCGAAGCCATCTACGCCCACCAACCTGGACTCAAAGTGGTGATGCCCGCCACACCGTATGACGCCAAGGGGCTCTTGATTGCATCCATTCGCGATCCCGACCCGGTGATTTTCTTCGAACCCAAGCGTATTTATCGTGCCTTCCGCGAACCGGTTCCCAACGAGGCGTACACCCTGCCCATCGGCAAAGCCCGAGTGGTCACCGAAGGCACCGACCTCACGGTGGTGGCTTGGGGCGCCATGGTGGTCGAAGCCGCCAAGGCCGCCGAGCAGAGCGATGCTTCAATCGAACTGATCGACCTTCGAACCATCAGCCCACTTGATGAAGACACCATCTTGGCGTCGGTTGAAAAAACCGGTCGCTGCGTGGTGTGCCAAGAAGCCCCGCTGACACTCGGCTTGGCTTCAGAAATTTCATCTTTGGTCACCGAGCGATGCTTCTTGCACTTGGAAGCACCAGTGCAACGCGTTGCCGGCTTCGACACCATCATGCCCTATTACAAACTTGAGATGGAATATCTTCCTGGTCCCGATCGGATCATCGCAGCCATCAATGAAACCCTTCGCTACTGACGGAACAATTCCCTATGGCCCAGGTCAAACAACCCGCAGACAAATCTCATTTCATCCTGCCAGACCTTGGTGAAGGTGTTCACGAAGCCGAACTCATCAAATGGCGGGTTTCGGCGGGCGATCGCGTCGCCGAACACCAAACTCTGGCCGAGATGGAAACGGACAAAGCGCTGGTCGAGGTGCCGAGCCCTTGGGCGGGCGTGGTCACCGAACTGTGCGGGGCTGAAGGGGACATCATCAATGTTGGCGCCGTGCTGGTTCGTTACGGAGAAGCCGAAACCGCTGGCGAGACCGCAATCACCCCCGAGCCAACCCAAACCACAGAGGCCGAAAGCCCGGCCAATGAAGAACGGGAAGACGCTGGCACCGTGGTGGGAAGCGTCAACAACGACGGCGCTGCACCGTCGGCATTGACCCGCCGAAGGACGGAAGCAACCGAAGCCCCGGCCGAGCAAGCCCGAGCGCTGGCGACCCCAGCAGTTCGAGGGATCGCCAAACAACTTGGTGTCGACATCAATCGTGTGCTCGGCACCGGCCGTGGAGGTCGTGTCACCGCCAGCGATGTGGAACGATTCGCACAGCATGGAGCCACCGGGGAGGCCTCTTCCCACCAAGCAAACACCCGAGTGACGGTTGCGGACATTCCGGAACACTCCAACCCTGCCGCAGCGCCCGCCGTTGTCGGCGAATCAACCCTTCCCCCTGTCCCGGTTGACCCCTCAGGAACCACCGAAGTCATCCCGTTCCGGGGCGTTCGGCGGAAGATTGCCGAGGCCCTCGATCGATCGGTCAAGACCGCGGTGCACTTCACCGTGGTGGATGAAGCTGACATCACCGATCTCGACCGAAAGCGCAAGGAGTACTCGGCCATCACCGGTCGCAAGTTGTCCTTTTTGCCGTTTGTCATTCGTGCGGTGGCCCACGGACTTCGCGAGCACCCAGCTCTCAATGCAGTGGTGGACGAAGCAAAATCGGAAATCCATCGCAAAGGCAATTTGAACCTCGGCATTGCCGTGGACTCCGACGCAGGGTTGATGGTTCCAGTTCTTCGCAACGCGGAGAAGCTCGCCATTGTTGAGGCCGCCGAAGGGGTGGCCCGACTCGCAGCCGGCTGCCGAGATCGAAGCATCCCCCGCGAAGAGCTCACCGGATCGTCGTTCACCATTTCCAATGTTGGGTCCTACGGCGGACGCTTCGCCACCCCCGTGATCAATCACCCCGAAGTGGCCATTTTGGCGGTCGGACGTGGTTACGAAAAAGTGCTGGCCAAAGATGGTCGAATCTATGCCGGACTTTCTCTGCCCATGTCGTTGTCTTGTGACCACCGCGTAGTTGATGGGGCCGAAGGGGCTCGCTTCCTCAACACCGTGAAACGATTGCTTGAAGATCCCAACGCCTTGCTAGGCTGATGCCATGACTTGGTCCATCAAGATTCTTCGAGCGGGAACCATGCGCTTGGATGGTGGTGGCATGTTTGGGGTTGTGCCCAAAACCATGTGGGAAAGGCTTTCTCCTCCCGACGACCAAAACCGCATCCTGCTCCAAACCAACTGCTTGCTGCTGGAGCAAAGTGGAACCAAAGTTCTGGTAGAGGCGGGCTGCGGCGACAAGTGGTCAGCCAAGGAGCGAGGGATCTACGCCATCGAACAACGTACGGTTGTGGATGCGTTGCAAGAACAAAATGTTGACCCGGCAGAGATCGACCACGTCGTGATTTCGCACCTGCATTTTGATCATGCCGGTGGCCTCACCCGGATGGTCGACGGATGCCCCGTCTCGTGCTTTCCCAACGCGACCGTCCACGTCCAAGAACAAGAGTGGAAAGACGCCAACGAAAACCGAGCGGTGATGACGCGTACCTATCTGCCGACCCACCTCGAACCAGTTGCCTCACAAATCAAAACCCACTCTGGTCAATCCTCTGTTTTGGAGGGACTCAGCGTCGAGTTGGCTCCCGGACACACTTGGGGGCAGCAATCCGTTCACATCGCTTCCGCAGACGGTCAGGTGGTATTCCCAGCCGATGTGGTGCCAACCATCAATCATGCCCCACCCGCATTTGTGATGGCGTACGACATCGAGCCCTTCACCGCCATGCACACCAAAATGAATGTGTTGTCTCGAGCCGTGGAAGAGGGCTGGACCATTGCGTTGGGGCATGAACCAGGCCCCGTCTTGGTGCGGGCCGAGTCAGACCCAGAACGGCCCGAACGCCGGCGGCTGATCCCGTGCCCCTAACCCTTACTGGCCTGCTGCTTTCGGCTTGGACCGTGCTTGAGTCCAACCCCATCGTGGTGGGGGGCGCCCCAACGGCGCTCGCGGTCCAAACCGATGACCCCAGCGCGCCGCAACCAAACGTCTTGGTGGATGGCGTCCCCTGGCCCTACCGATTGGCCACGGTCGTACCGGTGCCTGACGCCGCCTGGGAAAGCGAACTCCAACCCACCCGAGTCCGTCCCGCATCTCCCGATGATGACCCACTGCTGCCCCGACTGTTGCTGTTGACGGTGCCTGAGTCCGGGAAGTTGCAGGTGGGGGACACCATCATCGAACCGTTGCGCTTCCCCAAGCCGGCGCGCTGGAGTCGTATTCCACGCCCTGATGTCCCTCGCCCCCCGCTCGACTTGGCCACGTGCGCTGGTGGCCCTGACCCTCAGGACCCGTTGGCCTGGTGGCGCTTGGCTCTGATGGCCGACCAAGCCGACACCACCGCTCAAGTGCCTTCGAACTGGACTCCCGAAGCCAAACAAGCTGCACAAGCCCTCGCAGCACGATGGCGGGCGGCGCTGGTGTTGGTGGCTACAGAAGATCCCGGGATCGCCGCCAGCTTGCGAAGTGCGTTGACCAATTCTGTCCGTGACACGCACGGACGGGTCCGTGCCGCTTGGCTGGATGGCACCTCGTTGTTGCCCAAGTTGCTTGACCCAACCATGACCGACCGGGTGTCTCAAGTGGCCCTGGAAGCATTGGATGCTTGGATCCCTTTGGGATGCTGGACCACCGTCGGTCGTGACGGCTTGCCACGTTTGGCGGGCTGGCATGGCGGTTGGGAAAAGAGGCTGCTTGAGATCGACGGGCTTCCGGAACGAATCGAGATCCCTCGAAGGTGCCATTTTGAAGTGCCACTGCCCGTGACACTCGGCGGGCAGCAAACCACACTGCGGGCCAGCGCTGGAGTCCGCACTGTTCAATTCCCCAAAGCGATTGGGCACATCACCCCTCCGGCATACCGGTTCAACCCACCGCGACCCGCCCCACGACTCTTTGGTGTGCAATCTTCGGGCTTGCCCTTTGCCGCCGAATGCCGCATTCACAACGAAGTGCCTGAAATTTTTGTGACCTGTGCCACGGAACCGGGCACTCTTCTGCAACGGGACGCCTTGTGGTTCCAAGTGGATGACCAAGGGGTATGGGTGTCAGCCAATGGACCTGTCCCAAGCGTGGACGGCCTGATCATCCATCGACGAATTTGGGAGGATCGATGGCAGGTTCGAATTGAATGCCAATCCCCCCCCTCTTCACTCTCAATTCGACGCACCCACGACGGCGGCGGCCCCATCGCGGTTCCCGGACCGGCCGACGCTTTTGGGCTGAATGACCCAAAGCTCAAGCTCAACTGGAACGCATGGAATCCCGAGGGCGACACACCCTCCAATACCATCGGTTCGGCTCAGTAGCGCAGCTGCCAACGAAGCGAGACCGCGAGCCCGCCGTCGTAATCGCTGTTCAACAAGGACGCGCCCTCCCGGTCGCGAAGTTGCAACTCACCTTGGATGTCGCGGCCCACCCGAACTTCAAAGGATTGATACAGGCTTGGCACGTACCGAGCGCCCACCCAGATTGGGAAAGCACTGTCTTGGCCGACACCCTGGTACCACTCTTCAATGGTTTCGTTGTCAATGTCACCGTCAACGTCGATGTCAATGCCGGAAAAATCGTCGAGTCGGAACCGATCTCTGCGGTAACCAAATCCCGCGAACAGATCCCACTCAGAAAAAGCCTCCCAGACGATATCGACACGTGGCTCACGAATTTCCCAAGGGCCAAACCATCCCTCAACCGAAAGGTCATTGGTCAGGGACCAATCCAAGGCCAAGACCGGAAGGTATTGGGTGGGGCCATCGATTTGCTCACGGATGGAAAGTCCCCAACCAAACGCAAGATCATCGCTGTATCGAGTGGTGATGCCCCAGTGCCCGGAGAAGGCGCGGCCATCGCCGAAGTCTGCGGAACGCTGGCGAGCCGCCTGCATGCCGACTCCACCGAAGGTCGTGTTCGCACCTTGCTTCTGAGAGAACTCCAAGGCAAAGGTGGTGGTGTAAATATTTCGCCAAGGTTGATCACTGGGATCAAAGTCATCACCCGCAGGGTCATTGGGATCGCCCCCATCCAATACACCAGTGCCAGAGAAGTCATAGTCGTCAAAGCGATGCTCAAGACGAAGATCCCAATGGAAGTTCCGCGTGAGCCGACCTTCAGCGAGCACTTCTAGCCCCGCGGTCCGCTTGGAGAGATTGCCAAACTCCCCAACTTCGGTGTTGTTCATAAAGCCACCGTCAAAAATCAAGCTCACGAAGGCTTGGGACAATGGAGGCGGGGGCAACTCTTCACGGCGTCCGGGGACATCAGCCACCGCGAGAATGTGACAGGCAATAAATGGGGTCAGAGGCATCAGACAAACTCCTGCTTGTGCAGAGTGTACGGCAGCCGTTCAAGCGCTGGCGGAATGCTGCGGGACGGTCTCCAGCACCGCCTTCACCACCCGATCGGTATCAACCCCCTCCGCTTCAGCCTCAAAGCCACGGTGAAGCCGGTGTCGAAGGGCTGGCAATGCGGCTGGGATCAAATCTTCGGCGTGAACGGTGGTTCGCCCTTCACGCAAGGCCCGCACCTTCCCCGCAAGCAGCAAAGCCTGCGCCGCGCGGGGAGATGCCCCAAAGCGCAGCCAACGCTCCGCTTCGGGGGAGGCCAGTTCATGCCCGGGATGCGTGGCCAAGACCAAGCGAGCGGCGTAATCGTGTGTCTCATCACTCGCCGACACCGAACGCACCGCCTGCTGATGGGCCAGCAGACGCTCACCATCAAGCACTGGTGCTGGATCAGGCTGAGGGGTCCCGGTGGTCCGCCGCAGAATTTCAACGAGATCTTCACGGCCGGTGGTGGGCACAATCAATTTGAACAGGAAGCGATCGAGCTGGGCCTCAGGCAAGGGGTAGGTCCCCTCCTGCTCGACAGGGTTTTGGGTGGCCATCACCATGAATGGCGCGGGCAACTCGTGGGTCACCCCACCGACCGTGACCGACCGTTCTTGCATCGCTTCCAACATCGCCGACTGGGTCTTGGGTGTGGCTCGGTTGATTTCATCGGCCAACAACAACTGGGTAAAGACGGGGCCTCGGCGGAACACCAAAGATCGCCCTTGCTCGGTTTCTTCCACCACCGTGGTCCCCGTGACATCCGCGGGCATCAGGTCGGGGGTGAATTGGATCCGGCGGAAGTCCAAACCAAGCGCTGCCCCCAAGGTTCGAACCAAGAGGGTCTTGCCCAACCCGGGAACCCCTTCCAGAAGAACATGCCCACCCGCAAACAGAGCGGTAAGCACCCCTTCCACCACATCATCTTGCCCCACCAAAACCGAACCCACCGCGGATCGAACCGCGTCCCAATCTTTGGTAAAGGATGATGGATCACTCATGCTTTGAGCCTAGCCGATTTTGCCGGCTCTACTGCGGAGAAAGACCGTAATCCGCAGACCCAGCGCGGTTGGCCCAGCGCCGCATATCACGCATGGCCTCTGCGCCTTGGGTCTCGACATGCCCGTCGGCACAGGCAATCACCGCAGAACCTCCATATCGAAAATCAACATGCCCCGAATCTTCGGGAGCAGTGCTCGAAGTGATGTCTGCGGCCCATCGCTCCTCTTGGCCCATGGCCAGCCGTGGAGAACGAACCCGAAAGAACCCCTCATAGGGGTCTGATTCTGGCTCAGCGGGATCGGCCCCCTTGGCCGAGGCGAAGACCATCAAGTCACCGGCCTTTCGAATGTCGCCGAGTTTCTGAACGTAGAACTTGCCAAAATTCGACAACGCTGGCGCGCTGAATCCAAGTTCGTTTTGATCACCGCCAACCCAAGTGGTGTTCAACCCCAGGCTGGGAGAAACCGAAACGACGTACACATACGATTCTGGATCTTGCTGCTGCATGCCCTCCAACGCTCGAGCATTGATGCCCCGATAGAGCGTTCGAAAGTCGTAATCCAAAAATGGAGCCAAGCGCCATGGGTACCGAGCGGCCGCGATGGTGTTGGCGACCTCCCCCACTTCATCACCATCCTCGGTGAACGCGCGAAGCCCCAGTTTGTAACCAGGCAAGACCGATTCTTTGTACTGGACGGCGTAGGCATCCCATGCGAGCATCAATTGACGGGCCGAGGACATTTCGTCGGTTCGAGTCGCAGCCAAACGAGCTTTTTGGACCGCCGGGAGCAACAAACTCACCAAAACCGCGATCACCGCCATCACAACAAGCAGTTCCACAATGGTGAAACCACCGCGACATGGGAGGATTTTCCGTCTCATGGGAGGGTTCACAGTATAGCATTGAGACATGTTCTCAATTAGCGCCGCTGCCGGACTGCTGGCCCTTTCTTCGGGTGAAATCTTCGAGTTCGCTGATCTTGAAGTGGCGACGGATCGTTGGTTCTATCCCTTCAATGCCACGCCCGGTGACCGCATTCTGGCCTCGACCTTCGGACAGGACATCTACACCGTCTTCGATGATCGAGATGGTCAGTTCTTGTTGACTTTTGACCTCACTGAACTGGGCATCACGACCCCCATTGATCCCAGTCAAATCACGTTCGAAGCATTGCGGCTTGAGGTGAATTACGAAGGCACCAACCCGGTGGTGTACGACGACACCATCGACGCCCCCTCCACTTTTGGATCCACCGGTGCACCAGATCTGGATGACGGTCGGCCTCTGGAATTGTGGGCGGTGGGGTGGCGCAACGGCTGGACCGCTGGCACATTCCCCGAGGATGGGCCTTATTCCGCCGACGGCAGCAGCTTTGGGCGCGGCATCCGGAATGCCTATCCCCTGACCAGCGACCCCAGTGGCACTTGGCAAGATGCCAGCAATCAGCCCACCGAGGGATTCGCAGCCGACCCACTGGCGATCGGCACCAGTCCCGGCACCATCCCGGGCGATTTGATCCCGGCCGATTCCACGATCGTTTTCGATTTGACCACAATCAGTGAAGCCAACAACACCCTCCTTTCCGCGGGATGTACTGATGGCAAACTCGCCCTCATGCTTACCTCGATGACCGAAGTGGTTGAAGGCGGCGAGGGTGCTGACTACCCCTCGTATTACTGCCGCGAACATCCCAATGTGACCTTTGACCTGGCCTTCGCCGCTCGGCTATCCGGAACCATCGCCATCTTCAGCGGTCCACCCCCCAGTTGTGATGGCGACCTCGATACGGACGGACAAGTTGGCCTGAGCGATGTGTTGATGATTCTTTCAGACTGGGGATGCGCCGGCTGCAGCAGCGATGTGGATGGCAACGGCACGACCGGGTTTGACGATGTGATCGCCGTGCTGGCGGTCTGGGGACCTTGCACCGGATGAGTGCCTAGACTCTTTTGCAATGAAGCTCTACACACGATCGGGCGATGATGGGTCCACCGGGCTCTTTGGCGGCGGGCGAGTCTCCAAAGATCATCCACGGGTGACAGCGTATGGCACGGTTGATGAAACCAATGCCACCATCGGCTTGGCGATGAGCGCGCTTCCCGCTGAAGACGAAGGCTTCTTGGGCCGGATGCACTCCATATTGCACCTGTGTCAAAGTCGTCTGTTCGACATCGGCGCCGACCTGGCCACCCCCGAGGGCACCGCCCACGAAGAAAAGACGGTTCGCCTCCCCGACGCAGCCGTCGCCGAGATGGAACAGTTCATCGATGAAGTGGAATCGGGTAACGTGCCCATGACCACGTTCGTGCTTCCCGGGGGCTCCGAAGTCGCGGCCCGGCTGCATTTGGCCAGAACGGTCGCGCGGCGGGCCGAGCGAAAGATCGTGGAGTTGGCGCATACCGAAACGGTCAGCCCGAATGTCGTCGCCTGGGTCAACCGCCTGTCGGATCTGCTCTTTGCCATGGCCCGGCGGGCCAATCGAGAATTGCAGATCGAAGACATCCCCTGGCTTCCGAAGAAGGATTGAGGGATCCGGGCGTCCGCTCGCTACACTGGTCGCCCAAACTTTTCCCTTATCCGACCCGGAGTCCATCCATGACCACTCGTATTGGTATCAACGGTTTTGGCCGCATCGGCCGTCTTGTTCAACGTCAAGCCACCCGCCGCGGTGACTTTGAAATCGCGCTGGTCAACGACTTGGTGCCCTCCGACAACTTGGCGTACTTGATGAAGTACGACTCCACGCACGGTGTTTTCGAAGGCGACGTGGAAACGCACGACGATGGCTTCTCGATCAACGGAAAGAAGACCACCTGCATGAGCGAACGTGATCCAGCGAAGTTGCCGTGGGGCGACCATGGCTGCGACTACGTCATCGAGTCCACCGGGCTGTTCACGACCTTTGCCGATGCCTCCAAGCACCTCGAAGGCGGTGCGAAGCGGGTGTTGATTTCGGCGCCCACCAAGAGCCCCGAAGAAGTGCCCACGCTGGTGTACAAAGTCAACCACGAAACGTTCGATGGTGGCAAGCACACCGTGGTCTCCAACGCATCGTGCACCACCAACTGCTTGGCCCCCGTCGTCAAAGTCATCATGGATGAGTTTGGTCTCGAAGAAGGCCTCATGACCACCGTGCACGCGGCCACCGCGACCCAACCCACCCAAGACGGCCCTTCCAAGAAGGACTGGCGTGGCGGTCGCAACGCGTACACCAACATCATTCCTTCATCGACCGGTGCGGCCAAGGCGGTTGCCCTGTGCTTGCCCGAAACCAAAGGCAAACTGACCGGTATGGCTTTCCGCGTCCCAACCGCGGACGTGTCGTGTGTCGACTTGACCTTCCGCACCAGCAAGAGCACCACCATGGCCGACATCAACGCCGCCATGAAGTCCGCGGCTGAAGGCGCCATGTCTGGCGTGCTCGGATATACCGAAGACGAAGTGGTCAGCAGCGACTTCATTGGCGACCCCCGCTCTTCAATCTACGACGCCGGTGCTGGCATCGAACTCAACGGCAACTTTTTCAAGATCGTGTCGTGGTACGACAACGAAATGGGATACGCCACACGCTGCCTCGACATGTTGGCCCACATGCACGCCAACGGTTGAAGCCAAAGCAAACATCAAACAAAAGCGGGCCCAAATCGGGCCCGCTTTTTTGTTGGTTCATCGGCTGACTTCAAGCCAAATCAGGGAACGTAGTCTTCACGGTCTCAACCAAGTCTTTGACGTGGCTGATGGATTCATTCATCAGCTGCTTCTCGTCGCCGTCGAGCTCGATCTCAATGACTTTCTCCATGCCACCTGCACCCAAGACACACGGCACACCGACG
>PAHO01000051.1 GCA_002705085.1 Phycisphaerae bacterium | reverse complement strand
TCGGAACCGGAGGGCCGAGGATCGCGGCCCAACACCACTTGCACATCGCCTTCGGCCTGGGAACGCAGATAAGAACCCCACGCGGCCGCATACCGCTCGGCAACCGCCGGCGTCATGGTGGCGCCAACGATCCCCCGAGCACCAGAAACAGAGAGCATCAAGGGTGCATCAGTCATGACGTGAACGCTAGCATCGTTGCGTGCCTTTTGAATTGCGTATCGAACGAACCTTTTCTGCCGCCCATGCCATTGTGATCCGAGGGGAGCGAGAACCGCTGCACGGCCACGATTGGCGAGTTCTGGTGGCGGTGCGTGGCCCCGAACTCGACCAGGAAGAGTTGCTTTGTGATTTTCATGTCATTGAACAACACGTGAATGCGGTCATCGAGCCATTCCACAATGCCAATCTGAATGAAACAGCGCCTTTCGATCAACGAAACCCCACGGCCGAAGCCGTCGCTGAACACCTGTATCAATCGTTGGTCGGTCATATGCCACAAGGCGCGAATTTGCACCGGGTGGAAGTTGGAGAAGCGCCGGGTTGTACCGCGGTCTATGCCGTCAATCTGGATTAACGATCCCGAGGATCGACCGTCTTGTCATGGGTGCGCTGGTTCTCGAGCGCTCGGCCATTCTTGCCGCACAACGTCGCGCGGATGGAATCAACAATGCTTTGGATAGTCTGGCTTCCGGAGAACCGCTCCAGCAGAACCGCACAGGTTGATTCTTGATCACCATTGGGCTCTCGGTAAAGCATGCGGTACGACTCCAAAACCGCTTGGATGTCCTGTTCGGTCATCTGGGCCCGCTGCATGCCCACTCGGTTGCAACCTCGGACCTCAGCTGGCGTGCCATCGACCATCATCCAAGGTGGAACGTCTTTGATCACCCGGGCCAAGCCCGCCAAGAACGCCCCCGAGCCAATGGTGGTGAAGTGATGAACACCGGCTCCCCCGCCCAAGTTGGCGCGATCGCCCACCACCACATGCCCCCCCAACATCACGTTGTTGGCAATGATGCACAGCGATCCGATGTGACAGTCGTGACCAACATGGCTGCCCGCCATGATGAGATTTCGATTCCCTAAGGTGGTCACCCCACCGCCTTGCACAGTTCCTCGGTGCACACTGCTGTGCTCTCGGAAACTGTTGTCATCCCCACACTCAAGGCTGACCTGCTCACCCTTCCACTTCAGATCCTGAGGATCACCACCGACGACGGCGAAAGGATGCACGGTGCAACGTTGACCAAGCGTTGTATCTGGCCCCACAACCGCGTGGGCGCGGAGAACACAATCTGATCCAAGATGACTCCGCGGACCCACCACCGCAAACGGGCCAATCTCACAGCCATCAGCGATATGAGCCGTGGCGTCAACTTCAGCAGTTGGGTGAATGGTCATGGCGTATTACGCGTCAATCGACGCTGTCCTCCTCGATGAGCATGAAGCGAATTCTCGCTTCCGCGGCGAGGGTTCCCGCCACGGTTGCTCGACATCGGACCGAGATGATTCGAGCCCGAACCTGGATCGTCTCAGCCTCCAAGACCAACTGGTCACCCGGAGTAACTGGCTTCCGAATCTTGACCCCATCCAAACTCAACAAGACTGGGGTCTTCCCGGTGTTGTCAACGGTGTTGGAGACCAGAAGGCCTCCCAGCTGCGCCATGGCTTCCACAATGAGCACGCCAGGCATGATGGGGACATTGGGGTAATGGCCCTGAAAGAACGGCTCGTTGATGCTGACATTCTTGATGCCAATGGCTTTTCGATCACCATCAAGTTCCAGAACTCGATCCACCAAAAGCATGGGGTAACGGTGAGGAAGAGCACGCTGGATGGATCGAATGTCCATCGCCCGCCCTTCACGAAGAAGTTTGGGATCCACCGGAAGATCGTGTACCAGTGAAAGAGCAAGACGCCGATTGAGTTCATGGCCCGAGCGTGCCGCGAACAGCCGACCCTGGATGCGCCGGCCCGTCAGGGCCAAATCACCAATCAAATCCAAAATCTTGTGCCGGGCGGGCTCTTCGGGGAATCGAAGCTCTGTCCCAATGGGGCCATCGGCTCCAAAAACCAACATGTCACCTTCACGATGGTGCCGTCCCAAGCCTGCTTGCCGAAGGGCCTCTGCTTCCTCTTCCAGACAGAACGTCCGGGCGGGTGCAATCTCGGAGGCAAAAGTTTCAGGCGTCAACGCCAACGCCACGGACTGGCGATTGATTCGGCCATCGTCCAGACCATCGTCACGGCTGTAGTCCAGGTCGTACATGACTTCGAGTCCACCGGCTTTGGATGGAGCCAACCCAACCAACGCTTGCTCCTCTGACTCGGCCGTCAAGTTCTCGGGATGAAGTACCGCAACGGGTTCATCTTGGGCCACGATGCCAGCATTCAAAATGGCTTCCACAAACACTTGAGCGGAGCCATCAAATCCTGGGGGCTCGGTGGCATCCAGTTCGATTCGTACATTGTCGATCTCAAGTCCCGCCAAAGCGGCCAACAAATGTTCGACCGTTTGAACGCGCACTTCCCCCAGTTCCAAGATGGTGCGTCGCTCTGCCCGACGGGCAAACTTGACCAATGCGGGAATCTGAACGGCTGGTTCAAGATCCGTGCGAACAAAGACCCGCCCGGTACCAGGTTCCGCCGGAAGCAATCGCAAGCGGCAATGCTCACCAGTCAGCAATCCGGGGCCTTCCAGCTCAATGGCTCCCCCCACCGTTCGCTGGAACAGATTCGATTCGGCGGTAGCTGAAGAGGACGCGTTCATGAGGAATGCCCGGGTTTCGACCGTGCCAGCCTATTGACGAGGGCGACCGATCGCAAGAATTGTCGGTGGGGGCGGGCGGGAGATCCAGACCAAATCTCACCAGCTGGAACGTCCGAGATAACGCACGAATCCATCCCAATAGTCGCGCCCCGGTGCACGGTCACGTGATCCTTCACGATGGCAGCACCAGCCAAAACCACATCATCTTCCAAAACCGATGAACCAGCGACCCCCGACATTCCGCTCATGCGAACCCGATCGCCGACTTTGGCGTTGTGGCCCACTTGGCACAAGTTGTCGATTTTGACATCGTCACCAATGGTGGTGTTCGTCAACAGCCCACGATCCACGCAAGATTGCACCCCGAGTTCAAAGCGGTGGCCGATGCAAACCGCGCCCAGATGAGGCAGACGGTGGGCCGCTTGCCCGGGGGCATAATCAAAACCGAAGCCTTCTCCACCCACCACGGCATGCTCATGAAGGGTTCCATCTTGCCCAAGAACACAATCTCGTCCCAAAATCGCATGGCGTCGCAAACGAGATCGCGCGCCGATTTTGCCCCGCGCTCCCACCTGGGCTCCAGACTCAAGAACAACTCCTTCGCCCAACGAAGCCCCGGGGCCAACCTGAACAAATGGGCCAATACAAACCCCTTTGCCCAGCGTGGCACTGGGATCGATGACCGCTGAAGCATGTATACCTTGGGGAGGAATGTCCTCCTCGGGCGCAAAAAGTTCGAGGGTCCGCCGGAGTGGTGCGTCTGCCACAAGAATCAACGTCTTGTCTTGGGCATCACCGTAGGCCTCGAGGTCCTGCGCCCGAAGCACTACGGTTCCCGCAGCCGAGGCCTTGGCCACGGCGAGCCATGCGGTTCCAGAAACCGCAACCACATCATCCGCCGCGGCATGCTCCGGGGCCGCCGGCCCAACAATCTTCCGCGAAGGATCGCCAACAACCTCAGCATTCAGGCAAGTGGCGAGTTCCTGAGCAGTGGTGGGACGGCTCAGAGCTCGTTCATCCGATTGGTCACGATGCTGGTCACGTCAGCCACGGGCTCGGCGTGCAGCACCGACTGGTCCAAGATCGCGCTGCGCACGATATTGGGGTCGAGAGATTCAGGAACGGTGAACGGAGTGCGAGGCAACACCACCGACCAACCTCGCTCGGCGGACAACGAAGCCATCGCGCGCTGCGCTAAAGCGTGAAGTTGCTCAAGGATCCGTGCATTTTCTGAATTGAGTCGAAAATCAATGGTGCGCTGCATGGCGCGGAAGGCGTTGGCCTTTTCCAGCAACTGATCTTCGAGTCGCATTCGTTCAGGCGAATCTGGGGTCAAGATGCCCGATTGCAAATCATTTTGGATGGTGGTGATTTCATCCTTCAATGTCTCTGCTTGGGATTGCAGTTGCTGGGCCAACTCGACCAAGCGGGCCTCCTCTTGGGACCAAGCATCTGAAGCCTCGATGGCGGCCACCACATCCACAACCACGACCGGACCTTCAGCACTTCTGGAAAAGCCAAGAAGCAGACCGGCCAAGCCGCATCCCAACATCAACATCATGGTGCGTGACTGGTTCATGTCATTCTCCTTGGGGTCCCGCGGACCACTTTCGATTCATTTGATCCAAGATGATTGCAGTCGCGTCGACCGGTTGGCCGGCATACAAGATGCGACGGTCCCGCATGAATTGTTTGTATTGAATCTCAAGGGAACCTTCCCGAATGGGGAAAAATTCCGCGGCGGAATCATCGGCCACGACCACATCCCAACCGCGGGCCTCAGAAATGGTGCGAACCTCTTCACGCAGTGCCGCGAAGACCGACTGCCACAGTTTGACCTTTTCTCTTTCCAGAATGTCATTCCAATAGGCCATCTTGGCTTCGTACTGGAACTCAAGATCCTTGAACGCCACAATGGCCTCACGCTGGGCGGCGGAGCCATCGGCCGTTTTCATGACCTGTTCCGCTTCGGACAACCGAGATTGCCACGCATCACCTTCAGCTTGAATTTCAGCCGCACGAGCCTGCAACTTTCGTTCGGCATCTGCTCGCTGCTCTAGGCCTGCAATCACTTCCTCAATATCCACCACGGCAACAATCACCGCAGAAGCGGAGCTGGCGGTGGTGCCGTCGGCCATATCGGCCCCGATCCAGCCCACCAGCACTGCCAATGGGAACCAACTTGCGACTCGCATACACGGACTCCAACAAGATCACACGGACCTTGGCTTTCAAGAAGCACAGGATACCCCGTCGAGGGCCCTTGGCTCAGAAAGGCAGCTCCGCACGGAAGGACAGCACTTGGGTTTGGTCCAAATCCTCTTGGACGAGTGGCCAAGCAAGATCAATGGCCATGGGGACTGGCCCCAAGAATGGCAGATAAAAGCGGCCACCAATGCCAGCCGACACTCGCCACGACTCAACGCCAGGTTCGGCGAGAACAGTTCCTGAGTCAACAAACACCGCGAGGGCGAAGTTCTCTCCCACCAGAGGATGCTCATATTGCAGTCCTGCAAAGGCCAAGAACGAGCCGCCGATGGGGTCCGGGCTTGGCTCCCCGTCGCTGGCCCGAACAGATTTTGGGCTGATGGTTCGGTTCTCGAAGCCTCGGAGCGAATTGCCGCCAAGGTAGTACCGCTCCCAAAGTGGGACCCGCGGCACACTGTCAAAAATATTCCCAAACCGAGCGTTCCAACGAAGCACTCGGTTCCGCCCCTGATCATCCGTGCCCAACAAGAAGAACTCTGTCCAGTCCAAGTCAACTTTCCACCAGCTGAAGTCTCCACCAAGAAAACCGACTTGTTCCAATGAGAATTCAACACTGCCACCATCGGTGGGTCTGAAAAAACTGCTCAAGGTGGTTCGCCGAAGTTGCAGAGCAACGCCATTCACCGTTGATCGTTCACCATCCAAGAAATACTCAATGGGAACAGAGTCATTCGAAGGGTCGATCTCCGCCGCGTCACTACGCAGACTGAAGGAAGCATTCCAGTTGTTCCCAAATCTGCGATCGACCCCCACCGTCGCCCGACGCGATGACTCAATCTGCCGAATGTATTGACGCTCTTGCCAGGTCAAGTTGGTTCGGAACCCCCAGTCGCTGTCAAAGACGCGTGGCTCCTCAAAGTTCAGGCTGTAACGGAACAACTCGGTCCCCGGCTGAATGGTCAGTTGAAAATTCTGGCCACCGCCGCGGAAGCCTTCCCGCAGTCCATCAATGTCCCATGACTCAGGAGGCCGAGTGGCATCAAAGTTCGTCTGGCTATAGCGGAACTCTCCGTAAATTCCATTGTCCGAACCAATCGCCCCCCCAAATGAAATGGCCCCGGTGTTGCGCTCACGCACAAACACCAACAAGTCGCGCACCCCAGGTTGCTCTGGCTTGGGGGGCTCTATTTGAACCCGAACCTCACTGAAATGCCGCAAGTTGTTGAGTCGGCTCTCCGCCTCTCGGAGGCCGGTTTTGTCAAAAGGCCGCCCGGGACGAAGATCCAATTCACGTCGAATCACCTTGTCTCTTGTGGCCACGTTGCCGCGGATATTGATTTGGCCCACCCGCGAAAGAACGCCTTCGGAGATTTTCAATTGCAGATCAATTTTGATACCGGGCCCCGGGCGAACCGGTCGACTCGCAATCCGGACATCCAGATATCCNAGGGCGTGGTANCCAGATTCNACCNGNNCGATGGCGGCATCNATGCTCGCTTGNTCCCANGGGCTGCCNANTTNGAGTCCCANCAATGNNTTGATCTGAGCGGNATCCATCACCGCCTNNTCNCCTTCNNCNATNTCGATNCGCACATCACCCANCTGGTANCGNNCGCCNTCGAGCACATANAACGTCACGATNGCTTCNCGGTCGTCNGGGCTNCGNGTNACCGACCAATCCACNCNGGCATCACGCCAGCCNCGNCCNCGGTAGAAATCNCGNACCNNTTTGGCNTCTTCNTCCAGTTTGGATTCNTCNAGCGTNCCNGATTCCANCANCAANATGGCGNGCTNNACNTCGACCANNTGTTGAAGACGGTCNCCNTTCATGGANGNGTTGCCNCGGAAGCGAACCGACCGCACTTTGGCCCGAGGACCCTCGCTCACCAAGAGAATCAGGTCTTCAGGTTTCGCACCACTGGTGAACTCAACCCGGCATTCCAAATACCCTTCGCTGCGCATCCACAGTTCTACATCACGCGCCGCACGTTCAAGAAGAGCTTCATCCCGGATGGAACCCAGCAAGCGCGGAATACGATTCAAGATTTGCTCGGAACCCAGGCGGCGATTGCCTTGAACTTCCACCGATCGAATGATTGGCGCCAGCACCACGCGATAGACCAAATCAACCGCGCCATCGGGACGCTCTGTGACTTTGGCCACCACTTCCGAAAATCGGCCCAGCTCCGTGAGGCGCCGGATATCCGCCCGAACGATGGCGGCGTCCAAAGGAGACCCCGCCAGACTTCGCAAGTTGTTCAAGGCAAATCGGGTGTCCGATTCTGTCCCCCCCAGCACGCGAACCGTCCCCACCGNCCGGCCGGCCAGAGTCACCATCAGATCCTCGGCTCCTGCGAAAGAGGAGAAGAGCAGCAAAATCAGGATGCGGGACGCAACCGACATGTGGGGGGAGGATACCCCCCACGCCGGATCAACTGAGCCACAAAGAGGCAATCATCCCCAAGGCAAAGAGAACCAAGGCCATGGTCCCCAAAGTGTTGTCCTGGGTCGGCCGGGTGGCAACACGAGACAGGGATTGGGGTTGGCGAAGGCTGGATTTGGGGGATTGGGACTTGGGCATCTTTGTTCTCCAAAGTCCACGTCGGTTCAGAATTCGGGGCAAACGAGCCGCAAACCGAAGCGTTGGCACCGCGGGTTCAGGTCATTCCGACAACTCCGGCAATCCGGCATGGCTACCCTGTGGGCATGTCCGAGAATGCTCTGAATCGCACCCCGCTCCATGCCCGACACTGCAAACGAGGGGCGAAGCTCGTGCCATTTGCCGGCTGGGAAATGCCCCTTCATTTTGGCTCAATTCTTGATGAACACCACGCCACTCGAACCTCCGGGTCCATCTTTGATGTCAGCCACATGGGAAGGCTCTCGATCACCGGTCCGGCTGCCGAAAGCCTGCTTGAGCGTGTGGTCACTCGAAAAATTGGTGGAATGAAAGACGGCCAAGCTCGTTATGGATTGGCTTGTCAAGAAGATGGCGGCACCATCGATGATCTGATCGTCAACCGGATGGGGCCAGAAGACTTTTTGGTTGTCTGCAATGGAGCCAATCGAGAGACGGTGGTGGAACATCTCCAGGCCCACAATGAACATGGGGCTGACATTTCTGACGACACCTTGGGATCCACCATGGTCGCTGTACAAGGCCCATCGGCCGTCGAAAGGATGACCGCACGTTGGCCACACTTGGCCGAAATGAAGCGGTACCGATGTGGATTGATTGAACACGGCAAGCACGCATTGTTTGTGGCCCGGACTGGATACACCGGAGAAGATGGATTCGAAATCATCGCACCCGGGACCGCCACCGAGGCCATCATGGAAGTGTTGGACGATCTCAACCAGCACAACGTGGTGGACGCTGGTCTTGGCGCTCGAGATAGTCTGCGATTGGAAGCCGCGATGCCGCTGTACGGCCACGAACTCTCCGAGACCAAAGACCCCATTGCGGCGGGTCTTCGGTTCGCAGTCACACTCGAAAAGGATGCCCCAGGATTCTTAGGCCAAGAAGCTCTGCGGAAGAAGGCCGAACAAGGCGTACCCACCACATTGGTTGGTCTCAACATCGACGCCCCCCGTGCCGCACGGCAAGGCGCGGTGGTCAAGCATCTAGACGATGTGGTTGGCGAAGTCACCAGCGGCGTGGTCTCACCCACCCTGCAACAATCCATTGCCATGGCCATGGTGAACACCGAATGGAGCAACGAAGGGGCCCAACTGCAAGTGGAAATTGGACGCAGCACCGCGAAAGCCACGGTGGTGTCCATGCCGTTTTACAAACGGTCCTAAGAGCTGAAGAAAGAGTCAGCCCTGGCGTAGTTTTCGGCGTTCTTCGAACCACCGGACTGGGTGCCCAGATTCAATCGCGCTGCGAATCCGTCCCAAGGCTTCCGACTCCAACTGGCGAACACGTTCCCGAGTCAAACCAATGCGAGCGCCGATTTCTTTGAGGGTCAGGGGTTGTTCCCCTTGAAGACCAAAGCGAAGACGCAAAATGCTGGCATCACGCTCATCGATGACATCCAAGAGTTCCATGACCACGCTGTAGATTTCTCGATTCCCTGTTTGCTCTTCAGGGGCCACTTGGCTGGCATCCGCGAAAGTCTCCGAGAAACCACGTTGCTCGTCATCATTTGCGGTTGAGATGGTGCTGGCCGATTGGGTGTCCATGGCTTGACGCACCACGGCATATTTCCGGGGCGGCACCGAAAGCAACTTGGCCATTTCCGCATCGGTGGGCGGTCGCCCGTGCTTTTGTTCAAAATCTCGAGCCAGCTCTTTCGCCCGGGCAATCAGTTCAACCATGTACGCAGGGATATGGACCGGCTGGCGGGCATGGAGCAACGTGCGCTTGATCGCCTGTTTGATCCACCATGAGGCGTAGGTCGAGAAGCGAGCGCCCTGAGCTGGGTCAAAGCCCTCCGCGGCACGAATCAAACCAACATTGCCCTCTTCAATCAGATCAGACAGGGTCATGCCACGGTTGTTGTAGTTCTTGCTGATGGCCACCACGAGACGAAGGTTTGCCCGGATCAGTCGGTCTTTGGCTTCGTGACAACCATCATTGATGATGGACCAGCCAAGTTCCCGCTCTTCGAGCGGCGTCAGAAGATTGGTGCGACCAATCTCCTGCAGGTAGTGCTCGAGTTCTCCGTGGCTTCTGGACATGTTGGCCCTCGCAGGATCTGGTGACCCTTCATCTCATTCGGCGTCAACCAAGAAATGGTTCCGCCACAAAAAGAATCAATCGGGCAAGGAAGTTGCGCTGTCAAACGGGGAAGACAAAATGTTTCGGAACCGATTGGGCAACCTGTACGAACGGAACAAACGGAACCCAATTGGGCTCGGCGGTTCTTGCGCGACCGTCGTCTTGGCTTGGAAGCCTTTCCGCCACTTCGTTCCTGAACCACTCTGATTTTGAGTCGAACTGGTTCAGCCCCCCTCAATCTGACCGTTGGAACGCCTCGAGCTTCGAACGGAACGTGACCCCCCCAAGATCAGGTGAGACGGTCCTCAGTTGTTCGACGCGAGACCACAATTCCGTCGGCGATGTACCAATCCGCTGCAAAATCTCGAGCATGCCCACCTGAGAAGACCAGTACACCTTGGGCAACTTTTGGGGCGAAGTGGCCAAGACGAGTCGCCGGAACGTGGCCATAGGTATCGCAAGTTCATCACGATCGGTTCCCGCCAAGTTCAGCTGACATTGAGCTTGACCCAGCAGCCATGGTGCCGCGTCCGACTGAACTTCAAGCAAGCGATCGTAGACCCGCAAAGCCGTGGTGGAATCACCCAAAAACAATGACGCATCCGCCACCAATTCGAGCCAAGCGGACGACGGCTCCTCCTCGGACAACACCCACCCCGAAAAGACCTCAAGGGTCTCTTCCAAGGCAGACCGTTGCCCGATCTGCTTTGCTTCGGGCGCCAAGGACTGTCGCAAACGAACGGCGAGTGACAATTGATCTCGAAGGACGCCCGCCATCACTGGGGCCATCCGATCTGGATCCTCTTCCAACCGTGCCAACAAGCCGCCGGACACAGACGTCCCCAGACCCGCCGCCACTCGGGCTTCCAACGCGACCCGTTCACCCAGCAGGCTGTCATCCAAGACGCTTGGCCACGGCGCTTGATTCAGCACACGCTGGGCGGAACGAGGTCCATCCAATGCAAGCGACACTTCAACGGCAGTCAATCGATACTCCCCTGCGAGCACAGGATCCGCAGGCTCCTCGATGGCTTTTGGTTTCAAAAAAGACGCCTTGAACGCTTCAAGTCGTGATCTGGCCGCACGTGCCTTGGCGGCTCGCTGCTCCGGAGCCGATCGAGCAACCTTCTGGCGCTCCATAGCCAACACGGCTGCGTGCACCTCTGCTGATTCCGGCTCCCTCTGCAGGGCTTGCTCGACGTACGGTCGAGCTCGATCCTCGTCACCGATACCCACCCAACATCGAGCAAAGGCCAAGTCATCCTCGGTCGTGTTCAGCATGTTCTCTAAGGAAAGCAACCACTCCGCAGTCACCAGCTCGGACTCTGGGGTCGCCACCACCGCACAAGCCTGGAGCAACCGGGTGATCCCCCACCACTGGGATGGGATCGAAGGCAACTGTTTGCGCTCCACTGGTTCAGATCCAAGCGGCACGCCAAAAGTGGCTTGCCAGAACATCGAGATGGCCCGGTCAATATCCCCAGCCTGAAACGCTTGCATACCCAACGCATAGGAAGCTCGGATGTAGGGAGACAAGTCGGTGCCCTCGGCCCTGGCTTGTTGCAATGCTTGTTCATACAGATCGGTTGACCTTTCGGCATCGCTTGGAGCCAAGGCCGAGGCAATCTCCACCAAGGCACATGGCGGGGCATGCTCTACCAGCCAATCCGACCGTGGCGACCCCGCCCAACAGCGCCACAACCGGGCCATGCGGGTCCCGACCAGACCGGACCAATCCGGACCCGTTCCACGAAGATGTCCTCGGATTTGAAACCAAGGCTTGATGCTGTTGCGCAACCCCTCCGCGGAGAGCGGCGCGTTCTCCATGGCCTGCAGGACATTCAAGTTGGCCCAATCAAAACACGGCCACGGCGGTTCTTCTTGAAAATGAAACTCGCCAGAAAGCCATTGAAAGAGTTGTTGCTCTCGAGGCGCCAAGCGTTCGATCGATTGAGCGTTCAAAGCATCAAAGTCCAAAGGTTCAATCGAACGTTGGGTGGTTCTCCGCAAAATGGCTTCATGCAACTCAAACAACGCGAAAGCGGATGGGGAAAGCGCCAGATCCTGTCCAAGCCCCCCCCGATTGGAAGTCCTCGGCTGGCTTCGCAAACGCGCCCCCCACATTGAGGCTTGTCGACGCATGGCGTCCCGGGACATGGTTTCCTCGAAGCGAGCATCGCGGGGCGCAATCGGCAGGTCCTCGACGCGGTCCAATTGGATGCGGTAACTGAGCGCCAAGAATCTCAACCACGGACCACGGTGGTCACGCTCGCGCCAAACCAGTTTGGATCGCTCCAATTGCAGGACCGGATCGGTGTCGAAGTCCGGATGGTCTTCGAGCGCTTGGATCTCCGCTTCGAGCGCTGACATTCCCGCCGCACTCCATGCCTCCAACTCGCGCACCCAGGAATGGATGGCTTGACGTTCCTCCACAGGGACCAGCGGCCAGGTCCACAATTGACGAAAAGCGTTCTGGCCCGAGCGCAGATGAACCAAAAGCACATCTTCCGCGTGGTCCAAGGCCACCCGTGCTGGTGCCGAATCGATATCAAGATGGCGCTCTCGCCAGATGATGCGGTCGTGACGCCGGGCCATGACCTCTTTGGGCGCGGCTTCGGCAACTTGACGATCCAGCGTGGCAAGATCATCAAGCGGGATCAATGTGCCGAGCGCAACACTGTTCAGCGAGAAGCCCACCACCAGCACCACCAAAGTCCCCAACCAACCATGCCGGACATTGCTGTTCATATCCATTTCCTTCATCACCCAATTGCTCCACCAAGAAGGACTCTGCACGATCAGCCTTCATTTGAGTTCAACGAGATATTGTTGTAGCCCGCCCGAGCGGTGGCATCAAACGTGCGCACCACATGCTCCCAGTCGGTGCCCGGGGCGGGCTGGAGAACGATCGGATGATCTTCAGGCCACAGTCCACGTCCACCCGTCCCCCCCATCCGTCGCGCTTCCAACAATTCGGTCAATGAAGTGGTTGTGGTCGGCTGTGGAAAGGGTCCTTGGATGCCAATGGTGAACCCAGCTGCCACCGTGGAGCGGCCCGCGTCGGTGTCCTGGGAAGACACTGTGATCACCACCGGATGATCCGGAACCTCAAAAGGATCCGCCACCCCAGCCCCCAGGCGATTGGGCAAATCAAGTCGCTCGATCACCTCGGTTCGCTTGAATTCGGTGGCCACCATGAAATACACCAGCAATAAAAACACCACGTCGATCATCGAAGTGAGATTGAGCGTGGGACGCCAACTCGATCGCCGCTTGAGTTTCCGTTCGTCCCGACGTTGAGTCCGGCGCGTCTCGCAACACACGGCCTGGGATCTCGGTTGGTTCTGATCAGAGGATGCCATCAGCTCGCAGGCTCCAACAAGACCAAGTGGACTTTGGCTTCTGCACCTTCCACGTGAGCACTGGCCGCACGCAACGTATCCATGATGGGCTGAATCCATTCAAAATGGACCTCGCGATCCGCCCGCAAATGAATGGCCAAATCGGGTCGGCTCTCCAAATCAACCGCGACCCTTTTGGCCAACGCTTGGCACCCCTCTGGGTCGATCGCAAAAGGTTGTCCCTGCACTACGGCGCGAAGGCCCACGCCTGGTTGTTCGGCGTCGGACAAGACGTTGACAACCAAACGAGATTCCTCACCGGCGATTTTGGCGGCCGCATCGGGCACCTCCGGCAGGTCCAAGGGTTCCGCCTCGCGGTTGACCACCTGCGACACCAAAATGAAGAACACAATCAACAAAAACACCACATCGATCATGGAAGTCAAGTTGGCCTCAACTTGAGTCGGTGGTGGCTTTCGTCTGGTGCGATTCAGTATCGACATCAGTCTCTGGGGGCCTGGGCGTGGGATTGCGGGTTGGCTTGAAGCTCGTCGGGGGAACCTCGCAACGCAGCCTGGGGAGATTGACCAGACACTTCGATATTGGATGCGGGCTTGGCCGCCGGAACCGTGGATTTTCTCAAATCTGGATCAAACGGACGAATCAGTTCGGTCACTTCCCCAATCACCACTTCGGATGCATTGAGGATCCGATTGCGAATGACCGCATATCCCATCAATGCTGGAATCGCGACCACCAATCCCCAAAAGGTGGTGACCAGCGCGGTACCAATACCACCGGCGAGCAATACAGGGTCCGCATTCCCCCCGGCTGCCACAATGGATTGGAAGGCCAAAATCATGCCGTAGACGGTGCCAAACAAACCGGCCATCGGTGCCAATTGACCAACCAGATTCAAAAAGTCAACGGTTCGGAGCCGTCTTGCGGTTTCTTCATCCGCGGCATCTTCCATCGCCATCACCATGGCCGCGTGCCCTTTCGGGGCAGACAAAAGTGTCGAATGAAGCACCGTGCCAAAAAAGCTTCGATCTTCCTCGGAGATCTTGATGGCTTTTCGATACCCGCCCGAAGCCAAGAATCGAGAGACATGGTCTCGACTCTGGCTGGGAATCAAGGCTTCAGATTGAGTACTCCACAAGAAGTACAAGGTCCCCCCAAGACTGACCGCGCTGGCAGAAATCAACAACCAAATGATGCCGGTGCCGAGCCACTCGATGCTGCGCTGTCCATCTGGCATAGCCCGGGTTGACACAAAAAATGCATCTGCGAACGATCGCGAAGATTCTGGGGGCACATCATTTGCGGTGGCTGGTTCCACCAGCAAAGCAAGAATCGACCCCAGTACACCCACCATCATCCATGCCCTTCGCATTCCCATTTAATCACCCTGTTCCTTGTCTGTTCCATCCTGACGAGCCTGAAGTCGGCCCGCTCCGTCTCGCTCAACAAAGTTGTAACCGTTGGGTCCACCGTGAGCGTCTGCAATTTTCCGCAACACCCCCAGCACATCCTCTTCCAAAAATTGAATGCATTTGATCGCCGTGGCCCGTGTGCCATCCGATTGAATCGGATTTTGGTCCTCCAACGCGGCCAACAAGCGATCGGCCTCGATTTCAAAGGGACCAGCCCCAGTGATGTTTTCACTCAATAAAAAAATCACATCGGGGTTCACCGAGAGTGCGAGTTCCAACGCGCGGAGGGGGTTGGATCTTCCTAGGGGCACAATGTCCTGGTGCATCCACCGAATCACCGCACGCTTGTGATCAAGAGTGGCCAGTGGCATCGAAGCGAATTTGGGCATCGGCACCGCTTCGTTGTCTTGGAAAAAAACCACCGAAAACCGTTGGGGTGGCTTGAGTTGGTCCATCGATTGCCCCAAGTGTTCCAAGACCATGGGCAACGAACGAATCATGGAGCCCGAAGCATCAATGCAATACACCACGCGACGAGCATCGCTGCCAGAGACGCCAAAGAACGACGCCGTATCCGGCCGATCGGTGATCGATTGGGAGGTGAGAACAGGTGACGCCAAAGCAACCGGCGCGGTTGAGGTTGGCTCAACTGGTTGGGGACCGGGGAGTATTGGGGCCTGAGACATCAAACTGGCTGAGGCGGAAGGCGTCACTTCCAAACTCTCGGTGGGAAGGCGAACTGGGGCAAAAGTCAGTGCTTCGAAGTCAGAACGGACGGAAACCGGGCGAACCTCATCTTGGTCTTGAATCACCAAGAAGGTCATCCAAAATCCAGCCAGCAACACAAAGCCATGCACCAAGGCCGAGAACAACCACGGCAGGGTTTGACGCATCTTGGCCTCTCGACGGAGTTCTCCGAGAGTGGTTTCCACGTCATCCAACGCGGCGGTAGATGTTTCGTCGCAGAGCGCCTCAGACATCGGTACCAAAGCCTACCGCCTGAGCGCCGGTGATCTTTTGTTGACGACGAAGTTCTTCAGAAGCCGCCAGAGAAGGAGGGGCCAGAACGCAGAAATGCCGGGTTAAACCAAGTCATCCTGTGCATCAACCGTGCACGGTTGGCGCAAGACCAAGGGTTGATCCTGGGTCGCCTCCAGGGCCCAGTCAATACTGAAGCGATCCGCCCCACGCTGCAACAAGTGGATGGCCAACCCCCCGACAGCCAAGGTGGCGATCCAATCTGATCCACCCTCCGGCACGAGAAAACTGGGCCACCAGGTCAACAGCACCACGAGGACCGCGGCTCGCGTCCAAAGTCCGGCCAACACCAAGATCCCCCCCACGAGCATGAGCAGGCCCAAAATCAAGTCGAGTTCTTCCACCGCCTCAATACCAAGGGCCGACAACCGATCATGGCGCAACGATGTGGTCGACTCTAAGACCTCAATGGCCGTTGACATCGCAATGACGGTCAGAAGCAATCGAGCCACCAAACCCACCGGATCGAGCCAAGGGCGCCATGTGTTCCGCCGCTTCATACTTCTCAACTATCGGCCCGCGAGGCGACACCGGCTCCAATAAGCGATCGTATGATGATGCGAAACTCGGGTTCTTTTGCTGGATCGTGGAATCGCAAACTCATTTCTTTAAGAAGTTTACATCCTCGACTCGGCAGCTCCAGCCCGATTGTCGGTCCCGTAGCCCAATTGGTAGAGGCACACGGTTTAGGTCCGTGCCAGTCCCGGTTCGAATCCGGGCGGGGCCACTTTGTCCCCCCATTGAGATCTTGAGCCCAAACCAAGGTCCCACTTGGGTGACGGTGTCCATGAGCCGATAGAGGAAGCAAGATGACGCAGTCAGACTGGCGAGACTTCCCGGCCCTTCAACAGCCGAACTATCCAGCCCCCGCAGAGCTCCAGGCGGCGGTGGCCCGTCTTCGTGCGTTACCTCCTCTGGTGACCAGTTGGGAAATCGAAGCACTCAAAAGTCAATTGGCCGAAGCCGCCCAAGGGAAGCGGCTGCTGTTGCAAGGCGGAGACTGCGCGGAGTCGTTTGACGAGTGTTCTTCTGATGCCATCGCCGGCAAGCTCAAGGTGCTGCTGCAAATGTCACTGGTCATGGTGCACGGCACCCGCCGTCCCGTGGTCCGAGTGGGACGCTTTGCTGGTCAATACGCCAAACCAAGGTCCAAGGACACCGAGACCCAAGATGGGATCGAATTGCCTTGCTACCGCGGTGACAATGTCAACGGGCCCGCGTTTACCCTCGAAGACCGAACCCCCAACCCTTGGCGCTTGGTCAAGGGGCACGAACGTGCCGCGCTGACTTTGAACTTCATTCGTTCTTTGATTGACGGTGGATTTGCCGACCTGCATCACCCGGAGTACTGGAATTTGGGTTTTGTGGCGGATTCACCCAATGCGGATCGCTACCGACAAATTGTCGAAGAAATCCAAGACTCCATTTCCTTTATGGAAACCATTGCCGGCCACCATTTGGGACAAACCAAGCGAGTCGATTTCTTCACCAGCCACGAGGGTTTGCACCTCGAAGCGGAAGCAGCCCTCACCCGTGAAGTCCCCAGGCGCGATGGCCTCTGGAATCTGTCGACCCACTTGCCTTGGATTGGTAAACGCACCAACGACCCCGATGGAGCGCATGTGCGTTACTTCGCCACCATTCGAAATCCGGTGGCCGTCAAAATTGGTGATGACACCGAGCCAGATCGACTACGCCGGATCATGGACATCTTGCATCCCAATGATGAACCAGGCCGATTGGTCTTGGTGCACCGCTTTGGTGTGCAGTCGGTCAATGAAGGCTTGGAGCGGCTGATCGAATGCGTCAAAGCCGATGGTCGACAAGTGGTCTGGGTGTGCGACCCCATGCACGGCAATACGGTGACGACGGCATCGGGAAGAAAGACCCGCCACTTCGATGACATCCTTGGGGAAGTTGAACGCTCGATCGGCGTGCACGAGCGAATGGGCACGCACTTCGGTGGCGTGCACTTTGAGTTGACCGGGGAAGACGTCACCGAATGCACCGGGGGCGCCCGAAACCTGTCCGAAGCCGATCTTGAACGGGCCTACCGATCGCAAGTTGATCCGCGACTGAACCGAGAACAAGCCCTCGAAATCGCTCTTTTGGTGGCGGATCGGATCAGCAAGAAATAACCCCAAGCCGGTAGAATCTGGAGCCCATGCCGCTTCAGAATGTGGTCATCACTGGGATCGGACCTGTCGGAGCCTTCGGGCTGGGGGCAGATGCTCTGACATCCGCGCTCCAAGCCGACACACCTCTCGCGCAACCTGCCGCTAAGAACGCCGGACTGGGGCTCGCCACCGAGATGGCCTGTGAGATCCCGGCGGACAGTGTCAAGATCCGAGATGTCGTTCCCAAAAGCCACCGCAAGGCCATCAAAGTGATGTGTCCTGACATTGAGTCGGCATTGGCCGCCACCGATGCGGCCATTCGACACGCCAACCTCCGCACCACAACGACGCATCCTGACGAAGCACCAATCCCAGATCCACTGCGGCTGGGATGCCAACTCGGTGCTGGCCTGATTGCCGCTGACGTGGAAGAGTTGGGCGGGGCAATGAAAGTCGCCGCGCCAGAAGGGTCGGTGGATGTGCAACTCTGGGGCAGCGAGGGCATGGAACGCCTCACCCCCCTTTGGATGTTGAAGTACCTGCCCAACATGCCCGCGTGCCACGTCACCATCGTGCATGGGGCGCAAGGTCCATCCAACACCATGACGTGCGGCGAAACCGGAAGCATGCTGGCCATCACCGAAGCCGCGCGGGTGGTCGAGCGGGGCGACGCCGATGCGTGTCTCGCTGGTGGCACCGAAGACCGCATCCATCCCGTGCAACGACTTCGACAGCATTTGTCGGAGCGATTGGGCGAAGGCGTACCCTTCCAAGACACCGGAGCCACCCCAGCACAAGGCGGCGCGGTGCTGATCGTGGAATCTCTTGAACATGCCGCCGATCGAAACGCCAAGGTTCTGGCACGGATCACTGGCATTGCGGGCGGACAATCTCCCCACTGCAGCCGCGATGGCGTGGTGCCAAAAGATGACCCCTCGTTCGCTTCGGTCATGGAACGGGCGATGGAAGATGCGGGGGTTTCGGCCCAAGACATTGATGAAGTGATTACCAGTGCTTCCGGCGTGAACTCCGACCACGCCGAAGAGCACGCCATCGCTTCAATCTTTGGTTGGTCGGCGCCAGACCCTCGCATCACCACCCCCGCCAAAGTCTTTGGCAACTGCGGCGCGGGTTTGGGCGCGTTGGTGGCCAGCGCGGCAGTGCTTCGTCTTACGCAAGGCAACGCCCAACGGGTCTTGGCGTTTGTGACGGGCCAAGGCGGACAACACGCCGCGTTGGTTTTGGAGGCAAGCGCATGACACGCCAAGTTGTGGTTACGGGCATGGGTTGGATCACCCCCTTGGGGCAAGATCTCGACACGGTGTGGTCGGCCTTGATTTCCGGCAAATCTGGCATCAAACCCACCACTCGGTTTGACGCTTCAACTTTCCCCACCCGAATTGCCGGGCAGGTTGCGGACAGCTTCGATTGGACGCAATCGGTTCGTGACTCTGAGCAACACGGCAACCCAGGTCGACACACAACCTACGCGCTGCACGCCGCCGCCGAAGCATGGCGCATGGCTGGACTCGATCAGTCACCGCCAAAGCCGAATCGCAGCGGCATCTACCTTGGCGCGGGCGAAGGCCCCCTCGACTTTGTTGCCACCTGCCGGTCCCATATGTCCGGCGTTCGTGACGAGGCATACGACTGGCCAACCTGGGGCAAGACCGCCCAACAGGCGTACTCTCGAGAATTCGAAGCCGAGCAAGAGCCCTTCGCTCCCGCCCGCCACTTGGCCTTGGAGTACGACTTGCGGGGACCAACCTCCAACTGCCTGACGGCTTGCGCGGCGGGTACCCAGTCCATCGGTGAAGCGACCCATTTGATTCGCCGCGGTGAAGCCGATCTCATGCTGACTGGTGGCACACACACCATGCTGCATGAACTCGGCGTGACTGGCTTCAACCGATTGACCGCGCTTTCGACCGCCAACGAAGATCCAGCCGCCGCCAGTCGTCCCTTCAGTCGCACGCGAGGCGGCTTTGTGATGGGCGAAGGGTCCGCGATCGTGATTTTGGAATCGGCCGAACACGCGGCCGCCCGCGGCGCGACCCCGCTTGCCGAAATTGCGGGCTATGGCTCCACCGCCGACGCGTATCGCATCACTGACATGCACCCAGAAGGCGCTTTGGCCGCGGCCGCCATGCGGGCTGCTTTGAAAGAAGCCAACATTGATCCCGAAGCCTCCACTGGGCCGGGCATCGACTACATCTCGGCCCACGGCACGGGCACCAGTGAAAACGACCGCGTCGAAACCATGGCGATCAAAAGTGTTTTTGGTGACCACGCCCCAGAGGTTCCGGTGAGCAGTGTCAAAAGCATGTTGGGCCATCTCATCTGCGCCGCCGGCGCAGCCGAACTTGTGGTGTGTGTGCAAGCGCTGCGACACGGCATGTTGCCGCCCACCGCCAACCTGACCGATCAAGACCCTGCGCTTGATCTTGATTACGTACCCCTCAAGGCCAGACCAGCGGAGGTTCACGCATGTCTTTCCAACTCTTTCGGTTTCGGCGGCCAGAATTCCGCCATTGTGGTTCGGACATGGCCTTCGGAAGCCTCCTGATCCTGACCGCGTCAGCTTTTGGCGCAGACCGCCCCACCGAAGACAC